>JAXMBU010000034.1:0-75881 GCA_046349735.1 Planctomycetaceae bacterium
CCAGCGATCCTACCGTCGTAGTGCAGAAGCCTGAAAACCACCGGGGTAAACCCGGTGGCGGAGAACGCGTGTTCGCCGCAGGGTTTGCCCCGGTGGGTTACGGCCTTTGCACTACGGTGTATCGGCAAAGGGGCGATCTTCCTCCCACAGAAACAGGCTCGACAATTGGCGGGCTTCAGCACGAAGTTTGCGATGGCACTTTGCCAAAGGGCCGGAGCAGCGACGTAGAATGATCGAGGCTAAGTTCAACGGAGTAAGAAGCTGAAAGTCCAAAGACCAGTCTCCCGACCCAATAATCACGTGTAGCTCTGTCGCCGGGCAAGCCCATGGTCACGCGGCGGTGTTTTACGAGAGGGCGCTCAATGGTGTGCCTGCACTCGCATTCGCCAATTGTTCCACTGTCCTCGTCTAAAGCCAAGGAATGCCGGTGGTGGGGTCGTTGGGGTTTACGATGATCCAGATTGATTCACCGATAGCAAAGTCGAATTTGTCTCCTGTTAAGTGATCGTCTGAATACATGCGTTCAGAAAACTCGTAGCTGAAGACGACTTTTAGGCACCCAGAAAACTGCTCGGTGCCACGCATTATCGATTCGACTGTTCCGAGTACACTTTCGCCTGCAATCAGTCGACGTCGATGTTGATAAATCATCGTTGCATAAATCGGCGAAAATATAACTGCATACGTCATCGTTATAAATGCTTCCTTTCTGGAACTAGAGTAGAACCAGAGAACCGATGCAAGAAGCACGATTGGCATCAGGGTTGTCATGATGCGTAGATTGCCTGGCAAACAACAGAACAATCTAGACCACGAGACCGAGCGAGGCGCTGCCCCCGGAAATGATCGAGAATCGCCACACATGGTTGCTCATTTCCATTTGGAATCGCCAAGCCCTTACCCCTTCGCCAACTGCCTCAGCACCGTGTGCAGAATCCCGCCGTTGCGGTAGTAGACGACCTCAACCGGCGTGTCGATACGGCAGGTGGTGACGAAGTGGATCTGGTCACCATTGGGCTTCTTCGCAGTGACTTCGACGGCCTGGCGAGGTTCCAATTTGTCGCTAAGGCGGATATCGAAGACTTCGGTGCCGTCGAGATCCAGCGACTCGCGGCTTTCACCTTCTCGGAACTGCAAAGGCAGAACGCCCATGCCGACGAGGTTCGAACGGTGAATACGCTCGAAGCTGGTGGCGATGACCGCGCGGATGCCGAGCAGGTAGGTTCCCTTGGCGGCCCAGTCGCGAGACGATCCAGTGCCGTATTCGGCTCCGGCCAGAACGACCAGCGGAGTTCCTTCCTCCTTGTATTTCATCGCGGCATCGTAGATTGATGTCTGTTCGCCACTTGGGAAATGAATCGCCACGCTGCCTTCGGTGCCGGGAGCGATCATGTTTTTCAGACGCACGTTGGCGAAGGTACCGCGAGTCATCACTCGGTCGTTACCTCGGCGAGCCCCGTACTGGTTGAAGTCTTCCGGCTTCACGCCCTGAGCCTGCAGGTACTTGCCGGCCGGGCTGCTGGCCTTGATGGAACCAGCCGGGCTAATGTGGTCGGTCGTTGTGGAGTCGCCCACGGAGACCAGACACCGAGCACCTTCAATTGACTTGATCGGCGAAGGTTCGGCCGGCATGTCGACGAAGAACGGAGGCTCCTGAACGTAGGTACTCTTTTCGTCCCACTGGAAAATGTCGCCTGTGCTGCTTTGAATCTTCTGCCACTCTTCTGGACCCAGAGTCGCCTTGCCGTACTGTTCGGTGAACATCTCTGGAGTCATCGACGAAGCAATTGTGTCGGCGATTTCTTTCTGTGATGGCCAGATGTCTTTCAGGTACACATCTTTGCCGTCAGATCCCTTGCCCAGCGGTTGAGTGGCCAGGTCGATATCGACGGTGCCTGCGATTGCGTAAGCCACAACCAGCGGAGGACTCGCAAGGTAATTCGCCTTCACGAGCGGGTTAACTCGCCCTTCGAAGTTTCGATTGCCCGACAGAACAGCTGCAGCGACCAGGTCGCCTGAGGTAACTGCCTTGCCAACTTCTTCCGGCAGAGGACCGCTGTTTCCAATGCAGGTCGTGCAGCCGTAGCCCACAGTCTGGAAGCCCAGAGCATCCAGGGCTTTGTCCAGCCCCGCCTTTTCGAAGTACTCGGTGACAACTCGGCTTCCAGGAGCGAGGCTGGTCTTGACCCATGGCTTGCGAGTCAGGCCCTTGGCTACAGCGTTGCGAGCCAACAATCCCGCACCCAGCATGACGCTTGGGTTGCTGGTATTCGTACAACTTGTGATCGCCGCGATAACAACGGCACCGTCGGTGATGCTGGCATCACTGCCTTCAACTTTGACAGGAGCTGATGTAGCCGCCTTTCCAAACGTTGGCAGATCTTTTTTCCACGATGCATGCATGTCCTTCAGCAGAATACGGTCCTGAGGACGCTTCGGACCGGCCATCGACGGCACAACATCGCCCAGATCCAGCTTCAACGTGCTGCTGAAGCGTGGTTCTGGTGAATCCGCCGTGCGGAACAATCCCTGAGCCTTGTAATACCGTTCGACCAGATCAATCAGATCCTTTGAGCGACCAGTGCGTTCCATGAAGCGCAGAGTTTCCGCATCAACCGGGAAAAAGCCCATCGTTGCGCCATATTCAGGAGCCATGTTGGCGAGGGTTGCTCGGTCGGCAAGGCTGAGTGCATCCAGACCCGGGCCGTAGAATTCGACGAACTTGCCGACGACCTTGTGAGCACGCAGCATTTGAGTCACGGTGAGTACCAGGTCGGTTGCGGTTGAACCTTCTGGGAGTTGACCGGACAGACGGAAGCCCACAACTTCCGGAGTCAGCATGTAAATCGGCTGACCGAGCATTACAGCTTCAGCTTCAATCCCGCCAACACCCCATCCAACAACTCCGAGGCCGTTGATCATGGTGGTGTGGCTGTCGGTCCCGACAAGGCTGTCCGGGTACGCAACGCCGTTGGTCGTCATGACAACAGTCGCAAGGTACTCCAGATTGACCTGGTGAACGATACCGGTTGCCGGTGGCACAACGCGGAAGTTATTGAACGCCTTCTGACCCCATCGGAGGAACTGATAGCGTTCCATATTGCGTTCGAATTCAATTTCGACGTTGCGCTGCAGAGCGAACTTGTTGGCGAATTCATCGACCTGCACGCTGTGGTCAACCACAAGGTCGCAGGGAACAAGCGGATTGATCTTCTTTGGATCTCCACCCATTCGCACCATCGCACTTCGCAGAGCAGCGAGGTCAACGACCGCCGGTACACCGGTGAAGTCCTGCAGGACAACTCGACCAGGCTTAAACGGCACTTCGACTTCGGCTGGCTTCGCTGCGTTCCAGTTGGCAAGGTTGTTCACATCGTCAGCGGTGACGATAAAGTTGTCAACATTTTCGCAGGCACGCTTCGAGCAGTACGCGAATCGAGAAGGGCAGCGTGTTGATATCACCAATGCCGTCCTTAATCAGCTTCGGCAGGCTGAAATACTTAACGTTGCCAGCAGCGGTTGACAGAGTGGCTTCGGCACCGAACGGATTGGTGTTGCTCATGAGATAGCTCGGAAGGTTTTAATCGAGAATATGGGGCAGGTTGTATTCATTTTTGTCGCCAACGGCCGAAAACAGTGGCCGGACGATTCATTTGAGCGGGAATTGTAGAGAAGTCAGTGGTTCTCGCAATTGCATCAGCAGTCCACGAGAATTGCCGCAAAGTGTGGGGAAATAAGACGAAATTCAAGGGCCGCCGGGCTTGTGGATTGTGTTGCGGCCTGAAGACGGTCGCGATCAGTCGACTCGCCAATGTTTGAGCTGAGCCTCATCCAATTCCACTCCGAGCCCCGGACCATCAGGGACCAATGCCGCCGGCGGGCCGAGATCAAGCGGCTTCGTGATCAGATCCGCCTCATGATAAAACGGTCCAATGGTATCGGCGGGAAACGCGTCCGTGTCGACTTCCGGGAATGCTGCGGCCACATGCAGCATCGCGGCGGTTCCGATGCCAAGTTCGAGGTTGCTTCCGATCGTACACCGCAGGTTTGCTGCTCGCGCGATGGCGACAATATCCGCCGTGGCCGAGATACCTCCATGCTTGCCCGGATAAATACTGAAGATATCAACCGCGCGATGGGTGGAGAGCAGCCAGGCGTCCTGCAGAGTAAAGATGCTTTCATCAGCCATGATTGGCGTTGTCGTTTCGTGTCGCAGTTCAGCCATTGCGGCATGATCACCCGGCGGAATCGGTTGTTCGGCCAGCAGAAGCTTTACATCGGCGAGTTCACGCAGGCAGTATTTGGCCTGTTGCAACGTCCAGCCACAGTTGGAGTCAATTGTCAGCGGAACATCGGGACCGCAGACTTCTCGCACCGCGCGGACTCGAGCGACATCCGACACGGGATCAATTCCTGTCTTCACTTTGACGCAGGTTACACCGAGGGCCAGATGCTGTTCAGCCATCGCGCGGGAACCTGCGATGTCCCGAGCCCAGACCACGAGTTTGATTCTGATTTTGTCTCGTGCCTTACCGCCGAGCAACTGATAGACCGGCAGGTTGACAGCCTTGCCCGAGATATCCCACATCGCCATTTCGACGGCCGCTTTGGTAAATGGATGCAGCTTCAACACCGAATCCATTTTACGGCGAATCTCTGTAATGTTTCGCGGATCTTTGCCAAGCAACGCGGGTTCGATGAGTTCCTTCAGCACGGCCAACGTGGTCGACTGATTTTCGCCGGACCAGAGTTGTGAGACCGTTGCTTCGCCAATCCCGATGATTCCTTCATCTGTGTGAGCTCGAACGATCACATACGGCGACGTGACGTGTTCACCGTGGGCGGTTTTCGTTGTCATGCCTTTTTTCAGAGGCACGCAGACGGGAATGGATTCGATGCGAGTAATCTTCATGAAGGGAGCCCTGGCAGCAATGACACGTTGACCTGTGCGGATTCCGTGTGCGGATGCGGGAAGATGGAGTCGGAAGAGGATTCGTCAGGGAATCGAGTCGGCGGGAGGTGTGCTGTATACATCGTCTATGGTGAATTCAGAAGCGGACGGGCGATTTTCGAGTGTTGGATTGTAAAAGGGGAATACGAAAATCCTTTGGCAAGCTGTTGAAGGAGTGGTTGTGGGGCTGACATTGGTGCACCGGAATGCCATAATCCAAAAAAGGCCGGGCAACAAACGGCTTGGCCAATCCCACCCCAGTTCACTCCTCCCATGGAGCTCACCATGACCGCATTCCTGACTTCTCGCCGAACCATGCTTCGGGGCCTTGGCGTTTCCATGGCATTGCCGTGGATGGAATCTCTGCGAGTTTGGGGGCAGGAAGCTGGCACGACAGCGGCCAGTGGTGAAGCCCCGATTCGATTCGGCGTGCTGTTCTCCGGGAACGGCTTTCATAAGGATCACTGGTGGGCCAAAGGTTCCGGCGCGGAAATGGAATTGGGGAAGGTTCTGGAACCACTGAATCCGCATCGCGAAAAGTTGCTATTTGTTCGCGGGCTCTACAACGAAGAAGCATTGAAAGGCAATATTCACAGTTCGCAGACCGGCAATCTGCTCAGCGGTGCGCCACTGGAAGCGGGGGGAATTCGCAGCGGGACCAGCATCGATCAGTTGCTGGCTCAAAGCTACGGGCAGACAACGAAGGTGCCAAGTTTGGTGCTTGGCTGTGAGAAAGCCAATCCGTCGGTCCACAAGAATTACTCGATGCTGTACTCCAGCCATATCTCATGGAGTTCACCAACCACGCCAACTCCACTGGAAGTGTACCCTGCCCTTGCGTTTGATCGGCTGTTTCGAGACGAAAGCAGCAAAGGCGACAAGAGCGTTCTGGATGCTGTTCTGGAAGACGCCGGAGATTTGCGACGATCGATCAGTCTTCGAGATCAGCAAAAGCTTGATGAATATCTCAGCTCCGTCCGCGAGGTTGAACAACGAATCGCTCGAGCGGGCCAGCGAGGAGAGTTGCAGGGCTGGAAGCCAACTCTGGACAAACCCAACATCCCTCGACCATCCGACGGGATTCCACAGGACATTGCTGAGCACATGCGTTTGATGTGTGACATTCTGGTGCTGGGCTTCCAGACTGACTCAACTCGTTTGTGCACATTGAAGTTGAACAACGATCATTCGTCGCTGCGATTCCCGAATCTCAATGTCGATTACATGATTCATCATTTGTTGTCGCATCAGGAATCGGACGACTGGTTGAAAGTGAATCGCTTCTTTATCGAACAGTACGCTTACATCGCAGCGAAACTGGATGCCATTCAGGAAGGCGAGCGAACCGCGTTGGACAACACGATGCTGATGTACTGCAGCAGCATGCACACTGGCAGTCACGACGCGACAAAGTTGCCAGTCGTGATTCTCGGCAAAGGCGGAGGCAAGCTGGAGACTGGTCGAGTGCTGGATTATCTCGACAAGCCTAACCGCAAAATGTGCAGCCTGTATCTGTCACTCATGGATAAATTCGGTCTGAAGCTGGATCGCTTTGGTGATTCAACGGAGCGGTTGGCTGAGGTGTAGTGTTTGGCTCTCTTTCGATGAGAGTTTGCCGCAGATAAAACGCGGGGCGAGTGTCGTTTCGCCACGGCCCGTTGCAAGGATCGCAGTCAGGGCAATTCGTGCTGCCAGCCGGCGAGATTCATCGGTCGAGATGTTCCATCAGAGCTGAGAAGCTGGATCCGTGAATCGGCGGTAACCCGGCCGATCTTGTGGAAGGTCATGCCCGATCGGGCTGCTTTTTCAATGATCGTGGTGGCACCTGAATCAGCAAGACTGAGCAGTAATTCAAAATCTTCGCCATCAGAAAGAGCGGAGCTGAGTCGCCTTTCCTGAGAAGTATTCGACGGTACCTCGGGATGAATCGGAATCGATTCTGAATGGATAACTGCCCCCGTTTTGCTGGCCTCCATCATTCGTGACAGATCCATTGAAAGTCCATCCGACAGATCCATCATCGCATTTACGTTCGCATTTTCCGTTAACCATTCGGCCAGTTTGAGTCTGGGTTCAAACGTCAGGTGACGTCCAAAATGAAGGCTGCCACCCAGCGGCCCGGTCACAAAGAGGTGATCACCGGGTTTGGCACCTGAACGCAGAACGGGCCGCTCCCTCATCGGAGTACCGGTCAGACAAACATTGATCGCGAACGGACCGTTCCATGAGTTCGTGTCGCCTCCGGCCAGGGTGAAACTGAATTGGTCGGTGAGAGATTCGATGCCGGCATACAATTCATCGAGGAACTCTCCACTGGGCGTCTTCATCGCTTTCGGAACTGCGATGGAAACGAAGGCCGCTGTAGGAAAGCAGGCCATGGCCGCAAGATCACTGAGGTTGACAGCAACGGCCTTACGACCTGCAAGGCTCGGAGAAATCTTGTCCAGTTCAAAATGAACACCGTCCAGCAGCATGTCGGTCACGACAACAATTCGATCGGTTTCGAACTGAGTCAGATTATGCCCCGTACCGCGGCCGCACCTCAGCACTGCGCCGTCGTCACCGATGCCGACTTCCACCGGTGGTCGAAGCGGAAATCTCCGCGCAAGTCGCCGAATGAAGTCGTTCTCTGTGGTCATTCTTCAACGCCCAATTTCATGCTTACCACTCTCCGGAACGCTGGAATTTCTCTTTCGCGTTCTGGGCGAACTTGCGAGACGCGGCAGCCATGTTTTCGAGGATCTCGTCGTAGCTGAGTCCCACCGTGCTGCGTGCGGCCTGGATGACGGTTTCACATTCGTTCGTGTCCATGAATCGAGCCGCCTCCAGAAGTTGCGGCTGTTCCTCGGGTGTGACCACAAGGAAGCCGTGCTTGTCTGCGTGAATGAGGTCTCCCGGAGAAACTTTTCTGCCGAAGACTTCCACGTCGCAGTTGAACTCGACTGCCTGGACGGCCGCGTGACCAACACATAGTCGACGGGCAATCGCCTTGAGTCCGGCGTTCGTCATCTCATCGACATCACGAATGGCACCATCAGTGATCGTGCCGACACAACCCAGAGATTTATGAACGTTGGCGTTCACTTCACCCCAGAACGAACCGATTACTCTTGGCTTATCGAGGTCCTGAATCACGACAATCTTCGGTCCAGGCACGCTGGCAAGGTAGCGGCGATACTCAGCATTGGCGTTTGGCTTTGTCTTTTTATGTTCTGGATTGCTGGGCTCTATTTTCAATGTGACGGCGTAGCCAACCATGGGGCCCATCTGCGGCATGAAATCGCGTGTCTCTTCCAGATTAAACGCATCGGCACAGTTATCCCGCTTTGTGATCTGTTCCCAGCCATTGTAGATGGTTGGTGTGTTCCATCGCTTTAACTGCAGCAGATCGGAGTGGCTCAGAATTCGTGGGGTGTTCATGCAAGACAAACTTCAGAAAATGGTTAGAAGCGTTCAGGATGCAGACAGATTTAATGGAGTCTAGCGACTTGCGAAGGCTCACGACAACGATGTGGTCTTGATTCAATCAACACTTGCTTTTCGTTTCAGGATGATAAACAAGCCACCGGTTGTATCAGGAAGAACGTCCCATTTTTCGGGTTCGACCTGCAGTTCTCGAACCTCGGCCAGCGAACGGACTTTGCTGTAAGGATGACTGGTGTCAAGAACAATGTAGTCGGTGTCGGCTGGGACTCCGGGCTGATAGCTGTTCACAGCGCGGAGATAATCGCTGTAGTCGTAGGACCGCTCGAAGTGAGTCAGCCGCGTATGAACGTAGTCGGTGGATGCGACTCGCGCGGTCATGGGAATCTGTGCGATCACCTTTTCAAATTCTGCAGCGCGTTGTCCAGGAACGTACAGATTCCTCCAGCCATACGATGATTCGTTCGACCAGAAGTTTGCGCCCATCGGCATCATGGATCCCGTGACTGCCGTCAGCAGAGCACAAAGAAATGCAAATCGGGCCCAATGCACGCTGCGCTGGGTCTTTGAAAGTCCTGCTGCTGCCGCCCATAGCAGAACGGGAAGCAATGGTCCATGAAAATGATGATACGGTATGGGAGGAATCTGCGCAGCCATGTCGGCGGAACTGTTTCCTCCAGCAGAGTTCGCTTCATTACCCAACTGGATCAAACTCAGCATCAGGAAAGTCGGAGCTCCGGCCAGCAGGTAAACTGGACGTCGCCATGTCAGTGCTCCGAGCGGAACCGTCAGCATCACAAGGTAAATGAGTGTGCGAAAGCTGAAAAAGACCGCCAGCACTTTGCCTGGATCGCGCAACGCCGTACGCACCAGATCTCCGGGACTGCTGCCAAGGTCCCCAAAGTAGCGACTGTAGTGGACATGAGCTCCGTCGCGAAACGCAGGAATAATAACTAACACTGCCAGCAGCACGTACAAGACGGAGAACAATAATACTCCGAGCGACCATTTGGAGAACGGAGTAAGAAATCTTCTTAAACCCTTATCTGACTCGCCAGTTGAGATCAAAGAATTCGAATGTCCCTGGCACAGAAACAAGACGAATCCTATCGAGCCTACAACCAAAGCAAAATCTTCCTGAGTCGAAAGCGCGATCAGGAAGCAAAGCGAAGACAGTCCAGTTCTTCGGCGTTCCGCGAAGTCGATGCCCCAGAACAGAAACGGCATTCCGTAGCAACTCGGTCGCAAAGTTTTTAGGTCGATGGCGATATCGAGATAATGCATTGGGAAGAACAACAGCCACGCCAATGCCAGCCACATGGCCGCCCTTGAACTTCCGGAATGCCTGCGTGTGATTGAGAAGACCGGAATCGCGCAGATGGCCAGTGAGAACGACGCACATGCTTCCATCGTCAGGTAAGATGGACACAACATGTGCAGTGGAAGCAACAAAAGGTGAATCACCTGAATATGTTCTCCCAGAAACAATCCCTGGTCGAGATAACTGCGGAAACCTTTGCCGTGCCAGACATTCCAAAGATGCTCTTCGTACATCGCAGAATCGCCGTGTGGAACAAGCAGGCTGGCGTAGAGTCGTTCGTTCATCCAGAAGGACATAGTCTCCCATGCGAACATCGAAAAGATGACGACAGTCAGTTCAATGCGGCCTGAGCTGGATGCCGTCGCCTTGTCGGTTTCCGCAGTGTCGTTCGAAGACTGACTGAGCCATGCATTGAGAGTGCTCGCCAGAATCAGAGCCAGTGCGTAGGGGGTTGTCGTGGCAAGAAATGCAATGAATGAAGTCTGGCCGACAAGCGGTGCAGCAAACCACACCGCAAGCCAGATTCCTGCATACAAGCCGGGCCGCGCAATAGTTGCGGCAATTGATACCAAAGTGGGTGAGCGGAGACTTTTCTTTGAGTTCTTTTCGAGTGGAGCGAGCTCTGTCCGTCGCTTCAACGACACGAGAATCCTTGAGAGGAGTGTCATCCCAAGCAAAGCACCCGTTACTCGAAGAAAAGCAGACAGCATCGACAGATTGATCTGCAGAGTTCCACTGAAAGACTTTGTGATTTCGCCACCGAAGCAGGAGACGATGGCTCGATGGATGTCATTCGGCCAGAAGACTTGTGACAGATTTGCGTCGGTGAGTGTCGTCCAGATCATTCCGGAGAGCAGTCCGCTGCCAAGCAGGAAAAGTCCCGAGGAGACAATTCTCGGATATGTTTTTTGAATGGTGGACATGCGAAATCAAGTTGGCGGAAAACGAAGGCAGGCGGAGCTGTTAACGGGAATCCTGGCAGAAACCGCTGCGAGAACGTACGTCGACTTCCTTTTCGATGAAAACAGAAACCCTCGTTTTTGCAGATATCCCAGATTATCCAGCGGTGCTGAAGGACCTATTGACCGGATTTTGGAGAACTGTGACCCTACTTGTCCCGTCATTTTGATCGGTCACGGCAATCGGTCTCTGTTCTGGAACTCGCTGCGTGGGAGCTGTTGAACTCCCTGGTGGTCTGCGCCAGGACTTTGGCTGAATGTTGCTGACTTCAACCTGTGCTTATCCTGCACAATGAGTCCCAAAGCCCTGTCCATGGCGACGAATCGCCAGTTTGCGTTTACAGTTTTCCCCACGCTGTTCTTGATCTGCGTGCTGGGCTGTATTTCGGGGTGCGCCACGACAGAATTTGTTCAGCTCCGCGAGAAGCCGCACAATCCTTTGACAGAGCGTCTGAATACGACCGCTTTTGGGCTTGTAAAACACTCTGAACGCACTGAAATGTTTCTTCGCCAGACGGGGTATCAGGGAGGCGATGATCTGAAACTCATGATTCGGCATGCCGCCACTCACCGAGCGGGCAAGCACTACTACGAGGCCACTCATTCCCTGGCCGAACTGAATTACCTCGCGGCGGAAGTCGTGAAGACGCGGGATCCGCAGTTAGCCTCAGAGTTGTACCTTGATTCGTCCAAAGCCGCCTGGCGGTACTTTGCGACGCAGGACACCAGCGGTGAGCAACCCGATCCGGGGCGCAGTGAACATCGCGGCACCGCTGAGGTTTACAATGCTGCGTCGGAGGGCTTGCTGCGAATTTCGAATCGGCTCGGTAAAGTCAAGCTGGGACAGTCGATGCAAATGCCGTTGACTTACCGCCGGCTGCTGTTTGACATTCCATTTCCCTCGAACCTGCTGACTCCGGAACAACTCGGCGAGTTTGAATTCGTCTCAGATTATGAACTCAAGAATCTGAAGGCACGCCATGCTACTCAGGGCCTGGGTGTTCCGATCATTGCCATTCGACGTGCGTCCGCGAGTCCGGATCCCGTTGAGAAGTATTACACAAAGGGGATGAGTTTCGCTGCGACTCTGGTGTTACGATTCGAGGAAACCGAGCAGTCTTATGACTCACCGTATGACGTGCAGTTACAAATCTTCGATCCGCGTGAATCAGAATCGATGCTGGTGGGTGATTCGTTGATGCCTCTTGAGACCGACGTGAGTACTCCGTTGGCTCGCTATCTGAGCAATCGAGATATCAGCCTGCTGGATACATGGGGATTCATTCGGCCGGATCGAGCACAAAATGTGGCGGGGTTGTACATGGTGCAGCCGTACGATCCGGATCGCATTCCGGTGTTGATGGTTCATGGGATCTGGTCCAGCCCGATGACATGGATGGAGATGTTTAACGACTTGCAGTCCGACCCGGAGATTCGCAGGAAGTACCAGTTCTGGTTTTATCTGTATCCCACTGGTGAGCCGATTGCGTTCTCTGCAGCCGGACTTCGTGAAGAGCTGATGCAGGTTCGCAACGACTGCGATCCTTATCGTCGTAACCCGCGACTGGATGAAATGGTTGTGGTCGGTCACAGCATGGGAGGACTGTTGTCCCATATGCTGACGATCGACAGCGGAAATCGTCTGTGGAATTCCGTCAGCTCGAAGTCCGTCGAAGAACTGCAGACAAGTTCAGAAGTGAAATCTGAAATCCGCAGAGTCTTCTTCTTTCAGTCCAATCCATCGATCGATCGAATCGTAACGATCGCGAGTCCCTATGGTGGGAGTTCGTTTTCTAATCGATTCACGCGGTGGCTGACCGGTTCGTTCGTCTGGTTGCCCGCGAAGACCTATGAGCTGACTCGCGTCATTTTTGAGCAGGACAAGAAGAGCTGGTGGGATCGAGTGACGGCACCGAAGACCAGCCTTGATTCACTGACAAAGAAGTCTGCGGTTCTTACGGTGATTCGAGATTCCCATGTGCCTGATGATGTGAAGCACCATAACATCGTTGGCGTTCGAAAGGGTCATGATGTTAATTCCTGGACAGACGGAGTCGTGGCCTATTCCAGCGCGCACCGTGACGATGTGACCAGTGAGAAAGTCGTCGCGGCTGGCCATCGGGAAGTCCTGCGTCACTCCGAGACCGTGGCAGAAGTCAGACGGATTTTGCTGGAACATTTGCAGGAACATCAGCGTCGACGTTTTCCTGCGATCCCAGCGAATTTGACTGTGGAGCGGCCTGGACATGCAACGCTCGGCAGAACACTGACGCCATAGTGAGCCTCCCGTTGTCGTCTTCGTGTCCCTGATGGCCACCGCGTCACCGGCTTCGACAGGAGGATTGTTCAGTGACTCATGAAGTGCGTGGGAAGTGGCTTGGGGTTTAACCGCGAATGGACGCGAATTCACGGGAATAATCGCATTGAGCCCGCATGGGGCGTTTCAAATGTCGCCGCAACCGGAGAACGTGCTGATGTCATGACACTAAGGAACTCGTTTCCTCTTTCGTTTCCTGACTTTATTCGCGTCCATTGGCGTTTATTCGCGATTCAGATCTGTTCTCGATCGGAAAAGCGCAAGATCTCCTCACCATCCGCGATGTCCAGCTAGGTCTGTTGGGGTCCCGGGCTGGTTCGGACGATAATGCGATTTCCAGCGACACGGATAACTTCAATAGCAGTTCCGTGGTCGATGTAAGCTCCATCGCTGACGACATCCAGATACTTGTCGCCAAACATTGCTTTCCCCGATGGGCGCAATGCTGAGGCCGTTACACCCGTGGCGCCGACATCGACCGGGGCTGGTTGCGAATTCGCCGCAAATAACGAGGGACTCAGGATTGGACCATCGACTTCTGCTGGTGCGTAACCCGGAGGTGTCAGGATCAGACGATTCAGGAATGGAATCGTTGGCAGAAAGCGGTTGAGCACTGCGGCCACGACGATCACAGTGACCATTGCACCCGCCAGTGAACCAAGACTGGTCATCGATTCTTCAAAACTCTCCGTGACCGTCATCCCGGAGAATGTGTGGCTCGCCAGAATCAAAGATGCCATCGTCAGCAGGATGCCGGATACTCCGAATACGCCAAAGCCGGGAATCACAAAGATCTCCAGAGCCAGCAATCCCATACCGAGGAGGAACAGAACAAACTCCAGCGTTCCCGCCGTCCCTCCCAGAAAGCGGCTCCAAAAGAACAAGGCGAAAAACACCGTGGCAAGAATCGCAAAGAATCCCGACGGCAGGTGAAGTTCGATATAGACGCAGATGATACCCAGAGTGATCAGCAGAAAGCCGCCAACTCCGGAATTCAACACGGCGATCAAGGTGTCAACCCATGTGCTTGCCAATGGAATGAGATTGGCCTTATCCGAAATGCCCAGACGGCTTCTCAATTCATCTTCATCGTGGCATGGTGCGTCCGCCAGCTGCAGTTCATGAGCACGGCGGCCGGTGACCGTAAGCAGGAGACCTTTGCGAGATTCAGGAACCAGTGGTCCCTGAACCCATTCGTCATTCGCCGCCTGAATCTCAACCTCAGACATATACGTGACGCGACCATCAGCCTTGTTGGTGACCTGAAAAACCTCCAGATCTTTGTCAATCATCGCCTGAAGCAAAGCCGTCGGGCGATTCTTTCGCTTGGCCAGAACCGCAGCGAATTGCAGAAACGGGCTCACAATCTTTTCAGGAGCACGCTCGAACTGGCCGCCGGGTTCGGTCAATGTAATGACTCCGATATCGCCAATCTGGGCGTCTGCATGCATCAGGATCTTATCGCATCCAAACGCGATCAGTGCACCACCACTCCATGCTCCTTTGGGGATCCACGCAACGGTTGTGATCTTTGTTGGATCGAGTTCAGAAAGTGTCAGAGCCAGGTGTTCTGCGATGTCCTTATCTCCACCGGGAGAATCAATCCTCAGGATCAGCACATTGCAACCATCTGCGACTGCGTTACGGACTTCACGCTGGACAAACTCTCCGAGAACTCGATTGATCACACCGTCGACTGCGATAACTCTCGGAACGACTTTCTCGTTGTTACGCAGAGGCTCACGCATGGATTCCAGAGGCAACTCAAGGGCCGCTGCAACTTCGGATCGATTCTTTGCCGTATGCAGAACCAGAAACCCGGCTTTCTCAGAGTCCAGAGCATGGAATACCCCGGGTGAACCGGCTTCTTTGATCGTCTCAGATTTTGAGATCACTGCATTCTGGTTCTGAAGCACCATCAATTCTGACGGTGTCAGAAATCGCTGCTCGTAGGTGTTGGGGGCCGTTTCCAAAGAAACCCTTAGCAGCGTTTCAGCAGGGTTCATCATCGCTTTGGCGACACCGCGCGACAATCGCGAGTTGCGTCGGCGATCAATGACGCTCATAACAAAACTCTGGTCTTCCGCCGAAACTGCTTCGCCTCGTCCAATGTCGCCCAGGGAGGCATCGGGATGCATTATGATATCGTGACAAGCCAAAGCAAGTATCGCACGAGTGCCATCCACTGAGCGAGGTAGCCAGGCAATCGTTCGGACTCGATTGACGTCTGCTGATGTCAGGAAACGCACCACATCGCTGGCATGGCCAAATCCACTTGTCCCCGGTTCAATCTCCAGAACCAGAACCGCCTCTCGGTTTTCACGAGTTGCCTGCGCCTGCAATTCTGTGGCCAGGTTTGTCAGCTCGCTGACCATCTGGTCGTTCAGCGGGCTGGTGACTGTCAAAAACCGGCCCGTCGGTTTTCGTGGCGTTTTGGGTGCGGATTCATCCTGAGCACAGGCCATGCCGGCAAACAGACTCAGACCTGCCAGCAGCATTGCAGCCAGAGGAATGTGTCTCATTGATAATGACTCCGCGGAATTTGCTTTAACGTTGCAGAAGTGAAACAGTTGGCCGATTGTAGCAATCGTCGCTCGACATGGCCAAATTCCCGGGTCATTCGCTGTCCGATCGACAACCCTGGCATTTGTTCTGGCTCAAACGCAAACATTTGACGCATGGATGACGGGAAACGTCATTTGCAGAAGGAATGGTTGGTTATTGAGTCGTCAGAAAGCGGGGCAACGACACCAAAGAGCCCAAAACGAACCGTCCCAGAAGGAAAAAGCGATCAAAAACGCCGACGAAGACCACATTGGAACCCGAGATGCCAACGGTCCATCGCTGGAATAACAATTCGGATTTGACAATCCTTCGCTACTGTCGCTGCTGCTGCGTTTAGTCCGGAATCAGCAGGTCTGAATCTCGCAGAAATCGCACGTCACTCTTGCTGGCATCGTCGGCTGGCTTCTGGCTGAAATCCGCATTCAATCCGCCGTCATCGATTAATGGAATCATTTCCGTAGGCTGGATCGGCGATACTTTGCCAGCGACCGGGCTATCCGGACCGAGGTGGACCCGGTAGCTTATTCCTGAGAGTGAAAGCTGATCGCCCGGGAGCAATGCTCCACGGACGACTCGCTGGCCGTTGACACGAGTTCCGTTGGTGCTTCCCAGATCTCGCAGGTAGAGCAGTCCATCGGTCTTGACCAGGATGCAATGTTGCTTGGAAACGTTCGTATGATCAATTACCAGATCACACAATTTTGAACTGCGGCCGACAACAGTAATCGCCCGAGTCAACGTGATGGGAGCTCCCCCTTGTTTAGGAATGAGTTGTGCCAGCATTGAAATTCAGTCCCTGTTCCCCGGCAGTTCAAATCAGCACCAGCATAGAAGTAAAGCCGGAGCCATCCTTTTGATTATGCGGCTGAATGTTTGCAAAACAAGGCTTAGTACGGCCGCACAGCACTTTTTAACGCGATGAGTGGCGGAAGATTCTGGTCAAAAACGCCCGATGGGCACTCTGAAGATGAAACAGGGCAGCCTGGACGTTGCGGGCCGGCTTCGCCGCAGGATGTAATCTCTTGCCGTTCTACGCGACTGGTATCGTTTGCCAAATCAGGCTAACCGTGATGCCGCGCACAGGCTGGATTTACGGTTGAGCGAATTCAGGAGTGGCTCAGGAATTCTGCCGCCTGAATTTTGAAATGGTGTAGATTCAGGCAAGGGGTCGCGGATGTCGAAGCGACGCATGTGAGTCTATTGATCTGGAGTATGAGATGTTTAAAAAGTTGATGCTGTGTGTAATGGCTGTTGCGTTCGTTCTGACTGCAGCTGAAGTCAGCCAGGCTGGAAACAATTGCAACACTTGCTGCGATACCCCAAAGTGCAAGCTTCCGAAGCTTTCACTGCCTAAGCTGAAGCTTCCAAAGTTAAAGCTTCCCAAGCTGAACTGCCTGAAGCCAAAATGTGATCCATGCGAACCAAAGTGCTGTGAGCCGGCGTGTGAAGCTCCTGCCTGCGGAACCCCAGCATGTGGCACACCAGCCTGTGGTGAATCAGGGGCTGCTTGTGCTGCGGCCAGCACAGCTCCTGCGGCTGCAGCTGCGACCCCTGCACCAGCCGAAGCAGCGCCTGCTGCACCATCACCTTCAGCTGCCGATGTCAAAAAATAATCAGGCCATTTTCATCTGAAAAACTCAGAAGCTCGATCGTTTTTCGCGATCGAGCTTTTTTCGTTACAATGTCGCGGCAGTGCTGTTCAGATTTCTGTTTTTGCAAAACATTTGTCAGGATCAGATCGTGGCTGAAACCGGGTTTTCCTGTCCGCAAACGCGCGAACAGGTCATCAATATGTACTTTCTGGAACATCGCGCGAAACTGCTCGATGTTGCTGCGTTTCTGGATCGCCTGGAGCGAGCTCGTCCGACCGGTTCCACGGTCGATTTTCGTGAAGCCGCGTTGAAAGATGCAGTGCGAATTCTTGTCGATGGTGAGCCTCAACGAGCGAAGCGGATTCTGGATCTGTTGAGTGATTCGACGAACGAGATTCCTCAGTCTGCTCATGGGATGAAGGGGGCATCGGGAGCAGTTCGAGGAAACTCGGGAGGTGCGGCATGAAGTACATCGATCCACACGTTCATATGGTGTCACGCACGACTGACGACTATCAGCGAATGGCGCTGGCAGGATGTATTGCGATCACTGAGCCAGCTTTTTGGGCCGGGTTTGATCGATCGTCGGCTCAGGGCTTTTTTGATTACTATCGGCAATTGACCGAATACGAGCCGCGCCGCGCGGCGCTGTTTGGAATTCAGCACTTTACGTGGCTGTGCATCAATCCCAAAGAAGCTGATGATCCCGGGTTTGCTCGAGAAGTCATTTCTCTGATACCGGACTTCCTGAAGTGCAACAACGTGCTGGGAATCGGTGAGATTGGTTTGAACAAGAATACGAAGAATGAAAAGATCATTCTTGAAGAACAGATTGCGCTGGCTGAAAAGCACAACCAGTTGATCCTTGTTCATACTCCGCACCTTGAGGATAAACGCAAAGGCACGCGGCTGATCATGGATGCGCTGAGTGCAAGTAAGATCGATCCCGGGCGAATTTTGATCGATCACGTCGAAGAGCACACTGTCGCGGAAGTGCTGGACCGAGGATTCTGGGCCGGAATGACATTATACCCGGATACCAAGATGACTCCTCAGCGTGCAACTGATGTGATCGAGATGTACGGTTCTGAACGAATCTGGATGAATTCAGCGGGCGACTGGGGCTGCAGTGATCCTCTGGCTGTTCCCAAAGCCCGGATCGAAATGTCTCGCCGCGGGCACCAAATGAGTCTGATTGACAAGGTGACCCTGGATAACCCGCGAACATTTCTCAGTCAGTCGGAGAAATTTGTGCTGAAATCCGAGTGAACTTGAAGGCCTCAACAGAATCGTAGCTGGACTCGTGAGAGTTAAGAAATCCCTCCGGATTCTCACGAATTCGGCGACGCACAAAAGCTTTGTTCGGCGTTCCGAACTTAGTTGAGCGACAAGTAAAGCATCGTTTGCTTGGAGTCGAATTCGCAGGGATTGAGCCATTGCACGGCTGCTTCAGTTGATGTAAACACCTGCAGACGCTCCGTCATGACCTGAGGGAGCTGGGAAAAGGGCAGTGCGTCTTCGGTGACAACAGCGAATCGGCCTCTGCAGTTCTTAAGGAACAGGCTGGCAACCGTCATACGTTCAGCGCGACGACAGACGGGTTCATCAAGCACCAACACAACATCGCGGCCTGATTCCAGTTCCCCGGCGATTTGTTTCCTGGTATCCAGCAATGCTTCTTCGTCCTGGTTTGAAAGGTGAAGTACTGAGATGGCTGATTCTGACATGACGATAGAGCTTTCATTCCTGAAGAACTGATAGTTGGGGGACAGGCAATTCCTACTGGCCAGCGTCCTGACTGCTGGCCACTGAGATCCCTCTGAAATATCAAACGGAATCAGGTTCCATAAACGCACAGGAATCTTCAGAATTCTTTCTTCATTGCCAAAATACAGTTTTTATTCCTCTGACGTTGTCTTGGGGGTGGTCGCGAATGTCCTTTCAGCAGTTTACGGTAACATCAGAGACTGCGGGCGCCGTTCTGGGTGCCTTGAGAAAGCACGTGCAAAATCTGCCCTGGTCGGTTGCTCGAAAGCATCTGGAGGGACGCAAAATATCCGTCAATGGGATTTTGTGTGTCGATGAAGGGCGGCGAGTCGTTGCGGGTGATGTGATTGAACTTCGCCTTCAGCCCCTGCCTCCACCACCCGGGGATAACGACGTTCGAATTCTGCATCTGGATGAACATCTGGTCGTTGTGGATAAACCGGCAGGTATGTTGTCTCTGCGACATCCCGGAGACCTCAATTGGAGACAGGAAAGGAAGGATCTTCAGCCGTCTTTGGAAGAGTGTTTATCTCGACTGATTTCGCGTCGGCGAGTCGCGGGATCTTCACACCAAAGCCAGGAGTTATTGGCGGTCCATCGGATTGATCGAGAGACCAGCGGGATCCTCGTTTTTGCACGCACAGAAGAGGCGCAAAAAGGGCTCATCGGACAATTTGCCGCCCACACGGCGATGCGAAAGTATCTTTGCCTGATACCGGGAACGATGTCTGTTCAGACGATCGTTTCGTATCAGGTTCGTGATCGAGGTGATGGACTACGTGGCAGTTCTGATCGGCCAGCGGACGGTCAAAAGATGGTGACACACATTCGCCCGTTACGTCAGTTGGGTGAGTATTCAGAACTGGAGTGTCGTCTGGAAACCGGGCGAACGAATCAGATCAGAATTCATTTGGCGGAAAAGAATCATCCGATTTGTGGAGACGTTAAGTATCGAGGACCTTTCGGCCAGCCACCTGTTCCGGATCTGAGCAAGGCTCCTCGTTTGGCCTTGCACGCGACTCAGCTGGGATTCGTTCATCCGGTGACTCACGAAGTGCACGACTATCAGTTGGCATGGCCGAAAGATATTCAGAGTTTGATACGTCGTCTCTCTGCCTCAGGGGTGGAGGTTACTGAGCCGTCACAAGAAAAGAACAAAAAGAGACGGTGTTGAGCCTTCAGCTATTCTGAAACAGCTCCCCTCAATCGGTTGTAGAGTGAATCCCAGCCTGTGACAGTAATGCTGGCCTGCCACGTATCTCCGCGGCGAAATGATTCAAGCTCTGAGTTCATTGATTCCGGAGCGATAACTTCAATGGACCGCTGCATTCCGGCAATTTGGCCGATAACAGTTTTGCCATTCGCAAACTCCGGCGATGCCTCTGTTATTCCGAAGGATGAGCTGATGCGGTCAATGATGACGGTAATCTCATAGATTTCTTCAGCAACGGCTTCCAGAATGAGATTACGCTGGGCATTATTTCGGCCGGCAGACTCCAGCAGAGTCAGCAGTTCTTCGACAGTCTCCGGTAGCGCGCCGCTGAACGAATTCGTGACAACATCGAGTGGCAGTGGCGGAGGACTTGTCCCGTCGACTGGGGTGACGGCTGCTATTGCTGCGGAAAGCGGCGAGAGCTCAAGGGTTTCGCCCGAGAAATGCGATTCGGAAGAGCTCCTTGTTGAAGGTTTTGCCGATGTCATCGAGAGTTGGGCCTGATCACCCAGGAATTCCAGCGGGACAATCTGCAGGGGCTGGGTGTGAGTCCAATCGGGGAAGCCCGGAATATCGATGCAGAAGTTGATGGTCCATTTCAGTGAGTTGTCGGAGAACTCGAAACTATAGGCCCTTGTGTTCGGGAACACGATGGTCATCTTCTCATCCACCGGGGCCTCAAACTGCACCGGGCCTCCCTCGCGAAGCACGTGTTTCTCGGTCAGCACTTTGTGCTTACGAGTTGTTTTGTTTGTTCCGCTGCCGGACGTGGCAGATTCCTCGGCAACCACTTCTGCGTAAATGCTGTTGATCACGAATGACTTTCGCGGCGTAAACCGGATTCCGAACGTCCAGTCTTCCGTCGGCGCGACAATGACATGCGGTACCGAAACTTCGACTTCACCGAGACGTGACTTCAATGCCTTCTTCTTGACCCAGATAAACCCTGCCACAATCAGAATAATGGGCAACAGAAATAACGCCGTCATTGCGATAGCGACGAGCATGATCGCCAGAATGCTCCACAGGATCATCTTGACGATTGGGCCGACGTTGGTCGCTGCGGGCTGAGCTGTTAGTGAAACGACTTTGTTGCGTTCTCCAGTAAACAGTTCGGGGCGGTCTCCTGGACGAAGTTCATATTCTTCTTCTGCGAAGGGATCCCTTGCCCAGGGAACATCAACATCCACGCGAATGTAGTGATCAACGTAAATCAGATGCCCTCGATAGGTGACGGGGTGCGTCGGTGAAGTCACCGCAAAGGGGAACTCGAATTGTTCGCCAGCCTGCAGAGTTCGAGGTTCAACAAGAACGATTTCCTCCGGCGGTCCGGAGTCCGAGTTGCCACGCCCATGAGTTTTCCAGCGATGAGTTAGTTTGACGCCGTTGCTTTTGGTCTGCTGATCAACAAGCAACCGTACTTTACCACTGACGGTTTCACCGCCGTAATAGATTCTGTCACTGCGGTCGAAGGTGATGCTGATCTGACACTTAGACATCCTGAACGCTCCCAAGATTCTGAATCACGTCGTAGAGCTCGTGTTGCATACTCCGCAGATCATTGCCGTATAACGCAAACAGTTTCTCCACAGTCGCTCGCGTGATAACCGGAATTGGTTTCGAATTGCGTCGAACGCTTTTGATGCGGTCGTTGAGGATCTGTTCGATGCGTTCCGGAGTGGTATGCCGAGCGGCCTCCAGCGTCAAGACTGACCGCCCTGCCCACTTCAGGTGTTGTGTGAAATCGCGATGTGTCCCGAGAACCAGAGTTCGTCGCGATCTGAAGAGCCAAAGTCGCTGCCAAAGGGTAAGACGTTGTGCTTCGTCGATCAGAAGTGGCTCCCCGACATCCGGGATTTTGGGGTGTTCACCTTCCGGGATGTAGAGATGAACGGCGTCAGGAAAATACTTGGCAATGGCGAGCAGATGAGTCGTCTTGCCAAAACCCTTTTCGCCAATCACCTGCAGAGCCGGAGGAAGTTTTGTTGAGAATGACTTGAGGTGATCCAGTGCTGTCTCAAGTTCAACAATGGCCAGTTCAGTTCGTTCTTCAACCGAGAATTCTCCGAAGGGGTTTCGGCGAAGGTTTAAATGGTCGAAGGGAACGGAAGCCAACGACTCTTGTCCCTGAGTTGATTTGTGATACTAACAATAAATGAAGGCGTAACGACGGACGTCATGGTACAGATTTATGACCGTGATGAAAACGGACATTGGGGGAACGTATGACAGTGAATCTGTCATGCTCGAGCCAATGAAAGGTCTACCCGCAAAGGCCGGGTATTGAAAAGAATGGGCGAGTTTCCGGACAAGCCCTCTGCTGACCGTTGATGATGCCCGGTTTCCGGACCAAATCACTTTGCTATGGTCAGTCTCCAGATCGAGCTACTTTGTTAGGTTCGGTCTCCAGGCCGAACCACGGCTGACCTTTGTTACGGCAGGTCTCCAGACCGAACCACTTTGCTATGGTCGGTCTCCAGGCCGAGCTACTTTGTTGGGTTCGGTCTCCAGACCGAACCACGGCTGACCTTTGTTATGGCAGGTCTCCAGACCAAGCCATATTGCCCGACCACAGTGTGCTGCATCGCACCGTGGTCGACCTCGCGACGTCAGGGAGACCTGCAGTTAATGCATGCTCTGTGCAGGACCGCAGGCTCGTCCATGAAACGACCTGCCGCACTTCCGCAAGAAGCTTTTCTATGACCGACAAGTTTTCATCGCCATATGTCTTCTGGCAGCCCGTCGACGCTGGCAAGCTACAACAGCGGCCGAGGCGATTGATAGAGCAACACAGGAGCCAGGCTCCGGAACAGCGGCGCTTGTGATTGTGATGGTGCCGACATTCGCGTAGGACACTGCATCAATGGTGAGGGATGCATAAGTATCATCCGACAGATCTCCAACGGTTCCCTGATTGTTGACACTTTGAAATTCCGTAAACAACGAATTCTTCAGCATGATGGAAAACGTGTCGTTCACTGCCGCCAATGGTGTGCCGGTGAGATGTTCGATTTCTAATCGGGCAAGCAGTCTTTGTGTCGTGTCCAGCGTTGCATTAATTGCCGTGCTCTTGATATCACCTCCCACGATTCTGGTGGTGTCAGGATCCTGGCGTGTTGCCGAAAAGTTACCTGGATCTGTATCACCAAAGAACACATAGTCCGGCGGTCCGGCGTCAACCTGTTCCGAATTCGATTGATCGATGTCTGCACGAAACTGGAGACTTCCATTCGAAATGCCATTCGGACCGGTGGCCGTAATTTCAAATTCGTAGCCGGACGAATAAAGGTCGTCGCTGGACGTCGAGCTGATCCAGACGTCGACAAATCCCGTTCCGCCCGCAGCGATACTGGCGTTCTGAACCTCAACAATAATTTCGGCCATGCCGGACGCGGTCATCGCCACGAGGATGATAAAGGACAGTGATGATTTGAGCATTTCTTGCTGATTTCGATAGAGAATACGTGTGCCAGAGATCCATGAAGACGTGTTTCAATCCGTGAGCTTTGATTTTGAACGACTGATTTGATTAGGCCTCTGTGTTAGCGAACAGTGAACTCCTGCAGATTTAGCTCTGCGTTGTGATTGTCGTATTGCCCTGGAAATGTGCTCATGGCTCGGAGGCAAATCATGCCGTCGTGGGGCGACGCGAAACGATGGATTCCGTGCAAGATCCTGGCGATGATTTCGCGATCCTGAGCATCAGGATTCACTCAGTCATCCAGCCACCCGAGCATGGAATCCAACAGCTTCTTTCCTCGTTGTTGAGTGGAGAACAACCGGTCCGTACTGTTGACCACTCCATTGCCATCCAGGTCACCGTCAAGATAGAGACCCGATCGACCAATCTGGCTTGTGACGAGATTTGTATCGGCCACATCCACAATCCCATTCCCAGTCGCATCGCCGAAGAGTCGGTGGAATTCAAACGCTCCGTCTGCGGTATCAGTGAATGAGCTGTTGCCATCGACATCAATGCGAACTCGGTAGAATCCGTTGCCCGCAGCGTTAACTCCGCCGATTCCACTCGCCCCGAAATCAAGTTGCAGCTTGTTTCCGTTCTGCATCATGGAAGAAACGGGAACGAGAGTTCCTGTTCCCGGCGCTACTGAGGCCGCGTCGATCGCAAATCGTTCGACAACGACACGACCAGCGGCCAGCAACGCATTCAGCCCGGTGGCATTGGAGAACAGCACATCCAAATAGCGAACATAGGATCGCTCGCGGGCTCCGTTCTGCACGTCGATGCCTGTTGCTGTAAGACTCAACGATGCAAACGTTGCGGTGACTGTCACGTCCGCACTGGCTGGAGCAGCTTCCACATTCCCCGAACCATCCCGCCCCCGACTGTAGAACTTGTACGTGTGACTCGTTCCATCAGCCAGCCCCTGATACGACAGCGAACCCGTTGACACGCCACTGCTGTGCAGACGCTCGCTCCAACGGTTGCGACAAGCACCGGACTTCCCGAGTCGATTGCAACGTAAACGTCAAACTGAGTTAACGCGGCTCCGCTCGCCTTGGTTCCCGTCATTTGTACGTTGAAAAGGCCACTGGAATTCGCTGATGCCGTCGTCACCTGACTCACCGGCGGCACGACATCGCCAATGCGTGTATAAGTGTCCGAGGAAGTTTTGGTTTCGACGTTGCCAGCATAATCTCGCCCGAGACTTCGGAACCAATAGGTCGTGTTCGCCGAACCAGTAAACGTCGTCGAGGACGATGCGGCCGGAACAGTTGCGAACCACGAACGCTCCACCGCTTTGGAACGTACAGATCAAATTCACCTGAATACCTGACGCACCTGCTCCGAGATCACCTGACCTGGTGATAGGAATCACCAGCGAAGACGAAGCCACCGGCAACGAAGAAATAACGCTCAAAGGAGCCGTGAAGTCTTCCGCGACATCGATCACTGAGATTGTGATGCTGGGCAAAACCGCCTTGATCCGTTGTGCGGACGCGAATCGAGTGGCTGCTCTTCGTTGCGATCAAAACCGTTGCAGTCTGCAGTGTGTTGCCAACAGTCGTGGAAGGCACGGCATCGGAATTGCCGGGCACAGCAATCAAGGAATAGGCAAATGAATTCGACGCATCAGGATGCTTGTCGAGGAAGGTTCCGACCGGCGTCACGTTTGCCGAGTTCTCGGCAGTAGTTGGCCTGACAAAGAAATGTCGGTCGGTGATTCGTTGACGTTGGCGACAAAAATCGTGGCGCCCTTCTCGAACGGACGTCCGGAAAGGTCGGTCGCCTGTGCTCGAATGCTGAAACTGCTGTTCTACCGGTCGAACGATTGGTTCGTCGTCAGCACATTCCGGTGATCGTAAACCGACTGTTGTCGGCATCGCCAGTTCAACAGCAGGGTGAAGGTCACCAGCGATCGCCGTGCTCGGGATCGACGGCACTCAATGTTCCGACGGTCGTACCCGCTGGCAAGTTTTCGTTGATCGTGGCGTTGGACAGCGTGATGGTGGTCGACGCGTGGTCCACGTTAAATTTGATAGGTGTGCTGAACCGCGGTGACCGTGTTGCATTCGCATCGCCGAAACGCCGGTCGTCGGATGCAGCAGAGTGAAGTGAATGTCCTCGTCGATTCATAGATAGAGTCGCCCAGGATGTTCAGCGGGATCGCGATCGACGATCCGGCGCAGTAAATCGTAGGTTCCAGCGAGATACTGATCGTCGTCATGTGAAGTCGGTTTCCAACGTTGCCGATCCGCCAGTAACGGTCACGTTGACAGTCTGCCCGCCGACCACCGTTCATTGACGGAGACGGGCAGCCCGACGCAATCGATCCTTCGATTCCGGAAGCGGACTGGATGTTGAACTCAACTACTGGCAACGCCTGCGTTAATGGGGCACGCAAGGCGGCGGAAGACCCTCCTGCAGTGATCGCCGTGACGCCGGACAATCCGCTCCTGCATCACGGGTGTCAGTCGGTTGCTTGTTGTGCCATCGCCAGTTCACCGTTTCCGTTGTAGCAACTGCGAACGAACCGTGCCATCCGACCTTGTGAGCCACACTGTGCTTGTACCCAGTATCGATCGCCGAGACGCCGGACAATCCGCTACCGTAACGGGCGTCATCCGGATTCCAGTCGACAAATCCCTTGTCTCCCAGTTGGCCGTAGAGTTGTAACCCCAACTACGGACTGTCCCATCCGACCGCAACGCCAGGCTGTGCCTTTCCCAGCCAGCGATCGCCGTGACGCTGGACAATCCCGTCACCGAGACGGGTGTTGGTCAGGGTATTCAATGTGCCGTCGCCAAGTTGCCCGTCGCCGTTGTAGCCCCAACTGCGGACTGTCCCGTCCGACCGCAACGCGGTGTGGAGAGGAACGCAGCGGCTGAGTGCTGTCTACACGCCGGACAGACCACTCACTGCGACGGGCGTCAATCAGACGTCGTCGTGCCGTCGCCCAGTTGGCCAGCCGTTCAGCCCCAACTGCGCCGTCCCGTCGACAGCAGTGCTAAATTGTGGTAGTTCCCAGCGACGATCGCCGTAACGCCGGAGAGGCCGCTCACGGTCACCGGCGTCAATTTCCTTGCGGTGAGCCGTCGCCCAGTTGACCGTTGCTGTTGTAGCCCCAACTGCACCGTCCCATCCGATAGTAACGCCAAGCTGGCTTGCCGTTCACCGCTCGCGATTGCGATGGCAGCAGCCAATCCCGAGACTTGGACGGAGTGCTGCTGGAGGTCGTCGTGCCATTGCCTGGCGTACCTCATTGTTGTTGCCCCCAGGCCAGACCGTGCCGTCGGTCTTGAGACCCAAAGTGTGAGAACCACCTTGCGAAATGGAAACGAAATCGGTATCCGCTATCGCGGAATATCGGCGTCGATCTCGAGGATGGCCACTGAGGCTGGGCCTGATGGCGACGTTGGTGGGAGTGCCCGCCAAACGGTGAACGTTGTTTCCGCCGATGACGCCGTCCGCGTCGCCGTCGAGGAATCGGCCGACCGTATCGGTGATCACATCCTTCACCGTCAGCGCCCACGACGTGCAGGTCGGCCGGGAGCGGCGCGAGACCAGCGTGGCGGTACCAATCGCCACCATGGCCGAAGTGATCGGTACCGTCACGTCATCGGCCGTGCCCAATACGAAATCCGTCCCCGCCCGCTGCAAGTAATAGTTCCCCGTCACATTTTGGCCGCGGCTGTTCACGCTGAAACTGACCGTCAGCGACGTGGCGTTGACGGCGACGTCCGTCGCATCGAAACTCGTCGTAGTCACGGTCGGCGGGGTGACCTCGGCCACGTTTGCAATCGATGGCGTGGGTCGCCTGCGACGTGGCGCATTGCCGTTCGCATCGCCCAGCGAAACGCCGGTCGTCGGATGCAGCAGCGTGAGTTGAATGTCTTCCGTCGATTCGCTGTCGAAGTCGCTCAGGATCGCCAGTGGGATTTCAATTGACGTCCCAGCTGTGCCGTCGTAGGTTCCGGCGGGAATGGTGATCGTGGTTGTCAGCGTGAAGTCAGTTCCCAACGTGGCCGATCCGCCGGTGATGGCGACGTCCACGGCCTGTCCGCCGACCACCGTTCCGTTGACGATGAGACGCGGCAATTGACATCCGCCGCCGGTTCCAACAGCGGACGGTGCGGCAGATTCGATGACCGGCGGCGCCTGTGTCAAGGGCACGCAACGCGGCCGTCACCTGGGATCCAGCGGAAATGGCCGTCACGGAAGTCAGACCTGCGACCGCTACGGGCGTCGTGCGATAGGTGAATGTGCCGTCGCCGAGTTGCCCAAGGTATTGTGGCCCCAGCCGCGAACGGTGCCGTCGGCAACAATGCGTGCTGCGTGGTCCGTTGCCGCCAGTTGTACGACGCCGCTGAGCCCGGAGACCGTCACCGGCGGGCGGCTTCGGGTCGTTGTTCCGTCTCCAGGACGCCCGGCGCGTTATAGCCCCAACTGCGGACCGTCCCGTCCGAGAGCAGCGCGAATCCACTGGAACTGGCCGATGAAATCGCCGTTGCTCCGGTCAGCCCTGACACGGAGACCCAGGGTCGCGCGTTGGGTCGTCGTGCCATCGCCCAATTCGCCGCTGCTGTTGAGGCCCCATGTGCGTACCGTGCCCAGGTAGGCAGCAGCGCTTTGGCTGTGATAGGCGCCCGCCGAGATGGCCCGCACACTCGAAAGGCTGGAAACCGCCACGGGAATACTGCTGGACGTCGTAGTCCCGTTACCCAACTGCCCGTTCGTGCCAAGTCCCCAAGTACGAACCGTGCCGTTCGATAGCAACGCCATGCTATGGTTGAAGCTGGCGACGATGGCCGATACGCCACTCAGCCCGGGAACCGCGACGGTCGTCTGTCGGTTGATGAAGGTTCCGTCGCCCAGTTGACCTTCACCATTGAAGCCCCAACTGCGGACGGTTCCGTCCGACAGCAGCGCCATCGACGAATTGGCGACGGTCGAAACTGCGGTGACGTTGGTCAACCCCGCAACCTGGACCGGAGTGCTGCTCGCCGTCGTCGTCCCGTTCCCCAACTGACCATATGCGTTGCCGCCCCAAGCCCAGACCGTACCGTCCGCCTTAAGACCCAGGGTGTGGGATGCTCCCTGAGCGATGCTAACGAAATCGATGTTCGCAATCGGGAAGGTCGGTGTTGAACTGTAGGTTTCACCCCAGATCGCGACTTTGGTGGGAGTGCCGACTGTAAACGAACGGACGTTGTTCCCGCCGAGGATGCTGTTGGAGTCGCCGTCGAGGAATTGGCCCACCGTATCGGTGATCGCATCTTTCACCGTCAGCCGGTACATGTCGGTTGGGAGAGCCGCGAAGTTCAGCGTAGCCGTGCCGATGCTCACCGAGGCCGACGTGATCGGTACCGTCACGTCGTCCGCCGTGCCGAGGATTCCGTCCGTGCCTGCCCGCCGGAGTTCGTAGTTTTCAGGCACATTGGCCCCGGTCACCGTTTCGCTGAAATCTACTTTCAACGATGTCGAGTTGATGGCCGCCGTTCCGGTGCCGGAGAAGCTGGTGCTGGTCACCGTGGGCGACGTCGTGTCGACGACATCCGCAATGGTGTAAGTGTGCGTAACCTGCGCCGTAGCATTGCCGTTGGAATCGCCGAGCGAAATGCCGGTCGTCGGGTGCAGCAGTGTGAGTTGAATGTCTTCCGTCGATTCGCTGTCGAAGTCGCTCAGGATGGCCAGCGGGATTTCGATCGATGTACCCGCCGTGCCGTCATACGTTCCGGCTGGAATGGCGATCGTGGTTGTTAGCGTGAAGTCGGTCCCCAACGTGGCCGATCCGCCGGTGACGGTTACGTCCACAGTCTGTCCGCCAACTACCGTGCCGTTGACCAGCAGGCGCGGCGCCGACGCAATCGATCCTTCTATTCCGGAAGCGGTCGGAACGCTGAACTCGACAACCGGCAGTGATTGCATCAATGGAGCTCGCAGCGCGGCCGTTTTATACAATCCGGCGGAAATGACCGTCACCGACGTAAGGCCCGTCACCGTCACGGGCGTCAGTCGGTCGGTCGTCGTACCATCGCCCAGCTGGCCTTCGAGGTTCCGACCCCAACTACGCACCGTCCCGTCGGACCGCAACGCTACGCTGTGAAGGCCGCCAGCGTCGATTGCCGTGACGCCCGTCAGTCCAGTCACTGCAACGGGCGTCAGCCGGTTGGAGGTGGTGCCGTCGCCTAGTTGGCCTTTGAAGTTCCAGCCCCAACTGCGGACCGTCCCGTCCGACCGCAATGCCAAGCAGTGACCGTCCCCGGCGGTGATCGCCGTGACGCCCGAAAGTCCGTTCACCATGACGGGCGTGAATCGGCTGGCCGTCGTGCCGTCGCCCAGTTCCCCATCATTGTTGTAACCCCAACTGTGAACCGTGCCGTCCGTCCGCAATGCCATGTTGTGTGAAATCCCCGCCGCGATCGCTGTAACGCTGGATAGTCCGCTCACTGCGACGGGCGTCGTTCGGTTGCTCGTTGTGCCGTCGCCCAATTGACCATGACCATTCCATCCCCAGCTGCGCAAGGTTCCGTCCGATCGCAACGCCACGCTGTGGTAGTATCCTGCGGCGATCGCCGTGACGCCGCTGAGCCCGGAGACTTCGACCGGCGTTGTTCGGTTGATCGTCGTTCCCTCGCCCAGTTGACTGTTACCGTTCAATCCCCAACTACGGACCGTCCCGTTCGCAAGTAACGCCAGGTTGTGGTCGCTCACGGTGGCGATCGCCGTGACGCTAGTCAATCCCAATACCTGGACCGGAATGCTGCTGGCGGTCGTCGTTCCGTTCCCCAACTGCCCGTAGCCGTTTTCGCCCCAGGCCCAGACGGTGCCGTCGGCCTTGAGACCCAACGTGTGCGAATTTCCCTGTGCAATGCTGAGGAAATCGGTATTTGTAATCTGGAAGGTCGGCGTCGCACCGCTCCCACTGCCCCAAGCGGCGACCTTGCTGGGACTGCCGACGGTAAACGAACGGACATTGTTCCCGCCAATCACGCCGTTCGAGTCGCCATCCAGATAATGCGAGAACGTGTCCTGAATCGTGTCTTTCACCGTAACGCGATACAAGTCCGGCGTTGCCAACGCAGCGAAGTTCAACGTGGCAACATTTCCGCTGACCGACGCCGATGTGATGGCGACGGATACGTCGTCTGCTGTTCCCAAAATTCCGTCGGTGCCAGTTCGTTGCAACACGTAGTTGCCGGAGACATTGGCCCCGTTAACAGTTTCACTAAAAGTCACTGTGAGCGATGTGGCATTCTGTGCCACAGTACCGGTCGCCGCGAAACTAGTCGTCGAGACCGTCGGCGGAACCAACGCGGTGAGCAGAGTTCTGCCTTCCAGATTCTCAACTCCCGATCGGCGTGCTCGGCCGTGGAACGATCGGGGCTTCTTTCGCAGGTCTCGCAGAATGTTCGAGACAAGATGGCAAGTTTGATTAGCGATTCGGGGCCAAAATTCTTGCATGCTCAGCTCGATGTGTTCGTTAGCAGAGATTTGAAATGATTTGAAGATGTTGCTGCAGCGTCTGTACGTTTTGAGGACCAATGCCCGCAGGGCGATGGTTCTCATTAAGAAACTGTGAAGAATCTGTTGGTTTACGCCGTTGCCACCACGGTCGACATTAACGGGTTGGCGACAGCGCGCTTGGCCTAGTGTCGTGTCTCGCAAATCCATTCGTTTAACCCGTGGCCGACAGGCCAGGCTATTTCTGGTCCTGGCCTGTCGGCCACGGGTTAAACGAGACAAAACACACTGTTCAATAAGATCCCATCTGACTGAGACACGACACTAGGTTCAGATTGCGGAACTCAAATCAGGCGTGGAATCTGAAATCCTCCGACTATCAAGGCACGTGGGTGGGCGGAACCGGACGCGGAGTGTTGCAAGGATTTTTAGGATTGGCGTTTTTTGACACTGTCAGTGGCAATCATGTCGCGGCAAACTGTGGAGTTCATGCCAGCAGTCGTGGCCGAATCGAGTCGCCCAATTTCGCGGCCCATATTGCTTTCAGTTTCGAATCTCGTAACATCGGGCCAGAATTTTTGTCCGGTTTGGTTTTGCACCGTGCCTTGTGGATCGGGATGTGATGTTCATCGACGAATCCTCCGAAACAGACTCGCGAATCAGGGCGGCCGATTTATTGCAGGCGGCTCGGGACGGTTCGAATAGTGCGCTGGGGCGATTGCTTCAGGGGTATCGTGACTTCCTGAAAAAGCTGGCTGATGAGGAACTGGGGTCAGATATCAAAGTGAAGGCCAGTGCTTCGGACCTGGTTCAGGATTCTTTTCTGGAGGCCAAACGGGATTTCGCACAGTTCACGGGGAAGTCCACGGATGAATTTCAGGGCTGGCTGCGGCGGCTGATGCTGAATAACGTGGCCAATGTGATTCGCAGTTATCAGGGAACGGAGAAGCGAGATATCTCACGGGAAGTTCCGGCTTCTCAGTTCTCCATCGATCAGCGAATTTCCTCGACGGAAAAGGACAAGACCGCCAGCAGTATCGTGATGAAGAACGAACTTCTGGATGCATTGCAGGTGGCTCTCCAGAAACTACCGGGACATTATCAGGACGTGATTCAATGGCGCAATTACGATCGAGCGTCATTCGAAGAAATCGGTGGACGATTGGATCGCTCAGCCGAAGCCGCTCGCAAACTATGGGTGCGAGCGGTGGAGATGTTGCAGCAGGAACTGGAAACGGAAAATGACACGCTCTCCATTGGACCTGGAAACGCAATACAGCCAACTTCTGGCTGAATATGACGAAGCGTTGGCAACGGCATCCGATGAATCCACAGTTTTTCCGCAGTCATTTGTTTCGCACCTTGCGGATGTTGGGCTTCAGCAGCGATTCGATCGCATTCAGGGGTGTCTTCGGTTGCTGGACCAGGACCGTCGCCGACAAGCTGTCTCATCAGCTCACGGTGAAGCAACTCAAGGAAAAGCAACCAACGCTGCGACGATCAATCGAACAGGGACTAAGGGAGAACCTGCTGGTCCAAGTCAAATTGGCCGGTTCCGTGTCATTCGCCGGTTGGGTTCCGGAGGCTTTGGCGTTGTATTCCTCGCCGAAGATCCTGTACTGCAGCGGCAAGTCGCCATCAAGATGCCGCTGGCATCAATCTTTCAGTCTCAGGAATTGCACGCTCGATTTCTGAGAGAATGTCGAGCGGCCGCAAAGCTGGTTCATCCGGGCATCGTGCGTGTTCTGGAATCTGGTGATATCCACGGTGTGCCGTATCAGGTTGCCGAGTTCGTAGATGGTGAACGCTTAAGCGATCTGCTGAAACGCGAGAAGCTAAGTGTGCGGACTGCGGCAGTGATGGTGCGAAATCTTGCCGATGCCATACAGCATGCTCATGATCACGGGGTGCTCCATCGCGACATCAAGCCAGACAATATACTGCTTCAGACGCAACATGCAGCGGACGACTGCGAGAGTTCTTGCGAATCAATCAGCCCGGACCTGCTCGACTCCGGTTCCTGCATCTGCGAATTGAAATTTGAATCAACCTCGGCGAGAGCCTTTCCATCAATGAATGCCGCTCAACCGTCCGGCAGCCTGCATTACCCTACCAATTCGCAAAAGAAAGCAGCGTCAATCAAGATAAAACAGCCGGCCCTTATTCCTCGAATCACCGATTTCGGACTGGCTCGAATTGCTGACGACGACACAGCTCTAAGTCGTTCCGGGATGCTCGTGGGAACACCCAAATACATGTCACCGGAACAGCTCAAAGGCCAGACTACCGCTCATGGACCCCAGTCGGATATCTATTCGTTGGGTGTCGTGTTGTATGAGTTACTGGCGGGGCATGTACCATTCCCGGAAGCCCAGAATCTGCATGCTCGCATTGCCATTGCCGATCATGCTGTACCTGCGATCCCTTCTCAACAGGGGCACGCAGTTGATGGCGACTTGGAATTGATCTGTCGGCGATGTCTGGAGGTGGATCCTGCACGACGGTACTCATCGGCTGCAGAGTTGTCTGTCGACCTCCAAAGGTTTATTGCGGGGCAATTGATTCATCACAGACGATGGCTGCCAGGTAGAGTCCTCGAGCATCTGAAGACTTCCGTGATTTCGATTGCAGTCATGTGTTGTTTGGGCGCGATCATATTGCTGACGCAGAAACCGTCGATTGAATCAGACGAGAAGTCGGGAAATGCGATGGCATTGCTGAGCAATGGCGGCAACACTGAAAGCCAGGTCAAATGGGCGGCGTCGCCGGAATCCACGTCGAGCATCGGAGCAGGCCGACTGTTTTCACCTGACCTGCCAGTGCTGATTTTACCGCTGAAATTCCAGCAATCCGCTATCACCATTGAAGCCTGGATCAAACCCGGAAGTCAGGGCGGAACGCTGTTGAGCATTGGCGGGATTATTGGTCTCGGATTAACAAGCATTGATGGACATCTGGGATCGGCAATTCATGTTCCTCCCACCGAGGGGTCGTTTGCCGTGATTTATTCGGCAACTCGTCTGGAGGCTAATGTCTGGCATCATTTGGCCGCAACATACGACAGCGGCAGGTTTCAATTGTTCATTGACGGTCGACTTGTTCCATTGGAGACTGTGCTTGAGGGAGAAAATGGAGAGACCACTTATCCGGAAGTCCCATTCTTTGAACTTCAACCGCTTTGGCCAGATTCCGTGACCACGATTGGTGCCAATGATATAGGATCCTCACTTAAACATAGGTATCCGTTCTCTGGTCGAATTCGCGAGGTGCGGATCTCCAGCGGAAACCTGTATTCAAATGATTTTGTTCCTCCTCAAACCCTACCGGTGGAGGAACCAACAATGGCACTTTATCGACTCGATGACAATCATCAGACCTTTAAGGATGAATCCGGCCACCTTGGTCCGGCTGTTATTTTCCGGAACTCATCGAACTGATGAAGTGTGAGGCGTCGTGGTAAATGTGGCCACCTCCTCAATCCCGACTTTCTATGCGAGCTCGGCGGAGCTGTTGTTCAAAGAGCTCAAACTGGTCGTCCGTCGGTTGAAACTCGAGTGCCGATGCGTTCGCCGGCGATGACGCGTGCAATGTTGCCAATCTTTTTGTAGTTGAAGACCACGATGTCAATGTTATGTTCCATGCAGTGGTGCATCGCTTGTGCATCCATCACCTGCAGATTCTGGGCAAGGACATCACGGAAGGAAATGTCGGTGTATCGAATCGCGTGAGGATTCTTCATTGGGTCTTCGGAGTAAACTCCGTCGACTTTTGTGCCCTTCAGAACAACATCAGCATCCAGTTCACGGGCTCGCAGTGCGGCAGCGGTGTCAGTGGTGACGAATGGGCTGCCAGTGCCTGCCGCGAGAATCACGACACGGCCTTTCTCAAGGTGCCGAAGTGCTCGCCGGCGAATAAACGGCTCCGCCACACCTTCCATGCGAATCGCGCTTTGCAGGCGAGTCGGGACTCCAGCGCTTTCGAGAGCATCCTGAAGTGCCAGACCATTGATCACAGTGGCCAGCATACCCATGTAATGAGCTGTTGATGGGACGATCTGCTGGCTGATATCGGAAAACTGTTTTCCTCGGAGAATGTTTCCTCCGCCGCAAACGATGGCCAATTGAACGCCGCCTTTTACGACGTCACGAATCTGCTCGGCCACTGAAGCGAGTTCAGCCATCGCAATGCCCGATTCGCCTTCGCGGCAAAAGCTCTCGCCGCTGATTTTCAAGAGCACGCGTTTGTAAGGCAGGCGAAGGCTGGCGGTGGACATTGATAAATTCCTGAACGAAAGTGATAAGAGTTGGTGAAGTCAGAGAAGCCCGGCTTCACTGTGGAAAACCGGGCTTCTAAGTGAACTTCTGTTTGAGTACGAACTCATCAGCAGCCATGAAAAAACACACCGCGCGGATGTGGGTTTTCTACGACAGTCAGGCTTATGCCCCAACCTTCCAGCGATGGAAGGTTACGGCTTCAAGTCCTGCTTCAGCCAGCGCCTGGCTGACAGTTTTGCTGTCATCTTTGGCGAAAGGCTGCATTGTCAGGACGCCCTGCTCTGCATAAAAGACCTTCATACGGCCGTCGACCATCTTTTCGATGATGTTCTCTGGCTTCTTGGAAGCACGAGCTTCTGCGATCAGACGATCACGTTCAACCTGAACAACTTCAGGAGCAAGCTGTGAAGGCTGAGTGACTGAAGGGTTCAATGCGGCAATGTGCATCGCCACGTCCTTCATCACGTCAGCATTCTTCGCGGTGCCTGAGGCGATGAACAACACGCCTGTCTTGTAGTCGTGATGGACATAGCCAGCGACCGGACCCTTAACCCGAGCAATTCGGTTGACAACGATCTTTTCACGGATTTTGTTGACAATCTCTTCGTACTGTTCCTGGAACGTATGAGCTGCCCCGGCTGCTTTCTGGCTCATCAGAGCAGTTGCGTCTGCTGCACCTGGGCCAGCCAGCAACGTGTCGACCATTGCCTGGCCGAATTGCTGCATGACTTCGCCCGTCGCGACTGGCGCAGATTCACACTGGATCTCAACCATTGCGGCTTCTGAACCGTCTGGCTTAACGGCCAGGAAGACTCGGCCTTCGGCTGTGACGTTGTCAGCTCGCTTATCCTGAACCTTCTTGAACATCTCTTTCAAGATCTGGATGGCCTTGGCTTCATCGCCACCGGCTTCGGTGAGTGCCTTCTTGCACTCCATCATTGGAAGGTCGGTCTTCTTTCGCAGAGCGTTAACGGCTGCGGCTGTAATTTCTGCCATGAGAAACTCCTTGGGACGATCCTTATTATGGGCGTTCGCTAAAGTGTGTGAACTGCCGGACCGTCGGAAAATCTGGGATAGAGAAAAACGTCGCGTCAGGGGGCACGAACTGAGAAGGGACACGTCCCTTGCCCGGATGGTTCAATACATTGGCGCGGCGGTGTTAAGAACGAAAGAAGACGACGGTCCCAAAGAAACCGTCGTCTAAGAGTTGCATCTCGCTGGTTCCTGTTCACCGCACTGTTTTACAGTTCGGCTCAAAGAACTTAGCGAATTGACGGAACGGCCTTTGGCTCGTTCGGATCAATGTCTTCTTTCTTCTTGTGATCATCAGGACGCAAGCTGCGTCCCTGCTTGATTGCATCGGACAGATGCTGAATCACAAGGCGAATCGATCGCAGACTGTCATCGTTGCCTGGGATTGGCAGGTCGACCATGTCAGGATCTGAATCGGTGTCGATCAGAGCAACAACTTTGATACCGAGTGAACGGGCTTCCAGAACCGCATTCTTCTCCTTGGTCGGGTCAACAATGACCAGACATTCAGGAAGACGATTCATTTCACGCATACCGTTCAGGTTGCGATAGATCTTGTTGTACTCGCGAGTCAGCGTTGACTGCATCTTCTTTGAGTAGTTTCGGATCTCACCAGTCTCCCGAAGAGTTTCGAGTTCTTCGAGACGCTTCAGGCGAGTACGAATGGTTCGGAAGTTTGTCAACGTACCACCCAGCCATCGCTCGGTACAGTACGGCATCTTGCATTCCTGAGCCAGTTCTTCGATGGACGCCGAAGCCTGACGCTTCGTACCAACGAACAGCACAAGACCGCCCTGAGCAGCCACTTTCAACAGATACTTTTTCGCTCGAATCAAGCCCCGGATGGTTTCCTTGATGTCGATGATATGGATCTGGTTACGACGACCGTAGATATACGGTCGCATTTTGGGGTTCCAACGACTGGATCGGTGTCCATAGTGAACACCAGCATCCAGAATGTCTTTCACCACAATCTCAGCCATTGCCGATCTCCTGTGATCTGCGGCGGCAAGCCGCAGCGAGCAACCATGATTGGGGCCCGCACAGAACAATTGTGTGAATGCCGAACAACGAAAAATCGAAATCCGACACGCAGCACGTCACCTAAACAATCCGAGGGCGACCACAACTCGGCGGGATCCACAAAGATCCCGGAAATTTCGAAGCGGGGCAGGATATCGATGTGCACCGTGGCCGTCAAACGGCGTTTGGTCATGGCGACCTCGATTTACCCCGCTAATTCGCATTCAGTCCTGTCAGCAGGCCGTTACGAAAGTTTCATCCTTCATCGCGAAAGTTCCGCTGAGTCGAAGAAAACCCTCGTTTTTCTGCCTGTAATGGAGTCTGACGGCCCTCAAGTTTTCACTCGAAAGGCCGGCGATTTGACCCCGTGATATCGGAGTTTCCTGTTTCATTCCTGAATCGAAGAGCGGAAGTTTGGGAGAGAATCGGCAGAAGCCACGGATTTGCGTCGGGAGACGCAGTGCGATCTGGACATGAGCCTGAGGGGCAAGTGCTCTGTCAGCAATGAATTGAGGGATCTCATTTCGTAGGCCGGACCGAGCGCCAGCGAGTTCCGGCAACTCCTCGGTGTGTTGATTTGACTGCCACCGACCCTGCGTCGGTGGTTTAACGGCTTTTGCACCAGTGCAGAACAAAGGATTTTCTGTGACGCCAAAGCCCGCGGGCCCCTGAGGCAGGCTCAGGGGGATTAAATCAACACGCCGACCTTGTTCCGCTCGATCCGGCCTGCACCCATCATTGCATAGCTGACACGGCGCTGGCCGATTCGGCATAAGATTCCGCGATCGCCTCAGGCGCAGGAGGCCGATTCGGCTTTGAAGTTCTTACACGACTGTGATCCACGTGATTGCAATTTCGCCAACGCCTTCTGGCTCTGTCGACATCTTTCCGACGTCATGTGTAATCACGCTGATATCAAAAACGGAGGCCTGTTATGCCATCTGAGCCGACTACAGCGAAAAACACGGCAAACGCATTTTGTTGATGTCGTGGCACGCTCTTCGCAATTCATTGAATGCATGACCGAACGTTTCTGGTTTGGACTCGAGACGAGTTCGGTGGCGGCCAACATCCGACGATCGCGGAATTTGACAGCCTGAATCCTCAATCAGTTTTCTACAAAGGAATGGTGCTGTTATGAAACTCTCAACTCTGCTTACTGCCGGTTTGTATCTCGTTCTGCTGTCTCGCTCTTTCACGGCTTCGGCCGCCGATCCTCGATTCGGAGGAAGTTACAATAGTACTCCGAACCGTGGATTGTTTGGTCTGCCGATGCCTCAGCAATGGTCCGGGGCTCGTCCGGTGGGAATGAATGGCGGGGTCAGCAACTACGGTTATCGTCAGGCCGGATATAATCCGAATTGTCCAAACGGAAATTGTTCAACGGGAGCCTGTGCTAATGGACAATGTGCGACAGGGGCCTGCGTGAACGGGAACTGTCCCAACGGGACTTGCGTGAATGGGCAGTGTGCCAACTCCGGGATTCAGACCGGAGCATACCGAGGAGGGAATTGTCCCAACGGAAATTGTGGTACGGGATCCTATACGAACAGCCGGTATCCAGTAGGAGCACAGTCGGACTGGTCTCCACGCAGTCCACGAACGGGCCTTGCTGACCCTTACCGTCGATCGGATGAATTCGACGATCGCAATGGATGGACTCAGCGGACTTCACGACCTGTGCTGGCACCGCTGGATGATGCCTTCAGTTCACGATACCGTCAGGATGATCTGAATCTGCGAAACGAGTACTTCGGAAACGATCCTCGTTCAAGGATGAACTCTAACGAATGGAACCGTCCTTCGCGACGATCACTGGAGGCTCCGGCCGAGTCAAACGGAAGTGTCGCTCGTTTCTAGTTGAAAACTGACTTCACAAATCAAATCAACAACACGCCCGATCAGCAAATGGTCGGGCGTTTTTTTTGGCAGGTGACTAGAGTCGGCAAAGACAATCACGGCTGCGAGTGACCGTTTGTTATCGATGGCTGGAAGCACTCGAGAATTCCAGGAGAGGCAGCATCACGCTGGCCACAATGAAACCGACAAGTACGCCCATCACGACAATCACAGCGGGCTCCAGAAGCTTCACCAGATCCTTGATTTGTCGCTCACCGTCTTCTTCGAAATGGACGCCGATCAGGTCAAAGACTTCACTGAGTTTACCGCTGCGTTCGGCCGTGATGACCATCTGTGCTGCACCTGGCGGAAGAAAGCGGCAACGCGCCATGATGGGGCCGACCATGTGTCCCAGAGTGACTTCCTTCTCCAGGGTATCCATGAGTTCTCTGAACTGCAGGCTGGAGACAGAGCGTGAGCATAACTGCAGAGATTCCAGCAACGGAATTCCACTGCTCAACATCATGCCCAACAGCCTGAAGACGCGACCAGTGGCGAGGCTTCGTGCGGCTGATTTCGTAACAAGACTATTCAGCCAGATCTGATCGAAGAGTTTGTGAAACGTCGGTGTCTTCGCAAACAGTGCCGCTCCCACGATTGCTGCCCCGCTGCCCAGAAAGCAGAGAATGAATCGCTCACGAATGAATGAGCCAATGGCCAGCAATGCCGCTGTTGTGGCCGGCGGAACGAGCCCAATATCTTTAAACACCTGGGAGAACTGCGGCAGCACAAAGAACACGACGGCAAAGAGTACAGCGAACGCAATGACCAGCAGAACGGCTGGGTAGGCCAAAGCACCGCGAATGGCAGATCGCATACGTTCCTCATTCCGAAGCATTGTCGCCAGGCGTTGAAGGACCTGTGTCATGCGACCGGATGCTTCGCCAGCCTTGATTGCCGACACAAAGACTTCGTCGAAGATTTTCGGGTAAGCTCGGAGTGCTGCGGATAACTGAATCCCTTCTTCCAGTGCCGTATTGACGCCGCGAAGGGTCTCCGCCAGTTTCGGATTGGTCGTGGTCGTGGCAAGATTCTCGATGGACTCCGCTAACTCGACTCCTGACTGGCTCATAATCGCCAGTTGCGAAGTCAGCATCATGATGTCATTGCGAGTGACACGGTTCTTTGCGAACAGTCCGGACGACGCTGCCGTTGTAGCCGCCACCGCCTCTGTGACAGCCGTTCGTCCGGCTGCATTCAGTGCGAGAACAAAGAGGCCCTGCTGTTTCAGCAGTGCCCGTGCTTCCTGAAGTGACTCGGCCTGTAGTGAGCCGCTGCTGGAGGTACCATCGATTCGTCGAGCTGTGTAAGCGAAGTCCATTGACATCAGTCAACTCCCGCAACACGCAGGATTTCTTCAGGGCTGGTGATTCCTTTTTCCGCCAGTGCGACGCCCTGATCAAGAAGGAGTTGTCCGCCTTTGGATTGATACCATCGTCGTACATCCTGGCTGTTCAGATCCGGGGTCATCAGATCTCGCAGTTCTGAAGTGACTGAAAGGACCTCGTAAATCCCGGTGCGTCCTCGAAATCCGGTATCAAAACAGTTCGGGCAGCCTTCGCCGCGCACAAACTGGCGACGTCGATCTCCCTGATACGCAAGACGATCCAGAACTTCCGCAGTCGGATAGTAGTTGGTTTTGCATTTCGGGCAGGCGTTTCGCACCAGCCGCTGAGCGACAACGCCGATCAGCGCTGCGGAAATCTTGTACATGGCGATGCCCATGTCACGCAGACGAGTGATTGCTCCGGCGCTGTCGTTGGTGTGCAGAGTGCTCAGGACAAGATGTCCCGTGAGAGCTGCCTGAATTGCAATCTCCGCCGTTTCCGCATCACGGATTTCTCCGATCATGATCACGTCCGGGTCCTGACGAAGAATCGCACGGAGAGCACTCGCGAAGGTGATCGGACTGCCCTGAGCAGCGTGCACCTGGTTGACGAGTTCCAGTGAGTATTCAACTGGATCCTCAACGGTGACGATATTGGTTCGTACGCTCTTGATCAGTTCCAGTGCAGAATACAGCGTGGTCGTTTTTCCGCTGCCGGTCGGCCCGGTCACAAGCACAAGCCCATGCGGCCTGTGCATCATGCCCTCAATGAGTTTCAATTGCATTGGAGGCACGCCAAGGTCTGCAAGGCGGAATGAGATATTGCTGCTGTCCAAAACTCGCAGCACCATCTTTTCGCCAAGCACAGTCGGCAGCGTTGATGCACGAAGGTCGATTTCCTTGCCTTCAATGATCACGTGGACGCGTCCGTCCTGAGGACGACGATGTTCGGCGATATCCATTCTCGCCATCACTTTGATTCGAGAAACCAGGGCCGCATGAAAGTCGCTGCGAGGTCTCAGGACTTCACGGAGTTGACCGTCGACGCGAAAACGCACGGACGAGTGTTTTCGTCCCGCTTCAATATGAATATCGCTTACGCCCTGACGAATCGCGTGGACGAGAATGTAGTTGACGAGGCTGATGATCGGGCTGCCGTCGGCCTGATCAGCGACAGTATCCAGATCGACACGGACGACATCCGATTGAACCTCAACCGCGTTCTCTTCGATCCCAGCCGTGACGTCGTCAACACGATAATCTTCTTCATAACATCGAGGCAGGAGTTTCTCGATCGTTGTTCTCAGCGCGAGCACCGGATTGACGCGACAACCGGTCAGGCGTTCCAGTTCATCGATTTGCAGCAGATTCTGAGGATCTGCCATGGCTACAGTGAGCGTTCGATGGACTCGAAACATGGCCAGAACACAGAGTCGTTCGGCGACGTTACGAGGAATCTCTCGCACAACAGCCGGGTCGACCATGCCCTCGCGCAAACGCGTTCCCGGTAGTCCAAGTCGCCGGCCGAGAAACGGCAGCAACCGATCCTCGTCGATGAGTCCCATTTCGATCAGCAATTCACCGAGTCGACGCCTCGAAGAAGTTTGTCGCGTCAATGACCCTTCGAGATCTTCGCGGCGAATCAATCCGGCGGCGACCAAAGCTTCGCCGAGTGGCATGTTGGCAGTATCCGCAGGCTCAGTCGGCGAAGCGAGATTTGCACGTCCGCGACGATCTAAACTTCTGCGAGGAGGCATTTGAGAGACGGAGTTCGTCATGTTGCGAAACTCCCGAGGGCCGTTAATTGATTATCAAAGAACTCAAAGCGTCGTTCGAGCCCTGTGACCGAAAGAACTTCCCGGCAGAGTGGATTCAGGCCAGTCAACTTTAAGACTCCGCCACGTCGGCGGCAGGATTCCTGAGTTTCGAGGAGCATTTCCAGAGTCGCGCTGTCGACTGTGGGGACGGCAACCAGATCCATCAGGAGTTTTGGCTGACCACGCTCAACTTTGCTTTGCAATGCGTCTGACAACGGTTTCAGTTCGGAGGTCGTCATTGCGCCTTCCACCTGAACCACGTTCACAGCACCTTGTTGGCTGAAGCTGAATCTCATCGCGTTGCTACTGTTTTAAGTGGTCAGATTTAGCTGGGTGTAAGTCGGGCGAGTGATGCCGGAAGAATGAGCGAAAAGCGGCTTCCTTTGTTCAGCTCACTGGCCACTTCAATTCGGCCACCGTGCAGTCGGGCGACATCGTGGGAAAACGCCAGTCCCAGTCCAGTTCCCTGGATATCATTAACGCGCGGGTCACTGCTGCGAAAGAATCGTTCAAAGAGTCGAGGAATCTCTTCTTCCGCGATGCCGATTCCTGTGTCTTCCACATGGAAACGAATCTCGTTGCCTTCAAACTCGGCTTCCAGTCGAACACATCCGCCATCGGGCGTGTATTTGATGGCATTGCCCAGCAGGTTAACGAGGGCAGCGGCCAGTTTGTTCTTGTCGACATTCAGATCGGGAAGCCGCGGCGGTACCAGAGTTTCGAAATTCAGAGTTTTCTTTTCAAACAGTGGTCGAATGGTCTCCTGAACTTCATTTACCAGTCGTTCGATTTGTGTTTCGTGGCGATCCAGCGTCATACCACCAGCCTGCATGTGGCTGATATTCAGCAGATTGTCGATTGTGCGTTCCAGTCGGCCGGCTTCGGACAGAATGACGTTCAAAAACTGGCGTTCTTCTTCGGCATTGATTTCCTCGGCGGCAATCAGTGTTTCCGCATAAGCTCGAATATTGCACAGCGGAGTGCGCAATTCGTGTGTCGCGGCAGAGACAAAGCAGTCTCTCATTTCAAGAGCAAGTTTCTGCTGTGTGATATCTCGAATTGTCCAGAGAAAAGTCATTCCGCCATGTGAACGATCATTCTCGGACAGACACTGACGTGAGACACGCAGTACGCCTTCGTTCGTTTCCTGTCCTCGGAGCATTTCGAACGTAACGGGGGCCAGAGTTCGATTGTCCGTCAGCAATTCGATCTGTTCATCGAAGTTCTCGAAGGTGCGGAAGAGTTCGTGAAAACGTAAAAGGCCCGGCTGACCATCATCCTGGCTGTCAACCGGCAGCAAAGCATTGAGTGAATCGTTTTGCCAGAGAATTGTTCCACTGCTGTCTGCAACAACGAGGCCATCATTCAGAATGTTGATGATCCGCTGAATCAGTGAGTCATCCCCCGCAGCTGTGGATTCGTGCAGGCTGGAATCCGCCTGATCGAGAAGGCGTTGCACGATGGCCGTTTCGACAAGCCGGTTCCATCCCTGTGCCGCGTGATCTCTGGCAACGACTGGTGTGAGTGATTCCGTACAGATTTCTTTACAGTCGGCGAGTCGATTGAGTCTGCGATCGATTTCAATGCTTGTGGCCAGTCGCTTCTGCATCAGGCGGCTGCCGACCAGAATGAACGCCATAAGAACGCTGAAGAGCCAGACCGCGTATCCCTGACCGAAGCTGCTGAATCCTGCAGCGATCAGGAGCCCCGTCAGCCCAAATGCAGCATGCAGGGCGATGGCATTTCGCAGGAGAGGGCTACCGGAGTTGTTGATGGACGCTGCTGACACCGGTGAAACTACCTGAAAGAACTGATGTGATTGAGTTCAGATCGGGACGGGTGAGTGGATTTTCAGTGAACGAGCTCTGTGACCGACGAGGAAGTGGTTTCTGTTCTGGATTCTGCGAGTGCCTGAACTTTCTCGACAAGGGATCGAGGGCTGAATGGTTTGCAAAGGACCTGGGGCAGCCGAAGTTTCTCGAGCGTTTCGGGTTCTATCTCCAGACCTTTGGCAGAGCAAAAAAGGATCGGAAGATTGCTGTAGATCGCGTGATTTCGAACGGCTGCACACAACTCAAGTCCGGACATTCCCGGCATCTGGCAGTCCGTGACCAGCACATCGGCCGGCTGCTCCTCGAGGAGTCGCAATGCCTGAGTGCCTTCCACAGCAGTTCTGACCTCAAAGCCAGCCCGTGCAAGATTGAACCTGATGACATCCTGCAAAACGCGGTTGTCTTCAGCAACGATGACTCGATAGGGTTTCACTTGCCGGGTCCTAAGACGTTAACTGGACTGATGGCTCGCCCTCGCGGCCGCTATTTCAAACGATGTTTCTGGCTTCTTCGCGCTGTTGCTCCTGATCAACTCTAGTTCACAATTGGCAACATGAGAGATTGAACAGTGGTTTCTGTGAAATCCATTCACATCCGCGTACAAAAAGAAAGACGCGAACCGGTGACGGTTCGCGTCCTGAATTCTTTGTCTTCGGCACTTGAGACTACCAGGCAGAGTACTCGGAGTTTGGATCGTTCAGATAGAACTCGCCGGTCGTCTGGTTATAAGCCCACCCATTTGTTCCGCTTGCCGTAAACGTGCCTGTGAAGCTCCGGACGCTGTTGTCGTCAACATGCGATCCGACCTGCGGAGAAGGAAATGTTCCGCCCTGCAATGATGATCGCAAGGACGTTGCGAGGGTTGAGGCTGGTGGATAAGACCCACTCGTGGCTCGATAGAGTTCAATGGCATTGCGAATTGTCGTCAGGGATTGCCGTGTTCCATTCTCACGTGCATCCGTCGTCACATCAAACAATTTTGGAGCGGCGACCGCAGCGATGATGCCAAGCACAAGGACAACAATTACCAGTTCAATCAGTGTAAAACCACTGCGTTTCTTTGCGACGGACATCGGATACGCTCCTGTGAGACATGTGAAGACGACACGGGTCGAAGTCACCATTTCAAGCTGTCGTTCATGGTGTTAGTGAGTAGTTGGTGTCATTCGACAACATAACCTTAGGTTGAATTTCTGCATCTTGCGGAAAAAAATGTTTTTTGAACAAAAAATCTTGACCGGCAGTTATCCACCAGGGTGGCATGGACTCAACCACGCTGGTGGTTGGGTCGTCGGACTAATCCGAACAGTCGTACCCGGTCGTTCCATGGCTGCTTCGGGTTAAACTTATGGAAACGGAAAACCCCGCATGTTCCGTTCACATCACGTGCACGAAAAAGCGGGGTTGTTTTGGGGTTCTCAAACGAGAACGGCAGCAGTACGACTCTTTGGCCGAATCGAACACCACACAGTCCAGCATCGCCTCAAGTTCAAAAGCCTTGACGCCATGGCAGCACTGACAGAGAAGGTCTCCCAATGTCGACCACCAGCAGGCGTCACGGTCTCCTGAAGTGCGATACGGATGAAGTGAGTGGTGATGCGATTCGTTCTTACCGGGCTTTGGTAAATCCGGCCTCCACAAGTCGATCGTAGCCCGCCTTCAGAGGTCGGATGTCATAACCTTTACCCTGTGCGATTTCGGCAAACATCAGAACTCGTCCACCGGATCGACAATGAAGGTAAATGGGACGATCCTTGGGCAATGGGGCGAGGACGTCGGCCGCGTTGACTGCTTCCTTCAGCTTACTGAGTGGAATGAATTGAGCATCCGCGAGGTGACCCGCGTCCCACTCGGCTTGTTCTCGCACATCAAGTAAGACCGCCGATTTGCCTTCAACACTTGCTTTGACGACATCGAGTGAGTCAACAGTATGACCCGCATCGGTAAACATAATCTTCTCCGATTTTCCTGAGGTTGCTGCGGTCTTTTTGGCTCCCGCAAAGACTGGGGCATCCGGATCGCCACCGGACTGCAGATAGGCGATGAGATCCAGGATCTCATCCTTATTGAGCGTATTGATCAGCCCGTTCGGCATCATTGACGTTTTCGAGACGAGCGTTTCTTCGATCTCCTCACGATTGATGACTGTCAGATTACCAGGTTCCAGCATGTTTTCTGAAACCATGATCGTGTCATTGTTCAAATTGACGACTCGCCCGACCACTTGTTTGCCACTGTCCAGCACAAAGACATTGCCCTGATACTGATCAGAAACGACCTTGCTTGGTTCAATGATGGCCTCAAGCATTGTACGAGCATTGTAGCGGCGAGCGACGGCTGTCAGCTCGGGACCGACGATGCCTCCGTCTCCTGCAAAGCGGTGACATTTGAAGCAGGCCGTGACCTGAAACATTTTTCGACCATTGTCAAAGTTTCGGCCCGTCAGCCCCGCTTCAACATCAGCCAGAAGATCATCAACAGCCCATTCCTTAACAATCGGCCGTGCTGCCGCCTCGACCAGCGGAATTCCTCCGGTCGGCTGAGCCTCAAGGACTTCTTTCAGCGCAAGTTTCTGTTCACCTGTCAGTTTGTCGATGGCTTCCTGACGAATGTTCTTGATGAATCCGGAGAATGAGTTGCCACCGCGCAGAGTCGTTGAGGTGACGAACCACTGGAAGAATTCCTTTCTCTGATCCAGAGTCCATTGATCTTTCAGTGCTCGCAGGCAGTAGACATAGTGGATCTGTTCTTCCTGGCTTGGGGCTTTGGCGAGCAGGTCCAGCGTTTTCCCCGCGACTTCACTGTCGTTGAGATAGACCAGTAGCCGGCAGAGTTCTCGATTGAGACGCGGGCTCTTTGACGGGTACGATTGATTCAATACAGCTGCAACGTCACGAGCCGTCTGTGGCTCGGGCTCGCCCATACGAATAAAGCAAAGTCCCAGAACTCGCAGTGCATCCAGCATCTGACTTTCGGAGAGTTTGTCTGAGTTCAGTTCGGCCAAAGACTGCAGCAATGGAACCTGCAAATCTTTGCTGCCGCAGCGAGCGAGGCCAAGCAACGCAGTGATCTTCGCATCGGCATTTGTGTTGATCTTCAACGCCTGATCCTGCCATTTGGCGACTGGCTGGTGTTCCAGAACCGTGCGAGCAGCAAAACGAATGTTTCGATCGGGGTGGCCAAGGAAAGGGATAGCCTTAGCTACAGCATCGACGGAATCGGGTGAGTGCAAAACTTCCAACTCATGTCGAATCTTCCGAAGCTCCTCCCCGCCGTCCTTTTCCGGGACCACCGCCACTGTTGACTCCGTACCTTTGTAGGTAACTCTGTAGAGGCCCGACTGCGTTTTACGGCCACCAATGGTGAAGTACATCGCATGGTCAGCCGGATTGATGACCATGTCTGTCACCGGAAGTGGAGCCGCTGCAATGAATCGCTCTGCTTCACCGGTATAAGTCGAACCCGCAGGTGACATATGCACGGCATAGATAACGCCATAACTCCAGTCGCTGATAAACAACGCCTTCTGATACTTCGCGGGAAATTTTGCCCCGGTTCCAAACGCGATTCCTGTTGGTGAGCCTGGTCCGATGTCGACCACTGAACCAAGGCTGTCAGGATAGTAGGCTGGCCATTTGCCCGTGCCTGATCGCCAGCCAAACTCCGCACCGCTCGTGACATGATTGACTCGAGTTGGCCGATACCATGGCGAACCGACGTCCCATTCCATGTCGGCGTCGTACGTGAATAACTCGCCATCCTCGTTCAATGCGATGTCGTATTCGTTGCGAAAGCCACTGGCCAGAAGTTGCCAGTCCTGTCCATCCGGACTGACTTGAGCAATCCAGCCGCCAGGAGCCATGACTCCAACGGCATGTCCGCCTGCATCCCACATGCGTGGCAGCAGTTGATCTTCATCCCAGATGCGTGGGACACGAGACTGTGAAAAGTCCGTCACTGGTGTATGGTTGCCACAACAGACATACAGCGACTTCTGATCGGGCGACAGAATAATGGCGTGAGGCCCATGCTCATTGCCGCCACCAAGCTTTCGAAGATGCTCAGCCGTATCATACTGATCATCGCCATTTGTATCTCGAACGCGATGGAGGCCAACACGAGCTTCTTCGCCACTGTTCGTCATGACGTACAGGCTGTCGAACGCGCAGAGCAACCCCTGAGCCATCCCGACATCGACGTTAATTGTTTCGATGCGGATGTCATCCTTTGAGCCTTTGGCTGGTGGAGTGACACGATACAACTTTCCGTATTGGTCAGAAACAATCAGTCGTCCCTTTGAATCCGGAGTCATGCAGACCCACGATCCCATTTTGTCTCCTGCGACAGAGTACAAAAGTTCCACATCGAAACCCTCGGCAATCTTCATGTCCTTAACGGGAGTCGCCATCGGCTGTGGTGGAGAATCGTCTGTCAGAACGATTGATTCGATAATCATCTCACCTTCAGCACTCATTGGGTCAATTCGGAGCGAAGTGACAGGGGAAGTCGTTGAGAAGTACAGCTTCGCAGATCGAGCATCATTCTCCGATCCCCGAAGTTGTGTCTTGACGGACTTGTCTTCCGAAGTCAGGGGCTCAGCTTCTGTGGTCCAGAAGACCTGAATATCAGCATTGCCTCGGAATTTCGCGCTGATCATCAATAGATGGTCGCCCGTATTCCCTGCAACTTTGCTGCTGAAATAGGGGTCGGCTCCCTTCGATTTGAGGCTGAGGGAGCCATCTTTCACGGAAAGTTCGAGTTGATCATTGGAGACCCAGCCGGAGGAATCTTTCTCGAAGTCCCACCGGGCGATTTCGCCGGCAAAAATGTTTGCGGACATCGTCAAAGGATAGATAGAAAGGAACGAACAGAGAATAGTGAGTCGGCTATGCATAAATTCAGTATCCGAATGATGGTCGACCTGCGGCATGGTGGGAGAGCCGCTTCGGTCCTTGAACGACCAAAAAAATTTGGCGAGTGTGAGAAGGCAGTTTGAGCGAGCCAGACAAATTGTCCTGACGCGTTCGGATGCAATTCCGGGAGATCCGGATGCACTGTCACCATCCGATACTCTCCGCAGAGTTACCTCGACAGTCTGACGCGATTAAGCCCGGGATTCAAGGCATCGCTGTTCGCGCGGAATCCTGTGCTGTGGAATGAATGTTTTCAGAATTCGAACGTGCGGTTTCAGAGTCGCATCCGGGATTGTTTTCGCTATCCTGTCCCTTCCTCTTTCTTCGTTGACAAGAAACGAGTGCAGCTTATTCACGGAATTCGTTTCATAAGATGCTCATTGTCGCCGTAACCGGTTCTCCTTTTCTGGTTCTCAATCTGTTGTGAAGAGTACGCGTAACGATGTCAAAGAAGTCTGAAGTTCGAGTTGGCCTGGTGCAGATGGTCTGCGGTGAATCCCCGGCAGAGAACCTTGAACGCTCAATTGAAAAGATCCGTTCCGCTGCCTCAAACGGTGCGCAGGTCATATGCCTTCAGGAGGTCTTCAACACTCAATATCCATGTCAGGCTGAGGAGCATTCTCGATTCGAATTGGCAGAGCCAATTCCGGGACCGACAACCGCTGCACTTCAGAAGATCGCGAAAGAGTTGAGCGTCGTCATCGTCGTTCCCCTGTTCGAAAAACGAACTCACGGGCTCTACCACAATTCTGCTGTGATCCTTGATGCCGATGGATCAATCGCGGGGCTCTACCGAAAGATGCATATTCCGGATGATCCGCTCTATCTGGAGAAGTTTTACTTTACTCCCGGAGATCTGGGGTTCCTCGCATTCCAGACGAAGTATGCAAAAGTTGGCGTCTGCATTTGCTGGGATCAGTGGTACCCCGAGGCTGCTCGACTGACGGCCATGCAGGGAGCGGAGTTGTTGTTCTATCCAACAGCCATCGGCTGGATTCCAGGTGAGCGAGAAACCTATGGGGCCAGCCAATACTCCGCCTGGCAAACGATGATGCGAAGTCACGCGATTGCCAACGGGCTCTTTGTCGGTGCACCGAATCGTGTCGGAGTTGAAGGTGAGATTCAGTTCTGGGGCGGCAGCTTCCTGGCCGATCCTTACGGTAATGTTCTGCATCAGGCTACGCATGAGGCCGAGGAGAATGTTGTGGTCAGCTGCGATCTTTCCCTGATCAACACTGCGAGAACTCATTGGCCATTCTTCCGCGATCGTCGAGTCGACGCGTTTGCCGATCTGCAAAAACGCTGGCTGGATCCGGCGTAATGTGAGTAGACTGTCATGTGGCTTTGGCTTTGGGCTGCTGCAGACCGCTGCAGCTTTCTGCTCCACGGCCTGCTGTGGAGAACTGCTCGTACGGATTATGCAACTCGGAGTTTGGCAGCAGGCTGCCGCAGTCCATAAAACGGCTCGCTCAAAGCCGACTTGAAGGAGTGGCCTGTCGACGCTGAATTCATCAAACTCGAACAGAGCCCCTGAATCCTCGGACCGCGTAATATGACTGAGCACCGTTGTGATAAATGAAAACTCGCCCATAACGGAAGTCTCCAAACAACGCGCCGCCGAGTACTCTCATTTCGGGCGGAGTCCATAGCCAGCTAGACGTCTTTGTGTCAAACTCGCCGAATGCCTGAAGTTCGCGATATTCTTCTTCCGTGAGGAGTTCGATTCCCATCGCTGCGGCCATGTCGACGGCGTTGTTGGCTGGCTTGTGTTCTTTTCGTGACTCAAGGCCTTCACGATCGTAGCAGACTCCTCTTCGGCCTTGAGGCGTCTCTGGGGAACAATCGACGAAGATGAACTGATCGGTTTGTTTGTCCTGACCCAAAACGTCCGGTTGTCCGCCAGTTCGTTCCATCTCGTGCAAGACCAGCAGTTTGTTCGAGGCCGTTTCCAGTTTGGCCGCAACTTCAGGCCAACGCAGGTTCTTATGGCGTTCCATGTTTGATTCGAACCGAGCTTTCAGCAGTTCGAGGAAGTCGTCAGAGTGCTCACTGGATGAGTCTTTCCTGTTGGTCTTTCTGGCCATCGTCGGACCTCAATTGGGGTTGCAGTTTCAAACACGAGACGAACCATGAAGAAAAATCGTTCTCGATTGCTATTCCCGACTCCATCACGACGCTGTCGCCTGCGGCTTGCTGCTAAAGAATTGACTGAATTGGGGGCGGTGATGTGTCCAGTTTTCATCACTTCGAATCATGGCCCCACAAGGCGTCGGCGATCCAGTCCAGATCTTCCGTCTGAACCTGAGCCGCCTCTTTGCCCCGCCCTGCCCCGGCGGAATTGAGTGCATTCAATACCAGAAGTCGCAGAACACTTGCCAGTGGACTTCGTGGCCCCTGCTTGAGTGCTCGCTGTACAAGTCGGTGATCTCGATTCAGGATGACCTCATTCTGTCCCGTCGGCGTCTGGCGAAAATGGGCGTCGATCATTCTCTGGAAGCCTTTGGGGATATCGCCATCCTTGCGGAGTTCCTCAAATGTGCGAGCCAGTTCGTATCGCTCGTTGAGAAAAGCGACAACGGGCAAAGAGGGTTGGAATGAGGCAATCATGACTCGAGCGTGGGTTGAACGCAGGAAGTCGCTCCACTCCTGAGTCGATTCCTCCAGATCGGTCATTCCCATGACAGAGCTGGCGAAATTAGCTGACGATGGCGTTGCTGGTCGCAGTTCAATGTGGTCGGCTGTATTGTCCGAAACCATGGACGCCAGCAGGTTTTCTTCGAAGCTGCGAAACACATGGACGCAAGGTGTTCGATTCGACGCAAAGACATCATCGAGGTATCGTTCCTGACGACGATCGGCGTTGTACCAGATGACGAAATCGGCGTCGGCTTCATGCAGCGCATCAGCCGCACTGAGATTGAGAATCTCGCTGAACAACAATGAGCCACGCGAGGTCTTAAAGCGATAGACTTTGGACAATAAGGCTCGCAGTCGGGTCTCCGCAAGAGCCGCTCCGGCCAGAATGTAGCGATGCCAGTTGACGATGGCTTCAAGCCGACCGGGCTCGTCACTGGCCATCTTCTCCAGATGAGAATACAGAAAATCATCTAATGAAGTTCGCACCAGCTGGAATCGATCGTCGCGAACAAGATCTTCGCGGCTGGCGGTTGGTGAGCAATCCTCCAGTTCAAGGACTCCGCGAAGGAAACTGGCCCAGGCCGGCAGAAGATCACGGACGCGTCGCGAAATCACCATGCGGCGAACCGTGACCGCTACGGTCGCCTCGTCAGCGAATCCCGGAGTTCGCTGTGGAGAAATATAGAGTGCGCCTGCGATAACGACAGGCTTCTCAATGTGGATCGGAATCACGTCCAGAGGTGACTCGTTGAAGTAATTTGCCAGTTCCAGTTCGATGGCCTCGTGATCCGGGGTTGGTTCAAACCATGCGACATTGATCACGTTGACGCGTGCGGCTCCTCCATTCAGGTGGATCGGGATATTCAGGAAGTCGGCGTATTGTCGAATCGCAGCCTCCAGAGGTTCGGGATTCTCTGCCATCGAGCGAAACTGCGGTTTCAGCTGCAGGAAAACAGAGGTTCCCACGACAGTTCGATCGCAGGATGAGAGTTGAATGCTGGTTCCCGGACCAGCCTCCCAGCGAACGCCCTCTTCAGCGCCTTCCCGACGGCTTTCCACAATCAGCCGATCAGCCAGCATAAACGCGCTGAAGAGTCCGATGCCAAATTGACCAATCAGGTGATCGCCATCCCCGGTGACATGTTCGCGCTGCTCATCGGACCCGCGTCCTTTGAGAAGTCCAGTGATGCCGATGCCGAGTGTTCCGAGGAACTGTTCGGCATCGTGGGCACTGAGCCCGATCCCGTCGTCAACAAAAGTCAAAGTGCCCGCGGCGGCATCCTGATGAATATCGATCCTGCCGCGAAAACTCAGGTCGCGACTTCGTCGACGCATGATAGCATCGTGAGCATTCTGGATCAGTTCACGGATTGGTGTATCGAGGCGGCTATAGAGCGAGGATCCCATGATCTCGATCACGCCGGCAATATCTACTCGAAACGGAATCTCGCGAGTCCACACGCTGTCTACCTCAGGTTTTGGGGAGCCCGCTTTGACTGCGGGCTGTTTGACATAATCTCTATCCCCGCCGTTTTACATTGCGGGGAGGCGAGTTGTAACCGCCCGTGTGGGAAGTCGCAAACTGAGGGAGGATTCCTGTCCGGGGCGAAGATGTGCGGCTTGAATCATGTTTTTTCGGCCGATTTCGCCGCATTCTCAACGAGACCTGTCGACCTCTTTTAACTGATCGGAACGATTGGATCGAAAGCAAAAATTTCCGGACGTGCACATCTCCTGCACATTTGAATGCACACGCGAACGTGGACGAATTCAGGATCGTCGAGTTGTGGTTCGATTGCGTCTCATTTTTTTTGCACTTTGACACGTGCTTGTCAAGCCGATTTTATTGGGAGTTCAGGGATGATCAAGCGAAGCCTGTGTGTGTTGGTGACGCTGATGCTGGCGGGACAATCAGCAACAGCAGGAATGAATCTCTTCGGCAGTATTCCGTGCGTCTCCGAAGACTGCTGTTCAGACGGTTGCGCGGCAGAGGCCGTTTGTGATGCCAACGATGGCTGCGCTGATGATGGCTGCGGTGAGTCGTGTTCCACGCTGTTCGGCAATTGCGGTAACAGCAGTTTGCTGGACCTGACCGGTCTGCTGCACAAGAGCGATCATTGTTTCGATGACTTCATTAGTCCGATGACGAACCCGCTGTTCTTCGAAGATCCGCGAACGTTGACTGAGGCGAGACTCATTTTCGCGAACCACAGACTACCAGGCAATCTGGGAGGACACTCAGCGCAGCTGTATGCAATGCAGCTGAGAGCAGCCATCAATGAAGATGTTTCTTTGATTGCCACAAAGGACGGCTTTATCGTATCGGACAATCCAATTCTGAACGACGGCTGGGCTGATATTGCAGCCGGTTTGAAATTCAATCTCTACAAGGATGTTGAAGCTCAGCAGTTGTTGAGTGCCGGGGCTACTTATGAGGCACCATTTGGAACGCCGCGCGCGTTGCAGGGCAATGGAAGCGGCGAATTTCATATGTTCACGTCGGGGGCCGCTCAAATCCTCGACAGCTATCATCTGATTTCCGGACTCGGCTTGCGACTACCAGCAGACCAGGCTGCGGAAAGTACATCCATGTATTGGTCCAATCACCTCGATCGACGTATTGGCAACTCGAAGTTCTATCTGCTGGGCGAAGCAAACTGGTATCACTGGCTTGTAAATGGCGGTGCGACTCCAGCGAATTTTGAAGGGATCGACCTCATTAATCTCGGAAGCACCGGTGTGGCCGGAAACGACCTTGTAACTCTGGCCATCGGTGGAAAATACAAACCATCCGGTAATACGGAAATCGGTATTGCATGGGAAGTCCCAGCATCAAATCGACAGGACATTATGCTTGATCGCCTGACCGTGGACTGGATTATTCGATACTAGGAGAGTTTGGGGCTTCCGTAGATAAGATCAAATTCCGGGGGGCGGAGTTTGGAGATGATCTTTGTGGGGCCACATTTCTTCGAGTCGCCCGAAGATTCCTCCTGTTTCCGGGTGGCAAAAACTCTGGTCGAAGCTGGATCAACAGGGACTTCGAATGCAGAATTGCATCGAGCCCGGAAGATCCAGCTTCGATTTTTTTTTGGCCGACGTTGGCAGCTCGAAAAGCCTGTCCCGGATGTTTGGTATTGAAAAGCCCATCAATTGGGCAAGCATTCGTCAATTGACTGCTCGGTTGATCGGTCGCTCCAAAATCATCCACCGTTGCGTTGCAATCCCTCAGGGGATTCTACAACTCTGCACTGCCATCCTCGATGTTGACGGAATTCAACGCATTCTGACGGCCCGCACATTCATCAGAACCGGCATCATTGGTTAGAAGAACTGGCTGGTTCACCGCAGTGAAGTGTTCTCGAATGATCAGGATAACCTATGGTTTCCCGATCGACGTGACTCAGTAATGCTTTTGAATGCGCTCAGGATTGATGAGAAATGGTCATACAGTCTTCGATAACAATTGGATGTCAAAAGTGTGGTGGTACGGCGGAAGTTGTGGCTGGACAACAGTACCACAACTGCGTCTATTGCGGGTCACTCATTCAGTTGGCAGAAATCTCCGAGGACCGCATATTACCGACGGGAATCACTTTGGACTGCAGTTGTCCCACCTGTGATCAGCCAATGCAGACTGGCCTGATTGAAAAGCGTCGTGCGCTGTTTTGTGGCGCATGTTTCGGCATCCTGATCCGGCACGCAGATTTTGCCGGGATTATTCAGGAACGACAAGCACGACGAGCTGGCCGGGAACCCGCAGAGCCAAGGCCGATCGACCCTGAATCATTTAAACGTCAAATCGAATGCCCGGCCTGCCGCCAGAAGATGGAGACACATCCGTACTACGGCCCCGGGAATATCGTTGTGGATACCTGCAGTGCATGCGGGTACCTGTGGCTGGATCACGGTGAGATTTCTCGTGTTGAAAATGCTTCATTTGTGCGGCGTAGCGCGCCGTATACGTGGGACAGTCCGGCCGAAACTGTTTCTGAACGATTGCAAAGTGTGGCACTGCCGCCTGAAGTCGATTGCACTGACAATTCGCCGTTACGTGTAATTGCCGATCTGCTTTTCTAGTTCATTCGGCTCACGGAGAGTGCTGATCAAAGAAACTCCCCGCTGCAATGCTGGTGACAAAACTCATGGGCCCGGAAAAACAAACCCGACATCAGTCCGCAGCCATCCTTTGAGGATGTCTGCGTTCTGTTGCCGGGGCGGTATTTGTTAACTTTTCCTGACGTGCCTTGTCGTCAAACCGGGAATCCTGTCTGGACATCGAGCAGATAAGAATCCAGCAGTGGGAGGTGTGTGGGCCGCTGCTGAACTCACTATGCCATTGACATTCCCGTCCTTGATTACATTCGGTATGCCGGATTATCGCGACTGAAGTCGATGGTGACCATTTCCTTTCCAAAATCAATGTTCAGGAATGAGTAGTCTTCGATCAGAGTCTGCTCGTCCATTTCCGCTGCGGTGAGACCTTCGCTGTTTTCCGTCCACGTGTGGTTGATGATGCGAAGAGGCACATGGTATCGCGCGTCCAGCATCAGCAGGCTTTTGCGATAAGTTTTGTTGAAGTCTGGTGATTCGTATTCGTAAAGAAAACAGTAGCATTTCCGGTCGTCAAACTCTGCGTCCTCCAGCCGAACGCACCGAACACCCTGGCCGTTCTTCAGGTCGTTCTGGCGATGGAAAACCAGAAGTTTGAGCATTCCAAGAATTCCAGCTTCGGTGACCGGGTACCGGGCTTGCGCCATCGCTTCCGGACCCGTCGGCTCAAGCTTGATTGCTGGCAGAAGCCGCCCCTTAAATCCGCCCAGCTTCACACACATTTTTTTGTCATCGTAATCTTCGTTGTACAATAGCTGCCGGCCTGTATCTCCATTTTTCCATTTCATATAAATGCCAAACGAAGGTGTATGACGGACCTTCATTTCAATGGTCTGTGTTTCACTCAGGTCACCCTGGATGCGCTCCTGTTTATTGAATACCGTTGAGTAAGTGTCAACGTTCTCGATAAACCGCAGGCCGTCCTGCATCATCAGCAGGGAAAACTTCAGGGCATCTTCGTTGTTCAGAATCATTCCACCCGTGTTGCCGGCCGGAGTGCTCACTTCCGCAGCGGAATCTGCGACGAGTTCCACGGAATTTGCCGGAACATTCACTCCCGGGGGCAGCGGTACGTTGTCTGCGATGACTTCGGAACGGCCAGTTTCTTCACCGGCAGGGACTGGATCAAAACTGCAGAAAATTGCGCCAAGGCTGATCACGGAAACGCTCAGCGCGAGAAAATTGGATCGTCGGGAATTCTTACGGGGACAGAGTCGCACCATCGGGAACACACCTCTTTTGGGGAACGGCACTTTGATCAGTCCTGCCCAGTCAAAGTTACCGTGCAAACACCGTGGACCCGACAATCTGGCTGTCGCGGTCTTTATGTCGGGTTGATTCGCCGAAATCCCTTCCGGTTTCGTTTTTGACGCATACCAAGGCGATCGTGCACGACTGTTCCCGACTGGAGTTCTGCGTGGCCGAAGCAGAACTTTTTGACAACTCTGGATTTCAACCTGACGGTTGCGCGACACATACAATGACGCATTAGTGGAAAACCGGACCACGATGGCGTCAGAGGATGTCCGTGGCGAAGGGCGCCACCACAGGGCAACGTCGAAGAGAAATCGGCGATATGTGGAGAGGAGAGACAGGATGCTGAACAAGCGACTCGGCCACTATTCATCGTCCCGAAATGCTGATTCTGGCGCAATATGAAGTGGCAATTGTTGCGGGTTTAGCAGTCTCGCATAATTCGATTTGATTAATTCGGCAAAGGCCTGAAGGTCGCCCGGGTTTGACATCGTCGTACGATCGGTCATCCTGCCGCAGTCGTCAGGGTTTAGCTGGCTGGTGAGGCTTCATTTCTTGTGGTTGCTGCTGTCATTTGGTGTGGATCCCCATGTCCGTTGATCTGAACATTGCTGATCGCCTGCGAAGGTCTGCGGAAGCCGTTCCCGATCAGCGTGCGGTCGTTTTTCCCGAAACTCGCGATTCGATGGGCCGCGTAGCGTGGACGCATCTGACGTTTCGGGAACTGGACGACGAAGTCGATGCGATCGCTCGAGGATTGATCGTGATCGGTGTGCGGCCAGGTCATCGTATTGTGTTGATGGTTCGACCATCCATTGAGTTTATCGCTCTGACATTTGCGATTTTTCGCACTGGCGCGGTCTGTACGCTGATTGATCCGGGTATGGGCAGGAGCAGCGTGCTCCGATGTCTTGATACGGTTGATCCCGATGGGTTTGTCGCCATCAGGCCGGTTCACATCGTTCGCAAACTAATGCCATGGAGATATCGGAATTCCGTATTGAACGTGATTGTCGGCCCGAAACGTCGCTCGTTGGGGTGCCCGAGTCTGAGTGAAGTGATTGCGGCAGGTCGGCTGTCGGGTGAACCGCTACCGCAAACAAAGTCGACGGATTCGGCCGCCATAATCTTTACAAGTGGCAGCACGGGACCGCCCAAAGGAGTGCTCTATGAACATGGAATGTTCGATGCTCAGGTGGACTTAATTCAGGGACATTACAAACCTGCATCAGGAGAAATTGATCTGCCCGGGTTTCCGTTGTTTGCATTGTTCAATCTGGCGATGCAGATGACGACTGTGATTCCGGAGATGGATCCAACTCGTCCTGCGAAAGTTGATCCTGAGAAGATTCTTGAGGCAATCCGCAGCCAGGGAGTAACCCAGGCGTATGGCTCGCCAGCGTTGTGGAACCGCGTCGGGAGATACTGTGAACTGCGAGGCCTGAAACTGCCGACGCTACGACGAATTCTCTCGGCAGGGGCTCCGGTTCCGATTCATGTCCTGAAGCGAATGACTTCGGCATTGTCGCCCGTGGCCGACATTTATACGCCGTATGGTGCGACCGAATGTTTGCCAGTGGCCTCCATTGGCGGACGAACGGTTTTGAATGAAACCGCTGCACTGACAGCCATAGGACGTGGAACTTGTGTGGGCACGCTCTTCGATCAGATTGAGGTTCGCATCATCGCGACTTCATTTGAAGTGCTGGAAGATATTGGGCAGACACGAACTCTGGCTCGGGGCGAAATCGGGGAAATTATTGTTCGCGGCCCCGTGGCGACTCGTGAATATTTTCGCAGACCTGAAGCGACTTCCGCAGCGAAGATACGTGACGGCGAATCATTCTGGCATCGCATGGGTGATGTTGGGTATCTCGATGATCAGGGGCGGCTGTGGTTTTGTGGCCGCAAAGCTCATATTGTGTTTCCGAAAACCGGTCCAATGTATTCGGTCTGCTGTGAAGCGATCTTCAACAACCATCCTCGCATCTACCGCACTGCATTGGTCGGAGTGGGAGAAATGGGACGCCAGACGCCTGTGATTGTCGCAGAACCAGAGGCAGACCGATTTCCAACGGATTCGGCAGACATTGCTGCGCTGCAACTGGAACTGTTGCAGCTCGGCGGCGAGAACCCTCTGACAGCCAGTATCAAACAGATTTTGTTTCATCGTTCTCTGCCTGTCGATACGCGACATAATGTCAAAATCAATCGGGAAGCACTGGCGGTCTGGGCGACGAAAGCCTTGCGGAATGTGGATCTGGAAAACTGAGAGAATCGGAGACATCGCTCATGATCGATTATCAGTTGGAGCCAGAGTTGTCTGCAGACGAGTTCATTGATGTGCTCGTGCGTTCCACTCTGGCCGAGCGTCGCCCTGTCGAAGATCCTGATCGCATCGAGGCAATGTTGAAGAATGCAGATCTGATCGTGACAGCTCGATCGCATGGAAAACTGGTGGGCGTCAGTCGGGCGATCACGGATTTTGTCTATTGCACCTATCTGTCAGATCTCGCCGTTGATGAGGCCTGTCAGAAACAGGGAATTGGCCGTGAGTTGATTGAAAGAACTCATCAGGCGGCCGGTTTGAGAACTCGCCTGATTCTGATTGCGGCCCCCAAAGCTCGATCTTATTACCCGCGTATTGGCATGGTGCCGCATGATTCCTGCTGGATGCGAGATCCGGCTTGAGTCGGGTTTGTTGGCTGAGCTTTTTCCGGAGCAGCGCACAGGCTTCTCATTCTTATTGCCGGGCGTTTTCGGAAGGTCCGGTGGGTCTCGCGGGAAAAATCGTTGCTGCGAGTGATTCAAGGCTTTTGCGCTGCTATCCTGCCCGAGATCCTTCGGGGGCTGATTCAGTTGTAATTTCGCACTTTTGCTTCGAAAACAGGATGACGTATGCAGACCACCGCTTTTCAGCCGGAACAGTTTCGACAATCAGTTCTCGCGGTTCCACCACTGGCTCGTAGCGCTCAGGATAAGATCTGTCGGACTGAAAATGAAAAGCTGATTCGCCATATTGAAGCTGGCGGTGTCTCAATGCTGCTTTATGGTGGTAATGCCAACCTCTATCACATTCGTCCCAGCGAGTTTGGTGAATTACTGGAGATGCTGCAGGATGTTGCCGCCGAAGGAACTTTGGTCGTTCCATCTGTTGGGCCCGCGTATGGGACCATGATGGATCAGGCAGATGTCTTCAAGAGGACTACCTACCCGACGGTCATGGTGCTGCCAACTAAAGCGATCATGACGGAAGCCGGGTTGATGACCGGGTTTCGGCGATTTGTCGAGGCGATCAACCGCCCGGCTGTGCTTTACATCAAAGAAGAAGGTTACATCAGTCCGGAGGGTGCTGCGGAGCTGGTTCGTGACGGGTTGGTGTCGTTCATCAAGTATGCAATCGTCCGTAAGGATACGGCTGACGACGATTATCTCTCTCGGCTTGTGACGATGGTTGATCCAAAACTGATCTGCAGTGGGATTGGAGAACAACCGGCGCTGGTTCATCTCACGAAGTTTCGGCTCAATGGATTCACGTCCGGATGCGTGTGCGTCAATCCGACTCTGTCGCAGCGGATGTTAAAGTCAATTTGTGACGGGGACTACGATACGTCAGAAGCGATCCGTAAGATCTTCCTGCCGCTTGAGAGTCTTCGCAACGAAGTGAATCCCATTCGAGTTCTGCATGAAGCCGTCGCGTTGGCTGGCATCGCAGAGACCGGCAAACATCTGCCTCTGTTGTCCGGGTTGACAGAGGCGACGGCCGACAGAGTCAAGGTTGCTGCACGCGAACTTCTGGCCACAACTTATTCCTGACGAACGCAGAGATACAATGCAGGTACTCTTTTTCACTCGTCAGCAACGAGGATGGTCGTCGATGAAAGTGTTTCAGTGCTGTCTGACGATGTGTCTCAGCGTGTTGTCGACCTCTGTGCTCGCCGAGGAATGGGGGACAGTGAAGGGACGATTGGTTTACGGCGGTGATGCGCCAGATCCGGTTGTGCTGGAGATTGAACGTGACGCAGATGTGTGTGGCAGGAATGGGCTTGTCGATGAGTCGTTGATTGTGAACAGGAGCAATCATGGCCTGCGCTATGTCGCAATCTGGCTTGATACGAAAGAGAAACTCCCAATCCATCCGGAACTGGCGGTGCCACCCAAGGAGATCCCTGTTCTGGATAATAAAGGTTGTCGTTTTGAGCCTCATATGATGGCGATTCGGACCGGACAGATGATGCATCTGACCAACTCCGATCCTGTAGCGCACAACGCTGCGGTTTACGTGCGTCGGTCAACGCCATTCAGCGAAATCATTCCACAAACTCAGCCACTGGAGAAGAAATTCGCCAAGCCCGAGACGTTGCCGACGCGAGTGGATTGTTCGATTCATGCGTGGATGAAAGCCTGGTTGATTATTTCTGATCATCCTTATGTGGCGATTTCAGATGCTGATGGAAACTTCGAATTGAAGAATGTTCCAGCCGGCGAGTGGAAGTTCAAATTCTGGCACGAGCGTCCGGGATACCTGCAGAGTATCAAACAGGGCGAGTTTGTGGCTCCCGTTGAGAAGGGTGTATGGACGCTCAAAGTTGAAGGCTTAAAGACTCTTGACCTTGGAGAACTGACCGCAGCCGCTGAACAGTTCAAGGCAAAAAAATAACAGACCACTGCTTGTGCAGACCTGATCTCATTCTATTTGGAGCAAACAGACTCATGCCGATTGTCCAGCACGATTTGCTTAACGTTGATCTGGGGATTCATGATGTGGTTTCGCGACTCTCCAGTGCGCATCATGCGGCCTTTGTCTCGATGCACCGCCTTGTCGGTGGGCTTTCGGATGGCGTGGATGTCGTCACGGTGAACAATGGTCGCATGTCCCTGCAGTTGTTGCCGACTCGCGGGATGGGCGTTTGGAAGGGCGAAGTGGACGGCGTGCCTGTTCGCTGGAATTCCCCTGTTGAGCGTCCCGTCAATCCTGCATTTGTCGACCAGATGCGCCGCGGAGGCATCGGCTGGCTGGACGGATTTAATGAACTGATTTGTCGTTGTGGACTCGCATGGCACGGTGCTCCTGGAACAGACATGATTATTGATGAGAACGGGAAGGTTGTTTCCGAACAATTCCTGCCTTTGCATGGTCGCGTCGCCAATATTCCTGCTCATCGAGTCACCGCCAGCGTCGACACTGATCAGCTTTCCGTTACCGGAGTTGTTGATGAAGGCTGCTTTTTTGGAGGACGACTTCGTCTTGAAGCGACTCTGACAACGAAGGTTGATTCAGCCGAGTTTGAGTTGGTCGATGTCGTTACAAACCTTGGAGCCCAGCCGGCAGAAGTTGAGATGTTGTACCACTGCAACATCGGTGAACCATTCCTCGGAGAAGGTTCGATGTGTCACACCGCGTCCAGCGAAGTCGCTCCTCGAAATGAGCGAGCGGCGGAAGGGTTGAGCATGTGGAATCTGTATCAGGGGCCGACGAAAGGCTACTCGGAGCAGGTCTATTACACGAAAGCTGCAACCAATGCTTCGGGAGAAGGCGTGGCAGTTTTGTGCGACGCCAATTCCGACCTCGCTTTCGTTGTGCGTTTCGACACGTCGACTCTGCCCTGGTTCATTCTGTGGAAGAATACTCAGGCCACTGAAGATGGATACGTCACGGGCCTTGAACCCGGCAGCAGTTTCCCGAACCCGCGCGGAACGGAACGCAAAGGTGGGCGCGTCATCTCATTGGGAGCCGGAGAATCCGTAACCTTTCGTCTTCGATTCGAAGTTGCCACAGAGCGGTCAAGGGTGCGAGCCATTCTTGACGAAGTCACGTCTCTTCAGGTGGCAACCCCACGAGTCGTTAATGACACCCCGAAGGCGGAATGGATTCCGTGATACGGTCAATCGCCATGGTAATGTGAATTCAATGAGTCGAACGATCGGCGCGTTGGTGGAAATGTTGGATTTCTTCAGTCGCATGAAAGGTTCCGTGTAGCCGGGAAGTCAGGCGCGGGAACCCCGGGCCTGAACAATCCCTGAAAAACAGACACAAGATGCCTTGCGGAGGGACTCAGAACTTCTGACAACAGGACATTCTGAATCGAGCTTTGAACAGCTTGCCTTCGAGTATTCGGCGACTCACGGTGCCGTGAGTTTCAGCGTCACAAATTGTTTTCTCCCGCTGTTGTTGACTTTGAGATCGCATGTCAATGCCCCGGATTTGGACTCACTTGCAGGGGGCTGAGTACCAGAATTTTGCGTGCTCTTACTTGCCTTCTTCCTTACCTGCCGCTTTTTCATTCTTTGTTGAATCGACTTCAACGGTTGGTGGGAAACCGTTCAGCTTTCGCCAAACTTCGAACCACAGTGGGACCTGCTCCAGCAGTACCCAGCCATTCGCGCGAACTCCCTGGCGGAGGAATCTCTCTTCCGGCCAGTGCTGTGAATCTTTGGCATCCGGAAGAATCTGGCAGCGGAATTTTCCTTTGCCATTATCGACCATATCCACCGAAACGACCGTTCCTCCAAACGTTCCCACAGCGACAGAAGGCCATCCTGCAAACTGCACTGCAGGCCATCCTTCGAACTGCAAACGGACGTGTCGTCCAGCCTCAACCAGCGGAGCATCGTTGCCGTCGAGCCAGATCTGGACTGCTCTGTCCTTGGTGTACGGAACCAGCGTGCAGAGCGGATCACCCTTCTTCACCAATTGAGATCCTCCGTTTGAACTGATGTGCACAATGTAGCCATCAAACGGTGCAGTAACCTGCTGGGTATTCTGGCGAGCCACCTTGGACTCCATGTCGTGCAGTTCTTTATCGGCCTTGGACACTTCCGCCCTCGCCTTGTCCAGCGCGCCTTCGTAGTAACTGACGTCGGCAGCAGCTTTGTGAATGTAGGCCTCACGATCGCTCTGTTTGCCCATCAGTTCCGCTTTGGCGGCCGACACATTTGCAGACTCTTCCTTGACCTTGCCCTGAGATTCCAGCAGCTTTCTTTCGATCTCCTGCAGCTTCTCCAGGGCAATGTTGCCTGCGGCATGCAGTTCCCGGGCACGATCAAATGCGGCTTTCAATTGAGGGATCGCGGCTTCGGCAATCGCCAGTTTTTGCTCAGCGGCTGAGACTTTCTGCATGGCGGACTGCACATACGCATTCTGCGCCGCTTCAACCTCGGTCTGTACACGTCGATATGCGTTCAACTGTCCCTCCGTTGCCTCGACAATTTTCTTAGACGACTCCAGAATTGCCGAAGTGTTCTCGAGTTGTCCCTGCAGTCGTTCGGAATACTGCTCGTCGATGTCGCGAATCTCGGCAATAAAATCTCCTTTTGCGACACGGGCATTCTCCACGAGCTCTTCGTTCCAGCGAACAATGCGTCCTTCAATCGTTGCTTCGAGAGTTTGCTGACGTTCGCGAGGGGCGTACGCCACGACATATCCTTCTCCGGTGACCGTCTGCTGCCATGGTGCGAACGTCATCAGTGCGATGGTGGCAATCAGCAGGATAAAAAGGAGTACCGCAATCCGCCGTGCCAGTCGCGAAGATCGTGCCAGTTGCAAGGACGGCATCAGGGCCTCGCTGTAGGCCACAGGAGTCAGAATGGATCGACGTTGTGATTTGGCTGGAGGTGTCATTGTGCTTCCCTTTCTTCATGCCCTGAGGTCAGCATCACGACGTTTTTGACTATTGCTTGTAGTTTTTCACGATTTGTAACAAGAACGATCGAACGCCCGGGGTCTGCCTCAAGGAGAGACTTCAGAATTCGTTCGGCTTCCTCATCCGCCATACTGTCGAGAAGTTCGTCAATCAACAGGATCTTCGGATTACCAGCCAGCGCGCGAGCCAGAATAAGCCTTCGAAGCTGACTGCTGGTCAAGGGGGATCCTGCCGCATTAAGCGGTGTTTCAAGCCCGTTTGGTAGCCGTTGGATCGCTGTCAGCAGTCCTGAGATCTCGGCTGCATTTCTGACGTCGTTGACGCTGACATCAGGCCGTTCCAGGTGGATGTTTTCCGCGATCGTGCCGTCGAAGATTTCGACATCTCTTGCCAGAGCCACCTGCCGCCGCAGGACATCAGGGCGAAGATCTCGAGGAACAATCCCGTTAATGCGGACCGCGCCAGAGGAAGGTTCACGCAAGCCGAACAGCAGATCCAGCAACAGACTTTTTCCCGTCCCGCTTTCTCCGGACAAAGCGATATGCTGCCCCGAGATGAGTTTTATCGAGACATTGTTCAGAATCTCACGTCTGTCTGACGTCTGATAGCACACCTGATCTACCGTAATGCCGGATTGTTCTGCTGCATTCGTATCAGGTACGGTCAGCAGTCCGTCTGTTCGTTCTGTCGGCAGGTCAAGTAGCACGCCAAGTTTGTCAATGGAAGCCATCAGATCATAGAAGCTCTCTATATGTTTCCCCAGTTTAGCAAAGGATCCGACCACAACCGCGACGATCAATTCCGCCGCCACAAGCTGGCCCAAAGAAAGCTGGTTATCAATGACCAGCCAGCCTCCAATCGCAAGGAGTGCTGTGCTTGCCAGAGCCTGCACCAACAGCAAAAACAGGACTTGCCGCATCAGCACTTTAAAGTGCTTTTTTCGTGCAGACAGGTAGTTAAAGACAAGTTGGTCAGACCGTTCCAACGCAAACTCAGAGGCACCGTCGTAGCGAAATGTTGTTCGACAGCGTGCCAGATCTTCCAGCCACGCAGCCATCGCATATTTCGTTTTTGATTCCTTCACACTGGTCTTCACGGCACCGCGTCCAAGTACGAACACCGTAAAGAGCAGCAGAAGAATCAGGACTACATCAAACGCCAGGAGGTACGGATGATAAAACGCAAGGACTGTCATACCAACGGCAATGTTCAGAATGACAGAGATACCATCCAGCAACAGTTGAGCACTGATTTTCTGGACTGTCACCACATCGAAAAAGCGATTGACCAGCTCGGGAGCGTAGTGGTCGTCGAGTGCATCGATGCGAACACGGGGCAGGCGAAATGAGAGATCTGCGGCGACTCGCGCGAAGAGTCGTCTCTGGATGATTTCGACGACAAACGTCTGCAGCGCTTTGACGGCAGCCTGAAAGACCAGAAACGCCAGCAGCATGATCGACAACACAATCACGGGCTGCAAAAATCGACCGAAGGCAACGGTGTTCACGAGAGCTTCGACCGCCAGTGGCGTGGTCATGCTCAACATGCCGGCAACCAGCGCGAAAACCACCACGACCCAAAGATCCGAGCTTTCTGCAATCAGCAGCGAGATCAGACGATCCAGCGGCTTCTTCTCTGATGGACCTGTCAGTTCTGCATTGCGCGGAGAAAGTGGCGGCTCAATCACTACGCAGCGAACGACTCCCTCAAAACCATTCAGCCGCAATAAACTGGCGACACGCTGCCGCGTTACAATTCGGACTGGCAGGACCCCTCGAGGAGTTCCAAAATAAAGCTTCCGACCCTTGCCGGGCATAATCGAGTGCCACGTATTGCCGTCACCGGATCGTAAGATCACGGTCAGGCCATTGCGAGCCATCTGAATCAGATCGTGCAGCTCGCCATCAATGACACGGCAACCTCGGCCCAGACTGTGCGCTGTTTCAATGATCCAGCGCCACCAGCCGCCGTCCTGAATACCAAAATAGGTTTCAGCGGCCTCGTCGACAGCTCGGCGAGTTTTCGAACGGTCGACATGTAGTCCGTCCTGTAAAGCAAGTTGTTCAAATATCCACGAGGCAGACATAAGGTCCGCTTCACTGGCTCTGTCGGGCTTTGCAGGGGCAGCCATAGCAGGGTCCAAATCTGGATCGTAAGGTCTGAATTCTGAATAGTGTTGATGATGTCAGCCTGAGCGTTTGACTCCATCGACTGTAGACGCAGTGAACGTGAATTCTCGCGAAATCGTTCATTGCCGGAGGGCAAATTTCATTGAAATTGGAAAATTGGAATTGGGGTACCGGACATGTTCGAAATGAAGCCGCAATTCTCTTTCGGACTTAATCACCACGTTTTGTGTGCTCCATTGAGGTTTATTGAATCTTCCAGAAGTTGTGTGGTCAGCGCTCGAAGTGCAATCCACAGTTGCTATTGCTGCCATCGATCGCGGAATTGAGCAATTCGGATATCACACTCCTGTATCCGTATTGTGTGACAGATTTTCAGGGTGTGAATTCCCGCAACCCAGGGAATCGACTACTGGTTCGAGAGAACTCGTTCACCGAGAGTCTGCCCTCGACCGGGTGAGCGACAACGACTCACGACTTCTTCCGGAGTCCGCAAGACTACGGCGCGATGGTCTCTTTTAATGGGAAACAAAGACGCTCGCCAAAGGTACCGTACATCATCAAATCACTTCGACAATCCACAGTGCAGATCAGGCATGCAATGAGGGCGGGAGGAAGTTTTCCACGCCAACAGTCTGCTCCCGTTGACTTCACAACATTCGTCCGATGCCTCGAAAGCCGCGCGAAGCCGCATGATTCTCAGATGCTGAGTGTCAGAGAGTTGTGGGTACCAGAAAATGCATAGGCCCAATTCCTTAAGTTCATATCAGGTCGCTTCAGAACGTCGCCAGGGCGGTTCGGGTGCAATCTTTACCAGGGATTGCTTTAATTCTGGCTGTTTTCAATTTGCCGAGGTGTTTTAGAACGCCGGGGGGCCGAAGGCCAAACTTCCGTCTGCTGGTTTAGTCAAAGGGCGTCTCGGTCCCACCGTCCCATTTCTCACCATCGGAGGATTACAGTGAAAATTCGGTTGTTTACGGCACTGGCCATGATGATTTCAGCGGCCAATGTTCAGGCGGCACTTAAGGTTCCAAACGTATTTGGCAATCACATGGTTGTGCAACAGAAAGCTCCGATCAAAGTCTGGGGCTGGACCAATCCGGGGCAGGAAGTCACCGTTTCACTGGCCGACAAGTCGGTTTCAGGAAAAGCCAATGCCGACGGTCGATTCGATGTGTCGCTGCCTGAACTGACCGCTGGCGGGCCCCACCAGCTGACCATCAAAGCCGACGAAACTGTGACCTTTGAGGATGTGCTTGTCGGCGAAGTCTGGATATGTTCCGGACAGTCAAATATGCAATGGAGCGTGAATGCGTCCAATGATCCGGATCTGGAAAAACTGACTGCGAAGAATACCAACATTCGCATGATCAATTTTCCACAGGTGGGCACACAGGAACCTATTTTGACACACGATCGTCAATGGCAGGTCACGAGCCCTGAAACTGTCGGATCATTCTCGGCTGTTGGCTACTTCTTTGCTCGGCAGCTCCAGGAAACGACGGGCGTTCCTGTGGGCATGATCAACAATGCGTGGGGCGGCTCTGCTTGCGAAGCGTGGATCAATCGGGATGTCCTGAAGGCTGATGAGAAGTACGCTCCACTTCTCGAGCGATGGGCTGGCATGGAAGCAAAGTTTGCGGAGTTGTCAGCAAAGACTGAGCTGACAGAAGACGAAAAGAAAGCTTTGCAGCAGCTGAAGGGCCAAATGGGGGGCAACAGCCGTCCGGCCAACATTTACAACGGCGTGTTGAAGTCTCACCTTGGCTACACAATCAAAGGGGCCATCTGGTATCAGGGCGAAAGCAATGCCAGTCGAGCCTACCAGTATCGTGATCTGTTTCCGTTGATGATTTCCAACTGGCGCAGTGAATGGGGCCAGGGTGATTTTCCGTTCTACTGGGTGCAGCTGGCTGACTTTAAGGCCGAACAGGCTCAGCCCATGGAAAGCGACTGGGCGGAACTGCGTGAAGCTCAGACGATGACGATGAGCAAACTGGCTCACACTGGTGAAGCTGTGATTATCGACATCGGCGAAGGCAAAGACATTCATCCGAAGAACAAAGTTGACGTCGGTCGTCGCTTAGCTCGCTGGGCACTGGCCAATGAGTACGGGATTGATATTCCGTTCCATAGTCCGCAGTACAAGAGCATGGAAAAGCAGGACGCAAAGATCGTGCTGACGTTTGACTACGTCGCTCAGAGCGACAAGGGCTGGCGTCCGTTCGATGTAGCGGCTCCTGTGGGGTTTGCGATTGCTGGCGAAGACAAGAAGTTCGTCTGGGCGGATGCGAAAATCCTGCCGGACGGCAAGATTGAAGTGTCCAGCAAGGACGTCCCGAATCCCGTGGCCGTTCGCTACGCCTGGGCCGACAATCCTGTCTGCAACATGTTCGGCGTTTCGGGCCTGCCATTGACCCCGTTCCGTACTGACGACTGGCCGGGCGTGACGATCAACAACAAGTAGTTGGGTCGGTCGAGTGTGAAATGATTTCCGTGTAATACTTTGTTGGCGGAGTCATTTTTGCTTCGAGCGTATCCTTGAGTACAATGAAGGCCCGACGTCTCGCAGGCGTCGGGCTTTTTATTTGTTTAGTTCGTTCTATGTGCATCATTGTTTGTACGCTGGCCAGAAGAATTCTTCATGACGCAACTTCAACGAAAAACACCTGCGCCTGCCGGGCGAAAGCTCTGGATACAACTGGCGGTGTTTGTGGCGCTCGCGTTGCTGTTTTACCTGAAGCCTCGAATTGAGTCGTGGGTGCAGGCCCAGCAACGCGGCCCGTCGTCCGTGCAGACGACGGAGGTTACCCCGGATGCGACGGCGAACAGAGACGACTCAAAGACGCAAACGGTTGAAGAGCAGTCACATGCATCTGGTGCGGAGGAAGTGGCGGAGGTCGAAGCGGATTCAGAAACATCGCCGATACCGTCAGATTCGGTTGTCGTTGCATCAGCGGAAAATCAAAAACCGGCGACCACGGAATCGAAGCCCGCCGCCCCGAAGAAGAAGAAGAAGAGCGCTGGTTCTCCCATCAAAAAGATGGAACGCACTCCGAAGAAGAAACGGCCCGAACTGTCTTCTCCGGAAAAGAACAATCCGCCTCCCGTTGACGAAGAAAAAGAGAAGTCTTCGGATCTCGGAAAACTCAAGGAGATCGAAGACAATGTATTCGAATCCACGGCGGGATTGTTGTACGTGCCCGGCGGTGCGGAGGGCCATCGACTCAAGCATGTCATGCAGCATGCGAAGGATAACCCATCGAAACCCGTCCATGGCGTCTTCGATGGCGATCGCGATGAGATTCTTGCTGTGATCGATGAAGCGTTTATGTTGGCCAAAAAGGGCGGTTCCGACGTGCGCAGTGAAAAGCAGAACGGCCGTCGGGTCTACACCGTGAATCTTCGCCGTCGAATTGGTCAGGTTGGCGGAAGCGAGGGAGAACGCCAGGGCCATCCGGATTGTCGTTTTGTGCGAATTGTTCTGGAAAATGAAAACGAAGTGATCAGTGCCTATCCTTCGAAATCGTTCTGATTGCCCGCTGGTTGTGACGACTCCAAACGCCTAAACTGCGGAGGTGTGGACTCGAGGTTTTGTGAGCGGTACGGCGATAGCCGCCGGTGTTTTTGAGTCTTTATGGCGCCAATACCGGCGGCTAGCGCCATTCCGCTCACGAAGTCCAATTATTGTGTCTAAGCGGCGGCGTGTCGTGATAGAAACCATGGATGTCGTTGGAAAGTAACAGGATGAAGACGGAGACACAGGAGCATCCTTACGGCAAGGCTGTAGCGATGCTCATCGAGGAATTTGGACATCTGCCGGGAATTGGTCGTAAGTCAGCGGAACGGCTGGCCAATCACATTCTCTCGTGTACAGTGGCAGAAGCAAATGCGCTGGCGGATGCCATTCGGAATGTAAAGACCAGCGTCAAACGCTGCAGCATGTGCTTCAATCTGACGGAGGATACGCTGTGTCGAATCTGCCGGGATCCTCGGCGGGATCAACATGTCGTTTGCGTGGTTGAGCAACCGAAAGACGTCGTTGCTCTGGAATCATCCGGCGCGTTTTCTGGTCTTTATCATGTCCTGGGAGGTCGAATTGCACCTTTGGAAGGTGTTGGACCTGAAGATCTGACGATTCATCAGCTTGTGCATCGCATTCGAAAGCAGGGAATCACGGAACTGGTGATGGCCACCAATCCGACACTGGAAGGAGACGGGACAGCTCTGTACATCACCAATCTGTTGCAGAACGATCAGGTCCGAATCACAAGGCTGGCGCGCGGAATTGCCTCGGGAAGCGTGCTGGAATTCGCAAATCGGGAGATGCTAGCGGACGCATTGAGAGGCCGTCAACAGTTCTGACTGGTGTACAAGCGCTGTCGTGTGTAGCGATTTTTCTGATATCAGCTTCGACAATGTGCGGCATCGAGGGCAATCCCGTCGACTTAGACGGACGTAATAGAGTAGATTCCATCAGGTCAGCTCCCATAAATCGTAATTTTGGCGTGTTTCGGTCCAAATCATGCATCTGAACATTTCCCAGCAGATGAAGATGAGCCAGCAGATGAAGCTGGCTCCGCGGATGATCCAGTCCATGGAGATTCTGCAGCTGAACATGATGGCACTGAACGAACGTATCGAGCAGGAACTGGTCGAAAACGTTACGCTCGAGCGAGTCGAGAAAGAGCGAGATACTCCGGTTGCCGAACCTGATTCGGCTGACTTTTCGGCGCCGGTAGATGACCGCGAAGCCAGAGAGCTTCGCAAGGATGTCGAGAACCGAGAACTGGTTGCCGGCAACGAAAAGAACAACGAGTCTGATTTCGAACGACTGCTGGAGATTTCTTCAGAGTGGCCTGAGGACAACGTCGGCTTCGGCGGGATGCAGCGTTCGTCGAATCAGATCAGTGACGACATGGATCGACAGCACGACGTCATGTCCAACATGACAGCTCGTCCGCAGTCACTTCACGAATACCTGCTGGAACAGTTTTCCTTTTTTAGTATTGATCATATCCAGCGACAGTTTGGCGAGTACCTGATTCAGCACCTGGACCACAACGGTCGCCTGCAGAGCATGTTGCCCGAGATCGCTCAGCAGTTTAATCGCCTGTACGAGCATCAGTTGACCAATGAGCAGGCGGACGAAGTGCTGAAGATGATTCAGCATCTGGATCCTCCCGGCGTCGGCGCGAGAGATCATCGCGAGATGCTGTTGCTTCAGGTCGATGAGCATCTGCCGTTTCATGAAGTGGTTGAGACACTGATCCGTGACCACCTGGAAGACGTCGCATTTAATCGATTGCCGCTCATTCAGAAGGCTACGGGATATTCTTTGGATCTGATCAAAGTCGGCATTGAACAGATGCAGACTCTGAATCCTTATCCGGGACGTGGCTTCGAGCAGCGACCTGTTCAGCGAGTCACCCCGGATCTGGCTTTGGAGCAGGACGACACGGGGCGGTACGTCGTGCGACTGCTGGACGAATATGTTCCGGAACTGCGAATCAGTCCGCGATATGCGAAGATGCTGAAAGAGAATCCGACGCCGGAAACTCGCGACTGGATTCGTCGTAAGATCGAGTCAGCTCGATGGCTGATTGAATCCATCGAACAGCGCTACAATACTTTACGCAAGGTGGCTCAGGAGATCATCGATCACCAGCATGAATTTCTGGACAAAGGTCCGGAGTTCATCCAGCCCCTTAAAATGCAGCAGATTGCGGATCGAGTCGGTGTCCACGTCACGACGGTATCGCGAGCCGTGGATGAAAAATGGATCCAGACAGCTCGCGGATTATTCCCACTCAAGCGTTTCTTTGGTGGGGGCACGCAATCGTCTACGGGCGAAGATGTGGCCTGGGACACGATCCGAATTAAGCTGCAGGAACTGATCGACAAAGAAGACAAGAAGGATCCGCTGAGCGATGACGCTCTGGTCGACGCTTTGGCCGCTCAGGGAATTACTCTGGCCCGCCGCACGATCACCAAGTACCGGAAGCAGATGCAAATCCCCAGTTCACGTCAGCGGCGTGAGTATTAGCAGCTCTCAGAGAGTATTGAAGGCTTGCGCGTCGATTGGAAATTCAGCACTTCATCAGTCGACGAAGATGATGAGTCTGGAATTGAATGATTTATCGCCAGTCAAAGGGCAAACTTTGATGGCACTCATGTTAGGAATGATTGGCAGCGGGTTCTTTGCGTCAGGAAACTTGTAAAGCGCCAGCAGTTCGCCGTCTCGATGATCCCAGATTGTCATGACAGGTTTCGGAGCCTCATCGGTTCGCTTCCATGGCAAATAGACAAATGACTTTGTATCCGGATCGAATGCAGTGTACTGATCCATCAATTTTCCACCGCCAAAGCGAACCTGATATGTCACATCGTTTTCGCCATCCCGACTTGTGACTTCGTGGATTTCTCCGGCCGTTGCTGTTGAGCCGAGGATAAACAGAGCAAAGCTCCACAAAAGAACGGATCGAATGACCATTGTTTTGACCTCCGGGAAAAGAAACGAATCTGGACAGCGTCGCTGTGTCATCCAGACGTGGGCTGCTGACACGGAGTTCCAGCGTTCCGCAGGAAATTCAGGCCCACAGAATACTCCTGTTGCAGGCACGGATTTTGAGTGCTGTTGCGGAACAGCAACACTCCTCCCGACAGAAGCGTCTGTCTTCATTCTGTCTTCGTGGATTGGGGCGGGCCTCGGCGTCGCAGGCAGCCTGTCGCCAGTAAAGCGGCCGACAGCAGACTGACTGTCGTTCCCAGCTGAAATGACCGTGGTTGATACTGCCAGTGGATCACGTGCTTGCCTGCGTCAACTCTGATGCTGCGACGGATTCCGGATGATTGAGAGGGCTCGAAAGAAGTCCCGTCAACAGTTACGTTCCAGCCGGGAAACATCAGCTCGACCAGGTGCACTTCCGCAGCATCACGGAGTTCGACCTCAAACTCGACATTGCCGGAGCTGCGACGCAGAAAACTCAACTGACTCAATGCGGCGGTTGGTTCGACCGCCACACGCCCGCTGCTATGCTTCATTCGGTACAAGAAGCAGTCCGCGGTCCCTCTTCCCCAAACGCGATTGAGAAATGCATCAGGCCCGGAACCGATCAGTTCGCAATTCTCCGCCAGTTTCTGCACCGGTTCGGTGGTCAAAATATGCGTTACACCGAGTGAATTCAGTCGCTGCAGCTGTTCTGCTGATGGGAAGACTGAGTCAGCGGACTGCGGTTGCGTTTCAACCGCGAGTTCCTTCGAGAAGTATTCCGCAGGTCCCAGCCCCAGATACTGAGGAACACTACTGACGCCGAAGAGGTTGGCAATATTCGGCCCGCCTGACAGAAGTCTCACTGGTGCCCTTGCATCTTCCTCCTGCAGTAACTTTGCCAGCCAGCTTTCCTTCAGGCCTTTCAGTGGCGGGAATTCCACAACCTGCGCGTCGCAAACAGGGTACTCGGCCGACTTCAGCAGATCGGGCAAAGTCATCATCCCAATCAGTGTCGTGAGCACGATCTTTGTTGCCGTACCGCGTCGACGTAAAAGTCCGTCGAGTCCCAGTCCAGCGATGATCGCAAAACCCAACGTCGTAATGATCGTGTAGCGTCCTGGTCCGATGAAGAAACCGAACCCCGGAAGATGTCGAAAAATCGGAACGAACCAACCAAACGCATACAGAATCCCGGCTACGGCCAGAGTACCCCATGTTTTCCAGTTCGTCGCTCGGACAAACCGTCTCACAGGAGTACTCAGCAATGACATCATCAGCAACAACGGAATCAGTCCCACATACAAATGGGCTTCAACAGGATTCGTGTCTCCCGCGCTGAGCAGAAATGGATGTTTAAGACTTTCACGTGATACGGCCATCTCGGGCGTATGCCAGTACCACCACGATGCGACCAGCTGAGTCAGATACATCGGCGGCATGTGACCGTCGGCAGGGTTAAAGACCGCATGAGTTCCATCGCGCTGGCTTAACTGCCGCAGCTCATGTGTTGGCAAAAGCTGTACAGCAGCCAGAGAGACCGCCATCGCAATCGCTGCAGTCACGCTGGCCGCAGCACGCCATCGCCCCAGAACGAGCGTCGAAAAAAAATCAGCCTGAGCCGACTCAGCAGGCTGGGCCGTCGACTCGTTAGCGAGACGTTGTCGGGGACTGCTGAGAAATGCAAACCCCAGACACGTCAGCTGAGCAATAAATGCCAGCGTGTAGTGTCCCGCCAGAAGGTGTACGGCAAAACTCAATGCAAGGCAGGCCAGTCGTCGTCGGTTCGGCTTCTGCAGAAATCTTTCGGTCATCCACAGGCAGAACGGAAACCAGACGCCGCCGATAATGCTCCACTCGAGGGAGACTCGCACGGGAAACCACCCGTAAACAAAAACCATGGCGGCCAGCAACGCCGAAGATGAGCTCAGTTTCTGACTGCGACAAAATCGCCATGCAAAAACAAACGCAGCGGCATAGTGCAGTATGATGCTGGCATGATACGCCGAATGAATATCCAGCAGGCGATAGAAAATCTGATTGGTCGGATAAAACACACCCGCCTGGCTCTCCGCCAACAGTGGGTACCCCAGCGACGTACGGTCATGCCACAACGGCATCTCCCCGCGGGCAAAAGATTCGGCCAGTACTTGCTTCTGAGGAAAAAAATAGGGGTACGTGTCGCCACCAACAAGACCGCCCCCTGAAAGAAATCCTCGCCAGACGTACAGCGAAAGACCGCAGCCGATCACCAGAGCAACCAGCCATTCGCGCAGTGAAGCTTCGCGGCAATTCGCTGCAGTCACTCGACTCATGTCACGTCGGCATCAAAGACGCGAACTTTTTCCCAGCTCTCTTTGTGATCCGCAATAAACTTCAAATGATCCGGAGCCGTCTGATACGCGTCATGTGAGGCGCGAGAATCGAAGACCACATTCAGGCAAACGTGAAACGCATGATCGTTGA
>JAXMBU010000035.1:0-74766 GCA_046349735.1 Planctomycetaceae bacterium
GGAATTGAACCCCCGTCCTGTTGTCCCACAACCAAAGCCTCTACGTGCGTAGTTCGTTGATTATGTCGTGCGGGAGAGGTTCAGCGAACAAGACCATCCCGCACCAGTCCATCACAAATCTCGCATCAGCCGTAACGGACGGTTGAACTGATGCCAGCCCAAATTTGCAACTGACGGTCGGCTCCTTAGGCGGGGATCCTTAGGTCAGCGTAGCTTATCTCTAAGCTGCGAGAGAGAACTGCGGTTTTGCAGTTATTGGTGATCGGCTTTTTACGAGGCCAGCTGATCAACCTCGGCACGCCACCCTGATTGACGAAAACCCAGTCAAATCCGATCGCCCCCGGTTTTCGCCGGTCAGTCCGGCATTCACATCAATCGGTATTCTACCCCTCCACCCGCAGGAATGAAGAGGCGTATTGCCGATTTTATGACTCGATCTTCGGATTCGCTCAACTCCAGAGGTAATTTGCGGTACAAGGAAATGTGAGAAAACACCCGATCAGATCAATAGCCGCAGACGCAGAGTCACGGTCTCGAATTGCCTGCAGGAAACTGCCTCAGGAAAGCTAACGTTCGTTGAAAATCCTCCGGCAGTGGAGCCTCGAACTGAATTTCCTTGCCTGTAATCGGATGGCGAATCATCAGCCGAAATGCATGCAGAGCCTGACGAGCGATCAGAATATCTTCACCAGAACTGGACTCCACAGGGTCTGTGGTGACTGTTCTATTGCGACGACTAAGAGAACTCAGAATCTCTGACTTGCGAAAGTCCGCCTGACCAATGTACATGCGGTCGGCGACGATCGGGCAGGCGATATGCTGCATGTGAACTCGCAACTGATGAGTTCTCCCGGTATGTGGATGCAGGTCGATCAAGGCATAGCCGCCGTACGATTCCGCCGTCTTGTAAAAGGTGACGGCTTCACGAGCATTCCCGCCCTCGGGGCACACCATCATCTTTTCACGAACTCGCGGATGAGCACACACGAATGTGCGAATGTAGTCGGACGCGAGCTCCGGAACTCCCCGCACGATTGCTCGATATTCCTTGCGGACCTCACGACGTTCAAACTGACTGCTGATCTTCTGGTGAACCTGATTGTCCTTCGCGATCAGAATCACACCCGTTGTATCGCGATCCAGCCGATGAACGATGCCAGGCCGGTGTCGGCCAGCAACGTCACTCAGACAGTTGAAGTGATACTGCAAAGCGGCCGCAAGCGTACCGCTTGAGTTTCCTCGTCCCGGGTGCACGACCATGTTCGCCTGCTTGTTAACGACGATGATCGCGTCGTCTTCATGCAAAATGTCGAGCGGAATGTTCTCGGCGTGAATCGTCGATTCTTCAGCATCGGGCAACTGAATCCAGATGCGATCATTAACCCGAAGGCGACGTGAGACCTTCGGGATCAGCCCATTCAGAGTCACCCCGCCTGCTTCCACAGCCTTTTGCAATTGCGCTCGGCTGTGGTTAGGAAACAAGCGGTTGAGATAATGATCCAGCCGCCAACCGTGCGCGCGAGCTTCCACTGTGATATCAATGGGCTCTTCAAGATTAGCAAGCTCCTCCGGGGATAGCGGTTGAATGCCGTCATCCGGAGATTCTGAAGACTCGCTGAAACTGGACGTCATTCCCCGGATTTCTCAGGTGCAGGCGTTCCTTCGGTGGGAGCGGGGTTAGCTTCCGGTGCCGGAGTGCCTTCGGCAGGAGCGGGCTTCGCTTCTGGCGCGGGTGTGCCTTCTGCAGGAGCTGGTTTAGCTTCCGGAGCTGGTGTACCTTCGGCCGCGGGGGTTGCGTCAGACGGAGCGGCCGGCGTTTCCGACTTCGCACCGTCCGTTTTGGCACCTTCCGCCGGAGCACCAGGAGTTGTGAAGTCAGGAATGTCAATCTTCGGCACATCCGGAACTTTGCCTGGACCATCCTGCGGCAACAACAGTTCGTCGCTGGCCTTTGGATTCTGAGTATGAAACCACGCGTAGAAAGCTTTCGACTTGTCAGACTTCAGTGCTTTGACACGGCTTTCCGCGATGTCCTTAAATTTCTTTGAATCCGGATAATCTTTCAGCAGCTTTTCCCAGGCTTCAAGCGCTGGGTTCACGGTCGCATCAGTCCCATCGCAGCGGCATTCCAGTGCACGAGCAACTCCGGCGAGAACTCGTTCGCGCAGATCAGTGCTCAGATCCTTACGATCCGCAAGGTTTTCAAACGTCCGAGCGGCTTTATCGAGGCTTTCCACGCTCTTTTCGCGGTCCGTGAAAAGCTGCCCAACGGCCTGATCAAGCCACAATTCAGCCTGGCGAACGCGAGCCACGACGCCGATTGGTGTATCCGGAGCGGAATCCGCGACTGTCTGGTAGTCTTCCGGTGAAGACGCCATCAACAGACCAGACGATTCTCCGGCCGTCGCAGGCGGACGTCTAGCGATATAAACGACCACCGCAGAAACGGCCAGCACCGCCGCAATTCCATAAATAATCGTCGTGCCGTATTGCTCTAACCAAGGCTTGGATTCCTTCAGAATCTTTGCCAACGCGACTTCATCTTCGTGGTGAACGTAATGTCGATCCGACATCGTCGGGCTACTTTCCTGCTGAGTCCCTCAAATCTTTAACCAATCAAGCGGCGGAGTATAGAAGTCGCCCCGAACAAAGGTCAATCGAGGAAGCCGAGCGGCTTCAAGGGGTGCAGGCGCGGTTTTCGGTAGGTCGTTAACGCGTCCAATTCCGGGAGGGCGTAGCTCCTGCTGAGCCGCGAGTTTCCGCAGTCCAATGGCTCTGCAGGCGTCTCGCCCTCCCATATTGAATCCCCTGAGCATTTTCAGCGACGTTTTTCATGCTAGTATTCGCGTCGCCTGCACCTGCTAATGTTCTCCGTACAAATCAGCCAGCCACCCGTTTCCGTACCGAGATCCATCCTTATCGTGACGAAATTCCGCCACTCACGAAGGATGAACGTGGCAGACTTTGAATGGTCTGCCCTAAATTGTCGTGCAACCTCACTATTTCCTGAATCCCTTCGACCCTGACCAGGTGATCAATGACATCGACCAGCGCCGTCTCCGGCACCACGGCATCAACCAGCGTTCCGGACTCCACAAAGCCTGCTGCAGGTCGAGTTGGCTCGTTGGATCAGTTTCGCGGATATGCGGTCGCCGTGATGTTCGTGGTGAATTTCTGTGGTGGACTTGCAGCGATTCCGGAATGGATTAAGCACCACGACACATATTTCAGTTATGCCGACTCGATCATGCCGGGCTTCTTGTTTGCAGCCGGGTTCTCTTATCGCCTCACGATGCTTCGACGAATTCCCCGTGACGGAGCCTTTGCGGCTTACAACCATGCCATCCTGCGCGGGCTGGGCTTGGTTTTGGTTTCGATTTCGATGTACGGTTTCAATGGTTCCTTTGCTGAAAAATGGAGTGAAGTGAACGGGACTCAGGTTTGGGATTTCTGCGCGGGGCTGATCAAGGCGAATCTCTGGGAAACGCTGGCGATCATCGGAGTCAGCCAGATCGTGATCCTGCCATTTATCGCTCGACGAACCGCTGTTGTGGCGCTTGGGATGATCGGACTTCTCGTTGGTCACATGCTGTTTTGCTATTCCTTCAATTTTGCATTTATGTTCGGCCAGCCAAACTGGCTCAATGAATACTGGGGAGCGGCCACGAAAGGTTGCTGGGACGGTGGCGTTTTTGGAACCATGTCCTGGGGCGCAATCATGCTGGGAGGCGCACTGACACACGACCTGGTGATTGGACGCAGCCCAGGCCGCGCGTTTACGAATCTTTCCATCGGCGGAATTTTCCTGATGTCACTGGCGTGGGGACTGTCTTGTCTTTCCACCGTTTATGACATTTCTCCGGATAGTCCACCAGTTCCACGAGACCTTGCCGAGAATCCGGTGTTTCCATCAGCGGAGCAACTTAAGTCTCCTGGGATTCGGCTGGCTCCGCTGCCGTTTGTCGCTCCTCCTCCACGGAATACGGGTGAACTTGAGAAGCTTCAGTCACTGGGCAAAGCTCCCGATCCACCAGTTCTGCGTCGCTACAACTATTGGATGATGAGCAAACGACTGGTTTCCATTCCGTTCGCGCTCTTTGCGACGGGATTTTCTATGGCCGTACTGGCAGGCTTCGTCGTTCTGACGGACATGGGCGGCATTACGATCGGATTGTTTCGCACGTTCGGGACAAATGCTTTGGCCGCCTACTTTTTGCATCACTCACTGGAGGCCGCTGTGCATCAGATTGTCCCGGAAGATTCGCCACTCTGGTGGTGTCTCATCGGACTTGCAATCTTCTATGTCACAACATACGCCTTCATTCGATTTTTGGAGAAGCAACGAGTCTTCATCCGACTCTGATTTCCTCTGGACTGTTGGCCTTCGGGTTCAAGGCCCCGCTCAATTGACGTGATCCGGTTGCCCCGTACTTAGAACGCCTAACAAAACCTTTCCACGTAGCCGGATTCGTGAGAATTCGGATCGGTTTCTGAACTCTCACGAGTTCAGCTACCGTTTTGTTACGGGTTCTTAGTTTGTAACCCTCCCACGACGTCTGCGTACATGGGCGCATGGCTGCAGTTCCGACCTGGCTCGCGCCAAAGACCGGCTGAAGTGCGCAGGCGGAGCTTCACCCGGGCGTGACTTCTTCTCCTGCAAGAAGCGTGTGCAACGCTTCCCCAGCGTTTCAGCGAGGAAATTTCCTGTTAAACTCCCCGGCTCGGTCCAGACAACGGGCCGGCGGTTTGTTGTTCAATGGGTTGTGACACAGGATGGTTCGTATGGACATCGGCTCACGAAATCTGCTTCTATTCCTGATCGGACTCAGCGCGCTCGGATGCGGTCCGGCTCCCAGCGGGCCGCCTTCCGATGCGGGCACTTCTGCCTCCTCAACGACCGCAGAGAAGAGCTCCGATTCAGAAAAACTTCCCGTTGCCGAGAGCCCGAAGCCAGGAAGCGCCGCTGCGACCGTCGAAGGTGTCGAGTTTGTCGCTCCGCCGTTGTCGACCGAAGAAATCAAGCAAGGCTGGATTAGTCTATTTGACGGCAGGTCACTCTTTGGGTGGGACGTCCCTGCGGTCTCCAACTGGCACGTTGAAGACAATGCGATTGTGGTCGACAGTGGCGACAAGAGTCTTCTGTTGACTCCCTATGATCTGGATGATTACGAACTCCGCTGTGACTTTCACTTATCCGCTGGTGGAAACAGCGGCCTCTTCCTGCGAACCGCGTTGAATGCCGCTAATCCGGCCACCGATACGTATGAATTGAATATTTGCGACAGCCATCCGACACATAAGACCGGCAGCCTGGTGGCTCGCCATATTGCCGAGAACGTTCCGGCCGTCGAAGGCGCGTGGCATAGTTTTCGAGTGATCTGTGAGGGACCTCGGATTCAGGTCTGGCTCGACGGCCAGCAGATCGTGGACTTTACTGATACCTCAACTGCCGTTCGTCTGACAGGGCGTCTGGGTCTGCAGATGAATCAGGGGCGAGCTGCTTACCGCAATGTTTGCGTTCGCCCGCTGAAGTTTCGGCCTCTGCTCAATGGTCAGGACACAACCGGCTGGCGGCCTGTCCCGGGTTCGAAGAGTGAGTTTGCGGTCAAAGATGGACTGCTGCACGTGTCCAATGGACCGGGGTTTCTGGAAACCGAAGAAACGTTTTCCGACTTCGCGATGAAAGTGGAAGCTCGCATCAATGGCGATGGCCTGAACAGCGGTGTGTTCTTTCGAGCCCAACCCGGGACCGAAGCGGCTCCGTCACACGGCTACGAAATGCAGCTTCATAATGGTGTCAAAGACGGAGATCGCTCGAAGCCGGCGGATTCCGGAACGGGAGCCATCTTCCGTCGCGTGGCGGCTCGATATGTCCCGGCGAATGATCGAGAATTCCTGACTGCGGTCCTGATTGCTCAGGGCGATCGTTTCGCTTCGTGGGTTAACGGTTATCAGGTCGTCAACTGGCAGGATACACGCGAACCCAATTCGAATCCTCGTCAGGGAAAACGACTGGATGCCGGTCACCTGAGTCTGCAGGGCCACGACCCCACCACAGATCTCGACTTCAAGTCTGTTGACGTCCACACGTTTTCCGGCGAAGCGGCTTCGGCAACAGCTCCCGTAAAGTAGTCCATGTTCCCTCGCTTTGAATACCTGACTGAAGATCGCTTCGAAGCCAACTGCGAAAAGCTCGCGCAGTTCGGAATTCCGGATGCTCCGTCGGGAGTCAGAATTCTGCAACGACTGCGAGACGCGTGGCTGACATCAGCGACTTATCAGACTTCAAAGGGGGAAACAGCAGCTCCGCCACAATCTCCGCACTGGTACGAGACGCTGGAGCGAGTCGTCCGTGAAGCTCCTCTTCGCGGCGTTGTGCTGACGGTTGTCGATCAGTATGTTCGCAACGCCACCGAACATCTTGATGCTTTCGGCCTGTTCGAACAGTCGCGACGCTCTCTGGAAATCGTTGCACGACTGGCATGCGGCAGCCCGTTTCTGACTCAGATTCTGCTGGCCGATCCGTCATGGCTGACCAACATGACGCTGCATGGACGGACAGCCGAGATGAAGTCCCGGGAGCAATTTGTTTCCGAGGCAATGGCCTTCGCTGATCAACAAAGTCGTCGACCACAACGACTGATGGAACTCAGGCGATACCAGCGCCGACAACTGCTGCGAATCGGCATGTGTGATGCCTTCGGGCTGCTTGACCTGAGATTCGTCACTCTGCAGCTTTCCCTGTTGGCTGACGCGATGGCCCAATGCTGCCTGAACATCGCCTGCTCCGAAGTCAGGAACTCCGACTGTCGACTCGCCATTATCGCGCTGGGCAAGCATGGTGGCGAAGAACTCAATTACAGCTCAGATATTGATTTGGTCTTGATTACCGATCGAGATAACTCCGAAGTGCAGCGTATTGCGCGTCTGACAATAGACGGCCTTGCTGAAAACATTCCACCGGGATTTCTTTACCGAGTTGACCTGCGTCTGCGCCCCTGGGGTGAAGCCGGACCGTTGGTCAGCACCATCGATTCCTACGCGGATTATTTGTTGCACGACGCGGCCATCTGGGAAAAACAGGCGATGTTGAAAGCTCGTCTGGTGGCTGGAGATTTGACGATCGGCCAGCGGTTTCTGCGGACAATTGGGCCGCTGTTGTTTTCCGGCACAGCGGCTCAGGTTCGCAACAGCATTCAGCAGATGAAGGAGAAAATTGAATCCCGACTTCGCCAGCGAGGAAAACTGCATTCCGAAGTCAAGCTGGGGATTGGATCCATTCGCGATGTGGAATTCCTCGTGCAGAGTCTGCAATTGATTCATGGCGAAAAAGAACCTCGAATCCTGAGCTTCAATACGCTTGATTCACTCGTGCGACTTGCCGAGTTCGGACTGATCACGGCAGCCTGGTATCGACAATTGCGAGCGGGCTATGTCTTTCTGCGAACCGTGGAGCACTCTTTGCAACTGCTTCACAATCAGCAGACTCATGAGCTTCCGGAGGATCGTCGACAGCTTGAATGGCTTGCTCATCGTCTCGACTATCCCGATGCCGATACATTGCTGCATCGGTTCGATGAACATCGCAAGGCCGTTCGGGCAATCTTTGATGAATGTCTGCACGGCGAACGACTGCAGGATATCACCGCGCAGTCAGCCGAATCGCGGATTGCGGGCGAGCTGATGCCGATTCCGACGAATCCCAAGCCTTTGACAGATCGCCAGCGTCAACAACGTCAGGAAATTTTGGCTGCGACTTTTCAGCGACTGGACAATGGTGAGTCGGCTGTCGTGACCAGGCAGCAGGTGTCCGAAGCGGATGATGATTTATGGGAACTGACCATTGCCGGGATTGAGTTCTCCGGTTGCGCTGGGAGTACTCCAGGACTGCTCATCTGCTGTCCCGACATTCGTCGTGGCGATGCCGGTGACGGGCGAAGGCGTAAACGGCTTCTATGATCGCTGCGCCAGCGGCAAATTTTGCATGTTTGACGTGCGACTGGATCGTCCTGCCGTGCCGATGGTGGCGAATGCGAAACGCGGAAGAACTGGCGTTGTCGTTGCAGGAGGAGATTTCACGGTTCCGGCATCTTGTCTCGAGCCGGACGGATCGACGAAGTCCGCAGTGAATTGCTGGCACGATCTTGTGGATGCCGTTCCGGACTGGTGTGCCGATCGCAATCGGGATCCGATGATGTCGAGGTTGAGCTGGTTCACCGTCGGGATCCGTGCTGACTCAAATGGTCATCATCAGCGCGGACTCATGGGGCTTTCTGTATGAACTGGCGAGTGCCTTGTCGCTCAGTCGGTTCCGGCGTGAAGAGCGATTGTTGACGCCGAGGTGATCGAGTTCGCGATGTCCTGTACGTTCGCGAACGAAACGGGCGGCCGATTGAAAGCGAAGAGCGATTGCAGGAACTGCAACTGGCCGCGACTCTGATCAAACAGTTTACTCACTGGTTGCCATCGACCAGCGATCCGCATCACGCGCAGGCTCGATTTCGTGAACTGGTGGCACGGCTCCAGCCGGCTTCCGAATGGCCCGATAAGGTTGGCTTCAGTCGTTGCGGCTCATCGCGCTGCACGCTGCGGTTGCGAGAGTACTTGGGATTAGTCAGTATCTTTGGAACCTTCTGCAGTCGCGGCATCAGGAATTGCTCTTCGCTGGCGAACGCCGAAGCACTTGGTATTCGAGAGTGTCGAGTCTTGTCGCTGAACCGGATGCCAGCTTACCGTCATGCCGCATACAAGTGATGAGCAGGCCTGGGCGGTATTGAACAGTTTCAAAGATCGACTTTGTTCTGCATCGACATGCGACACGTGCTTGGCTACCGTCGACTGCCCGAGCATTCTCTCCAGGAGGAGATTACCGAACTGGCAGAAATTGTGGTCTGCCGTGCTGGATTTCCTGGCAGCGACTGGTTCGGGACCATGGCATTCCGAAACGGGAAGATGGTAAAACCATTGTCACTGGACAGGTCGCCGGACTTTGGGCAAATCTTCGGTGGCGTCGAGATGGGCTTTGGTCTGATGTCGAACTGATTCTGATTTACGAATCTCCGGGACGGCGATGGTCCGGAGCAGCATTTCGAATTTGGCTCCTCGATCAGATGGTTGGAGGCATTTCGTCGGGGATCCGTGCTGCTCAGAACGGGATCTTTCATGTCGACCTGAGAATGCGTCCATTCGGTCAGGCCGGTTCGTGTGCCGTGTCGCTGACAGACTTTACGAATTACTACGGCATGGATGGCCCCGCATGGCTACATGAACGCCAGGCGATGGTGAAATTTCGCCGTTTTGCGGGTGACAAGAATTTCGGCGAGACGGTGACTCAGGCCTGTCACACGGCGATCTACTCCGCTGGCTGGTTTGATTTTCCTCCATGCCGCGCGCGAGAACGACAGGTTCGGTGCAACTGGTCCGAGGTGGATCGATCAATGCCAAGCTCAGTGATGGCGGGTATCGTAATGTGAATACGCTCCGCAGGCTCTTCAGCTGACGTTCGACGCGAGTTATTGATAATTTCCGATATCCGAACACGCTGATGGTCCTGCATGAAGCATCGCGGTTGAGCCTGATTCGGCCACAGGATAAAAGAGACGATCACGCGCTACGCATTTCTGCGGAGCTGATCGATCGCCCGCGTACGGTCTGCGTGGAATGCTCGCGATCTGATCACGTCGTTCCACCTCAGGGCAGCTACGACTGGCATCAACTGTCGCGACGTATGCGATCGATTCACGATTCCTGATTGCTCTTTGAACGCATCGAAGAACAGATGCAACACCGTGAGTTTTCTCATACCATCGAACAGCACTGCCGCAAAATGCGCTGTGCAGAAAGAGCAGAGAATTCAGCCGGACTCGTAGCCCTGATTCGCTTTTGCGATAAGAAGCTGGGCGAGCCTTCAGCGTGAGCTGTACGGTACGGTCTCTGCTTTGTTCATGTCGGGCGCGATGTGTTTTGACATCAGGGATTTACTGGCCAAATGTGTTGAAAATGCCTCTGCACGGCTGACGCCGTGGCCTGCTGTGAAGCAGCTGTCAGCAATGAGGTTCAGCGGGTGTAGAGGCACGCGGGGATCTTTGAGATTTGAGATTCAAGATTCGAGAGCTGAGATTTGAAATCTGAGATTTGAAATTTGAAATTGGAGTCGAACGCGGCGAGAGACGATTGAAGGCGGATCCCGGTTTCGGGAACGAATCACGAGGGGCAAATACGTTTTGTGAGTTGTCCCGAATTCTTGCCTGCCGCATTGATGCCGACTGGTTCATCCTGTGTCAGGAATTCCCATGTATACGGCCGCTCACATCAGGTATTGCTCCGGACACAGCTCTGCGGTGACCACTCACCTTGCTGAGCAGGGATAAGATTCATGGCTGTTGTAAACGTTCCTGTTCGATCGTTGACGCGACACATCGAACGGGAAGATGAACTCGCCAGAGGGCTCTCCTCGATTTCACCATCGCCTGGCTGATGGAGTCCACTCGATCCTGTGGCACGAAACGATTCTGGCTTCTTGCCGTGGTGATGATTCGCCAGTCCGTTGCTGGCATCAATGCGGGTACTGGCGGCGATCATTCGCTATTCGATCGCTCAGCATAATATCAATGTATGCACTTGATGGGCGCGGCGGCTCATTTCGCCGCTGGCGATTTCCACGAAGCCTAGATGCATTGACAGCGGCTGGCCTCGAACTGGGCGAGAGTGTCGCTGGTGATCTGAGAACGCAATTGTTCGAGCACATGCAACGGAATGCCCATGCGCCGGTTTCATACCACCGTATCGTCGCTATCAGTCGAATGATGTCCGGATATGGAAGATATTCGCATTGGTGTTCAGGAAGTCTTCTATGTAATACTGGTTCAGTTTATTCAGATGGCAATCGCGGGCTACGGCGATGATCTGGTACGACTGGTCGCTGTTTCTGATCGTGCTCGGCTCAGCGCCTGTGATCTGGTTCATCAACTGTCACTTTACAAACGACTTGAGCGCTGCCTTTACGAAATATGCGGGAATCTTTCAGTCGTGTTGCCGCGACGCTGGTCGAATCCGTTGTTGGTATCCGGCACCCAGGGGTTTGTGCGTGAGCAGGAAAACGCGACCGTGTTTGGGGAGCTGGCCGCCGACTATTCTCGCCTAATACGCGAGTCCTTAAAGACTCAGGGCACGTTTCGCTAATACTGAAATGAACAGCCGATCTCGGCATGCGCGGTTATTGTTGGCGGTTATCGAGTGCTCACGCCGGGGTATTCGACAGAGATCGGAGATCTTGTGGGCTTCTTTTCATGCCAATCTGTTTTTGCTCCGATTTCCATTCTGGGCAATCAATACAATCAGGCAATGACTGCGATGGCTGGCGCGGAACGGCTGTATCGACTGCTGGATACTGACTCCCGAATGGAGGTGACCTACCGGATGCGACCGTATTGGCAATCGTGCAGGGACACGTGACTTTGAGAACGTTACCTTTGCCGACTCCGCACGTCCGGTGCCGTACAGATTTCGAGGCTCATCTGGGTGAGGTGATTGCTCTGGCCAGTCGGGTACGGGCAGCGGTAAATCGTCCGGTTATCAATCTTGTGCGTCGGTTCTATCTGGCGAATTCAGGGCGAGTTCTCATGGCTGACGGCCATGACATCTGGACGGTAGGCCATTTATTGCATCGCCGTCTCGGTATCGTTCAGCAGCAGAATCCTCTGTTCAGCGGACCATCGCGGATAATATTCGATTCGCCAGGCCTGATATGACCGACGCCGATATTCTTGACGTGTTGAGGAAGCTGACTGTGAGGATTCGTTTCTGGCTCTGCCGCAGGGCATTCAGACATCCGTCGGCGAAGGCGGCGCGACGGTCAGTTCCGCCAGAGATAGCTCATTTGTTTCATGAGGGCGATGCCTGCCGAACCAGCACTTGATTCTTGATGAAGCGACCAGCAGCATCGATAAGCGCAACGGAACTGGCTGCCCAGAAAGCCTGAGGTTCCGCTGACGGGACGGACTGCTTTGGTGGTGGCTCATCGACGGAGTACGATCCGTAACGCTAATCAGGTGCTGGTGCTGGATCACGGTCGTAATTGTCGAGCGGGGAACCCGCGAAGAGCTGATTCATCAACAGGGTGCGTCTACGCTTCGCTGTACGAGAAATTTGCCAAGCACTGAGCTATTGAGCTTCGGTCTTTTCCACGGCTTCCGCTTCGGCGGCCGAGAGCAGATGATCCTGATCGGCGTCCAGCGCTGCGAATTGTGCGGAAGTGCCCAGAAACTCGCGAGGCGAAACGTCGCCATCCTGATTGCGATCCATGCGGCGAAACCACTCTGGCCCGCTAAGCCCCTGCAGCCCGGGAAGAATCGCGTCGCCGCCGCCCATGGTCATTGTCTGCATCGACATCATGCCGGAATTGCGACGTAGTTCTGAGCGTCCGAGGCCGAGAGTCAGAACGTACTCCGTACCGAGTTCTGTCTCAGCAAATGATCCGTCGCCGTTCAGATCATATTTCTTCAGAACCGACGTTCCTCTTCTGACTTCTCGCGCGGATAGCCGCCGATCCTGATTTCCATCAAGCAATCCAAACAGCGTCTTCCCGTCCTGTTTTACGGTCACTTCAATGCGACTTGCTGCAGCCATAAGATCGCGTTCAACAAAAGAGAAGAGTTCATCGCGAGTCACCATCTTGTCGGAGTTCTGATCGACCGTCGCAAAATCACCGTTCGCTCCGGACTGCTGCATGGCCGTTACGATACCTGCAAACTCCGACTCATCCAAATACTGATTCTTATCGGTATCAATCATTACAAATGTCTGGCCAAGAAAGCCACGAGTCACCGCGCGATTATTGGCCCCGCCGCCACGAGCGACAATCTTGAGCGGCAAGCCATCAGCAACGATCGCCGTCTGACCAAAGGAATCGTCCGCCATGCGACAGAAAGATACGGCTGATGGAGCAACGGACACATCAATGTCGCTGGTTCCTGCGCGGTCGGACAATTTAACGTCGATCGTCAGATGAAACTCAGGGGCTTGCAGCACCGCAACAAGTTCAACAAGTGTCAGACGTGGGTCTGGTTCTCTGGTCCCTTGCCGAAGAATAGAACGTGCCACCGTTCCGTCAGAACCATATCGCCCGATGATTCGTTCGGCTGCGACTTTCGCTGAAGCTTCATCGGTCACATGGAAGAACGGCAGATTGACCACATCGGGACTGACGGGCGAATTCTGACTGCGAGGATCTCGATAGGGCATGAGTTCCGAAACGCTGAAGGTTTCGTCATTGTCGAGATCTCGGAAACGCAATGTTCGCAGAGACTGCTGCAGTTCAGCATCAGAAACGGAGGCATCAAGGTTCACATCGATCAGCGACGTTAATCGCACCGCGTCGTCAGCGGCCTGAGGTTGTGCAATCAGATCGAAAGATTTCGGCAACCTGGTTTGCAGCCATTCCGTAAATCGTTTTGCGGACACTTCCGTGGCTTCAGGATCCGTAACCGCTGAGGCGAGAATCTCTTTCGGGCCGGAGATGTTTCCAAGTCGTCTGACGTTCTCGGTCAACAATGACAACTCGCTGCTGTCGAGCTGGCCGTTTTTGTCCACGTCCATCTGAGTCGCCACGAAACGGCTCACCCAGGTTCGGTAGGGGATCTTTGCGACCGAAATTCGAAGGTCGGCAATGACAGGTCCGAGCGGTGCCATGATGATCATCGTGGCATGATCGACCTGCGCTGGAGATGGCGCTGGACGCTGAGCGACTGCCAGCGGTGTGGCCAACACCGCGAAGTGAACGGTGGCGATGATGATTCGAGAAAACATGGGATGCATTGAATGTTGACTCCGAATCTGCCGGAGATGTTGGCTGGTGCGAGAATGTTTCTGCGAACGGCACGACACCAAAACCTGTTCAGATATTAATGCGGGCTTGATGGAGAGTCCACTTTCTCCGAAGGTGGCTGAGAAAAGGGGGCGGGAACCAATAGTGCGAAGCATCCATTGGGCTATTCAGCTATTGGTTCTCGCCCCGTTTTCCGAGCCCGAATCCCCCAGTCTGCCACGGACGTCAGCATGAGTCCCAATGTTCCAAAAGATGTTCAACAATTTGACACCCGGGTAACGTTGTACGGAAGAATTATGCCTGTCAGAATCCTGCAGCGATGAACTCAGTTGGCGTGGACTTCAGGATGTTCTGCGAGCGGTACGGCGCTAGCCGCCGGTGTTTCCCGTTATTCGTGAGGGAAATCACCAGTTCCTGGCGCCGTAGCGATTACAAGGTGCGTGTGTTTGACCGCTGAATTCACCGGGTACACAAACACGCTTTGGAATTATCTCCTTCGAATTTTGGCGGCTTCAGGATCTTCGATATGTCAGTATTCTTCCGTCGTCTCATGACCATGTCGGCACTGATGGCACTCGGCACAGAGAACACGTCGGCCGATGGTCCCAAAGTACCGGTGTTCAAAGACGGAGAGGCACAGATTGTCCCGGAGTTTAAGGATCCGGCCAACTGGGTTCGCCATGACCTTTGGGTCGAAACGGAATTCGACTCTGACGGCGACGGTAAGTTGGATCGCATGCATGTTGATGTCACTCGTCAGAAACAGACGGACACCGAAGGTTTGAAAGTGGCGGTCATCTATGAATCCAGTCCGTATTACGCAGGGACAGGAACCAACGATCCGCAGTTCTTCTGGAATCCTCGGCAGGAGCTCAACGCGGCACCGCCGATGCATGTGATTCCGCAGCCAATTCCTCAGCAAAGTCTTCGTCCGACGATTTCAGAATCGCAAGTCAGCGTGTGGGTCCCGCGAGGTTTCGCGGTGGTGCATTCCTGTTCGCCAGGAACCGGATTGTCGCAAGGATGTCCTACGGTCGGCGGCGACAATGAGTCACTGGCTCCGAAAGCTGTCATCGACTGGTTGAATGGCCGAGCCAAAGGCTTCACCACGCCTGACCAGAACGAAGAAGTCAAAGCTTTTTGGTGCACGGGCAAGGTTGGCATGACGGGAACGTCTTACAACGGCACGATTCCATTGGCCGCCGCAACCACGGGTGTCGAAGGACTGGAAGCCATCATTCCGGTTGCTCCGAACACTTCGTACTACCACTACTATCGCTCACATGGATTGATTCGCCATCCGGGGGGCTACATGGGGGAAGACATTGATGTGTTGTACAACTTCATCCACAGCGGGCCGCCCGATCATCGAGCCTGGTGCAATGAACATGTCCGTGATAAGGAGATGAAGGAAGGCTTTGATCGTGTGACGGGAGATTACAACACTTTCTGGGCCGGGCGATTATCTGAACGATATGAAACCCATGAAAGCCGCTCTGCTGATGGCTCATGCGTTCAATGACTGGAACGTGATGCCCGAGCACAGCGTCAGAATTTACGAAGCGGCGAAGGCACAAGGTCTGCCTGTTCAGGCCTACTTCCATCAGGGAGGCCATGGTGGTCCGCCGCCGACAAAGCTGATGAATCGCTGGTTTACTCGCTATCTGTACGGCGTCGAAAATGGTGTCGAGAAAGATCCGAAGTCATGGGTCGTCCGAGAAGCCGACGCGCGAGAACAACCAACTTCGTATGCCGACTATCCTCATCCCGAAGCGAAAGCTGTGACTCTGCATCCGAGTGGTCAGGGAACGCAGGTCGGCCAGTTGCTGACAACCGCAGTGCCCGGCCAGGGAACTCAAATGCTGATCGACAATTTCTCGTTCAGCGGGGCGACTCTGGCGAAGGCCGAATGGACCAATCACCGCCTGTTATTTGCGACGCCCAAACTGACGGAGTCGGTTCATTTGTCAGGTACGGCCAGCATCCGGATTCGTGTTTCCAGCAACAAGCCTGCGGCCAATCTTTCGGTCTGGCTGGTTTCTCTGCCATGGACAAACAGTGAACGCATTACCGACGACGTGATTACACGCGGCTGGGCGGACCCTCAGAATCACAAGGCATTGGACAAGAGCCAACCGCTGGTTCCGTGCCAGTTCTACGATCTGAATTTCACTCTGCAGCCAGACGATCAGGTGATTCAGGCGGGTGAGCAGATCGGTCTGATGATCTTCTCCAGCGATCGAGATTTTACGCTGTGGCCTGATCCCGGAACTGAGCTGACCGTTGACCTTAATGCAACGTCATTGACGCTTCCCATCGTTGGCGGTGATGCGGCTTGGGGAAAAGCGGTGCCGGAGAAATAAGGTTCTGAAGTATTCAGCAAATACGTGATGCTTTGGCTGCGTTACCGAACTGATGTTTTTTGCCGAGAGTTAAGAACTATTGCGCTTCGGCCCAACGAGTCTGTGGTTTTATTCAAGCCCGAAGCGCCAGCGAGTGAGTTATGGGTTACTGGCAGCCTACTCACTGGCGTTTGGAGCTTGCATAGGGGTGCCTGGATGGTTGATTGATAATAGATTCACAGCCTCACTGCCCTGAATCATTCTTCACATGACTCAGGATGTCGATCAACAATCGGCCTCGCTCACCACGAATCGCCACCTCGCCCGATATTCCCACACCAATTCCAGCATGATCTGCCGATCCTTTCAGATGAGTGGTACGATGAGGCCCGCGAGCCAGGGATGTTTCCGAAGCATTTCACGTTGAGGCGAGAAGCAGGGGAACGCTGGTGCAGAGTCTCCCGCAGTGGTTGAATCTGAACTCGTAACAAAACCGTAGCTGAACTCGTGAGAGTTCAGAGACCGCACGGAATTCTGACGAATCCGGCTACAAGATCGTGTCTCGATGCGCGACTGAGTTCGCTCATTCTGCCGCGACAAAACACTAGCGAGCCACAGCGATCTGATTGTTCACCTTTCGAACCCCCGGCTGCAGGCGTACCAGATTAGCGGCAAGGCGACTCGTTTCCGTACTGGGAGACGTTCCAGTCAGCACAGCAACGCCGTCAGCTGTCAATTCAACATTGATTCCCGACAGCTCCGGACGCTTCGAACTGAACGTAGTCAACTGGACAGAATTTGATGCGGCCAGAACTCCGGTCTGCTGAGCAAAAGTGCCGGACGGTGCCGCAAATGAAATTCTCATTGTCGTCCGAATGGAACGGGGAGTTCCCGTCTGGCTGGTTTGCGTATTTGAATTGTTCTGAGAGTTTTGAAATGCACCAAACTGTCGATTGGTGGCCTGTTGATTCGTCGACTGGCGAACACCTCCCACGAAAGCCTGCGAGGAGTTGCTGCCTACAAAGCCGGTCGCTGCATTCTGAACGTTGTCTGTGTTAATGGAAAACCCATTCACTCCTGTTCCGGAGTTCGAAGAAGTTCCGGATGTTGAGCCCGTTGACGACGAGCTGGTCGTTGTTCGTGAGCTGCTCGTCGTTGAGGAGCTCGAAGATGTCTGGCCTGAGTTCGTCAAGCTGGACAGTGAGGATCCTGAGTTCAGAGTCTGCGTGCCTGATGCGGAAGCAAAGAATCGTCAGCGTGAGCACGAAAGTGGCTCTGATGGCAAACCGTATCATCGAAGAATCCTCATTCCCACGAAGCAACTTCGCGTATCACCAAAGCGAAAGATCCGACCGGCAGGCCGTCTCTTTTATCGTACAGTCAGTGCAGGCTGACCAGAGTCTAACAATCGAATCATCTGGACGGATCTGAGTTTCCTCAGAATTCCGTGTTCCGGTCGCTACCTTCAGAAAAGTATTGTGCGCGAAGATTTCGGTCGTAACGGTCCGCGAAACTGGGAATCGCCCGGACTTTCCGGAGATCCTGCCCGGCCAAAGCCAAATCTGCCGAACTCCTGGCGATGTGCTTTGTTATACTGCGGGCGTCAAATCGTTGATAAAATTGCGAAAGTACGACCCATGCCCCCGCGTCCACGTCCAGGTTCCCCCAGTAATCGTCCGGAGAAATCACGGCCCGCTAAACGCGGCCCATCTCGTCCGGGTGGGCAGGCTCGAAATTTCCGACGGCCTGACCAGGCTGCAGAATCTCGCGGCAGTCGCATTGCTGCCAACGTCGTTCCCAACGAAGAAGGTGATGAGTCGGGTGAAGACGGCGATCGCATGCGGTTGCAGAAGTTTCTCGCCATGGCCGGTGTTGATTCTCGCCGTAAGTGCGAAGAGTACATTCGCACCGGACGAGTCACCGTTGATGCCGAAGTGGTGACAGATCCGGCTCGATCGGTCAATCCGCTGAAGCAGGACGTCCGGCTGGACTCCGAACGATTACGGATGCCTCGCCTGCGATATTTTCTCGTCAACAAGCCCAAAGGCTTTTTGTGCACCAATCATGATCCTCAGGGACGTCCCAAAGCGGTCGACCTGGTCCCGGCTTCCGAACAACGCATGTTTACAGTGGGTCGTCTTGACGAGATGACTCAGGGCATGCTGCTCATCACAAACGACGGCGACTTGGCACAGCGACTGGCTCATCCACGCTTTGAAGTCATCCGCCGCTACCGTTGCCATGTCGCCGGGATTCCTCATCCGGAAACACTGAAGCAGCTTCGTGAAGGTATGTACTTTGCTGAAGGCTTCTTCAAGTTTCGTAACGTTCATATTCATCGCCGCAAAGGCCAAAGCGCGATTCTGGAGATGGAGCTTCAGGAAGGCAAGAATCGTGAAATTCGCCGATTGATGGCGCGTGTCGGGCACAAGGTCTTGGCTCTGGAGAGAATTGAGTTCGGGCCATTACAACTGGGAAGTCTTGCCCCGGGGCGACATCGCGAATTGCAGCCGTTTGAAATTCATGAGCTGCGATATTTTGCAGAGCATGGTGAAAAGCCAGCGTCGTCTCAGCCTCGCAAAGGCAGCAGCTTTGGCTACCGCACCGGGCAGACGAGAAATACTCGCCGCCGACCCGATGCGGCCACCGATCGTCCCGCGCCAACATCTCCGGCAGCAGAAGGCGTTTCCACACGACCCCCAATGCCGACAGGGCCGATTCCTTCGTTGCGTGATCCACGCCCACCAGCTCCGGAGGGCCGAGCGGCGGCCCCGGAACGCGGAGCGTCGCGGGCTGAGGCACGGACCAGAGTTGCGGAGCAAAGAACGACTCCGCGAGATGCTCGTGGCAAAGCACCGGATCGACGTCCTGCGATGAAAGAGCGTCCGCCAGTCCGAGAACGCCGCCCGGCAACTCAGGAAGGGCGAACTCCCGTCAAAGCGGCCGGACAGAGAAATCCTAATCCCTCTCTGGATCCGATTCGCAAGCCAGTCGCTCGTAAAAAGCCTGTCAATAAAGCCGCCAAACGGAAACCGTTCCGACCGTCTGATGAAAAGCCCGCCAGGCCAATCAATAAAGGACGCGATCGTCGCAGGAACAAGTAATAACGCCTAACAAAACATCCGTATGTAGCCGGATTCGTGAGAGTTCGGAGCGGTTTCTGAGCTCTCACGAGCTCAGCTACGGTTGACGGGTTCTAAGACGCGTTGATTCCCGCCTGATTCAGTTCAGAAGCGAGAAAACATCCGAGGGGAGTTCCTGTCATCAATCCGGGATGAACTTGAACTCCCCCTTGTGTTCCTCGGCGATTTGCTTCATCACAACGGCGCCCTTGTTCGATCCCAGCGCGATCGTATGAATGATGGACCGCTTGTTTTCCCGCTGGACGATGGTTCGTGTTTCGGGCGGGATGTCACCATCAGAAAGCAAAAACACCACGTCCGGCTTCAGCGAAAGGGCGATTTGCATGGCCTGCTGAGGTTCTGTTCCGCCGCTGGTCTGAGCTTTCTCGATCCAGAACCCTGTCTTTTGCAGATTGACGGGAGTCGCGGGTAGGAGTTCTACCACTGAATTCGGCCAAAACAAAGGATATGTCTGATCGGTGTAGAACACGACGTAAAACTGTTGCTGCGGCCGCATCTGCTTCAGAGCGTTCACGAGTTCCTGGCGAGCCCTTCGGAAACGAGCTCCCTGCATGCTGCCGGAGGCATCAATCACATAAGCGATCGAGTCAACGCTCAATTTCTTCCCGAAGAACGACGTTCCACCATTGCCGTCGCCTTCTCCTTCGCCTTTCCCACGGCCTCGCCCCTTTTTTGTCGATCCGCTTTTCGGCTTGGCCGTGGAATCTGTTCCTGACTGGGCCTGAAACTTCAGCTCCGGCATTTCAGTCGAAATCGCGTCTGCTTCAGGCAAGATTGATGCCGCCAACTGTGGGTCAGGTAGAGCAATCTCGGAAGACGATGAACCGGGCTTTGACAATTCGGTAAGGACGACCGGTTCGATATCCCCGATTTCGACGTCGGCCAGTTCTACTGTTGCCCTCAGCGGTTTCAGCTCCGGCGTGCGTTGATATTCCAGGAGAATGCTCAACATCACCAGAGCAGCCGCCCCGTGGATAACCAGACTCCCGATGACTTCCACAAAATGCAGTTTGCACCAGATCAGGCACCAGGCAAGCAGCCCCGCGACCGACATCCTGATCGGTGCTGTTTTTTCGGGGGAAGGGGTTACGATTCGAGGGCTGGCAGCGGAGTAAGGTGTCGCTGCGAGATCGGCATTCTGGTGACTCGCTGCCTTTGACATTCCCGTGAGCCGCACAACTTCACCGCAATGGTGACAGGCAATTGTGCTTCCCTCGCGATCTTCGCTGATCAAGTATCTCTGACCGCATTCACAGCGCGCAACCCGCAACGGCTGTTCACGCAATGCCACCTGCGATTGCTGATCGAAATCGCTCATGAGAGTTCCGACGGGACTTATCACAGCACGAAAGGCAAACCATTGAGACAGACGCAACCGACCTGCAGTACAACGACAATAACGTGAGTCTGCAATCCCTTCTCCGCCAGAAACTTCCACGAGGGGCGAAAAGGGGGCGGGAATCTTTTTCTGCTTCGCCCTGCAGTACAACGACAGTAACGCGAGTCTGCAATCTCTTCTCCGCCAGAAAATGCCTGAAGTGCTGCGATTCGGTCTAAAACCGGCGTGTGAAGTTCGTGACGAGCTTTCAGCTGTGTTGGTGCGATGAAAGAGAAGCTTGTAGGCGACGCTCTTGCCATCCAATCTTCGAACCTGCACAGGCTTTATGAACACTACGGCGGCTGTTACTGAAATTCTGACTCAACTTCCAGCAAACTGCAAAACCTTGTATTCACCGCCTCCGTTTCTGGCTATGTGGTCTAAAACTCGTCAGAATTCTTGCGTACCGAGGCGACCGGCCTTTCGTTGCGACGAACGCTCGCAAAAGCAAATCGTTTTGGCGGCGGATGAGTTTGGTGAAGTTGAAGTACATGATGGTGGCTGCGATCAGGCAGGCGGGCGTCCAGATGCCATCGGGGAACTCAACACCGCAACAGAGTGATATTTGCCATTCCGGGCACCACGGAAATAAGGCCATGATGAGGAAAGCCATGCATGCGTTGCGAAGAAACCGTAGAGTTCAAGAAAATGCATGGACGACCGATAGGCTTGCGGCATCGTCTCCATAACATACGCCTGAACGACCCAAAGCATGTCGTGTGATCGTCGTTGGAGCGTCCAGTCGGAGTGAGCAATTCGAATTGCTTTTCGAAGTGCTCGTTTAAACATTCAACAAACTTTACATCGTGGGATGCACAAATCCGGGTAGCCAATCAAGCCGTCGCCTGATGAATTCAAGGCACCACTTGATACTCACGTAGACGCCCGGCAACCATGGATTGTCTTTTGTCCAGACAATCCACTTCGACTGATGGGCTCGCGTGAGCTTCATCAAGAGTCGGCGTGGCCACGTTCCTCGAGAATACTCGCCGAAGAATTGTGCCAACGGATATCCGAATATCTGCAGTACGCCACGTTCAAGGATCATGCTGGATACGGCAGCGATGAGATGTCCGGTTACGTAGCACATCACGATCAGTATGACATTGTCCGAGAGACTATCTCGCTGATACCGGTTCTCGATGATTGATCGGATTGAACCGTGGAACTGAGTGAGTGGAGCCCAGACGATGATCCCGGGGAGCAGATAGCCAAAGATGTCATACGGCCAGAAATAAACTTTGGAGCTGGCACCATCAGACATTGGTAGTCCTCACTGACGTAAATCGGTTGCCGTTGATCAGTGACTCGCTCGACATTCACAGTTCTCCCTTGAACGCGCGGTCGAGGATGGCGGGGAGGAGGGCGTCGAGTTCGGCGGAGGTCTCGGCCTGCAGGCGTTTCAGGGCGTCGACTTCCGCCTGCAACGCATCCAGTTCGGCCACGATGCGGCGTTGCTCTGCAAGGGGCGGTACACGCACTTGGAGCCGTTGCAGATTTCCAAGGTTGATGTTTGGTTGTGTAGTTTGAGTGGCTTCTGCCAACGCGGATTTCTTTGCGTGCTCAACAGCAAGGTAGATGAACTCTGGTGTCGCGTCCTCGGGATTCGCTTGAATGCCGACAATACTGTCGGGAAAGCACGAGTCGAAGCCCAGAATGCGAGTGACGCCGATGGTTGCTCCGGTGATTGCAATGGCAACGGTACCTTTGGGGAACATTCTACTGATCGCCAAACCGTCAGCGTTGAGCGACTGCGAATGAGTGCGTACATGTCGTGTGCACTTCGAAAGATCGCCAATCTGGATAAACGGATATTCGCCGCCAAAGAACCGCGGCTCATTTCGTGGACGATGGTCAAACTTACCCCGTGCCAGTGATGCGACTTCAGGCAAAAGTCTAACAGGCCACTTCGACGAATCTAACTTTGCTGTAAGCGAAGTCTGAAACAGCAGTTCGGCTTCTTGCGTGGCTTGGTGGCGGAGGGTGCGGGCTTCGTGGATTTGGGCGGAGAGTTCCTCAATCCTCGCCACCACCCGCCGCTGCTCAGGCAATGGGGGTAAGGGAATTTCTATTTTAGCCAACTTGTCGAAATACAAACGCTCTCGCACAGAACCTGCAGTTGAGTCGTTGATAGCGTCAAGCCCACGACGATGCTTCAGGAAACAGTAAACCCAGTAAGGTAGAATCTGGCTCGAGCATGAGAACACGACGTAGTCGGGACTGATGACGCCTGTCTGATTTACGGACTTTGCCCAACCGATTGAACCGACATTGATTCGCATCGGATTATACGCAAACCAATCGAGCTCCACTCGCAGATATCGGCTCATGTCCGGTATGCGTGGCAGTCCTGACTGATGAAGTCCCACTGTATTGCTGACGCCAAGCAACGGTAGCTCATCAGCGTCGAAAGAACCCACTCGCTGCTTTTCCTCGCGGAGCACCACGCCCAATTTCACAAGTGGCCAGGCACTCATGAGCCCTCCTTCCCGAGAAGTCCCTGGATATTGCCCATGATCTCAGCGATCCGCTGTTCTTTCTTCATAATACTGGCGGCCAGTTGTTCGGGCGGCAGATGCGTGATGTCGTCTTTGGTGCTGGGGTTCTTCTTGTCGAGGTTGCAGTTGTGTTCGAGCAACTCCGAAGCAGGAACTTTCCACGCTCGATCGTTCTCTTCCCGCTTGTTCCACCACGCAACGCAGTCGGCGAATTCTTCAAACTGAATTGGGGCGGTCTTGGTGTAGTTCTTTCGCCCTTCCGGCAGCAACTGCTCGTAGTACCAAACATGTTTCGTCGGACCGGAGCGGTCGAAGAACAGGATGTTGGTCGGGATACCGGTATACGGCGCAACACGCCGTTGGGCAGTCGCACGATCGTGTACAGGTTGAACTCCTTTAACAGCTCTTCCTTGATGCGACCGCAAACGCCGTCGCCAAACAAGGTGCCGTTGGGAACGACCACGGCCGCTCGAGCGGGGCGTTTGGCACTGGTGGGAACTCGACGCAGCTTTCGCATGATCAACTGCAGGAACAGCAACGCCGTTTCGGCCGTCTGTTTGTCGCCCGGGATTTCCACTGGTGCCTTTTCCTCTTCACCACCGAACGGCGGATTGGTCAGGATCACGTCGACTCGTTCACGTTCGCCGATGTCTGTCAGCTTGTGCCGCAGAGCATTCCCGGGATCGATCTGCGGCGAGTCCAACCGTGCAGCAGCAGATTCATCTGGCTCAACAGGTACGGCAGTGATTTCGGTTCGCAGCCCTGGATCGACTTCTCCTGCAGGATTTTGCGATCGGCCACCGTCTTCACCTGTTTACTCAGGTGGTTGTAGCCTTCCACCAGAAAACCGGCCGTGCCGCTGGCGGGATCGAGCAGTGTTTCCCCGAGCTGCGGATCAACGACTGTCACCATGAAACGAACTACGGCTCGTGGCGTGTAGAATTCCCCGGAGTCGCCCGCCGCATCCCGCATTTCGCGGAGCATCGATTCGTAGAGGGCTCCCAGGGTGTGCAGTTCGTCACTGGCCGTGAAATGAATGTCGTTGATTTTGTTGATGATGTCGCGAAGCAGATAACCGCTCTTCATGCGGTTGTCGACGCCTTTGAACACCGTGGCGATAACTTCACGTCGATCGTCTCCGCCGGAGCTGGACAGCGTTCGTAGATAGCGAAACAGTCCTTCGCCTTCTGTGCCGTCCGGTCGAGTGGTTTCATCGTTGTTGATGAAGGCCAGCAGCTCGTCGCCCGTGACGCCATCCGATTTGGCCGCCCAGTCTCGCCAGCGATACGGCGATTCAATGGCCGGCTTGAATCGCTTGCCGGACAGTTTCGCTTCACCTTCGCGTTGCAGCTCAATATCGTCCAGAAACTTCAGGAACATGATCCAGGTAAGCAACGGCAGCCGGTCAAGGTCGCCGTTCAGGCCCTTGTCTTTCCGCATAATGTCGCGAGCGGACTTCAGCAGCGATCCCAATGACTGGGCGGTGGTCTTCGCTGGGGTGGCTGTTTCCGGAGTTTCTTCAAAGAGCGCCTTTTCAGTGCGGTCCGTCGTCTTACTGGCGCGTTTCTTTGCCATGAATTCGTCTGTTGGATGCTTTAAAGGGGTGAACTGAAGTGGATCACTGTGATTTGATACAAGCCCGAAGCGCCAGCGAGTGAGTTATGGGTTTCTTGCGGCGCCCTCGCTGACGCTTCGGGCTTGTATTCTGATCCTTGACCATCAGCCTGTGTAAATCAGCGATTGAAGTTTGTCGACGGCCGTTCGGAGCGCCTCGGGGCCTCCGAATTTGTCCACGATCTCGTTGACGTTGCCATACTCCGAGATCGGCGGGACTTTTAGCACATCCGGCAGCGTGAATTGAAGCTCGCCGTCGTTCGCATATTTTTCCAGCAACAAATTCAGGATGCTCAGAGCTTCCGGCGCGTAATAGGCAAAGAATCCGGCTTCCTGCTTTTTGACTCGATCGGCTCGCTGGCTGCGAGTCAACATCGGAGCGTTGAACGCAAGATGGCAAAGCAGATCAAACGGGTCGGCACCGGGAGTTCCGGCCTGTAAGGCGACTTGCTGAACGTCAATTCCCCGATCGGCCAGTTCTGCCAACACCGCTTCACGCTGTTCATGATCGGCCCAGCGGCTTCGCAGTTCTTCTTGGCTGGTGCAGATCGTCCGCACTTTCTCCGCTGTGTAGTCGGTAAGTTGAACCACACGAAGTTGTTTGCCGTCCGGATCCAGTTCGTGCACAAGCTCCGCAGCAATCTCAACCTGTCCGCCGTCAAAGTAGATCTTCCGGCGGTCACCAATGGGCGGGTCACTGATGATCGGCGGCTGGTCTGAGTTCCCTTCGCCGGTTTCAGCAACGGAGTCTTCGGGCGCAATTGTTTCACTGTTTGTGACTTTTCCGTTTTCGTCGATCTCTTCCTGAGTTGCGAAAGCCGGATCGCCGTCGAAAGCCGGGTCCGCAAAATTACGAGTCGCGGTTCCGGTGTAGTCAAGTATGTTAAACCAAAGCTTGCCGTAGTCTTCGCGAACTCGTGTTCCGCGTCCGATGATCTGCTTGAACGCCACCATGGAATTCACCATTCGCAGCAGCACTACATTACGGCATGTCGGGGCATCAAGGCCGGTCGTGAGGAGTTGCGAGGTCGTCAAAATGATGGGCGACTGGTTGTCGGTTTCGATGTCCTGAAACTTCTGCATGTGTCCATGACCGATGGCTCCTTCGTCGGAGGTGACTCGGCACACGTAATTCGGATACTGCTGCACAAGGTCAGCGTTCAGATTATTGAGAGCAGTTCGCATGTCTGAGGCGTGCTCCTGATCCACGCAGAAAACGATGGTCTTGGAGAAACGGTCTGTCTTCTTCAGGAAAGCGGTCAGGTGTTTGGCGACAGCCTCCGTGCGAGCACGCAGGGAGATGCGGCGTTCAAAGTCCGCGGTGTTATAGACCTCATCGGGGATCGATCGGCCGAAACGGTCGAGGTCATCTTTGCTGGGACGCCAGCCGGCCGCGTCCCATTGCGTCACGATGCGATGGACTCGGTACGGAGCGAGAAAACCGTCTTCGATTCCCTGCCGCAGACTGTACTGATACAGCGGATTGCCGAAGTACAGATAGCTGTCTCGGTTTTCGGTTCGCATCGGTGTGGCGGTCAGTCCCAGTTGATACGCCGGGGCGAAGTACTCCAGAATCTCCCGCCATGTGGAATTGTCCCGAGAACTGCCGCGATGACATTCGTCAATGATGATTAGGTCGAAGAAGTCGGGCGGGAACTGTTTGTAGAGCCCCGGACGATTGGCATCTTCGGCAAGCGACTGATACGTGGAGAAATACAGTTCGCGACCCAGCGAGATGACTCCACCTTCGATCTTGTATCTGGCGTCACCAAAGACAGAAAACGTTTTGTCTTTGGGATCGTCGACCAGAAAATTGCGGTCGGCCAGGTAGAGCACTCTCGGCTTGCGAGTCGGGTCACCTTTTGCGTTCCACTTCGAGGTCCACAGCTTCCAGCAGATCTGGAATGCGATGACGGTTTTTCCCGTCCCTGTTGCCATCGTCAGCAGGGATCGCTTTTGCCCCTGCAGTATTGCCTGCACCGCTCGATCAATCGCAATCCGCTGGTAGTAGCGAGGCTCTTTCTGTGTGGACAAATTGGCCGGCGTAGAGGAATCGCTCGGCGGCACTCTCGTCGGTGAGATTGATTGCAGTGCGGTAGCGTGCCCAAAGCTCGGCCGGAGTTGGGAAGCTGTTGATTTCTCGTTCGAGGCCGGTGCTGGCGTCGAACTCCAGGATCGTACGGCCATTAGTGGCGTAGGCAAATTTCAGTTTCAGAACATCTGCGTATTCTTTGGCCTGTTGCATCCCCAGGCGGCCGTTTCGTGTTCCGCTTTGGCTTCAACGACGGCAATGGGGAAGTCTCGCGTGTATCGCAATAGATAGTCCGGCCGCATCCCACGCCGACGGGTTGCGGTGTTCCCGCGAAGGATGATGCGACCGTCGGTGAATGTCCTTTGTTCGGCGATTGAATGCGGATCATCCTCCCAGCCGGCAGCCTGAAGCTTCGGGGTAATCAGTGTTCGGCAGGTATCGGCTTCGGTCGGCATAGTCTCGCTCAATGGAACCACATCCGAGGCATGGTAGCCACCAAGAGCGGCGAGCGAAACGCAGTGAGGGCGATATTATTCAGTGAACCAACGCCTCCGCTTTAAACCGTTTTTGTTCTCACTACCAAATGAAATTGACATGCGATCATTGCCTACACGCCTAACCAGAACCGATTCTGCACGATTAAGATAATCACGATGACAAACCGAGATGATTCGATTGCAACATGGTGCTATCGGGCCTGACGTGAAATAACATGTCCTGTTAATCCCGCAATGATCATGGAAACAAGAACAAGATTCACTATGCGAAGCACAGCGGCAATGTTGGCAAATGTCGGAAGCCACGACTTGCCGAACAAATTACGAGTGGCTGGACTCCAGTCATTCTCCGCCTCAGTGGAAATCAGAGGAAGTTGTACTCGCATCGCTACAAAGAAGGCATTCTGAATCCCCCAATCAAATTCTTCTCCATCTGTGTAGTCTACATGACCACCGTCCGCAGGCCATGGATTCGATCGAGCAGGATTCAGCTCAGAGGGACGATGAGGAAATTGACCATTGACCACGTTGTCTGAACGAGTCTGCACAAAGACGAGTGGCCTCTCAACAGATCTCGGGTTTACAAAAATTGATGCTGTTAGAATCCAGGACAATATGAAAAGGAAAACCATTCGCGAAGTGCGAACACCATACCCTGTCATGTACTCAAGAAACTGATACCAACATCGCCCAAAAAAACGGGGACGTGACTTAACTTCGACGACAGGAGTCGATTTAACATCAAATTGCCATCTGCGAGGAATCTCTCGAGGAACCTCCGACTCTCTCCGTCGACGCTTTATGTAAATCTCGTCAGCAACGTACACATTTCCCTTCTCTCGCATTAGGCGTTCAAGGGCCATATAGAAGCCCATGCTAAACGGAAACGTTAGTTCAAGAAACTGAAGTATTGCCTCGCAATTTCGATCGCCTTTTTCTTTCCAATGAGCTGTGTAGAATATGCCGTAGAGAATTGAAATGAAGAAAAATGCGGCGAAGTGCCCAAAATACCCGGCGTGAATTACTGCCAAAAGAAGTGACAAGCATGTGAGCGCGAGTCTCGTCTTGTCACGCCCGCTGATTGGGATGGTTGTAGGTTGGGATGTGTCGTCTGAGACAATAAACTGGGCTACATGGGTACCTTCGAAGTCAAAGAACGGAGGAAAATAGTTCTGATATCGATTCTGTGGATCCGGTAGACGAGTAGTGATTCGCACGATCTGGACGGTGGCATTTCGTGCACAGATGAACTTTGGGCGGTCAAACAGTTTGTCTTCTTTAATGGTTAGCTGTAGCTCTTGAATGATCGATTGTTGTAAGTCCACCTCGCCGTTTATGTGGTCACTAATGATCGCTTTCCCTCCGACTTCAATGCCGCTACCGTCTAGATTCTTCTTCAAATTGGACTCGGAGAGTTCAAGGTCGCCGCCGACCGTAGCGGAGCGCAGGGCAACCGTGTCGTCAAAACTGCACTTGTCGAAGTGTAAATGACCGCCCACAGCCATGAATTCAAAGTCACTGGTCGCTGTTTCCTCAAGTTTCTGGGGCTTGTTCGTTTTTACGCCCCAAAAGTTGCAGTCGCTTCTAATCGCTGAATGCCTCGCGCTAATACCATTGCAAACTATCGATGACCCTCGAAAGAGTCCCTTGAAATCGGCAAAATTTAGTTCCAGTTTCCCAGTGATCGAGAGGTTGGTAAGTCGAGTGGGGCCCAAAACATGTAGGCAGTTCATGAGCACTGCTGGTGCGTGGTCACCGGTGGAATCGGAATTACTGAAGACGGTATTCTTTATGTCAAAATGTCCTTCTATATTAGTATTTCGGAGATCTACTAATCCATTAAAGGTACATGTGCTAATGAATAGTGACGTCTTTATATGTCCATCACAGGTGGTTAATGCTCTATCGCCTGAGATGTTGCATTCCGACAAATTCAACTGGCCGTTTATTCTCGATCGCAGATCTATTCTCCCTTCGATTGTTGATTGCTGAAGGAACACTGAGTCACCGATCTGCGACTGACTGAGACGAATGGCATCCGTGTCCTGTTTACAGGTGAGTTTGACTCCAATAAGTGCGACCTGCCCAGTAATATTTGCGCGAAGATCAAGACAGCCGTAGATCTCTGTTGGCGCGTCGTCCAGCGAGCTGATGTAGAGACTTCCATTGATGTGTGACAGTTCTAAGTTGAGTGATGTTCCTTGGTTGAGGTCTGTGATTCCATTCGATTCGGGATGGTCCCACACGCCCGGTTCAGCATTGGGGGTGCAAGTGCTATTTTCGCCTGTGAGTTTTACAGTAGACGTGAAGCACTTAATGTTGACTGAATGAAACCAGACATCACTCCCACAACGGAGTCCGGAAATGTCGATGCATCCTTCGGAACTGACGTTGCTCGCGTCGAAGAGGCCGGATACTTTCATGCGGCGCAGATCATGCCATTTGCGTTGATCTGATTTCAGGTGCGTGCCTCGAAGAGAAAGTGTTCCATTTACCGTCGCGTCAGCAAGTCGAAGTCCTTCTTGAAGACACATTCCTCAATTTGCAGTGCACCGTTCGCTGTTATCTCTGTGAGATCAATAAAATCCTCAAACACGACTTTCTTGATGAGAACGCTGCTCTGAGTACGAGTTGAGCGAGGTAGTGTGATAGGGCCAGTTATGGTCGCTTGCTCTTGATCGACTCCAATGACAATCTGAGTTGGGTTCCCTCTCTGATTCTGCAGTAAGGAGACAAATTCGTCCGGTGTCATGGCTATACCTTCTAGAGTGCCCGGCGATTTGGTGACAGCTGGGTGGCTTTGTGGTTCTTAGTTTACTAGATTAAGTGGCACTAGGGGGGTGGTCAATGCTCGGTAGGGGTTTCCGGCACTTTAATCGCATTTCGTCTTGGTCAACAACGGCTTGGCGATGAAAGGCATTTTCCGGAAGTTCATCGCAATTTTGCCTGGCATTTGATGAATCATGAATCGTCGATGAACCGGCTGAATCCTGAACGAGCATCCGGTGCTGTAAGGCAGATGGTCTTTGATCCGACGGGTCAGAAGTTGTATGTTTCCTCGGAACCCGGTGAACTTGCGGTCTACGATCTTGCGACTCACCAGAAAACGATCAGCGACGCTCGCGTTACAGCGAATGGAAGTTTGTTGATTCGTGGTCAACACTCCACGTTGTTGGCGATCTCGGATCGCAGGAAGCTAATTGAACTGGACCTGTACGATGGCCGTTTGGTTCATGAGTTTCCTGAGACGATAGACACCTCTCTGCGCTATGCCGTGACGCGAGACGGACAGTCTCTTGCAGGAGTCGATTCAAAACGACATTTGTTTCTGGCAGACCTTTCAAACGGCAACATTCGCGAACTTAATGTCACTGTCCCGAAGAATCCCGCAATGATTTGGTTCACTGAGAAAGACTCCGTCATCAACAGCGTCGACGAGACGCATGGCTGGCGACGGTGGAACACTGCAACTCTTCAGCCGCTCACGGTGCCTGCGTGGACGACAAATTCTTCCCTGCGAATCAATTCTGCAGATTTCTCGGAACAAATGAACGGCGGTCCGCTCCTGGCGGTGGGGACAACCAGCGGCAATCTATTGTTGATGAGTCCACCGGGAGCTTCTCAGGATTCTCGACCACGACTGGTTCACGGCAATGATCGTTTGGTTGTCAGCTGTTTGCCGCCCACGAGTATCATTACCGCCGATGAAACAGTCCAGATTCATCAGCTTGACCCAGACCAGCCACCTCAAATTATTGAGACGACGTCTAACGCGAATCACGCCGTTACGGTTTCGCAGGATGCAAGATTCGTTGCTGTCGGCAGTGACGATGGCTCTGTTTCCGTGCTGGACACACGCCGGCCTGAAATCCTCACTGGAAGTTTCCGGATTTTTGACGGACAGGCAGACAGAGGATTTGGCTTTCCAAGGACTCTGCTGACGTTGGCCAACAATGGGCTCACCTGCGTTGGGCATTCCGGAGGCTGGATTGCAACAATCAACGGGCGAACCGGAGTCCCGACTGAAGCTTTCTCCGTTTGTGAAGGGGGCATCAACAGTATGGTGGCTCATCCAGTGAAGCCAATTGTTGCAGTCGGAAATGGCGGCGATGATCAATCAGTCATCGTGCTGAAATACGATCCTGATTATCGATTTGGTAAAGATCCCGAGAACCTTTTCCAATCCACACCAGTTCCCATCGCAAGAATCCCAACCGATGGTGACGTCAGGGTTGTGGCATTCGCCAATGAGGGCAAGAGCCTTCTGGCTTCACTTCGTAATGGGCATGTCATTTTTATTGATTGTGAATCGTGGCAGATCACGGCGAGTTGGAAATGTCATGAGGGTGGGATCTACGCCATGGATGTCAAGGGCGATCTGATTGTCACGGGAGGACAGGATGGATTTGTTCGTGTCGGCAGAGCAAGTGATGGTGCGGAGCAGTTGAGGTGGAAAGCTCACGGTCATCGAATCACCTGCCTGAGAGTCAGTCATGATGGACGGCGAATCTACACCGGAACGCACGAGGGCGAACTTGCTGCGTGGGACATCCATGGCCAAAGAATTACAACTCTCGTCGGACATGTGGGGCCAGTTCTCTGCCTTGAATTTTCTGCCAGCGGGGAAACACTTTTTTCAGGCGGTCACGATCGAAGAATCCTCCTTTGGGATTCACTGACGGGGGATTTACAGCGAGAGATTACGGCACATTCTGATCGAGTGATGGATTTGGAGTTCCTCTCGTCGGAAGCCAGTTTGTTGTCGAGCAGTCTCGATGGCAGCGTTAATCGCTGGGGATATGAACCGCGGAAATCGGCGCCGTAATCAGATTGTTGCGATGTCATGCTCCAGGTTGACAAGGCACCGCTGCTCAACAAAACTCGCACGATCCTGATGGCGAAGCGAGAGGTCGACCCCAGGACCATGGTGTTCCCCGGCTTGAATCAAACTGACTCTTTCCTACAGAATCGATCGCGAATGAAGAAGATCGTTTTGCTTCGTCATGGTCAATCTGAGCTCAACGCAGTCTGGAAAGAAAAGGCTATTTTCTGCGGACAGATCGACACGCCACTCACGAACGAAGGTCGTGAACAGGCTCGCAATGCAGGACGGCTGCTGGCTGATTCGTCGGAGTTTTCTTTCTCACATGCCGTAAGCTCAACACTGAATCGCGCAGTGGAGACTCTGGTTCTCATACTGCAGGAGTTTCAGACTCGCCCAACGTTGATCGCGCCGGTGGACGCGTTTAACGAAAGATCGCTTGGGGTGTTTGAAGGACGAACTAAACAAGAAGTGTATTCCGAGCACCCTGCGTATCGCGACGATCCGTCGCTGCGAAATTTTCGTGACGATTACCACCAGAGAGCTCCGGGCGGCGAAAATCTGACGGAGGTGACACTTCGTGCCTGGCCCGCTCTTGAGGCACTGCTGGTAGCGGCGACCGGAGATCTGCTGGTTGTGGCTCATTGTCAGGTGATTCGCTGCCTGATCGCTCAAGCCCTGGAACTTGATCATCAACTCGCGACGCGTCTTCAGATTCCTCATGCTGTGCCGCTGGTGCTGGATGTGGTTTCTGGTTCGGAACCTGAAAGGCAAAAATTTCAGAGTTCCCGGACGTTCCCTGCGATCATTGAAAGCTTACCGGAGATTTAGAACGCGATCAGGTGGCAACAGGGACTTGCCCCCGGAAATACTGAGGAGAAAATGTTTGTTTGAACAAGCGATCGGGGCGGGCAGCAATTCTGCATAGTGGGCGTCCGTCAACATGCGGGGCTGCTGATTTAGAATTTCGAATCTGAGATCTCAAATCTGAAATTTGCGCAGCAGGATCAAGTCAACGTGCCTTTTGCATCTCTCGCAGCTTCGTCCAGTCAATGATCTCCACGCCCATCGCTTCGATCTGTTTACGCACCGCGGGATCCGAAAAGATCCGGCGGTCGTCGTCTCGCAGGAAATGGCTGCCGGTAATGGCTTGTAGTTCACTGTCGTCGTAACCACAGTGAATGATCAGCTGCGTGACACCGGGCTTCAAATCGCGGATTGTGTCCAGATAGCGTTTCTGTCGAGCATCGTGGTCTTTGCCGTCATAAAACTGGTACAAGTAATCGATCGGCGGCAGCTTCTGCATCTCCAGCTGTTGGATATATTCATGATTCCTTCGCACCAGATCCGGATAGCCCGCTGCCAATGCGGGATCAATGTTTCGAATGATCATGACCGGGAGATTGTATTCGATTCCCAGCCGCACATAGATGTCCAGCATATCAGCGGTTGAAACGACCGTTCCCATATGAGTATCAAGGTGGCTCAGGCGAATCCCGGCCGCGAGTGCCCGGTCAATCTGAGCTCGCAGCTCGATCTCGACTTCGGCCGGTCGAGCCCTGGCGATGACTTCGTCCTTTGATTTGAAGAGATAGCCATGTTCATCGACGAGCGTCGGAACTTTGTCGCGCCCCGCGACCGGGCCCCAGCGGTACGATCCGAACTCCGAATTCAGCGTTAAATGAATCCCAAAGTCTTTCTCTGGATGCTGTTTTGCCCATTCTGCGAACTCCGGAAACCATGGACACGGCACCATAATGCTGCACGAAGAAACAAACCCATTCTCCATGGAATCGATCGTCGCTCGATTCACCGAGTGACTCATGGCCGCATCGTCGGAGTGAATAATCAGATAACGTTTTGATGCATCAGTCTTGCCTTTGATGAGCGGTTCATCACTAGCCACTGTCGGACCTTGTCCGCAAAGCATCAGCAATGCCAGAACTCCTATGTTTGGCATCGCCTGAAAACGACAAAGCAACTTTCGCACGGTTAGAGCGACTCCTCAAAGACAATAGATTCGCGAACAACAGTTTCGGGACGTTACATCGTATGACGGAAATCGCAAGCTGTGCGGCGGCGGCGTATTCCGGAATTCAGCGGTGCCAGAGCCGCCTCTTCATTTTTGCAATAGAAATGAACCTGGCCAACTACAGTCAACACGACGATTCCACATACCACCGTGGCACCAAATGCCGAAGTCCAACACGGCGAGGTCGGGCCGGAGAATGATTCGGCGAAATCTGCCGCTGGAGTCTCCGAGCGGTGTTAACAATCATTGACCGTGATGCTGCAGGACAGATCCTGTTGCCGATAACGATTTTACTTACCGCATTCAGACTTTTCAGGCGGTACGGCGGCAATGCAAAGGATCTTGTCATGTGCGGTATCGTCGGTTACGTAGGCTATCGGCCTGTCGCAGAGTTATTGCTCGAAGGCCTCCATCGACTGGAATATCGCGGCTATGACAGCGCCGGGATCGCAGTTCAGTATGGCAATACCATTGAGGTTCGCAAGAAGGCCGGACGCGTTTCAGAACTTGCCGGATTGTTAAAAGCTCAACCGCTGGTTGGCCAGATCGGCATCGGCCATACTCGATGGGCTACCCATGGTGCGACGACCGATCAGAATTCTCATCCGCATATTGGCGGCAATGGCGAAGTCGTCATTGTCCACAATGGTGTGATAGAGAACTACGACATCCTTCGCAGGCAGTTGCAGACTCTCGGCTACGTGTTTCGTTCTCAGACCGACACAGAAGTTGTCGCTCATTTGCTGGCTCACAATCTGGATGAACAGTCCCGATTGCACGGTTCGCCGGAAGATCTGGACGTTTGCCTGAAAGCCGTTGAGGCGACCATCAATCTGCTGAAGGGAACCTACGGGTTGGGTATCCTGTTTCGAGAACTCCCGAACACCATCATCGCAGCTCGCTGCGGCAGCCCACTGGTGATTGGAGTTGGCAAGGATGAATATTTTCTTGCCAGTGATGCTAGTCCGCTCGTTGGATACACAAAGGAAGTCGTGTATCTGTCAGACAATGAGGTTGCCGTATTGCGAGCAGACGGCCTGCGCATCGATCATCGCAGCAATGGCAGCGTCAGTGTCAGCGTCAAGACACTGGAACAGGTGGCTTCCGACACAGATCTCGGTGCCTTCGAACATTACATGCTCAAGGAGATCTACGAACAGCCAACAACCATCGAGAACGCACTTCGCGGCCGACTGGACGATGAAGAAGCCACGGCTGTGATTGGCGGACTGAATCTGTCACCGAAGGATTTGCGAAGAATTGATCGAATCGTCCTGACGGCCTGTGGCACCAGCTGGCACTCCGGTCTGGTCGGCGAATACGTACTGGAAGAATTCGCTCGCATGCCCACGGAAGTGGAATACGCCAGCGAACTGCGTTATCGGAATCCACCGATGAGCGATCGCACGCTGGTCTTCGCGATCACTCAAAGTGGTGAAACAGCTGATACTCTGGCCGCCATGCGAGAATGCAAACGCAAAGGGCATCCGACGCTGGCCATCTGCAATGTCGTTGGTTCGACCATCGCCCGAGAAGCGGACGGAGGAATCTATCTGCACGCTGGACCCGAGATTGGAGTCGCGTCGACAAAGGCATTCACGTCTCAGGTTACCGTCCTGACACTGCTGGCTTTGTATCTTGGACGCATGCGACACATGTCCTATCCGGCCGGAAAACGCATTATCCGTCAGCTGCGCGACATGCCGGAGAAGATCAGTAAAACGCTGGATTGCCATGACAAAGTCCGAGAAGTCGCTGACAAGTATCATCACTTCAATAATTTTCTGTACCTCGGTCGACTCTACAATTTCCCGGTCGCTCTCGAAGGTGCATTGAAGTTGAAAGAGATCAGTTATATCCACGCCGAAGGCTATCCGGCAGCGGAAATGAAACATGGGCCGATCGCTCTGGTTGATCAGCAGACTCCGAGCGTCTTCGTGATTCCACGCGGAGGGATCTATCCCAAAGTCGTCAGCAATATGGAAGAAATCAGAGCGCGTCGCGGGCCAGTCATTGCCATTGCCTGCGAGGGCGACACGGATATTGCTCGCATCGCCGACGATGTGATTTATGTGCCGGATGTTGAGGAGTACCTGCAACCGTTGGTCTGCGCGATTCCACTGCAGCTGTTAGCTTATCATGTGGCACTGCTGCGAGGCTGCAATGTTGACCGTCCGCGCAACCTGGCAAAGAGCGTGACGGTGGAATAGCGGGGCCGGGGATCTCAAATTTCAAATTTCAAATTTCAAATTTCAAACTGAAAACTTCACTTGGTGGGGCATTACTGTTTCTGCAGCACAAACACGGCATCGCCCAGATCATCGTTGAGCATCAGTGGTTCATTGATGTCGTAGCAGAAGTCAAAAACGTCGAGCAGCCTGAAAGCAGGAACTGACCGGAGCAGGGATCGAAACTGATCCGCTCGATAGATCCGCAGTTGATGATCTGTCGACAGGCGGAGAACTTTTGTCGGCGTCGTCACTTTCAGGCTGAAGCGGACCGTTTCAATTCGGGTGCGGCGGCTGAAATCCAGAACTCGAATCGTTGTTGTGACGCGCGTTCTGCGATGATTGATCGTCCATCGTTCGCAATCTTCCTCTGCAGCATCCGGAGGCAGCAGGTGGAATCCCAGCAGGTAAATGCCGCCGGGGCGAAGTGAGTCAGCAACACACTGAAGATGTCGTCGAGCCGCCTCTTCGGTCAGCAAATGGCGGAACGTGTTCACGAGGCAATGAGCGAGATGAACCGGCCTGTTCAGCTTGAAGCAGGTCATGTCGTCGGAGAAGACTTGAGCGGTCAGATGGCGACGCTTGAGCTGTCGCTGAGTCCATGCGACGCACGATTCATTCAGATCGAAGGCACGAACGTGATGTCCGCGTTTCGCAAGCTCAACAACCTGACGTCCGCCCCCGCAGCCGATCTCGAGGATTCGCGGTTGACTGGTCTTCAGATAGTGCGCGGCTGCCGCTTCGATAAAGTCGGCTTCGTACAGCGTCTCATCGCTGAAAGCCAGATCCCAATAGCCCGGAGCATCGTAGCAATCCGGTGAATGGCGGCTCATGAACTACTTGCTGTCTTCGAAATCTTCGTACTCGTCTTCATAACTGTCTTCCAGTGCCCCGTCGTCGAAGAGTTGTTCGCCGTCGTCTTCAGCCGCCTCAGCATCCTCGGAGAATTCTTCTTCTCCCTCATCGAACTCGTCCGCTTCCGTTGGCTGGGCAGACTTTCTCTCGGGAGCTGGAGAGAACCCCGGGGCCGCTGCTGCCGCAAGTGCTGGATCGGGCATCAGACCCGGGAAGAACATGATCGCGAAAGGCAGGAATGCCATTGATAGTGCGCCGAGAGCCGCCAAAACCCACACGACCCAAAGCACGGCCGACACCGTCGCTCCGTCTGAAAGCATCCCCTGTAGAAGCCCAAGCACCAGAAATACCAACAAAGCTGCCGCAGGAAGAGCAGCAACAAAGGAAACGGCAATAAATTGTTTCTTGTTCATGAACCGGTTCTCGGATCTCAGGCGACGTGATAAATCCAGGTCTGGGCCGGAATCTGAAATGTGATGGCCTCATTTCGTGGCTTCCGGCGCGCGGAAAGTCAGCGAACATCGGCAACACAGTCTGGATTTATCGTCATCGTAAGTGCAGAGAATCAGCTGTCGCAATGGCTGTCCTCAGACTTTAGCACTTTTACGGTTGACTGCGAGTTCTGGCAATTAACTCGGATTTAACGGTTGTCCGGATCACGGTCGGCTTGCTGTCGGGCACTGAAGCCGGAACAATGCCGCAATCCCTTTTGGCTGAGGCGAAGGATCACCCGGCCGCATCGGGCCTGAACCGTGGGTTTTGATCATGTTTTCATTGTGTCGGCTGAATTGAGAGCTGCGGCGAACACAACAGCGACGCATGGCTTTGTCTGTCAGATCCGGAGTTGTGAATGTTTCGAACGAGTTTTGTCGCCCTGTTCCTTTCCGCCTGCCTGTTCGGAGTAGCTGCTTTTGGCTCCAATCCGGTGAAAAAGGCCGATGCCGCCAATGCTGTCGATTTTCCGAAGCAGGTTCAGGAACAGGCGATCGCCAACGACAAGTCATCGGCGGCGTATTGGGGAACTGATGCCGAAAAATACACTGGCTGGAAGTCTCATTCGAATCGACTGATTCCGGTTTACACGTTTGGAAGTAAAGGTGGAAAGCCGGGGGTTGATCTGGATTCGTGGTTCGGCGAAGCGAGCCCCTATCGCTCAGCGGAAAAGGTGCAGGCACTGTACGGTTATGTGCCAGAGAAAACCGTTAACCCCGAAGCAGTCTGGATGGATCAGACCAACATCTACGACATCCAGAAAGCGGCTGCCGAATCGGGGAAGAAACACATGTTCCTCGTGGTTTTTGATGGCATGGATTGGCAGACCACTCGAGCTGCGGCCATCTGGAATCAGAAGAAGGTCACCTATACCGAAGGCCGAGGCGATGGAACTCATTTTCAGCGTTACGATGCCGGCGGGACGTCGCAGTTTGGTTTCATGGTGACGAGTGCTCACAATGAAGGCACTGATGTCGACGTCAATATGCAGACCGTGAAGAATCCTGGCGGAACAATACGCGGCGGCTATGATGCGTCGATCGCCGGGACGGCTCCATGGTCAATTGCGGCGGATCCTGGTTATTTGATTGCAAAGCCCGCGGAAGGGAATCCGAAGCACGACTACACGGACTCATCCTCTTCGGCCAGCAGCATGACAGCCGGACTCAAGACCTTTAATGGGGCCGTCAACGTTGATGCAACAGGTCAGCCAGTGCCGACGATTGCTCACTACCTGCAGGACAAAGGCTGGCGAGTCGGCGCGGTGTCTTCTGTGCCGATCAGTCATGCGACTCCGGCGGCCTCCTATGCTCACAACGTTTCCCGCGATGACTATCAGGATCTGACCCGAGACATGCTCGGGCTTCCTTCCGTTGTTCATCCGAAAGAAGCTCTCCCCGGGCTCGACCTGGTTGTGGGCGGTGGTTTCGGAAACGACGGCGATCCCAAAAAGGGCGGTGAGAGTCAGGGTGACAACTACGTTCAGGGCAATATTTATCTGACCGACGGGGATCTTAAGGCGTCTGATGTGAAGTATGGCGGTCGTTATGTCACGGCCGTGCGAACTGCCGGTCACGATGGAACTGAGCTGTTGAAGGCAGCGGCCGCTCAGGCAATTTCCCGGAAACAGCGTCTCCTGGGATTTTTTGGTGTCGGCAAGTATGCCGGGCATCTCCCCTTTGAAACCGCCGATGGTCGATACGATCCGGCTCCGGGAGTGAACAAGAAGGCTGAGGAGTACTCGGAACAGGATCTCCGGGAAAATCCAACGCTGGAAGAAATGACGAGTGTCGCGGTGGAGTTTATGGCGTGTGAGAAGAAGCCTTTCTGGTTAATGGTCGAATCGGGCGATGTCGACTGGGCGAATCACGATGACAATATTGATAACTCCATTGGCGCTGTGAACTCGGGTGATCGAGCAGTCAAAGCCATCACAGATTGGGTCGAAGCAAACAGCAACTGGGACGAATCACTTCTGATCGTGACCGCGGATCATGGGCACATGCTCAATCTTGTGAAGCCCGAAATGCTCATCGAAGGAACCGTGGCTGCCGAATGATTTCACGACGCCAATATAAAGGTTTGATCTTCCATGATCGCCTGACGCCGAAATTCAAACCCGCGTTCATAATGACGCTCGGTTTGTTGCTGGCGCTTGTGATATTGGCCGGAGTTGTGCAGGCTCAGACCGTGAACCGGCCCGCGAATGCCAATTCGGACAAGTGGTATCTCGGCTACAATGGTTTCCGGATGCTGCTGGAACAGCGCGGCCTGACTGTGCGCATGGATTTGTCGGCCACGCTCAGACGCCCGAAAGAATCCGTTATTGTCGTGTTCGGCGACGTGACGCGGATTTCTCGGGACGAATGGCTTCAGATGCGAGCCTATGTCGCTCAGGGCGGAAGTCTGCTGGTGGCTTCGGAGCAAAGTTTCAAGTTGCCCGGCGTAACATTATTCTCGCGCGGCCCGGTTGCGTCGCTGGACCCGGACAGCCAGTATCAGGGGTTTGAAGACTGTATTGTGCTGTCAAATTTGAATCAGTCGCATCCACTCTCAAAGGGGCTGCGTCGGATCATTGTCAACAAGACCGGTTGGATGTCGACCTCGGAAGATTCCTCTTTGCAATGGGAGGTGATTGCGGCGCTGACTGAGGACGTCCTGCCGGGATCCGCTCGCCATCGCCCGGTGATTATGGCCGGGATCGATGCCGCTCCGGGGACGGGAGTGTTGATTTTGTCAGCCGACCAGAGTTTGTTTTCCGACGGAATGTTGTGGCATGGCGACAATTCACTTTTTGCCATTCAGGTCTCTGATTTGTTGTGTCGAGGCAACCGGAAGTGGGTGACAGTGTATGACAGCGGTCAAACGCTCCCCAGTTATGTGGCGGATCTCAACCCATCACCAAACTCGCCGCCGCTGCCCCCCGATGTTCCACCGAATATTCCGCCGGAGATTGATCCGCCGGAACCGGATCTGGCCACAATGTTGCGCATGGCGAACGAAGTGGTCGACGAGGTTCAGGATTCCAACATTCTGAATGAAACTCTGAAGGAACGGCCGCGGAATATGAGTCCCGTCGCGTGGGCTCGCACGATCCTGTTGATCCTGCTGATTCTGTTTCTGTTGTTTGTCTTATGGCGACTGATCCAGAATCGCTGGCATTTGATTCCCAATCGGCATGCTCGTTTTCTGCAGTCGATGTACGGAGTTCATTCGTCACGGCAATTGGAGACGTCCGAATTTGGCGCAGCAGTAGAAATACTGGCACGTGATCTATGTCGAGAATTGACGGGGTCACAGGTTGAATCTGACTGGCTGAAACTTTTGGCCCCGAACCCTGATCTGCCCTCTGCGACCTTTTCAAGGTCTCAAAGGAAGGCACTCAGGGAGGTTGTTGGAATCGCCATGCGCGGTTGTCGAGTTCACATTTCTCGCCGCAAGTTTCAGTCACTTGGAAGTAGTATTGACGCCATCCGAACTGCCTGGCGAAGCGATGCAGTGATCACGACTGGAAATTGAACCGTTGTGCCGCTTCGGTCGACCATCGTGTCACAGCGGCCGTTGCTGTGATGCTCAACAATGCCGTCTTGATTACAGGTCCTTTTGATAGGCTCGCTTCATACGGATGTGACTGCGGGAGATTCTCGACACGAGCTGCACCACCTCTTCCCGTTCCTGGTCTTCCACTTCATGCTCCAGCAGCTCCAGTTGCTCTCGCACCAGTCGAGCCTTCCAGCGATGATACTCGCTGAGTTCGCCGTGCCGAAGGTAAGCACCAACTTCCAGTTTGCGAGTCCAGTCGTCATACCGTTCGGCCCAGTATTTTGTCTCAGTGTGATTCATGGCCAGAGCACCACTGAGCGCACTGATTTTTGCATCTGTCATCGCGTCCAGACATTCATCCGGTGCAGGGTAATACGCGAAGCAGCCGACGACACTTAAAGCGATCAGGCCTGCGAGGGCGAGAAATCCGAGGACTGATCCAGGGACAACGATGTCACCACGTCGCGGCGTCGACGGCGAAATTTCTGACTCCAGCCAGCGTTCCAGCTTCGAACCACGATCAGCCATTCTCAGAGCCAATCCAAATCCGATCAGGGCGCCATACAGCCACAGATTTCTCCATTCAAACGGATTGATATCACGTTGGAGTTTCTGGCTGGCCATGAGCGGCCAGGAGGCTTCTGTTGCACCAGAAAACGGCTGGCAATAAATGTCAAATGCGTGGGTATGGTTGGCGGGTTCGATATCACGTGGAAACAAAGGCTTATCAACGCTGTAGGCCAGCACCAGGACAATTCCCAGCAGAAGCACCATCCATGTTGTGCCACGCTTCAGGCCGTACTCGCGGTATAGCCAGAACACGATGCCCATGTTCATTCCGGCGCCCAGCACGAGCAACACAAAGGCCGCTCCGACGGAATTTGCATGCTGGAACATCATGCCCAGTTGAGACATCGCCAGCATTGGAGTCGCATAGACCGGGATTGCCATTCCGACCATATACAGGGGGGCCAGTGCATTGTCGTGGTTGAAGGTGTGCTGAAGGCTGTTGGCCGGAATAATCGCCCCCAGCACGCCGACACCGATGAGTCCGATCAGGATGTAAACAAGCGATCCGGAAGTCGCTTCTCGTCCGGCGGATGTGGCCACCGCCAGCATCCTGCGGTACCCATACGCCACAGGTTTTTCCTCCACCATCGGCAACTCGGAATCGGGGAACAATCGATCCCAGATGACCCCAATGACCGTCACGATCAATAAGGAGCAGGCGGCGAATGAGAGGATCGCAATCGGCTCCGACAACGTAGCCCGTACAGAAGTGAGAGCGGATTAAACAACGGACCGGACATCGCAGGCCATAATTGTCCCACCTCGCAGACCCGCTCGCCGCAGTTCTCTGATCACAGGGATGGCACCCAGCGAACAAACGGGCAACAGCATTCCGATCACCCACGCTCGAAACAAGGCGGAACGAGTGCCTTCGCCGAACAGCCTGCGAGTCGCCTCGTAGCCAAAAAAACGCCTCAGAATTGCCGCTATCGCAAAGCCGCAAAGTATAAATGGTGACGCCTGCACAAGGCTGCTGACAAATCTGACCGCGAATCCCCAGAACATCATTTCGGCCATGACTACATCGGCTCCGCAGAAGTTTGTGATTTGGAAACAAGAGCCTTCAGTTCTTCCAGAAGTTTTGGAATCGACGAGTGATCTGCTGGCGGAGATCCTGCACCGGGAGTTTCAAATCCCAGAGCAAGACTCAGCTTCGCACCTGCCGAGACCGCCATTTCGAAATCCTTCTTTTGCAATTCACTGTCTGCAGCCAGCTCCGGAATCCAGCCGATGATGTCCATCAGCTCCTGTCGCTGTGTCGCCGACTGACCTGCCGTTGGAGTCCCGTCACCGGATCCTGTCGACTGCGTCTGTTGAGCAATCCGAGTCTCCAGTTGGTCCACCAGCGCCGCGTAGTCGGTGGGTTTATGAGCCGGCACAAAGTGTTCCAGATGCTCATCTTCATGCTGTGCCTCCTGCGAGTTACAGCCGATCACGGCAATTAAAACACTGGTGTACGTTGTCCAATGTAGTGCGTTCTGCAACATACGAGACAACCGTCCTTCATTTCTGTGTGGCGACGATGTTTGAATCGCCCATTGCGGCTTTGGAATGTTCTTCATCGGAATCCTCGTCCTTCAAAACGGGTTGCTCGGCTATTCCTGATACTTCGGAACGGCTACGCGATTCAGTATTTCCTCGATTACGGTCTGAGCTTCTGCAGACTCCAGACCAAGGCGAACACTCAACACGGGAAACGCAACATCCTGCACGTCATCCGGCGTGACAAAATTCCGTCCAGCCAGCCACGCATACGCCTGAGCGACTCGCTGCCACGTCAACAATCCACGAGGACTCAGCCCCAGAGCAATGCTGGAGTGGTGTCGAGTCTCGTGGCCCAGTCGCACCAGATAGTCCTGAACATTTCGCGCGACCGGGCACGCAGCAACCTGCGTCTGTATGCTGTGCAGCGTCGGCAGATCCAATACAGGATGCTGATCCCCCCGCTGGTCTGCATGGCCCACGGCATCCTGCAGCATCTGAAGTTCGTCAGAATGTTCCGGATATCCAACACTCAGCTTCATGGCGAAGCGATCCAGCTGAGCTTCCGGCAACGGATAGGTGCCATGCTGGTCGACGGGATTCTGCGTTGCGATGACAAAGAACTGGCGACTCAGGGAGAATCTCTGATTGTCCACCGTCACCTGTCGTTCCGCCATCGCTTCCAGTAATGCACTTTGAGTTCGAGGCGTCGCGCGATTGATTTCGTCGGCCAGGAGAATGTCCGAGAAGACCGGGCCACTGCGGAATTCAAACTCGCGCGTGCTCTGATTAAAAATGTTGAACCCTGTGATGTCGCTTGGAAGCAGATCCGGAGTGCATTGGCAGCGAGCAAAACGGCCGCCAAGTCCGGATGCGAGAGCCTTGGCCAGTGTGGTTTTCCCAAGGCCCGGTTTGTCTTCCAGCAGCAAATGCCCGTTGGCAAGCAAACACACGAGGACCAGTTCCACGACATCGGGTTTCCCGCGCAATGCGAGATTAAGGCGATCTCGCAGTTCCGACAGAGATTGATGGTTCACGTCGATCGATTGAGTTGTTGTCGCCAGTGTCATGAATTGAATAGTCTTTTCAACAGAAGCAGGGTGTGCCTAATAACTTGAACTCGCCCGGTTCGGTATTGCATCCACCGGGCTCATCGGAAAATTTGCGGAACGATCCGTTTCCATGGCAGCGGCCTTCTCGCGAGCACGAATTAAAGCGGCAGTTGTCAGGCCGTGTGACAGGCTGATTTCGCGGACAACGGCGGTACAACATTCATTGATCTGTTGAGTGCCGAGAGAAGAAAAAGCGGCCTCTTCTGCATACGCGGCTAATTCCACGAAGCGCAGAAACTCCGTGACATGTTTTGTGTTCGCAGAGAGGTCAGGCAGCAGCTTCATCCATCGTGAGAACGTTGATCCTGCGGGGCGTGCCAGCCCACACAACGCCAGACGTGAATCCAGTAACTGCAAAGTTCGCAGCACTCGAACACGAGGGGCCGCTGAAGCACTCAGCACCCAGATCGCTGTCAACACTCGATCCTGAAGCTGGTTTCGCTTCAGATAGCCGGCAATGACCATCGCAGTGAAAGTGCATGACAGAAGCCAATGTTGCAGCATCCACTTCCATATCACGTTCAATGCCATCAGGCATCGAGCGAAGAAGCCTGGTGGCGGTGTCAGGATTTCATACCCTGGAGATGGCTCCAGCGTAATCCACGTTGAGGAACCGACATAAACTTCACACCAGACATGAGCATCCGCATTGTGAACTGGCGTATGACGTTTCCGGGGGTCGTATTTTTCCGGACTGGCATAAAACCCCGAGACGACTCGAGTGGAGAATCCGAGGCTTCGCAACATCAGCGCGGCAGCCGTTGCGAACTGATAATCCGGGCCACGTTTCGCTTCGAACAAAAAATGGCTGACCGGGAGCTCGCTGGTCCCCGGAGCGACGGCAGTGCGATCAAGAATATAGTTCAAGCGTAAATGATTGATCACCGCGTCGACCCGAGCAAAGCCATCGGGCACATCGCGAGTAATCTGCTGCGCCAGATTCCGGACATCACTCATTTGCGGAAGAAGAGGAAGCTGAACACGCCGTCTGTCTCCAGCAGCGTTAAATGTCAGATCGGAATGGTGCAGAAGTCCGGATCTTTGCAGACACTCCGAAGATTGATGGATCGTAATCGACTCGGGCAGGAATTCCCGATTCAGCTTCAGAATGGAGTCCTGCGACCAGCCATACATATCCGACTGATCGACCTTGTCGATATGAACAGCTCGCAACTCCAGCGGCGCCGGAATCACATTGGATTTCAGATTGATAATCCTGACCGCGTGTGTTTCGAGGTCTGTATAGAGTCCCAAATTACGACTGCCGCACGGGACACGCAGCCAGGGCTTTCCATGAGTGGGCACAATGGCCATGCCTGGAGGGTGTTCGAGCGGCTTTTCCGGAATCCAGTCAACTCCATCAAACACATCGTAGATCTCCATCCGCAAATGCAGTGGAACTCGCCCAGCGACGTACAACAAAGCCGGACTCTTCAGATCTTTGATCCGCTTCTGATCCGGACGTGTGGATTTGCGAAGCGTCGTAAACTCACGACCGCCCACTGCGGACCGAGCCATCCGAGCATTAATATCCGCAAGAAGTTCCGGCGGCAGAGCGATTGAGCGATCCTGGTTCCTGACTTTGCGAACGGGCTCGTCAAAGGCATCATTAAAGACATCGTAGAGACTGGGTTTATCGTCCTCGGCGAACGGAGCATCTTCGATGGGACCAAACGACTTGATGTTGTCGGTCCCGGCCACCAGATTCTCGCCGTCATTGGCTCCGCTCCGGGCATACGGATCTGATCCGCCGTCACCACCCGACCCCGGCAGAATTCCTCGCAGCACCGTGATCGCATTCTGACCTCCCGATGCAGATGCCAGCAGCAGCAACAGCGGTATGCAGGGCCCGATAATCAGCCAGCGCAACGGAATATGTCGTGACTGCCCTGACAACAGACGACCACGGAGGCTGTCCCAATATCCAGCCACCATCCAGCTCACAGCGGTAAATCCATAGATCGCGGTCAACCACAAAACCAGGTTCTGCCGTGCGATCGCCGCACAGAAGATCGTCAGCGCGACGCCAGCCAGAACGGATAGTCTTTGGTAGCCAATCTGATATCCCAGCACAGCGGCAGCCAGCATCAGGTTCTTCTGCGTGTGCATGACCATCATTTCAAATGGTCGACCCGCCAGCAGAAACCAGCGCTGAAAAGGCTCCCACAGCAGACTGGTCACGACAACAAGAACCAGCAGTGGCATGATGAGCGGTGTTTCGCTTTCTGCGGCGAGTCTGCGACGTACGATGAGTGTGCCGGAAACAACCAGTCCCACTTCCAGAGTCAATTGCATCCAGATCGAAGCTCGACTCCGTCCTCCATCTGCGTCCGTCACGACAAAGATCGTACCCGCCAGCAGCGCGAGTGCGGCCGTCATCCAGTGCAACGCCCCGGTGGTCACGCGATGCCGACCGGAATCATCGACAGGCGGCGTCACTGTTTGACGTCGCTGCGTAATGCCATCGCGAGCATTCTCCCGTCGGATGCGACGTATTGCAGAAGGCTGACGGTCACCGAGCATCGCAGGCTCCCTTCCATCGCCGAGGTAACAGCGTCTCTACATCGGAAACGCCGCGCAGAGACAGCCATGCACCAGCAACCGGAACAGACTGATGGAGCGGGGACTCGTCCGAAATGGCAATTACATGCTGGTCCGCAAGTTGGCGGCCACGCCAGCGAAGACCCATGGGAGTTGTCACGACAACATTGAACGCGGTACTTGCAGCACGCTGTCGGCTTAGCGAGGTTGTTGACTCATTCGGGTTGGCCTGCGACAGGGCATCCATGAGCTTTTGAAATCCGGCAAAAACCGAGTCACCAGCCATAGATCTTCTGGTTCAGCAGCAGTTCCACTCGACAATGCTGTCGGTGGAGAGATTCACCAGACACTCGCTGTAACCTTAATCACAAGTTCCACCAGTGTCGTCGCTGGACCGCGATTGTCCATCACAACCGGGATGGCTGGCAGCCTCAAGATCAGCTGTCACTCACAACGGACGTCGCTGGCGCTGACGTTCGCACACAATCAGCTGTTGCTGTCGAGCTGTCTGTGCCCAATGAATTCTTCGCAGAGAATCCCCCTGACGAAACTGGCGAGTTCCCAACATGTCTCCAAAATCACCGACGCGACGATCGGCCAGATGTTCATCTGACTCTCGTATCTCGGCGGCATCCGGCAGGCCGCTTAAAGTTACTGTTGAGGGCCAGATCACGACATATCCGTCAACGGTGGCCTTGCGAGCCGCGCGGTACAACCCAAACGGAAAGCCGGTCTCGACTTCAGGAGTCATCAGCGGATAAAGCCCTCGCGCCTGAGGTACGAAGGTCCATGAATATTCCGCCGTGCACCAGCCAGGAATTCGCGCCAAAGAAACACCCTCATCAGTGTAGGCAGAATTCTTCAATGCGAATCCTCGTACTAATGACAGTCCCCATACCGGCCACGGCCAGCGATTGCGAATCCTGAGCCTCACCAGAACAGGCTGGCCAACTCGCCCGCGTCGCAGATCGAAGGTGAGATGCAGGTCAATTCCGCGCATGGCCAGCCAGGGCATCGCCACGCCCAGGCCAACAATGATGCAAAGAATACCCGTGATAAAAAAAGCTTCGACGCTGAGAAATGCGCCGCAGATTCCGGACAGCACCATCGACAGAAAGATGCCCCAGAAGGGTCGCTTAAGCCAGTAGACCCAACGATTGGCCCACGGGCAAAAATCATGACGCAGCGCGGCATCCGCCTGGCGTAACAGAGGTATCGCTCGTTCCGCAACGGAAAACTGTTCAGCAGGCTTCGCGATGATGTCGCCAGACATTTTTCTATTCAAACCTTGCAGAATTAAAAGCAAATATCATTTCAACATGGAGAAATCTGGGCTCTGCGAAATGAAGTGCGCGTGCAATAGTTCTGATTATCAATGAGGGCGAACTTGGCGAGGTGGAGCGCATAGAGTTTGGCGATGAAGTAGTCCTTATCCTTGTAACCATAGGCCATTCTCTGAAGAGCCCCGATTTTTGTTATTGATACCTTCGAGCGGCCCGCTGGAGATAGGGTAATTGTACCAGTTGAGGATTCCTGTACGGTGGCCTTCAGAGTGTTGGCCATGGTGATCAGGACTTTGATTCGGATGCACGAGCTCGGCGACACCAGTCTGTCAGGGAACTTTGCAGCGATGGCTTTAGTTGACTGTTGCCAGATCTGACTGAGATCTTCGCCCTTTTCAGATAGTAGGCTGCTGCCAGCGAACGATTCAGGTCAAAGGGCTTCCTGCAATCGAACACGTTCGTTCTTCGAGTCGTCCAGATGGTCCGGGTGTTTGACCAGTAGCCACCGCATGCCCTTCAAATTTGTTCGGTTCATCACTTCTGCTTCACGTTGCGGAGTCGCGACGTAGTTGAGTCAGCTTGTCATTCATCTGTTTCACAATATGAAATCTATCGAACACCTGAAGTGCCGTCGGTATATTCTTGATGACCGCCGCGTAGTAGGCGGCTCGACATGTCAGTCGCCACGACCTTGATCTTCGCTTTGGAGCTTCAGGCGTTTCCAGAAGGGTTTAACGCATCCTGGCCTTTCCGTCGCCCACAAAAACGATGGCCCCTGTCCGCCAGTCGATAACGATCGTGAAGAATTTGTTCTTCTTGCCAACGTAGATTTCGTCGATGGCGATCACTTCCGAGTCTCGCAGTCGAGGTTTGCCGAATGTCTTCTGCAGGTACGACTTATCAATACCGCGAACCATCCCTTCACCAACTCCGAGGTAGCGAGCCACATCGCGGATCGTCATCATCTTCCGCAGATCCACAACGATCCTGGCAAAACTCTTTGTGTAGTTGCATTTGGGAACCACATTTGAAGAGCGGCGTTCAACACACGCTGGCAGATACGACATTCAAGACGGGAGTTTTGATGAACAGAACCGTACGATCCATACCGATTCGTGGAGCATGAACGATGCGATCCACTTGACCACCTCGCCGAATGACGTCGCGATTTCCACACTGGGGACATCGATAGGACGCCGCCGGAGCCTGAAGTCGCAAATGAAAAATACCTTCTTTTCGCCAGCAGCCCAACGGCTCGCAGCCAGCAACCCCAATCGCCTTGTACAATTCTCGTGTGGTCATCTCGGTTCTCGTGGTGAAACAGCGTTAGACACTGCTCATCAGACCCGTTTGACCACTCTTCGTAAACCCTTGGCAACAAATCAACTTAACACCGCGCACTTCATTTCGCGCAGAACCGAAATCTGCTGTCGTGGCCACGGCAAGGCAGGGTGCGCGATGAGGCCTCCGAAATGGGGGCAATAGCCAATCGTCAAATGCCCCGGGGGTGCTGCGCACTATTGGATCGTGCCCCCTTTTCTAAGCCACCACACCTGTCTACAATGTTGGCAAAGCACCTCGTCGCGGTCGCGCGAAGCACGGACTGGTCGGACCCGTATTTCGCTTCGCGCGAACCGCAGACGAGATGTTTTCAACGTGCCGACAACACGGCATCGCAAAAGTCACGGCAAACCAGGAGTTGCGTCAACGTTGCTGTCGAACGTGGATTGCCACGTCCAGCACTGCGCGGGAGCTTAATCGCCGTCTTCTTCGCTGTTGCTGCGGACCACTATGCACTGCTTGACTGGTCAGCATTGATTATTCGCGATGCCAAAGAGGAAGAACGCTTCAGCCTATGATCACGGCAAGCGAATTCTCTCAGACCTGTTCCTGCTCAGAGATGAAGCCGAGCCAGCCCTGTTTGGACGGATTTCGGCAACAAAAAACAAGATGCGCGAAACATTACGTTCGCTGCAGGAAACAGCTGCCCACGAGCACTCAGTGTGCAGAGAAGGAACGACGAAAGTTCACCGACGTGTTGACTTAATCTGCTTATCAGCCGCCGGGCGTTAGCCCCCGGTTGAATTTGCTGTGTTTTTGACACGAAAACCGGACGCTAACGCGTTCCGGCTGATTAAATCAACAGACCCTCACGCCACTGGCGGAGCACGAGCCTGAAGCGGCAGACCGAAACCTAATTGAGGGTCTGCACAAAAGAAAACCGCAACAAATGGAGCGGTCTCGGAAAGAGTCGGCAGGTCAATTGTCGACGTCAGAATGCGAGGTGCCGAGATTGCCTGACAGAGAGCACAATCGGAGCAGTTATGGTGCGTATCCGGTGACTTCTCTGGAGCTTCACTCCCTGCGTTTTCCGCAGGTTTATGGTCGTGATGGTGACAAGTCCCGTGGGAGTGGCTCTGTTCGGAACAGCCGCTATCGCCCACGCAGCAGGACCCTGCCATCACCGAATGCAACCACGGCGCACTTGATGGCAGAACCAGCTGCCAGCAGGCCAGCATCAGTCCCAAAAATTGTGTAGCACCCCAACGCATAAACGATCACTACAGGTTCTGCAGAATTGACGCGGACTTCATCTTTACATCGAAAATGTTAGTCGTGTCTACGGCGCTGGCAAAGAAGGATGCGAAGCAAATCCGGAATTTTGCAACAAAACTCACTATATTCTGACTCTGCACGAAAAGAAGTGCGCGACCCAGGGCGAAGCAAATGAAACAGCGAGGGATCTCCGTGGCCGGACGTCAGCGACAGCGAAACAGAGAACGGGTAGAAGAGCTGAGTTTCAACCGCTTATGAGGGCAAATGAACGCTGATAAATGCAAAAGATGGAGAAACAATGGCACCATTCGGATTGGACACGAAGGCTGTCATTGCCGGACAAGGTTTTCGGGACCAGCAACCGCCGGACCTCAGAAACCATTAGCGTAGATGAGTGTTCATAAGCGGTCTAAACAACTAGTTCGATCTGCGCACTTCATTTCGCACAGAACCATGTCAAATCGAACGCCCATCAGGACTCCGCAAAGTCATCAAGATTGAAGGGCAGGCCATTTATTGCAGGCGATACTCAAGGGGCAGAGTGATCTCTGGCCCCCGCCGCATCCATGACAGCACCAGCAAAGAGATGCGGCCGGTTTGCAGGCAGAGTTGTTTGCTGCAAAGATTCCGAAAGTCCGGACAGTAACCTTCCCCCCGCTCAACTGTCAGCACGCGATGGACATGCCCGCCGCAAAGAAATCGGGCTGTTTATGATTCCGGAATCCACCTTCCCCATTCAGCACGGAGCAGAAGCTGTCATGAAGTACCTCATTCATTGTCTTGTCGCGTTCCTGATGTTGCTGCCGGTCAATCTCTCCGCAGCGGAGTTAAGACTTGCGACCGTGTTTTCAGATCACATGGTGTTGCAGCGAGACAAGTCTGTGCCGGTTTGGGGCTGGGCTGATCCCGGGGAAAACGTCACGATTGAGTTTGCCGACCAAAAGCAGAATGCTGTGGCAGATGCAGATGGCAAGTGGCAAGTGAAGCTCCGCGCGATGCAGGCGAGTGAGGAAGCGCGAACATTGACGGTGCGATCAGAAAAGCCGAATCGCAAAACAGAGGTCCTGGACGTGCTGGTCGGTGAGGTCTGGCTGGGCTCCGGTCAGTCCAACATGGCGATGACCGTAAACCGAGCACGGGACTTCGAACAGGAGCAGGCTGCGGCCACGTTCCCGCTGATCCGAATGTTCAAGGAGGAGTCTGCAGCTTCCGCCACTGTTCAGCGCGACAGCAAAGGGAAGTGGACTGTGTGTTCGCCGGAAAGCGTCGCAGGCTATTCGGCAACTCTGTATTTCTTCGGGCGTGAGCTGCATCGCGAACTTAAGGTCCCGGTGGGGCTGATCAATTCGTCCGTCGGAGGTACTCCGATTGAATCATGGATCGCCGAAGAGGCTCAGGCAAGAGTTCCGGAGTTGAAGAACCTGGTCGAAGCTCAGGCGAAAGCAGCGGCTTCAATCGACGAAGCGGAAGTTACGGCCAATCACGAGAAGCAGTTGGCACGCTGGAAGGTTCAGGTGCAAAAGGCCAAACAGGATGGCACAAAGGCGCCAAAGCGTCCAACAAATCCGCTGGAATCAATCAGGAGAAAAGGAAGTTCTGGTGGTCTCTTCAATGGCAAGATTGCATCGCTGATTCCTTATGCGTTGCGCGGAGTTATCTGGTATCAGGGTGAAGCCAACTCGGCGCCCGGCAAAGGGCCGTATTATCAGTATCAACTTCCGCTGCTGGTCAATGACTGGCGAGAGCGATGGGGCGAAGAGCTTCCATTTGCCTGGGTCCAGCTTCCCAACTTCGGCCGCGAAGGTGAAGGCTGGTCGCTGGTCCGTGAAGCCATGCTGAAGACACGCAGTCTTCCGAAAACTGGTATGGCAATTACGGTCGACATCGGTGAGACAAAGGACATCCACCCGAAGAACAAACAGGATGTAGGCCATCGACTTGCTCTGTGGGCTCTTGGTGACGTCTATGGCAAAACAGTTCCGGCAACATCAGGACCGTTGCCAGCCGGGCACGAGGTCAATGGCACCTCGGTGACTGTCACTTTTCTTCATGCAGAGACTGGCCTTGTTGCACGGGGCAGTGAGCTAAAAGGCTTTGTCGTCGCGGGAGAAAATCGGCAGTGGAAACCTGCGAAGGCAAACATTGTCGGCAAAACGGTCGTCGTTTCCAGTTCCGAAGTCTCCAAACCTGTTGCCGTACGGTATGCATGGTCAGCAGACCCGGACTGCAATCTGTTTAACGAAGCCGGTCTCCCGGCGTCACCATTTCGGACTGACGATTGGCTGGTTGAGCAACCCGGGAAGTGACCGCGCTGAATTGCATGGATGCAGGATTGCGAATGTGTGAACGTACTCATTCAGGCGAAGAAGCAAAACGATCTGTTTTCTGATTCAGCTCACGACACAAAATGAGTACACCGCTGTCCTGAATCCCGATCTCAAATACAGAATGTCTGAACCAGCGATTGATTTTGGCCGCGTGGGAAGAGCATGTTGGTGATTCAGTGAAGAGAAACTTCGCTGAGTTCTGTTTGAATTTCGTCGTTACGGCCGCGGCCTTCGCCGACGTCGTCAGGAATCGTCCTGTTTCGAATCAATGCATGCCGGATTACGCCCGGTCGATTGGAGATTAAACCGTGAAGTCTGTCATCGCAATTCTTGTGAGTCGGCTGCATACTGAGATTGTGTTGACGATGCTGATTCTGGCGTGGACCAATGCCGTTATCGCACAGGAACCGTTTGAAAAATTCCTCACGACTCATTGCGTTCGGTGTCACGGTCCGCAAAAAGCCGAAGGAGATATTCGATTCGACCAGTTGTCGCGAGACTTTAAGGCCGGCACGGACACGCATCACTGGGCCGAATCTCTCGATAAAGTGAACAGTGGAGAAATGCCTCCGAAGACGGAACCACAGCCGACTCAGGCGGAGATCTCTGCGTTTGTGATCGGTCTTGACGCTCGTTTGAAAGAGGGACGCGCATCGCGGATGTCGGCCCGCCCTACGGTGGCTCATTACCGGCTTAGTCGCAAAGAGTATCAGAATACGGTCTATGACCTGCTCGGAGTAAGATACGATCCCACAAAGCCGGGCGAGCTGAATGAGGACACTCTATGGCACGGGTTCGAGCGGATCGGGTCGGAGTTATCGCTCTCTCCCTCGCATATTGATCGCTATTATCGAGCGGCGGGGCTGGTCCTGGATCGTGCCTTTCCGGACACGATTGAGGAGGCTCGCAAGGTTCGCAGGACCGCTGCGGAACTGCGTTATCATGGCGGCAAGGAACAGCAGGCAACGCTTGATCGATTTGGGATCAAACGACCTTTGCGACATTTACTCTATCCGGGCAATGTCTATCAGGCACTCGCGCCTCATTGGTTTGGCAGGGTGGGACCAGAGCACAGCGGACTTTACAGGGTCCGCATTCAGGCCAGTGGTTCACGCCCGATTGGCGGCCAGACTGCGCACCTCAGCATCGGCAAGCGAACCGGTGAAGAGACTGTTGAAGGTCTCATAGAATTTGACCTCACAGCGCCGGAAGATCAGCCACAGGTCTATGAGTTTGATGTGTTTCTGGAGATGCCGATGTCTCTCGACTTCTGCGTCGTCGCGACCGATGTTGTCGATCGCCGCGCCGGTGCTGCATTCCGCAACGCACTGAACAGCAGCGGCTACATCTTTACTCACAGCAGCGAGACGAAGCTGCTGGACCCCAATGCTCCGCAGATGTTTGATGACAAAGGGAACGCCTTGTTCTCAACAGTGCTTCTGGACTGGATTGAATGGGAGGGGCCAATCGTTGCGGAGGAGGAAAAATCACGGCGTAACGGTCTGTTGCCGCCGGATGATGCCACGCCGGTAGTGGTCACCGAGCACCTCCATCGGTTCGCAGAGCGAGCGTGGCGGAGACCTGTCAAACCGGAAGAATTGGCGGATTATTTGCAAGCGTACCGCTCGGAGCTCGAGGCCGGAGAGAAACCCGCTGACGCCTATCGCATCGCGATGCAGGGCGTACTGACATCGAGACATTTCATCTATCTTGTCGAAGGCGAGCCGGTCGCACGGGAGTTTCTGAACGACGCCGAACTCGCCTCCCGGCTTTCGTACTTCCTCTGGAGTTCAATGCCGGATGATGCACTCTTTGCTGCGGTCAGGTCTGGGGCCTTGAATGGAGAGGGCGTTCAAAAGGAGGTGGACCGGATGCTGAACGACAGCAAGTCCGGCCGCTTCATTGACGACTTTGTCCGACAATGGCTGCAACTGCACCGCCTGGGCATGTTTCCTCCGGACAAAAAGCTGTACCCGACCTACGATGCGTGGCTGGAGACGAGTCTGCGGGATGAGCCCATCGAGTTCTTCCGTGAGATGTTTTCAGAGAATCTGCCGATTGACAGCATCATCGATTCGAACTGGACGATGGCCAACGCGCGGCTCTGTGACTTTTACGGTCTTCCAGCCCCGGCCACAGAGGGTTTTCAGCGTGTCTCGCTGAAGCCAGAGGATCATCGAGGCGGTCTGCTGACAATGGGCGCGGTGCTTGGGCTGACATCCGACGGGACGCGCCATCGTCCCGTGCATCGAGGGGTTTGGGTCAGCGAAGCGATCTTTGGCAAGACTCCTCCACCGCCTCCTGCTAATGTTGATCCGATCGAGCCGATTCCTCCCACGGGAACTAAAATCACAATCCGCCAGAGAATTGAATCGCACGCAAAAAACGCGAGTTGTGCTGCCTGCCATCGCACAATCGATCCCCTCGGATTGGCGTTCGACCAGTACGATGCCGTAGGCCAGTGGCGCACTCACGAGCTGGTTCCGACGGGTGTGGGTGAGAATCCAGCGGTCGATGCTTCCGGTGTCATGCCTGATGGTCGTTCCTTTCGCGATTCCGTCCAGTTTCGGCAGTTGCTGATCGAAGACCGCGACCACATCGCCCGAGCCTTTATTGAACATCTCTGTACGTACGCTCTCCGCCGAGTGATGACCGTTGACGATGAGACTGATTTGCAACTGATCGCCGATGAAGCAAAGAAAAACGGATATCGGGTCAAGGACATGATCCGATCCGTGGCGACGTCGGGGTTAATACGGAAACGATGATGGAGAAATGGTTAGTGGTTATTGGAGATTGAAAAATGGAAAATGATGTGAGATGGAAGGGAGCGGATCTTGAAGAACGGTTGCTGGATTTTGCCGTTCGAGTTGGCAAGGCAATCGATGCGTTGCCGGAATCGCGGCTCGGGCGTCATATTGCCGGGCAACTCGTGAGGTCCGGAACCTCCCCAGCACCCAATTATGCGGAAGCATGTGCCGCAGAGAGCAAGAAGGACTTCATTCACAAACTCGCCGTCGTCTTGAAGGAACTTCGTGAAAGTTCCATCTGGATTCGTCTGATTGTTCGATCGACACTACTACCGGAACAACGTCTTGAACTCCTTCGCGACGAATGCGACCAATTGTGTAAGATCATTGCCAGATCAATCGTCACAGCGAAATCGGGGCGGTCAAATCGCAACGGAGAATGAGCAACCCCCTGTTAGAAATTTGCAGTTTTCAATCTTCAATAACCATTAATCATTCCTCTTCCGCTTCGGCCGCCCAGAACTCTTCCGCACGCCAAATTCCAGTCCTGGAGTAACAATGACCTTCCTAACTCAATCCTGGCTTATCGATCGTCGACACGCTTTGCGGGCCATGGGGGCCTGCATTTCGCTGCCGTTTCTTGAGTGTATGGTGCCGCTTCGAGCGGCCGAACAGCAGACAGTCGCACCGCGACGAAGTGCATTCATCTACCTCGCGAACGGCGTGCATTCGCTCAACTACCAGATCACGACACCCGGCAGAGATTACCAGTTCTCGCGATCGCTCAAGCCACTGGAAAAGCATCGCGACGTGATTACGCCGATCAGCGGACTGCATCACCCCGGTGCTCTGAGCCATCATCACAATTGTATCTCGGTCTGGCTGACCGGCGGGAAACTTGGACCTTCAGACAAGAATACGATCTCCGTCGATCAGAAGATCGCAGAGATTACAGCCCAGCACACTCGCTATCCTTCAATGGAGATTGCCCTCACCGGCGACGCTCTTGGCTGGACGGCCGACGGCGTGCGGCTTCCGGCTATGCGTCGGTGCAGCGAAATCTTCGCTTCGTTGTTTGAGGAACCTAAAGGAGGCAAAGCCGCACAGCGAAGACTATTGCGACATAAAGCAAGCGTTCTCGATGCGAATCTCGCTGAAGTGCGGCGTCTTGAACAGGTTATGGGAGCGGCGGATAAGGGACGACTTGATCAATACCTGACGTCCGTTCGCGAAGCGGAGATTCGTACGCATCGGGCCGACGCATGGCTTGATACGCCGCTGCCAGCCGTCTCTGATGATGACCGTAAACGGACGAATCGTGACATTCCGGCGACGATGGCCGGTGACTATTTCCGCACCGTCTATGACCTCATGGTGCTCGCTTTTCGTGACCGATGTGACCCGCGTGGCCACGTTCAGCCCGGAGGCGAAGGGGATGCGTTCTCGATTCCGAGATCGGCATTACCGAATCACGCCATCAGCTCAGCCACCGGCGATGCTGGTTACATGGAGAAGCTGACAAACTATGACACGTTTGCCATCGAGCAATTCAGCTACTTCCTGACGAGACTCTCCGAAACCATGGATTTGAATGGCAAGCCACTGTTGAACACCACAATGTCACTCTTCGGAAGCGGCATGTGCTACGGTCACAGCCACGGCAATGCGAACCTGCCTCTGGTGCTTGCTGGTGGTTCGGATCTTGGACTGAGCCATGGCAGCCATCTTGACTTCAATCAGGGCTTCTTCAAAGGCTATCAACTCGACAAACCCGGCGAACATTACTCCCTTTGTAGCCGTCCGGCCAACCCGGATGCTCACATGAGCAACCTCCTGCTCCTGATGGCCCAGAAGATGGGAGTCGAAACGGACCGCTTTGGGGATAGCAATAGGGTGGTTGAGGTTTAAAGAGGCCTGGGGGATTAAGATTAAGAGGAAGATTAGGATTAAGAATGGGAGCAGTTGTTGGGAGGTTCTGATGAAGCAGTTTGATCACGCGAAGCTGACTGTGTACCAGCATTCGATCAAGTTCGTCGTCTGGGTGACGGACCTGTTGGATACGGTTCCAAAGTCGATTGCGGTTCATGATCAACTCGATCGGGCTTCCACTTCAGTCCCATTGAATATCGCAGAAGGCAATGGAAAGTCGACACCCAAAGATCGATGCAAGTTCTTCGACACTGCTCGCGGCTCTGCACTGGAGTGTGACGCTTGTTTGGATGTCCAGCTCGCCAAGAAGAAGATCAATTCTGAAACCGCCGAGAATGGCAAAGCGTTACTAATCGAAATCGTCTCAATGCTCATCGGCCTCATCCGTTCCAACTCACCAGATCGAAAAATATGATCCCCCCGCATCTTAATTCTAATCTTCATCTTGATCCTACTCCTGTCCCCGCCCCAAATCACGCTGTACGCCAACGTCTCCTCTGCCTTTTCCTCCTTCTGTCTTCATCCATAACAATCCTCGCCGACGAGCCCTTCCGGCCGCAGCCGGGAGTGTTTCCTCCTCTTGATCGGGCTCTCGCCTATCGCGGTGAACTGGTTTTCGTCGATCATGCCAACCGTCGCGGCAGCATTCGACTCCAGGGTTCGGGCATGTTTTTCCGCAACGATCCCCATCCCTTCGCAATGCTGCCTTATGGGATCGTGAGCTTTCACGGAGCGCCGGCGGATCTTCGAGATGTGCCGTTGGGGACGGTCATGCATGCTCACGCGTTTCTTCCACCGGATCCGATGATCTCTGCCGTACCTGTTTTGCCAGTGGACAATAAATCCAAAGACGCCAACCACAATCGCGGTGCTGGCATTGCCCCGGCCGAGAATCATGTGCTGCTACTGGAAGACGAACCCAGCTACTGTCTGCGAAATGGACTGGTGTGGAAGCTGAGTGAAGTGGACGTCCAGAACAACGCCGGGGCGATCGTGGCGTCCCGCGAACCCCGCAATGGCCATGAAGAGAAGCCCGTCGCCGAGTCGATGACGTTCGATGCCGCAACTCGCATCTGGCGAGGCCGTGAACTGCTGCAGATTGAAGAACTTGTTGCGGAAGGAATCTGGCCCGCTCAGGGAAAGAAGAGTCTCGAAGGTCGGTCCGTAATGCTCGGCATCACATGGAGGCCGACAGCCGATGGTGTGTTCACTCGGTTTCATGTTTCCGACATCTGGCTCGATGACGATTCCATGCAACGAGCCGCAAAGAATCAAACGGAAGTTCACAAAGCGTTTATTCGAAGCCGTTGGTTGCCAGCGTGGATCGACTCCGTCGAATACGGCAAGCTTTGTCGCCACGGTAACGGCAACGCTGTTTGGCGGAATGGATTCTTCGCTCTATTTCGATTTTAAGAAGGACGCTCCGGCCATGATGAACGCGGTGGAGAACACCCTCAAGCACACTCACGGAGCCTACGGTCCCGCACATATGGCGTCACGAGGCACCATTCTGGATGTCACTCGAATGCCGGGCGAGGTTCCCACGGGCAGCAGTGGAATCCAGATTCGCTTTGAGACGGACCTGATCATCGAAGGAATTCGTCCCGGTCGAGTTGTCAGAATCCGCCCCAACAACTGGCCTCAGGTTCAGGTTCCACGCGAAGAGTATCTCAACAACGCCGCCAGTTTGGAGGAACGCTTCCCTTCTCCAGCGATCTTTCCGAAATACTGATCCCGAAACCCGTGTTTTGCCCGGTCCGTATTCGGGGATTATAGTTCATTCGGGCGTTACGGATTGAACGCTTCTCTGCACATCAGTTCCTCGTGTGATTGTTGACAGAGGAGTCGTCGTTGCGAAGGACGGCAACTCCGGTCCTCCAGCTGTATGGCGGAAAATCCCTCCCCCGAGTGACCTCGATCACGCTTGACGCTTTAATCCGTCACCATGAGAAGTGAAACAGCATCGTTGACAGGCATCGAGCAGGTGCGGGGAGCGTTCCGCATTTTCATCGCAACGTGAAGAAACAATTCCACGAGGAAGGAATTGCAAGACTCCATCGAACCTGAATTGTCAAGATTGCAATTTCCAGACTCACTCAAGTCTTTTGGGGGCAGATTCTGCGTCTCCAGACATCGTCCCATGAATTGACTCCCGATAATTGCCGTCGAAATGCGAAAGAGCTGCGGAATCGAATTTGTTGTCTTCGCATTGGCACTTCAATTGCTTATCAACTTCCTTGTTCCTGGCGAGGATGACTGCCATCATAACGAGGAAACTCAGATGTCAATTTTCGCCGGAATTCAATCACCGTTATCTTCATGACCTTCATCTGCGAATACTCGAACAGATTTTTTGATCGAACGATACCCTCAGAATTCTTCTGGCTGTGTCGGAAGACCGATTGGTGGAAGCTGCTGCAACTGCCGGATTTCTCATGGCTTCCGCTTCTGATTGCGGCGGCATGTGTGGTCGTAGTGGTTTGGGCGGTTGTTCGTCTCGTATCACGAGTAAACGAAGATGTTGATCCTGCCGAAGCGGATCGGGAGATGCTCCAGGCTCTCAACGATTTACGACGAGAGGGTGACCTAACCGAGGACGAATTCCGATCCATCAAGGGTCAAATCACCGGACGACTTCATACCGTCTGGAGTGACAAGAAAACATCGGCAACTGCAGTAAAAACTGAAGTGGCTGGTCTCCGCACGGAAGTTGATTCTTTCTCATCAGGGACAGAGTTCAATGCCGGGCAAAAAGTGCAGCGAGTTGAAGGCTCTTCCGAAGCGGTAGAACCCGACCAATCGGAAACCTCCAACAGTCTGACAAATGTTCCCAAACCTTCGCAGAATACCGCGGATCTGGCCGAACGCCGGATACCACCGGAATCCGAAAAAGGTGAGGGGTTAAGTGGTAAGGATGAGTTAATTGTAAACAGGGATCCACACATCCCGGAGACGTGAGGTCTCAGGCACTGTCGAGGATGACAGACTGTGACGCGACTCATCTCCCGGAGAGTGAGATTCATAAACACGAGAGACACGGTTGGCAGGGACGCCGACAACCCGGAGCGACCATCACCTGCGAACCGTATGCGTAACGAATGCTCAGCCTTGAGACTTATGACTCCAAAGTCATGATGGGCGGCATGAGACGCGTAACAGAAAATCCAAAGGGACAACAATGGCATCAGGTAAGGAATTTGGTTCTGGCAAGACAGCGCAGCAGGGCAAGCGAAATGCCAACTGTTCATTTTGCAGAAAGAACTACCGGGAAGTCGGACCTCTGGTTGAGGGGCCTGAAGACGTCTATATCTGTGGTGAATGTATAGAGTTGTGCCAGTCGATTCTCGATCAGGAGCGTCGCCGCCGCGGGTCATCCAAGAAGCTCTTCAATCGCGTCCCAACCCCACGAGAAATCGTGAAAGAGCTGGATCAGTACGTTATCGGGCAGGACAAATCCAAGAAGCTGCTGTCGGTCGCGGTGCACAGCCACTACAAGCGTCTGATGCACAACCTCGAAGTTGGTACGGAGGACGTGGAGATTGAGAAATCCAACATCCTTCTTATCGGGCCAACAGGCTCGGGCAAAACGTTGCTGGCCAAGACGCTGGCCAAATCGCTTCAGGTTCCGTTTGCCATCGGCGACGCGACAACATTGACCGAAGCGGGATACGTCGGTGAAGACGTGGAGAACCTGCTGCTCAAACTGTTGCATGCCGCTGACTTTGATATTGAAGCGGCTCAGCGCGGCATCATCTTCATCGACGAAATCGACAAGATTGGCAAGACAAGCCAGAACGTCAGTATTACTCGCGACGTATCGGGCGAAGGCGTGCAGCAGGCTCTGCTGAAGATGCTCGAAGGGACTGTGGCCAACGTTCCTCCTCAGGGCGGACGCAAGCACCCGGAACAGCAGTATATCCAGATCGACACCACTAACATCCTTTTCATCTGCGGTGGAACGTTTGTGGGCCTTGAAGACATCGTGGCTCGCCGCCTGGGCAAGAAAGTCATCGGCTTCGGTAACAACAACGAAGCTCATGAAGAACGAGCCCGCGAAGAATTGCTCGGCAATGCCACGGTGGAGGACGTGATGGAATTTGGTCTCATCCCGGAATTGCTTGGACGACTGCCGGTCATTGGCACCCTGGCTCCTCTGCATGAAGAGGCGCTGGTTCAGGTTCTGACCGAGCCTCGCAATGCACTGGTACGACAGTACAAGAAGATGTTTGAGATGGAAGAATGCAGCCTCGAATTCACCGACGGGGCATTGCGAGAAATTGCCAAACTGGCACGGTCAAGGGAAACCGGTGCTCGCGGTCTTCGCAGCATCCTGGAACAGGTGATGTTCGAACTGATGTTCGAACTGCCTGAACTTGAACGAGGTCAGAAGTTCGTCATCACCGAAGAAATCGTACGAGGCGATCGCAAGAGTGTTCATCGCGGAGATTCAGCCGCTGCGTGATGACGAGCGATGGTTATAGATCAACTGAATATGCGTTTGAGTTGATACAGAATTGAGCCGGGCAAGTCCCGGCTCTTTTTGTTGAGCAAAGCATCACTTGTCTGCCGCCTTATCGAGTGAGTTGCGTTCAATCGATCCTGAAAGGCACGGACAACACAGCCTCGTGCAGGAGAAGGCATGAATGTTGATGACCGCGGCCCCACGGGAGCGTCTCGCGAGGCAGCACCTGAGGAGATGCTTCACGCGGATTTGCCAGGGGCCCGCAGGCCGAATCGCAACGGATTCATCCAGACTCTCAGCGTCTGTATAATGCTCAGATTCCTGAATATTCAGCAACACACGTCAATGCGCGAAGATCGGTCTGTCTGAACCTCGCGCACGACCTCACGCAAAGCTGAAGTGATCGGCTCATCGGAAAGAGCCACTCTGCCGGTCCTGAGTTTTTCGGGCAGAGGCCTGGGGCTGAATCGCCATGGATGTCATGCCTTGGCAACTCCGCTATGCTGGTGCGCAGTGATTCCCTGACGCTGTTCAAAGGTTTCCCGGAATGAGCCCGAATCGAATCCCGGTCGTGTGCATGATTGTCTTGTCAGCACTTTTGCTGTCCATCGGGATTCCGATGACAGCAGCTGATGAGTTCGAGCAACCAGATGCTGAGTTTTTTCCTCAGCTTTTCCGATGGACGGACACTTGCAGTGTTTATGTTCTGCGGGACGGAGATGCTGCGCTGCTGGTCAATCTGGGGAATGGAAGCGTTTTGCCCCATCTCGCAGAGATGGGAGTAACCAAAGTCGAATGGGTGATGTTCACAGATCATCACCGCGAAAACTGTCAGGGATTCGAGAAACTCGATCGCAAGGTCACAAAAGTGGCTGTGCCGATGGCCGAGCGTGAACTTTTTGAGACACCTGCGGAGTTTCGGAAATGGTCGCCGAAGCTGGGCGACAAATACTCAGTGTACGGTGCAAGCTATGTGCGTCCGCCTCGACTCTCCGTTGCAGTGGACCATGCGCTTAGCGCGGACGAAATGTTTTCATGGCACGGGTACGAACTTCGATGTCTCGCAACACCTGGGCATTCTCCCGGCGGAATGACTTACCTGCTCAGCAAAGACAACAGGACCCTGGCATTTACGGGCGGCATCATTCACGACGGCGCGAAAATGACCAATTGGTTCGACACCGAGTGGGACTATGGTTTTGGCAAAGGTGTTGAAACACTAACCGAATCCGTGGCGGTTCTGCTGGAACGAAAGCCTGATCTACTGCTGCCGTCGCAGGGGCCGGTGATCCGCAATGCTCAGGACCAACTCCGGGAGTTCGGACGCCGCCTGACTCAGTTCAGTGAGCGTTACGTGCGCGGTTATCCGGTGTTCGACCAGACCGAGTCCAAACGTGACCCCATATCGAAACCGACAAAAGTTCCGCTGCTGAATCAGGTAACTCCGCATCTGTACAAACTGAATCACACAATGCAGGGACGAAATTTTTCCATCATCATATCCGACAATGGCCACGGGCTCGTGCTCGACTGCGGCTTGTTTCCCGAGCAGACACTGGAAGAGATTGTCGTTGGCATGCGGGAGCATCTTGGCCTAAAGCAGATCGACGCGGTCTGGATTTCTCATATGCACGGTGACCATTTTCTGCTTGGCCGAGTGCTGAAGGAGAAGTATGGTGCCGAGGCGTGGACACTCGACCGCATTGTTGACCGCTGTGAGAATCCGCGACGATATGACTATGCAGCGCTAATCAATACCTATGGTGATGGCTTTGACGGCATGAAGATCGAACGCCCGATTCGCGAAGGGGAAGTCATCACATGGGAGGGCTATCAGATTCACGTCGACTGGATGCCCGGCCAGACGGAATTCGGCTGCTGTCTCTGGCTGGAACTCGACGGTCAGCGTATTGCGTTTACTGGTGACAACCTTTTCGGCAGTCCATCGGACGTGACGCAGGATGGGCACGAATGTGTCGTTGCCCGGAATAGCGGAATTCTGGAAGAGGGGTATCTTTACGCTGGCGAGTATCTTCAGAAGTTGCAGCCAGACCTCATCATGGGCGGCCATTCTTACGTCATGCCGGAACCTCAGGAATTCATCGACCGCTACACCGCGTGGGCTCGGAAGATGATCACAATCTATCAGGACCTTCTCCCCGATCCCGATTATGAATATCGTTTCGATCCCTATTGGGTCTCGGCGTATCCGTATCGTGTTGACTTCAGCGAATCGACCGAACAGACCATTGAGGTGACCGTTCGCAACTTCCGCAATACCGAACAGCAACATCTGATCAGGCTGGTCCTTCCGAACGGCGTGACGGCCAGCCCGGAAATTCTTGATGGAACTGTGCCAGCGGAATCTCGCCGGACTTTTCAGGTCAAACTGTCTGCCGAGACTGGAACCCTGCCACCCGGTTTGCAGATCGTTCCATTCGATATCACGCTGGACGCTAAGCCTTGCGGACAATTGTTCGATTTTCTGGTGCAGGGCAAAGATGCGAAGCAACCCTAACGGGACAGCACCAGATGGCGTCGGATGTCCAAGGTACATCTGCCGCTCTGCCAACGATTTTCGGCTCTGCGCGATATGAAGTGCGCAGGTCCGAAAGGCGTGGTCCGTCGAAATGATGTTGGCCACAGCCGAAGTATCGGCAGGATCATGGCGGAGCGATCCTGACTGTCAGGGTTTTCATTATGCGATTTGGCCCAGGAAGGCTGAGATTTTCTTCAAGCCCGACGCGCCAGCGAGTGCGCCGCAGGTTACGCATAACTCACTCGCTGGCGAGCTGGACTTGTCAGTGGGGGCTTGGCCGATCGATCGGCAATTGCGTCTTAATCGCGACGGATCAATTGCCACACAATGACCACTTGATGTTCAACACGCATTTCATTTTTCGCAGAGCTGATGTTTTCCGTGTCTTTGTCCCGTAACGCAACACCAAAGAGCGGAGTTTCGAACACTATGGTGACACGCTCTGTCAAAACGCGTCTGGCTGTCGACAGACGATGATGAGTTCGCCGGCGCAAACGCAAACCTTCCGGAATACAGCGCCAAGACACGCAGATTCGCGAGATGGGTGGCCCTGCCGTGTGGCCTCCCTGGACTGGACAGCGAGTGACGGATCCTGAAGAATCATGGTATCCGTCAAGGGGCGGATGAGAGAGCGTCAGGAAATACTGTGGCGTTCCCGGGCGGAAGATCTAACAGTCGTCACTAATAAGGGTGAAAATTCATGGCTGGCTTCCTTAAACATGTTCTGAACCTTCTTCAAGACTCTCGCAAAGCGAATCGCCGTTCCGGATTGAGTCTTCGTGATATCCAGTCGCTGGAAAAGCGAAGCCTGCTGGCTGCAGATTTTCAGATCGTGAAGGACATCAATCCAAGCTTGACGCCGGATAGTTCATCGCCCGAGAACTTTATTGCGATCGGATCTATTGTTTACTTTGCCGCCACGACAGATTCCGGGAGTGCTCTGTGGCGTGTTAACGGCACAGCAGGAGTCCCTGTGATCGTTAAAACATTCGGAGAGAACTTTTCGTCACGACCACAGAATCTGACAAATGTCAGCGGAGTCTTATACTTTACGGTGAACGATGGAACGAACGGCGTTGAGTTGTGGAAAAGTGATGGGACCGAGGCGGGAACCGTTATGGTCAAAGACATTCGCGGCAGCGGGAGCTCGTCTCCGTCGCAGTTGACCAATCTCAATGGCACCCTCTTTTTCGCGGCGGATGATGGCGCGAATGGCGTGGAATTGTGGAAGAGTAACGGGACGTCTACTGGGACTGTTCTTGTGAAAGATCTGCATCCCGGAACACATCAGCAATACCAATACGGTTTTTATGGAAGCGGATACCTTGCCACGGTTCCGAACAGTTCAGCCCCGACTTCGCTGATTAATGTCGGTGGGACTCTCTATTTCGCAGCGACTGACGAGACATCCGGCAGAGAACTATGGCGAAGCGATGGTACCGCTGCGGGAACTGTTCTCGTGAAGGACATCTTCACGGGCACGTACGACACCTATCAGCAACTGGGAGCGTTTGGGAGCTATCCAGTGACGATCCCCAACAGTTCCGATCCCAAAGAACTCACGAACGTAGGCGGCACCTTATACTTTACGGCAAAGGATGGTTCGACCGGCAATGAGCTTTGGAAGACCGACGGAACCTCTGTCGGGACATCGCTCGTCAAAGACATCTTCGCCGGAACATCTGGCTCATCGCCGAGTTATCTCATTAATGTTCAGGGCTCGCTCTACTTTGCTGCCAGTGAATCAACAACCGGACGTGAGCTCTGGAAAAGTAGCGGCACCGAGGCCGGAACAGCGATGGTCAGCGACATTGCTGCAGGCAACGTCAGTTCAACCCCCCGGAAAACCACCAATGTTGAGGGGCTGATATACTTTTCAGCAAATGACGGTTCTTCCGGCACTGAATTGTGGAGAACGGATGGGACCGGAACGGGTACCGTCCTTGTGAAAGACGCTCCGTGGGAAGTGACGGCTCGTCACCTCAGTGGCTGACGAATGTCAATGGAAAGCTGTACTTCACCGCCAGTGATGGTGCACAGAATTTCGAGCTGTCTGGTAAGCAGTGACGAACAGACACTGACAATGATCCCTGAAGGATATACGCCTGTGCAGCGAAGGGTCGTCCCTGATTTCTCTGACCAATATGGGATGTTGCATTTCCGTGCCGCTGATGACGCGACGGGAGCCGAATTGTGGAGAAGCGATGGCACACCAGGCGGAACTCTTCACGAATCTGCGGCCTGAAAATGGCGTCGACTCAGGACCGAAAGAGTTTACGGATGCCAACGGGATCCTGTACTTCTCTGCCGACAAGGGCCAATGTGAACTGTGGCGGAAGAGTGATGGAACTTCGACAGGCACAATTCTCGTGAAGGACATCAGCAGCGGAACGACACAATCTGAACCCCGAACAGCTGGACGAACGTCAACGGGATTAATTCACTTCCCCGCACAGGATAACACGCACGGAAGGGAACTGTGGAAAACGGACGGAACGGCCGCCGAAAACCACCACATACGGTCAAAGATATTCTCAGCGGCGAATCAAGTTCCGGGTCAGGGAACCCGATAAATGTTAGTGGAGTGCTTTATTTCACGGCGAATGATTAAGTACCAGCGGTTATGAGTTATGGAAGACGGACGGCACTGCTGAACGACTCTGGTTAAAGACATTACACCGGGAATGGGGACGAATCTGCATCACTTCGCCAATCACGCCGGAGTACTTTATTTTACGGCAAAGGAACAGAATTGAAAAGCAAATGAACCGCTGCAGGAACGATGCTGGTGAAAGACATCGGGTCCAGAGCGACCGCCAAGGTCACTGGTGCCGGGGCTTCTGTATTTCCTTGCGAATTCCAATACAGGCAATGAGCAGGAACTGTGGAAGTCTGATGGGACCGCAGCGGGAACCGTACTGTTAAAACCATCGGTTCAGATACAGTCTCCTACTCATTCATTGATCGAAACCTCGTGAATGTCGCTGGAACGTTGTATTTTACAGCATACTCCTCCTCTGACGGGGAAGAGTTGTGGAAGAGTAACGGAAATCTTCAGAACCATACTTGTAAAGAGTCAATACCCTGAACCTACTCGTGGGGTGATATCTACACAGGCTACGAAGTACGTCCGAATACTGCTGGCCTGACTCCCCTGACGTCGCCGGCACACTCTATTTTGAAGCCTCGGATGCGACAGCCGAACGGATGTCTGGAAGTCCGACGGCACTGTCGCTGGTACCGTTAAGTTCAAGGAAGAGGAACGTAACGCGAGTTTCTCAGTTTTTGGCGCTCGCACCCTGCATGCGATTGGAAACAAACTCTTCAATCCCATTTCTACGATTGAATTCGGCGCGGAACTCTTTGTCACGGATCTGACACAAGGAACAGCGGGTAACGACCAGTATACGCTGTCTTACTTTGGGCAGGGGCCGCAGGCCGAGGTTGTTGTTACGCTGTCCTCAAACGGTGGCCCAGTAAAAAATCTAGGCAGGTTTTCCGTTTCCGCTCACCCTGAACGGAGCTCCGGAAACGATTCAGTGCGAATCGTTGGCACTGCAGGACGTGATATTTTCTCGATGACCTCGTCGCGCAGTCTCACCGTGAATGGTCATCAGGTCATTCTGAACGGTGTTGAGAATCGAACGCTCGTCGGTGCGGCAGGTGATGATGAATATCGCCTTGATACCGATGCCTCGCTGGGATTGTTGACTCTGGATGAAACGGGCGGTGGCCGGGACACTCTGAGTCGGCAGAGACCACGACGAAATCTGTGAACGTCAATCTGGGTCAGGCGTCCGTGCAGGGTTGTTAATTCCAATCTGAGTCTGATACTGGGATCCGCTTCCACGTTTGAAGATGTCAATGGGGGTGCCCAGAACGATTCTCGCTGGCAGGAAATTGGGAATTCACTCGTGAGGAAACAATGGAAGTGATATCTTTAATGGAGCAGCAGTGTAGCGACTCCTTGATCGGCGGACCAGGAGACGACACCTACAGGTTCTCTGTGGCGACGACCTCGAAGCTGGATCGCCTGTTTGAATTGACGGCACAGGGTTCTGATACAATTTCGTTTGAATCGCTTACCTCTGATGTCTATCTGAATCTGGGCCTACAACTGCTCAGACTGTTCACCCGAATCGCACATTGACTCTGAATTCGGTGTTGGCTGAAAGGGCTCGTGAGGATCCGGCAATGACACTCGTTGGAAACGCGGCCGGCAATGTGTTGTCTGGTCTTGGAGGTCGTGACGTTCTGAATGGAACGCTCGGAAGCGATGCTCATATCGGCGGAACTGGTGATGACACGTACGTCTTTGGTTCCTCAGCACCTGGCGAGGTGGATGCGGTTACAGAAGTGCTCGAAGGCACAGATACTCTGGACGTTCTCTTCGCAGACGATCAATGTGAGAGTTGACCTGAGTCGGACAACTGCAGCTTGCTCACGAATCGCACGCTGACTCTTTCTTCTGCTGCGATCGAGAATGCGAATGGAGGCTCAGGTAACGATAACCTTGTTGGAAAACGGCACTCAATAATATTCTTCAGGGGAATTCCGGGAATGACATCCTGAGTGGAACCCTGGGGAAGCGACAGGCTGGCAGGCGGATTGGGCGACGACTTTTATGCCTTTGGCGCCGCTGTGTCCGGGCGAAGTTGATACCGTGACGGAGCTTCCTTCGCAGGGCATCGACACGTTGTCATTCTCATCGCAGACGGCCAGCAATCCAGGTGAATCTTGCCCTGTCGACCACACAGCTTGTGCACGCCAATCGATCTCTGACACTATCATCGGGGTCCACGATTGAACGTGCGAGCGGAGGCTCAGGGAACGACATGCTGTTCGGGAATTCGCTCGACAATCTGCTGATCGGCAATGGCGGTAACGACATTCTCGCTGGGGAACTCAGGAAACGATCGCCTGCAGGGAGGAGCTGGTCGTGCGATCTGCTGATCGGCGGACTCGGGCGTGACACACTGGAGGGAGATGCTGACGATGATATTCTGATTGCCGGTCGAACAACGAATGATGGCTTGCCCGTGAATCTGAGCCAACTTCGCATTGAATGGACCTCCAGTTCCAGCTACTCAATTCGAGTTTCCCGGTTACGTGCTGGTGTCGGCACTCCGACGGTTTTCATCCAAAGCACGAACGAACGTGCTGAATGATTCGGGAGAGATGACTCCGTTGTCGGGCAGCACTGGCGCAGCGACTGGTACCTTCGAGCTCTCGATGACGCAATTCTTGATCTGGCGACAGGGGAACTGTTTGACCTGCTGTGATTGGCGTGAGGCAAGGATGCGAATGATACCCTCGTGCAGCGTGGATGGAAAGCATTTATCAGGCCCTCTTCGCGTTGAACAGACTGTCGGCGCTCTTTGAAAAGGACACATCCATGACTCGTTTTCTCTCGCAGATCTCGTCCCTGTTTCGAGGCTGTTGCGGCAGGGCGAGACGTGCCGAGCGAAAGTATCGCAGGATCGAGTTGCTGGAAACTCGGAGGTTGCTGGCTGCCGATTTCCAGCTCGTGAAGGACATCAATCCGAGGCTATTGCCTGACTCATCGCATCCTGAAGATTTCGTTTCAATCAATTCTACGCTCTACTTTGCAGCACATTCTGAACGTGGAGACGGTCTTTGGAAGACAGACGGGACCGTTGCCGGAACAAAGCTGATTAGGTCGATGGATAGTCCTTCTCATCTCACAAATGTGGGTGGCACGCTGTTTTTTACGGCCAAAGCCCTTGCCAATGACGGGGCTTCCCTTGGAAAAGAATTATGGAGAAGCGACGGAACCGAAGCGGGGACGGTGTTGGTGAAGGATATTAATCCAACATCCAACGGGAATGGCGATTCGAATCCTTACAACCTGACAAATCTTGGCGGAGTGCTCTATTTCACAGCAAATGACGGCACGAATGGCCATGAACTATGGAAAAGCGACGGAACGGGCGACGGAACACTGATGGTAAAGGATCTTTTTCCGGGTTCACATTTGATTCCCAATCCATGGCCATTTATCCCGGAGTCTCATCCCAACAGCTCGGCGCCTTCCCACTTCACAAATCTCAATGGGACTCTCTACTTCGTTGCGTCGGATGGACAAAGCGGTAAAGAGCTTTGGACCAGCAATGGTACTGCAGCGGGGACAGTACTTGTAAAGGATATCTTTCCGGGGACACACGAGGGTTCTGAGTATACCTCAAACTACATTTTTGAACCGGTTAATGTTCCTAACGATTCCGGGCCTGAGGGCTTGACTGTCGTAAATGGAACGTTGTTCTTTTCCGCGAACGATGGCACGTCCGGCAAAGAGCTCTGGAAGAGCGATGGGAGTGCAGCGGGAACAACATTGGTCAGCAATATACGCGCGGGAGCGGCCAGTGCGTCCCCGGAACATCTCACGTCGATAGGCAGTTCGCTCTACTTCGCCGCCAACAATGGGACTCTCGGGACCGAATTGTGGAAGAGTGATGGAACAAACACCGGTACTGTGATCGTGAAAGACATAAGCACCGGTGTCGGCAGCTCCATGCCAGCACAGCTAACGAATGTGAACGGTGTATTGTACTTCTCTGCCACTGGGAGCCTCTACGGCAGGGAGTTATGGAAGAGCAATGGCACCCCGGACGGAACTGTGATTGTAGAAGATATTCATACGGGTCCGCTGGATGCCGCTCCCGAGAACCTCAGAAACGTTGATGGCACGCTCTATTTTTCCGCAGACGATGGCACCTTTGGTGCTGAGCTGTGGAAGAGTGATGGCACATCCTCCGGGACTCAGCTTGTCAAGGATATTCGTTTCGGCATTGGAGGCTCCACTCCGACCGAGTTCTTCAATTTTAACGGGATGCTCTGCCTGGCTGCAGATAACGGTGTGAGCGGAGTAGAGCTGTGGAAGAGCGATGGGACAGCAGCAGGGACCACTCTGATCAATATTGCTGCCGAAGACAGTGACAAATCAGATCCTGGAAGTTTTGCCCGCATTGGGGGACTTCTGTACTTCTCTGCGAATGACGGCACGAACGGAACAGAGTTGTGGAAAAGCGATGGGACAGCAGCGGGAACAGCTCTGGTCAGGAATATTCGCGGTGGTAATGCAGCCTCTGATCCGCGCAACCTTACCGCTGTTGGTGGGACGCTGTACTTTACCGCCAACGATGGCAGCCACGGAGTTGAGTTGTGGAAAAGCGATGGGACGCCGACAGGGACGATCATGGTCCGAGATGTTTTGGTCGGTAGCGCCAGTGCTGAGCCTGCAAATCTCACAAACGTGAATGGAACGCTGTATTTTACGGCGAATGATGGGGCAAATGGAAAGGAGTTGTGGAAGACCAACGGAACAGTCGCAGGGACCGTCATGGTCAGGAGTCTTGCTGCAGGGAAAGCGAGCGTTGACCCTTCTTATCTGATGAATTTCGCCGGAGTCCTTTACTTCACGGCAAACGCCACGGAGCTGTGGAAGAGTAACGGGACAGCAGCCGGGACCGTGCTGGTTAAAGACGTCAGTTCCTTCGTAGGCGCTAAGACCGTAGGTGCCGATGGAATGTTCTATTTCCTGGCAGCGGGCTCAGACAGTCGGGAACTCTGGAAGTCCAACGGAACCACAGCAGGAACCGTACTTGTTAAGGACAATATTGGCCAGCGGTTCCACGCGTACGAGTACGTCATTTTGAGCGTTGGAGAGCTAAACAGTGCTGGTGGAATTCTGTACTTTACGGCCTACACCAGGGAGCACGGAGAGGAGTTGTGGATGAGCAATGGTACATCCGCCGGCACCGCCATGGTCAAGGATATTAACACTGGAAGTCATGAAATCGCTATTTCCTCAGACGAGACACTTCTTGCTCCAAATGGCTCCTATCTTTCGTCGTTCACTACGGTCGGTAACGAACTCTATTTTGTCGCTACTGATGACACCGATGGAAGTCAGATCTGGAAATCCAATGGGACGGTCGCTGGCACAGTACGCATCAGCGATTTTGCGATTCCCTTGAATCGGACGGCCACTGGTCCATTGCAATTCATCGGGAACAAACTGTTCGCAGCTATGGCGACAGAGGCCCTTGGCGCGGAACTCTTTGTCACGGATCTGACACAAGGAACAGCGGGTAACGACCAGTATACGCTGTCTTACTTTGGACAGGGGCCGCAGGCCGAGGTTGTTGTTACGCTGTCATCAAACGGTGGCCCAGTAAAAAATCTAGGCAGGTTTTCAACGGCTCTTCCGCTCACCCTGAACGGGCTCTCCGGAAACGATTCAGTGCGAATCGTTGGCACTGCAGGACGTGATATTTTCTCGATGACGTCGTCAGGCAGTCTCACCGTGAATGGTCATCAGGTCATTCTGAACGGTGTTGAGAATCGAACGCTCGTCGGTGCGGCAGGTGATGATGAATATCGCCTTGATACCGATGCCTCGCTGGGATTGTTGACTCTGGATGAAACGGGCGGTGGCCGGGACACTCTGAGTTTCGCAGAGACCACGACGAAATCTGTGAACGTCAATCTGGGTCAGGCGTCCGTGCAGGTTGTTAATTCCAATCTGAGTCTGATACTGGGATCCGCTTCCACGTTTGAAGATGTCAATGGGGGTGCCCAGAACGACTCGCTGGCAGGAAATTCCCTTGGGAATTCACTGCGAGGAAACAATGGAAGTGATATCTTTAATGGAGCAGCAGGCAGCGACTCCTTGATCGGCGGACCAGGAGACGACACCTACAGGTTCTCTGTGGCGACGACCTCGGAAGCTGATCGCCTGTTTGAATTGACGGCACAAGGTTCTGATACAATTTCGTTTGAATCGCTTACCTCTGATGTTCATCTGAATCTGGGGCTCACAACTGCTCAGACTGTTCACCCGAATCGCACATTGACTCTGAATTCGGTGTTGGCTTTCGAAAGGGCTCGTGGAGGATCCGGCAATGACACACTCGTTGGAAACGCGGCCGGCAATGTGTTGTCTGGTCTTGGAGGTCGTGACGTTCTGAATGGAACGCTCGGAAGCGATGTGCTCATCGGCGGAACTGGTGATGACACGTACGTCTTTGGTTCCTCAGCACCTGGCGAGGTGGATGCGGTTACAGAAGTGCCTTCGGAAGGCACAGACACTCTGACGTTCTCTTCGCAGACGATCAATGTGAGAGTTGACCTGAGTCGGACAACTGCGCAGCTTGTTCATACGAATCGTACGCTGACTCTTTCTTCTGGCGCTGCGATCGAGAATGCGAATGGAGGCTCAGGTAACGATAACCTTGTTGGAAACGCACTCAATAATATTCTTCAGGGGAATTCCGGGAATGACATCCTGAGCGGAACGCTGGGAAGCGACAGGCTGGCAGGCGGATTGGGGGACGACTTTTATGCCTTTGGCGCCGCTGTGTCCGGAGAAGTTGATACCGTGACGGAGCTTCCTTCGCAGGGCATCGACACGTTGTCATTCTCATCGCAGACGGCCAGCGTCCAGGTGAATCTTGCCCTGTCGACCACACAGCTTGTGCACGCCAATCGATCTCTGACACTATCATCGGGGTCCACGATTGAACGTGCGAGCGGAGGCTCAGGGAACGACATGCTGTTCGGGAATTCGCTCGACAATCTGCTGATCGGCAATGGCGGTAACGACATTCTCGTTGGGAACTCAGGAAACGATCGCCTGCAGGGAGGAGCTGGTCGCGATCTGCTGATCGGCGGACTCGGGCGTGACACACTGGAGGGAGATGCTGACGATGATATTCTGATTGCCGGTCGAACAACGAATGATGGCTTGCCCGTGAATCTGAGCCAACTTCGCATTGAATGGACCTCCAGTTCCAGCTACTCAACTCGAGTTTCCCGGTTACGTGCTGGTGTCGGCACTCCGACGGTTTCACTCAAAGCACGAACGAACGTGCTGAATGACTCGGGAGAAGATG
>JAXMBU010000036.1:0-73854 GCA_046349735.1 Planctomycetaceae bacterium
CTCCGATTCAGGGAGCACCCGCCAGCGGCTACAGCAGCGGTGAAGCTATTGCCGCGATCAAAGAAGTGGCGGCGCAAACTCTTCCCAACGGATTCGATATCGACTGGCAGGGACTGGCTTACGACGAGGCTCGAGCGGGCAACACGGCCATCTACATTTTCCTGATCGTCGTGATTTTCGTCTACATGGTTCTGGTGGGACAGTACGAGAGCTTCATCATTCCGCTTGCCGTCATCATCTCATTACCCGTTGGAATCTATGGTGCGTTCGCGTTGTTAAAAGTAATGGGGTTGTCGAACGATGTGTACTGTCAGATCGGGATGGTGATGCTGGTTGGTTTGCTCGGAAAGAATGCGATCCTGATTATCGAGTTTGCTGTGCAGCGACGTGAAGAAGGATTGTCTCTCAAGGATGCCGGTGTCGAAGGGGGGCGTCTTCGCTTCCGTCCGATTTTGATGACGTCTTTTGCGTTCATCGTGGGGATGGTCCCACTTGTTCGAGCGACCGGTGCTGGTGCAATCGGCAACCGGACGATCGGTACAACAGCGGCGGGCGGGATGTTGATGGGAACGCTCGTCGGAGTACTTGTGATTCCGGGACTGTACTACCTGTTCGGCAAGCTGGCAGATGGAAGAAAGCTGATTCGCAATGAGCACATGACTCCGTTGAGCGAACATTTCGAACACTGATCTCCGGATTATTGAAGCAAGTTTCCTGCAAAACCTGATTCATCGACTTGTGCACTGTCAACACTGGAATTTGGGGTGACCAGCATCAAGGTTTGGACGATGGCTAACAGCGTTTAGAACCGGACTCTGGCGTGTCCCGGCTGATGATGCCATTCCCGCTTATGCACATTGACAGAGCACTCTTAATGTAAGAGACGCAAACCTGTGAAGAATCGAGAAGAGCTGATTTCAGAAATTCGTGCACGCTTCAAAGACGCTGACGCAGGCCTTAATGAGCGGCAGCGTCGGCAATGGGCGGCCTCGGAAGCGATAAGAAATGGACGCGGGGGAATCACGATCGTCAGTGAAGCGTTGCGAATTTCACCCAACACTATCAAGAAGGGTATCGCTGAAATTACATCGCCCGACGGCGAAGCAAATTCTGCTGAAGCACCACGGATTCGACGGGCCGGAGGTGGTCGAAAACCGAAAGATAACTCCGGAGAAGAATATCCGCAGGTGTGAATGATGAGGGAATGCCAACACTCAGTGGCTGGAACTGAATCGATCGTTCCAGATGTGCGGCCAATCACTCGTCAACTTATTTCTACCGGTTGTATTGGAGGCGTCGATCGCCACGAGTTCTTTAGCTGACCTCCGATGAACGGAGGTGAGAGTCGAAGGAGATGGATTCAAACTCGAATCTCCGCGGACATGGATTGAATGAAAGTCGTTGATCGTTTTCAGGGATTGGAATCGAATCGCGACAATTCCCAGATGCCCCTTTGAATCCCCGGCTGACTTTGGCCGGTGAAGTTTAATCCGTCTGCTGCCGAACTGCTGTGTAAAAACGATAGAGTCATAGTTCGCTCAAGGATGAGCTGCCATGCGTCGAGTTCTCGTGCCTGCCAAGCAACGCACATGGTCCGTATTTCTTCCGGTCACTTTTGTTGCGATTGTGCTGGCGTCATTACCTGGGTGCCGCATCCCGGGGCTCCGCAGTGCAAAGTACGGAAATGCTGCGCCAGCTGCGTTTGACCTCGATGAGGTCAAAGTCGATGGTCCTGTGGAATCCAGCACTGGCTCTGTCGAGTTACATCAGTTTTTTGATGACCCGCTGCTGATCTCACTGATTGATCAGGCTTTTGTTGACAATCAGGAATTGAAGATCCTGGCAGAGGATATTCAGATCGCTCGAAACGAAGTGTATCGACGTCGAGGTGCCTATCTGCCTTTCGGATTCCTGGGTGGACGAGCAGGGTTTGATAAGCCCGGTGACTATACGCGAGCTGGTGCCGTCGAAGAAAACCTGACCGCCCGCGGTCACTCCTTTTCACAGCCGCTTCCGGAGTTCCTGGTCGCCGCGAATGTTTCGTGGGAAATCGACATCTGGAAGAAGCTTCGCAACGCACAAAGCGCGGCCTACTATCGTTATCTGGGGACCGCCGAAGGGCGGAACTATGTCGCGACTCGGCTTATTGCAGAGATCTCAGGCAACTATTACGAGCTTACGGCGCTCGATAAGCGACAGGAAACGCTCGATCGTACCATTTCACTTCAGGAAGAAAGTTTACGCTTTTCGAAACTGAATAAAGAAGCTGCCCGAGGAACCGAGCTGGCGGTTCAACGTTTCGAAGCAGAAGTGCGAAAGAACCAGAGTGAGAAGTTGATCATTGCTCAGGAGATTCTGGAGGCGGAGAACAAAATCAACTTCCTGACCGGGCGTTTTCCTCAAGCGGTGGAACGCAAGTCGACGGACTTCTTCGAGGTCAGTATTCATCCGCTGAGCGCCGGCGTGCCTTCGGAGTTACTGCAGAATCGCGCGGACATTCGGGCGGCAGAGAGAAGGCTGCGTGCAGCGGGCCTCGATATTCGTGTCGCCAGAGCTCGGTTCTATCCTTCGCTGATTATCAACGCCGGGGTTGGTTACAACGCGTTCGATTCGAAGTACCTGTTCTCCACACCAGACTCTTTAATCTACAACCTGGCCGGAGATGTCGTAGCCCCTTTGATCAATCGAAACGCCATCAAAGCGGACTACTACGATGCCAATGCCGAACAGTTGCAGGCTGTCTATAGTTACCAGCAGACCGTTCTCAATGCCTTTACGGAAGTCATAAACCGCATGAGCAAAGTCGAGAACTATGGCAAGAGTCTGGAGATGAAGAGGCAGCAGCTGGCGGCACTTGAAGCGTCAGTCGAGGTGGCCACAAAGCTCTTTCAGAATGCGCGGGCGGAATACGTTGAGGTGCTGCTGGCACAGCGGGATCTGCAGGAAGCAAAGATGGTGATCATTGAAACAAAAAAGCAACAACTGACGGCCGTCGTGGAAGCCTACCAGGCGCTCGGCGGCGGGATTGGTCCGAACTACAATCCTGATCTGGTGACAATTTCACGGGAATAAGACGCTCCGTTAGACTTAGAACGGCTAACAATCCCTCAGCTGGGCTCGTGAGAGCTCAGAAAAGCAGCCGAATTCTCACGAATCCGGCTACGTGCGTAAGGTTTGCCGAAACCTCGGGCCGGCAGACTCTGAAGGGGCCGCAAAGGTCAGACGCCGTAAAGAAGCGTCGATTCGCGGTTCCCGCTGTGTCATTCATTTTGCAACGCCGTTGTACGACAACGCTGAAATGGACCTCACTAAAGAATGCCAGACGAGTCCTGAGGCGGGCGTTGATCAGGTTCATCGAATGAGCGTGAAGTCGTTCTCTGCGGGTTTTCGCACACTCACACTATGGGAACAGAATGTTCTGCAGAAATTTGCATCCATTCTGCAAAATACTGCAGGCGGAACCGTGATGAGCAGAGCTCGTCCGACCACCCGATTGGCTGATATCGAATCATACCGGTAGACTTAGGCAAGAATGGAAACTCCAGTTTTGGCGATCAAAAAGAGTGCCGATGTTTGATGTTCACGAAAACACCAATGGTCGCAGCATGCGACGTCTGGCATTCGCTCTGGCGATTCTTGGGCTGATTTCATTGGCGATGACAATCCTGATCACCGTCGATGTGCGACGAGAACAGGAGATCGTCAGCGGGATTGTCCGGCATCTGCCTCAAAGTGACATGGAGGCCGCGCAGGAATTGTCGGGCTCTCTGCGTCTGAATGGTCGCCTGGGGATTCTGATGGTGTTGAACGTTCTTGGCACCGCAGTTGCTCTTGGTCTGGTACTCCGAGGTTATCTGCACAGTGAGCAGTCACTTCGCGACGTCAAGGTGCTGGCGACCGACATTATCGCAAGTATGGATGCGGCGGTAATCACGACAGATCGTCACGGAATGATGACCAGTGTGAATGTTGGTGCTACAGAGCGCATCGGGCTGGATAGTCGTGCGGTTGGAAAGCTGCTCAGTGAAATTGACCCGGCTCATTCTCTTTTGGCTTCGATCTGTGCTGAGGTCAATCGCACTCATCATACCATTCGTGACAAAGATTATTGTGTGACTCGGGATGGTCACAAACATACGCATCGAGTCAGTTGTACGATCCTGCGGAATCAGCAAAAGGAAGAAATTGGCACCGTGGTCTACGTTCGCGACGTTACCGAAAAAGCTCTGCTGGAAGAGCGTTTGCGCCGCATGGAACGCTACATGGGACTCGGTTCGCTTGCTGCCGGCCTTCAGCATGAAATTAAGAATCCGCTCAGTGCACTGATGCTTCACGTCCAGTTACTGCAGGAACGTCTGGCACAGAATGAGATGCAGCCGGACGTCAAAGAGATGCTTGATGTTCTGCAGTCAGAGGTGAATCGTATCAGCCGAGTGCTGGATGGCTTTCGAAACTATGCGACCGTCAATGCGGCTGGTAAGTCGCCTGTCCGGATTGCGGATCTGATCGAGAAACTGGTGCGACTTCTTCGTCCTCAGGCAGACAGTCACGGAGTGGAAATTCGAGTGGAGCTTCCGTCGGCGAGCGTTGGAACTCTGCAGGCCGATGAAGCCCAACTGGAACAGGTTCTGCTGAATCTTGCACTCAACGCAATTGCCGCCATGCCAAATGGAGGAGTTCTGACATTTACGGTTTCTGCTCAGGAGGAGTTTGTTCGAATTGACGTTGGCGATACCGGAATAGGCATTCCACCTGAGATTCGATCGAAGATTTTTGATCCCTACTTTACGACTCGCCCCGAAGGCACCGGCATGGGATTGGCGCTGTGTTTTAAGTACGTTCAGCAGAATGGAGGCACGATCGATTTTCGCACGGGCGAAGAACGTGGTGGCCAGCCCGGCACTGAATTCACAGTGTTGCTTCCAGTGGACGAGGCCTCATGAACAACTTCAATTTTAGAATCCTCATCGTAGACGACGAACCCAATATTCGCTCCGGCCTTGCCAAGGGTCTGACGAATGAAGCGACAGCCATCGCGACGGCCGAGGATGGTGACGCAGCTCTGAAGCTTTTCCAGCAGTCAGACTATCAGCTTGTGATCGTTGATGTTCGCCTGAATTGCGGAGTAAACGGCATCGAGCTGATGCGTCAAATGCTGCTGATTCGACCTCAGACCGCCGTCATCGTGATTACGGCCCACGGAACGGTCGAGACGGCCGTCGAAGCGATGCGAGCCGGTGCGTTTGACTTTATTGCCAAGCCTCTGGACCTGAATCTCGTTCGTCAGCAGGTTCGCCGAGCCAAAGAACACTGTCTGCTTCAAAAGGAAAACCGACAGCTTCGCGGACAACTCGCAAACGCCGGTGAAATCTCCAACATCATTGGCACATGTACCGCCATGCAGGATGTCTTTCACCAGATTCGTCAGGTCGCCGGCACCGATGCCACGGTCATGATTCACGGTGAAAGCGGTACGGGAAAAGAACTCATTGCGAGAGCTCTGCATAATCTGAGCGATCGCAGCGCGGGGCCGTTCCTGGCGGTGAATCTGGGAGCAATGCCGGAGTCACTTCTGGAGAGTGAACTGTTCGGGCATGAAAAAGGTTCGTTCAGTGGAGCAATGCGACAAAAGCCAGGATGCTTTGAACAGGCTGATGGCGGCACGTTGTTTCTGGATGAAGTGACGGAGATGTCGACAAAGAGCCAGATCGATCTTCTGCGAGTTCTCGAAACGCGACAACTGACACGAGTTGGTGGTGAGCAGATCCTGCAGACTAATGTCCGTGTCCTCTCCGCGACCAACAAATCCGTGCAGGCGTTAATCGATGACGGTTCGTTTCGCGGAGATCTGTACTATCGACTCAATGTGGTCCCAATTCAGGTTCCTTCGCTCCGCGATCGGCGTGAAGACATTCCTTTGCTGGTTGAACACTTTCTTCGTCACTTTTGTGAACGTCACAACCGCACGTATCGCGAAGTGACGCCGGAAGCGATGCAGATCCTGATGCACGCGCCGTGGCCAGGTAATGTTCGACAACTGCGGAACATGATTGAACGGCTTGTGGTAACACTCACCGGCGATCATATTCAGGCCTCCGATCTGCCTCCTGAACTAACGCCGCGGACGACATCGCGTACCGCCATCGTCCGGACTCTGGCTGAGGCCGTGGAAGACTGCGAACGATCGGCCATTGCAACGGCTCTCGAAGCCTGTGATTTCCATCGAGAAAAGACGGCCCAGCGACTTGGGATCAGCATTCGGACACTGCATTACAAAATGGGACGGTACGGATTGCATTAAGCGACAACGAGATACTGAGCTCCTGTGAAAAACTGTTTCCACACAGCCTGTTGTAAGAGCTGTTTCGCTTAAGCATTTGTCAAAACGGTCGTCGAAAAGGCCCGTGCCGCGTTCTGGATTGTGCAAAAGTCTGAAAATGTGAAACAAAAAACGGGTTCAGGAACACTCGTAGTCTGTCTTATTCTGGATGATAGAAGCCGAATGGGTTTAATCTCTGATGAAACTGGCCGAATGTCGAAAGAGGCCGTGTTCCTCCGGAATGTGTGAGAAGGTTATGAAGTGTCATTCGGTCGTCTCCATTTCTGCAGCCGCGTTATTTGGCGTCGTGTTGTGGTCTGGTTGCTCTCAGGAAACTGCTCCGGAAACGCAGTCAGAGTCACAAGTGAACACTCCGACCGAGACTCAGTTACCGGAGCCAGCACAAGCAGGCGCTGAAGTCCCCGTGATTGAAAATGCCAGGCTCGAGACCGACAAAGCGACGCTGCCGCAGAAGCTTAAGTCCGCACATTTGCCCAATGCCATTCGGATCCATGAAAAAGTGATTTCCGGCGGACAGCCCGACGGTGAAGAAGCGTTTCAGGAGTTGCGGGACCTGGGCATAAAAACCATCATCAGTGTGGATGGAGCCAGGCCCGATCTTGAGTTGGCGAGGAAACATGGATTCAAGTACATCCATCTGCCGCACTCGTACGACGGGATTCCGGAGCAGCGATCTGTTGAACTTGCGAAGGCGGTTCGGGACTCCGAAGGTCCGATCTATATCCATTGTCATCACGGCAAACATCGAAGCCCGGCAGCCGCTGCGGTCGCCTGTGTTGCAGCGGGGCTGATCGAACCGTCTATGTCGTCAGCAATTCTGAAGTTGGCCGGTACCAATCCTAATTACCGCGGACTCTACCAGTCAGCGGAGTCGGCTCGAAAAATTGATGTGGCAGTGCTGGATGCGATGAAGGGTGATTTTCCGGAATCGGCTGAGCTGACTCCAATGGCCGAAGCCATGGTTCATCTCGAACATACTCAGGACCGCGTCAAGATAATCGCCGCCGCCGGGTGGAAATCTCCCGTTTCGCGACCGGATGTTGAACCCGCTCAGGAAGTTCTGCTGCTCAGGGAACATTTCTCAGAGTTGCTGAGAACCGACAAAGTTGCGAAGCAGCCGGAAGAGTTCCGAAACATGCTGCGTGAGTCGGAAACGGCTGCAACGGAGCTTGAAGCTGCATTGACGACGTGGAACAACTCCGGCGCGGTTCTTCCCGTTCCGGACGCATTGCCCGCCTCCTTCGAGACGATCGCAAAGAATTGCGTCGCGTGTCATACACAGTTTCGAGACGTGCCGCTCAGCGAAAAAAAGTAGCGGGGTCAGCTAATCAATTCCTGGATGACCTTCGTCGGCAGGACGCCCGTCAGTCGCTGGTCGAGTCCCTGATACTTAAATGTCAGTCGCTGGTGATCGTAGCCAATCTGATTCAGCACGGTGGCGTGGAAGTCGCGAATATGGACCGGATCACGCACGATGTTGTAGCTGAAATCATCTGTTTCGCCGTAAATCGTGCCACCCTTGAAACCTCCGCCGGCCATCCACATCGTAAAACATCGCGGATGATGGTCTCGTCCGTAGTTTTCTTTGGATAAGCCACCCTGAGAATAGATCGTTCGACCAAACTCTCCACCCCAGATGATGATCGTATCGTCAAACAGACCGCGCTGTTTCAGATCGGTAATCAGTCCGTAAGTTGCCTGATCGAGGTCTCGACATTGGTCGGGCAGACGGCCGGCGGCGTTGGCATGAGTATCCCAGTTGTTGTGATAGATCTGCACGAAACGAACTCCTCGCTCCACCATGCGGCGAGCGAGCAACATGGTGTTAGCCAGTGTGCCACCTTTCTTTGAGGCTTCGCCGTAGAGCTCAAATGTCGACTCCGGCTCCGAGGCCAGATCCGTCAGTTCCGGAACGCTCGACTGCATGCGGAAGGCCAGTTCGTACTGCTGGATTCGAGTATGGATTTCCGGGTCACCTAACTGCTGATAATTCAGCTCATTGAGACGCTTCATGCCATCAAGGGTTGTGCGACGGACATCCGACGTGACCCCATTTGGATTATTGATAAACAGAATCGGATCTCCGGATGAACGAAATGACGTCGCGGCATATTCACCGGGCAAGTAACCGGACGACCACAGACGTGCGGAAATCGCCTGGACCTGTTCGGTATTTGTAGGGCGAGCCACCATCACGACAAAAGCTGGCAAGTTTTCGTTGAGCGAGCCCAGACCATACGACATCCATGATCCGAGGCATGGTCGACCGGTTACCTGATTTCCGGTTTGCAACAGGCTGACCGCAGGCTCGTGATTGATCGCTTCGGTGTACATGCTGCGGACGAACGCCATGTCGTCGACGACCTTTTTGGTCCACGGCAGGAGTTCCGTGACCCACATGCCACACTGACCGGCCTGCTCGAACTTAAATTTCGATGGAGCAATGGGAAACCTGGCCTGTCCGGACGTCATGGTCGTCAAACGCTGTCCGTTGCGAACAGATTCCGGAAGATCTTTATCGTACCAGTCATTCATCTGAGGCTTGTAGTCGTAAAGGTCCAGTTGTGATGGACCGCCGACCATGTGCAGATAAATGATGTGCTTCGCTTTGGCCGGGAAATGAGTCGGCACGGCCCCGGCATGTCCCTTCGGAGCCTCTTCCCCACCGAACGCCGATTGTCCCAACAGTGACGCAAGGGCCGCTGTTCCCATAACATTCGAACCCTGCGAAAAGAAATATCGCCGAGTCATGTTCTGTTTGAGTTCTTCGAATAAATTCATCGTCGAATACTCCTGAGTTGACTTAACCGGCGAGGGGCAGGGCGTCAGCCCTCCGTGTAACCACTCCCCGGTCCTGCGAATCACGCCCTTATTCGAACTCTCTGTCAAATGGTGTGCCTGCGTTCGCCGGGGCGAACTTGTCACACCCTACGAAGCACATCGTCTCACTTGTTCAACACTTCATCCAGATTCATCATCTCATTACACAGCATTGTCCATGCCGCCAGCGTGCCAGCATCGAACGATGCATTCGGCTCTGACTCACCAGTTTGAATCAATTCACCAGCTTCTTTCGCATGGTCTTTATAAAACGCGGCCAGTTGTGTCAGCGAGTCTTTCAGAATTGACAGTTCATCCGCTCGGAAATCCCGCGACAGCAATTGATGAGCCGCAAATTGCAGACGCTGAACATCGTCAGCACCACCGTTCTTCAGGATATGCTCGGCGAATCTTCGAGCTGCCTCAACGTGTTGTTCGTCATTCATCGTGACCAAAGCCTGAAGTGGCGTATTCGTTCTTTCACGCCGAACCAAACAGGTTTCACGGTTCGGCGAGTTGAAGATATCCAGCGATGCCGGCGGTGCCATGCGTTTGATGAATGTGTACAGACTGCGTCGGTAGAGATTGTCACCCGAGTCCCGGGTGTACCGCTGAGTCGTGCTGCCGATCATCGCGATGGATTCCCAGACACCTTCCGGCTGATAAGGTCGTACGCTCGGCCCACCAATCCTGGGAACCAGGAGTCCGCTGACGGCCAGCGAGTTGTCTCGCACCATCTCGGCATCCATGCGGAATCGTGGGCCGCGAGACAGAAGACGATTCGCGGGATCTTTCTCCAGCTTCAATGGCGTGACTGCTGCACTTTGTCGATAGGTCGCGGATGTGACCATCAGCTTGACGAACTTCTTGACATCCCAGCCGCCTTCTCGAAACTCAATGGCCAGCCAATCAAGCAGGTCCTGATTCACCGGCAGTTCTCCGGAGACTCCAAGGTCGCCCGTCGTGCGAACAATCCCGGTTCCAAACACTTCCTGCCAGAGTCGATTCACTGTGACTCGGGCTGTCAGCGGATGTTCTGGACGCAAGAGCCATTGAGCAAACCCGAGGCGATTCTTCGGAGCGGCTTCAGGGAAGGCGGGAAACGCCGCCGGAGTGGCCGGGAACACTTGTTCGCGTCGCTGATCATATTCACCGCGGAACAGAACATAAGCCGTCGCTGGTTCGGCTCGTTCATTCATGACGTGAGCAATCGTGCCGCGTGCTCGAATATCGGCTTCTTCTTTCTCCAGTGTCGCAAGAACAGCAGACTTCTCAGCGAACGGAGCATCAAACTTCTTGAGCCAGAAGGCATAAAGATCGTTCACTTCCTGCTCGGTACGCTGATCTGCAGCCTTCACGAGAGTCGCCTGAAATCGACTCAGTTTCGCCAGCGACTCAATCTCCGCCGCTGTCAGGACACGCTTCTGAATTCGCAGGTCCTGCAGCGCACCGGTGAACGCTTCGCTGCCACCTCGCTGACCGATTCGCCATGGTGTTTCGGTGCGAATTGTGGAACCATCCAGCTTGTCGTTCTCGATGTTCTTTTCCTGCACTGCCCCATTGATGTACACCTGCAGGCCCGATGCTTTGCGACTGCCGTCGTAGGTTACAGCCACATGGACCCATTCATTGGCAGGAACCTGAGCCTTGCTGACAACCTTCAGACCTTTGTCTGGCCAGGCATTGACGATGTGCATGCCGATGCGTCGTTGCTGCATCCAGAAGTCCCAGCCGCGATATCCGGGGCCGGGTTCCATGCGAGCCGCCATGGCTCCGCCACCATCATTGGCCGGCACCTTGACCCACGCGGCACACGAGAAGGGCTGATCGCCTTCGAAGTCTCCCACCGTGGCGATGTCACAAGCGGCTCCTGAACTTCCAGAGCCTTGCCGTTGGGGCCGTCCTGCCATTTTGCGGAGTCATTCAGAGCAACCTCAGTCGCGTTGCCATCGAGTGTGTAGTGCAGCAGTTTCCCGTCGCCTTCGTTCAGACCCGCAAGAAAATGCAAACCTTCTGACGAGACCGGTTCTCCCAGCGTTTCCGGTTTCGCCGTGGCGATCCATGTGTTGAACTCCGGTCTTGCCCCCGCGCGACGATCTTCGACAGCCGCACGAGCTGCGGTGATTAGAGGAGGCAATTCTCCAAAGCGAGCTCGATCTGCTTCCAGTGGTACCGGGATAACGGGCGGTGTGTCTTTGATATTGCCGTCACGTACAGGCTGCGTTGTATTGTTAAAGAACGCAGACATCTCGTAGAACTCTTCTGGCTCAACTGGTCAAACTTGTGACTATGACAAGTGGCACAGTTTGCGGTGAGTCCCATCCAAACGGCAGACACCGTTTCGGTTCGGTCGCGTGTGTAGAGCACGGCGTACTCTTCATCGATGATTCCTCCCTCGTTCGTTGTCATATTGCAACGATTGAAGCCTGAGGCAATTTTTTGGTCGAGCGTGGCGTTGGGCAGCAAATCGCCGGCCAGGTTTTCGATCGTGAATTGATCGTATGGCATGTTCTGATTGAACGCTTTGATCACCCAGTCACGATACGCCCACATCTCACGATAGTTATCGAAGTGAATTCCGTGAGTGTCCGCGTAGCGAGCGTAGTCCAGCCAATAGCGGCCTCGATGTTCGCCCCACTGCGGAGATGCCAACAGCATGTCGACGTACTTTTCGTAGGCATCTGCGGATTTGTCGTTGACAAAGGTTTCCACCTGTTCCCATTTCGGAGGCAGACCCGTAATGTCGAAACTGGCTCGACGAGCCAGCGTGCGACGATCGGCTTCATCAGCCGGAGTGAGTCCGTGTGCCGCAAGTTTGCTCAGAACGAAATTGTCAATGGGGTTCTTCGGCCAGTTTCCATGAGTGGCCCGGAGTGATTCCGGAACCACGGGAACTGCGGGGCGAACCGGAGCGATATAAGACCAATGCTGCTGATACTGAGCGCCGGATTTGATCCAGTCGGCAAGCAGCTTTTTCTGTTCCGGGCTGAGAGTCTTTTTGAGTTCCGGCGGAGGCATGATTTCCTCCGGATTATCCGACAGGATCCGGCGAATCATTTCGCTTTCTTCGGGCTTGCCTTCCACGATCGCGGATTTTTCAACGGCAGCATCGCGCTGATCAAGGCGAAGGTCACCTTTTCGCGAAGCGCTGTCAGGACCGTGACAGGCAAAACAGGCGTCGTTCAGAATCGGACGAATGTCACGATTGAACTCGATCACATCACCCCCCAAAACGGGTGAAGTGATTGAGACAAGGCACAAGACTGGGACGGTGAAGCAGCGTATCGCAGACATACAAGATCCCTTGTTATGACTTCAGGCCGTTAATTGCTGGCCCTTTGATTATTAAATCCCTGATCGAAGAGGGCAAACATCAGAGAGTCACATATTGAACCCGAGCTTAAACCGGAACACAGCAGAGCTTGCCTTTGGAACTTCGAAAACACCTCGGAGTTTCCCGGGTGACTGTCTGTGGTCCAAAGTCATTAATCTCTCCTGCAGTTTCAATAGATGCTCTTTGTGGACTCCGTCGTGAGGAAACCTTACCGAATTCAAAAGCAGCCCAACAACCAATGTTCAAACATGTATCAGGGTGATCGTCTCCAGCGTCCCTGTCAAGCACATCCATCAGTGCCAATCTGGTCGAGAATTGAAGATGTTCTTTGAAGCAGGAAGGGCATCGAAAATGCCACGAGTCAAAGAAGCGTTCTCTGTGCCAGTTCGCACAGAGCGTGCATCTTCGCGCTGAGGCATTCGGGACTTTCGGCATAAGCGGTCCGCTGGCAGGCTGCTGTGCCAGTTTTGAAAATCTGGAAATGCAATGTCGCCAGGGATGATCACAAAACAAAAAAGGGGCAACGGTTTTTCCGTTGCCCCATTTTAAATTCTAATTTGGCCTGATCTGCCGACGTGACTACTCTGCTGGAGGACGGCCACCGCCGCCGTTGCCGCGACCACCATCACGGCCACCGCCGTCGCGTCCGCCACCTGGAGGGCCACCGAACCCGCGGCCGCCCATGAAGTCACGCATCGTCAGTTCAAACGGTGCGCCCTTCATTTCTTCGAGAGACTTCTTCTGGTCATCGTTCAGCACTGCAACTGCAGCTTCGGTCGACTTTTTCTGGAACGCTGTCATCATTTCGGTCATCTTTGCTCGCATTGCTTCGCGATCTCCGCCTTGTCCACCAGCATTTGCGAAGGCTTCCTGCATGGCCTTCTGGCGTTCTTCTTCCATTGTCTTCTGCACTTCGTCCAGCTTGGCAACCTGCTCGTCAGTGATCATCAGCTTTGACTTGATGTCGTCAGCTTTCAGAGTGTTTGCTGCAGACATCGAGAGGCGAGCCTGAATCGTGACTTCATCAAGGCGCTTGACCTGTGGGGCCTCCAGCAGAGCCACCAAAATCTCATCAGTCTTCTTGCTCAGTTCCGCTCGTTCTTTGTCGGATTTTTCGCGATAAGCGGTCTTCTCTTCTTCGGACAGCTTGTCGTAGGCATCGCGATCCATTCGCGGGTTTGAGTTTCGCTGTTCGTTGTAAGCGTCCAGAGCCGCGTCAATTGTGGCCGCCTGAGCTTCCTCAATCTTCAGTTCCTGTCGAACCTTATCAATCCGAAGCATGGCAGCGCGGTCCATTCGAGGCCCGCCGAACATTCCGCCTGGACCACCACCGCCGCCGAATCCACCCGGTCCACCAAATCCACGACCCCCACGCTGGCGTCCGCCGCCACCGTCCTGAGCCTGGGCTGCAGTTACTGTCAACACGGCAATCAGGCCGAGAACGGCGACCTGTCGCAAAAACCGAGTAGTTGTCATCGAGGGTGCTCCTGGTAAAGAAAGGCTGTGGACGGAAACCGAGGAATCATCCCCGAGCCGTGAGGGTTCAACACCCCTCCCCGATTTCAGATCCTGTGAAACTTCCCGCCAGTATGCAGTTTTTCGAAAATAATTGTGATCGTCGAACGAAGCGGAGGACCTTTTTCGGAAAGTCATCCAGATACTCACCCGTCATAGTTCGCTCAGTCTTCCGCCTCGATAGCTCAAATCCAGCAGTTCCATGGGATGGACAACGGGAACGGCCTTTCCCTGTTTCTTGAGCTGAGCCTGTAACTGCAGTGAGCATCCCGCGTTTCCGGACACAATCAGATCCGGCTGGACGTCCAGCAGGCACTGAACTTTTCGCTGTCCCAGACGATCGGCCATTTCCGGCTGAGTCAGGTTGTAGCTGCCGGCTGCACCGCAGCACAGTTCTGGTTCCGCGATAGCACGTACGGCAATTCCCGGAATCAGTTTCAGCAGGTCCCGAGGCTGCTGGCGAATCTTTTGAGCATGTTGCAGATGACATGCATCCTGATACGCAACGACAGCGTCAACTCTTCCCTGAGGCTTGATTGGCCCGAGAGTCATCAGGAATTCACTGACATCTTTAACCCGATGACTGAACTTTGCTTCCGGGGAATTCTGATCATGAGATGCAGTCGCTGACGTTCCCGGAGGATGATTGAGTTCCTCGGCGATATGGCTGTAGTCCTTCAGCATCGCCCCACACCCCGCAACATTCACGATGATGGCATCCAGCGTTTTGTCTTCGAACGCCGTCATGTTCTGCCTGATCAGCCCCAGAGCCGGCTCCGAAGCGCCGCTGTGATAATGTATCGCTCCGCAGCAGCCCTGATTCCCCGGAATCACAACGTCACAGCCATTGGCCTGAAGCACTCTGGCCGTCGCCCAGTGAACATGACGAAACATTGCATCGGCCACACAGCCAATGAACAATGCGACTCGCGCACGGCGAGGTCCCTGAGCCGGCAGGAACTCAGGCAGTTCGGGCAAAGGAGACTTCAGTGTTGGCAATTGCGACTGCATTCTCTGCAATCGCTCGGGCAGCAGTTTCGTCAGCCCCACCTGTTCCATGAATCGATCCAGCCCCAGTCGCTGCATCCATCGCGCGGGAGTCAGCGCGAGTTTCATGCGGTGACGATCAGGAAACAGGCCGTACATGATCCAGCGATGAAACCAATCCGGCTTGTGAGCCACCGGCCGCTGACCATGGTTCGAAGCTGCGGACGTTCCGGCGGCTGGCACCTGATGCATCTCAACACGAAACGGTTCGATGAGTCGCCCATATTGAACACCGCTCGGGCAAGCCGTTTCGCAGCTGCGACAGTCGAGACACAAATCCAGATGATGCCGCACCTTGTCGGTCAGATCGAGCCGTCCATCGATCACCGATCGCATCAGATAGATTCGGCCTCGCGGGCTGTCATTTTCGTCGCTTGTTTCGACATACGTCGGACACGACGCGGTACAAAGACCGCAGTGGACGCAGTCCAGAAATCGATCATAAGGAATAGACTGCCCGATCACCGGCAGTGACTCTGACTTGGTCGTAACCTTGGTTTCTGACACAGCGAACCTTTGTACTCTGTTCTTCCAACAGGAAAACCCGCTCCAGCCTGCCGAAAGTATGTCAGATTGGCCAACATAATTGAAGCACGCAAATCATCACGATCAGTCACGGGGCGTTCGATCCTGGCAGATCTTCACGTTATGCACAGGCCCACTCGCGCAACATTTCCGAATCAACTTCCGCTCCGCAGCGAATGCAACGAAACTGTCGTTGTCTCGGCTGGATTCGTTTAATGGCAATCGTCGCAGGATTTTAGCCAGAGCAGCTGTTCCCATGCTGCTCCGGCGCAGCACGGTGAGGCCCAGCGGAGATGTTACCATCGTTCTTCGCTTTTTGTCGTTTTCGAAAATCACACCGGCTTTGCCGTCAGGCCGCAGGCTGAGCGGACTCGTTCGACAACTTCGCGAGCTTTCGTTCGGGCTCGATGAGCACCTTCGCGAAGGATGTCTTCGACCTGATCGGGCGCTGCTTCAAAGCGAGTTCTGCGTTCGAAGGCTTCACCAAAATGAGTCATCGCTGCCTGATACAACGTTTCTTTGGCTTCTCCGTAACCCATGCCACCAGCTCGATAACGATCGGCCAGCGCGGATTGTTGCTCGGGAGTGCCGAAGAGTTTGAAGAGCTGGTACACCGCGCAGGTCTCCGGAACCTTGGCCGCTTCCATGGGAGTCGAATCCGTCTGGATCGACATAATGATTTTGCGCAACTTTTTCGGAGTTTCGAAGATCGGGATCGTATTGTTATAGCTCTTCGACATCTTCTCGCGATCCGTGCCTGGCACCTTGGCTGAATCGTCCAGAACATACGCTTCCGGCAGATGCAACGTTTCGCCGTAAGTCGCATTGAAGCGTTGAGCAAGATCGCGAGTCACTTCAACATGCTGAATCTGGTCCGCACCGACCGGCACGGTGGTGCTGTCATAGATCAGGATGTCGGCGGCCATCAGCACCGGGTAAGTAAACAATCCTGCATCTGCCGCAATGCCTTTAGCCTTCTTGTCTTTGAAGGCATGGCACTTGTCCAGCAAATGCATCTGAGTAATCGTCATCAGCAGCCACGTGAGTTCTGTGACTTCGGGGACATCCGATTGGCGAAACAAGGTCGCCTTCGCCGGATCAAGTCCCAGTGCCAGCAGATCGAGCGCAGCGTCTTTGATGTTCTGACGAAGGACGGCGGGATCGCGAACAGTCGTCAGAGCATGCAGATCCGCGATGAAGTAAAACGATTGCTCCTGTCCCTGCAACGCAATGTACTGGCGAATCGCGCCGAAGTAATTGCCCCAGTGGAATCGTCCGGTTGGCTGAATGCCGGAAAGAACTTTCATAATGAGATCACGTCAGAAAGTGAAAGGTGAATTGAACGCGGGATGCTGGGTTTGTGAGTTCTGGCCGGAGAGGAAATCAATCGCGTTTGGGAATCTGCAGTGTTCCGACGACGTCTTTGATACAGTCGGCCTTAAGAGTCGCCAATGCGTCCGGAAGTTCGCGAATGATCTGATTGGCCAGCCCGGGATTGTAAAAATTGGCCGTTCCAATCTGCACGGCGGTGGCACCGACAAGCAGAAATTCCATGACGTCGTCAATCGACTGAATGCCACCGATGCCGATGATCGGAATCTTCACCTGTTGCGAAACCTGCCACACAATTCGCAGCGCAAGCGGCTTAATCGCCGGACCACTGAGACCGCCCAGGACATTTCCCAGAACAGGTCGACGGCGTTTCCAGTCAACCGCCATTCCCTGAAACGTATTGATCAGTGAAACCGCATCCGCTCCGGCATCGGCGACAGCTTTGGCAATGGGCACAACGCTGGTCACATTGGGCGTCAACTTCGCGATAACCGGGATGTTGCATGACTCCCGCACCGCCGCGACAACTTCAGCCGCGAGCGTTGGATCTGTTCCGAAATCCACTCCGCCGGAAACGTTGGGGCAGGAAATGTTCAGCTCTATCGCCGCGACGCCGGAGACTTCATTCAGGCGACTGGCCATCCTGCGAAAATCATCGTTCGTCTTAGCCGCAATATTGACGACGATCGAAGTCCCAAGGCCTGTGAGATACGGCAATTTCTCAGTGACAAACTGGTCGAATCCGTCGTTGTCGAGCCCGATGGAATTCAGCATACCGCTGGCAGTTTCGACGGTTCGCGGCGGTGGATTTCCGGGACGCGGCTGAGGCGTCACCGTCTTCGGAATGATGCCCCCCAGCTGAGCAAAATCCACGAATGCGGTCATCTCCTTCGCATAGCCAAACGTGCCGGAAGCTACCAGAATTGGATTTTTCAAAGTCAGCCGATTAAGACTGACGCTCAGGTCCGCCATTCGTCCGTCAACTCACTGCAAAATCTGCGGCGACTTTCAACGGACCAACGCCATTCGTCGGCTCACCGCTCAAGTCTTTGCGGAGTCTATCAGAGTCCTCGCGGTTTCCCACCGGGTGCGGAAGCCATGCACGAAATTGGAGATTTCTGGCTAGTGGTTTGTCAAAGCATGATTTCTCGATTGGTGGTCATTCCCGCGCAGGCGGAAATCCATTGTGCGGAAAGCTGGCTTCCCGCCTCCGCGGGAATGACGAACCCCACATCTTAGCACAGACAATGCGCTAGACTTCTTTGTGATTTTCCGGGATCAGCCAAACCCAGGCTTTGCCCAGTCGGCCGCCGTAATTTCCAGCTGTGATCTTTTCTACACCGGGAACAACTGATGCGGCTTTGATTGCCGCCTGAGTTGCCGCACTGACGGTTACGAGATCATGGCCGTTGATGATGATTTCCATCACGGACTTGATGCCATCCGGGATTTGTGAATCGACTCCCGGACGACCTTTCAGGGTCGGACAGAACGGATGGTTCGTGCTGGCGAACAGAAACTTATGCTTACTTCCCGCCTTGGATCCGCTGGCCGCAACACCACCAGGGAACGGAGTAATTACGCCGGGAACATGCTGACAGGCTTCCACAGCGCGTTCAGCCGCTTCCAGCGACGCGTCTTCGCTCGTCGCCATGAACCAGAGATTTCCGCCCATGACACCGTCGTGATAGCCGAATCGACGATCGATGCAGAACTCACCGCCCATCGTGGGGACAACCCACATTTTGCGTCCAAAGCGGTCTTCAACCTGTTCGTAGCCATCACCAAAAAACGACAGTTTCCGCCCCAGACGATAGTACGGTTCTGTCTGGCTGAGCGAGAAACAGGCGGTCGTTGCACAGGTCAGAACGTTCTGGCAAACTCGTGCCAGCAGAGCCTTTTCCAAAGCTTCGACGCGATGTTTCCAGAAGCGAGGTACGTGAAGCTGACAGATGGCTCCTGGTCGGCCATCCGGAGTCGCAAACGACTCATCACCACCCGGGCCGACGTATCGGTCCAGACCGGCTTCGCAGTCACACATGATTGTGGAAGAGCCATATCCCGTCGCAGCATTGATGGCGTGATCGAGCCATTTGCGGTCGCGAGCCGTGATCAGAAACTCAACATAGAGACTGCGGAAGGCTTCGGCGTATGTATCTTCAATCATGCATTTCGAACCGGCACTGGTCATCGACCTTTTCCCTGATACACGTGATCTTCAGTGACGATCTTATCCATGAAAATGTCGTGGTGAGCGACCGGAATCTCATCGAACAGCTGGCACTCGAAAGCCAGCGCGATCAGTGGCGTGTCGCGGCGAGCATGCTGCAGCAGTTTGTCGTAATAGCCTTTACCGTGTCCCATCCGACCACCTCGGCGATCAAATCCCACGCCAGGGACCATGATCAGGTCGAGCGATTCGACGTCAACCTGCTTTTCGGGCAATGTGCGCAGTTCGGCTTTTGGCTCGAGAATGCGATACATTCCAAGTTCCAGTTCGTCCATGCTGTCGAGACGGAACAATTCGAGTTCGCCTTCGGCGTTACACCAGGGGACGACAATCGTCTTGCCGGATTTCAGAGCCAGTTCGAGGTCCAGGCGAGTACGCACTTCGCTGCGGACGTCGATATAAAACATGACGACTTCAGCGGTCGCATATTCCGGCAAAGCCATAAATGCGCCCACAATTCGACGGCTCAATTCATCTTTGTTTTCCTGAGCATTTCGGTTGGCATGGGCCTGCTTTCGCAGCAGATCCTTTTTCTCGCGGATTGCAGACTCTGACATCATCTGAAACTACCCTTTGCTCAGGCCCAAACAAGACATTGCCTGTCAGGACGTTGACAATACTCATCTGTCCGCACGTCCTTTCAGCTTAGACACTGCGGCTTTTAACCGGATCCGCACGTCGCTTCAACCGGCGACGGCCTGCGATCCGACCGTTCTTTCTGAACGGAACATCGTTTGACAGCCAGCTTTCCCGGATGAACCTGCGACTGCACCCTGTGGCGGCGTTGACAGGTTGGTCTCTTGCATTCTTGATCGTGATGCACCACGATGCCAGCCCGCCTATTCTGCTTACCCGCCCGGAGGTTGTTTATGTGCCGATGTTTGCTGATGCTGTTGTGCATGGTTGGTGTGTCAAAGGGGCAGGCGGCTGATTGGCCTCAGTTTCGGGGGCCCGGCGGTCAGGGGCATTCCGACGCAACCGATCTTCCGGTCACATGGAGCGAAACGGAAAACGTGATGTGGAAAGTTCCGGTCGCCGGACTGGGCTGGTCTTCTCCTGCGATTCAGGGCGATCAGATCTGGATTACCTCGGCGATCGACGACGGCAAAAAACTGCACGCCATCGCGTTGGATCGGGCGACGGGAAAAACACTGCATGACATCACCGTATTTGAAATCGCCGAGCCTGGCCCGGTTCATTCGAAAAACAGCCACGCTTCACCAACGCCATTGATTGAAGGCGATCGAGTTTACGTGCATTATGGTGCTCACGGTACGGCCTGCCTGAAAACAGATGGGACTGTTGTCTGGAAGACGCAGGAACTAAAACATAATCATCGCCACGGTCCAGGTGGTTCACCAGTCATTTTTGAAGACCTGCTGATTCTGAATTGCGACGGCTCCGACATCCAGTTTGTTGTGGCGCTCGATAAGAATACGGGAGAAATTCGCTGGAAGAAAAAGCGTGAGCACATCGGCGAAGATCGACTCACTGGAAAATCCAACGTGCCGATGGCCTATACGACGCCACTGCTGACCGAGATCAATGGAACCATCCAGCTGTTGAGCAGCGGAGCTGACAGCATCGTGTCTTACAACCCCCGTAACGGCGAAGAATACTGGTGGTTTCGGTATGACGGTTACTCAAACGTACCACGTCCAGTCGTTGGCAAAGGGCTGGTGTTTATCAGCTCGGGCTACGATCGTCCGGAGTTCTATGCCGTAAAAGTGGACGGCACCGGTGATGTGACAGAATCTCATCTCGGCTGGAATATGAAGAAGGCGGCTCCACTCAATCCGTCACCATTGCTCGTGGGTGATGAACTCTATCTGGTAAGCGACAATGGGATCGCGACATGCCTGGATGCTGTCAGTGGGACTCAGCATTGGCAGGAGAGAATTGGCGGGAATTTTTCTGCATCGCCAACGTTGGCGGATGGAAAAATCTACCTGCTTGACGAAGAAGGCAAAACAACGGTCATAGCCCCAGGCCGGAAGTATGAAGTGCTCGCGACGAACTCCCTGGACGGACGGACTCTGGCGACTCCGGCCATGGTTGATCGGGCGATCTTCCTGCGAACCGGCACGCATCTCTATCGAATCGAAAAGAAGTGAGCTGACGGCTCGCTCAATGACCTCTGGTTGCATTCCTACTGCATGCAGCTCGAACCCGAGTTCTGATTTGCATAGGGCCAGTCGGTCGGCGAATACTCAATCGCCAGTTCCGGAGTTTCGATTCGTCGACCGTTCTGGGCCAGGCTCTGCATAATGCGATCAAGGATTCCGGTGGTCAGCAACGTTCGCTCAATCGGATACGCGGCTACCCGAGTATGAAATGTGTGATCGATTGCTCGCAGAAGGCACGCAAAATGGCCGAAGGGAGGAACCTCCTGGAGCCTGAACCAGGTGCCCACAGGCTCAGCCTGTTCCTTGATCTTCAGGGCCGTCGTGAATTGATCTGCGAGACCATTCGCCATGATCACCGCCGACCGGAAACCGTCCTGATGCTCCAGCAAATAGACGGCCGAATTCTCCGCTGGCTTCCAGCTGGCCGTGTCTTCCGGATATCCCGGCATCCGTTTTCGCGCGGCTGCAAAAAGCTCCGAGGACCAAAGTCCGGCCGCTTCACTCTCACGAAGTCTTTCGCCCTTCAATGCCCGCACGGCCCTGATTCCGGTTCCGCCGCGGCGTTTCTCCAGCAGGCACTGGTGGGCTTCCAACGCGTGAAAGCCATAATCCTCAAATCCCCCGTAACCAATCGAGAGAGCCGCTTCGACTTCTGCACCCGCTGCTAAAACGAATGATGGCTCTCGCCACGCGACTGGCAGTGACGATCCGGCGAGAAAGGGGATGTTGAGTTCTCGAGCCGTCTCATACATGGTCTTTGCATCGTTCCAGCGATACGCCAGGTGCTTGTCGTTGAACACCGGGACCACTTCATCACATCGGCGAAATGTCTGCACAACATCATCGAAGAACCGACGACGAGGATACATCCGCTGGCCCGTCTCGGGAGTCAGTTCATACTGGCCGTGTTCGCCGATGCACAGGACTCCCGCGACCTGCAGCCGATCGGTCCCGAAGGTCAGCGCATCGTCGATGGTTTCGGAGATTCGGAAACCATGTCGCTTTGCTTTCTCGCGGCTCATGTCCTGAGGCGGTACCTGATCTGTAAACAGGGAAACGAGTTCCAGGTCTGGACCTGCTCCGCCATCCTGCTGATAGCCCTCAAGAATCTTGCCTGCGAGGACATCCGCATGGCTGTTCGGTGTGTAGACGGATACAACCGCCGCAACGGGCAACTTGCGTCTGGTTCCGGCGGCTTCAACAGAAGTCAGTGGCCAGGCCTGTGGAATCGCTGAGCCGACCAGTCCCGACAGTCCCGCCTGCAGAATCGATCGCCGCGTTCTCATGTCGATGACCTGTTTCTCAATGAGTACAGTTAATGCAAATGACCTGGCTCAAGAAATGTAATTCCATAGGCCAGCAGGATTCCCGCCAGCAAGGCTGCTGTCAGACGGACTCGATTGTGAGCATGAAACTCCATTTCCGGCAGCAGGTCACTCAGCGAAATACACAGGAACACACCGGCCGAAAACGCAAGGGAGGAACTGACAAAGGCGTCCTGATAACTGCCGAACAGGGAGATCCCAAAACGAAAAAGCAGAGCTCCGATAGGGCACATCGTCGAGAAGATGATGCTCACCAGAAAACGGGAGCGAGTTGACCAGCCGGCACCTGCCATCAGCGACGAAATCGAAACCGCATCAAGCGGTTTGTGTAACATAATTGCCAGAAACGTCCCGAGCCCTGAAACCAGTGTTACAGCCCGAAAAGTCGACTCCGCCTGAACACTGGCCGCCAAAGCCATACCGTCGATCAGAGTATGCAGGGACAGCCCCAGAGTAATCCCGAGCCAGCTCAGCTGATGTGCATGATGACAGTGCGGTTGCGGCGACGGCTGACGCGATGAAATCTGTGCAGCATTCAGGATCGTGAAGGGTGACTTCGGAGCATCGTCATGGTCATGATCATGCGGATGATGGTGGTGACCATGGTCATGCGAGTGGTCATGATCATGGCCGCGATGGCTGGCACAGGGGTCTTCTTCAGCCGTTGAGATTTCCAGCGGGCCATGATGATGAAAATGGAAGCAGCGAATCAGCAGAAACATCGTGATGATGCCGGCCATCATCCACCACGCCGAATCATCCGCTGACTGACTGCCGTGAATCGAATGAGGAAACAAATGGAAAACCGCAATCCCCAGCATCAGTCCACCAACAAAACTGATGATGGTCTGCATTCGAGTATGTGTCAGATTCACCAACGATGGAAGCCAGCCGCCGCCAATAGAAGCGGTCACAATGGCCGCACAGTAGGCCACGAGCAGCCAGCCGGAGTTGTTCGTCCCGGACGCCGCAGCGGCTCGCCGGTTCTGTTCTTCGAGGAATTCTTCCGCTGGCGAATTCGGAGTGTTCTGTGAAACGGCTGCAGGAGCGTCCATCTCCTCTGTCATTTGTTGGGCGGCTGCCGCAGCCAGGAGGCTCCTCTGTATCCCCGATTCCTGATCTGCACCAAAGCCAGGTTGAGGCAAAAGTGTGGCGGCACAAATGATGGCCAGCAGAGCAGACAGCAATATACGGACAGCGATCATGACCAGACCTGGGGTGAACGTTTCATTCTTCAAGTCGGAACGATAGGTTTTTGCGCTCGGAGTTGCGAATTCCGGCCGTCTCCAATCGCCAGATTCCCGAAGACCTTTCGATGAGGCACCTGATCGAACGGCTCGAGATATCGTATCAAGTCCTCATCACGTGTATGGCACGGACTGTCCACTCAGGTGACGAATAGAGCCCCGGGCCTGCTTTCGATGTCGATCAGCCGAGCGTTATTTGAGCGAGTCGGCGGATTCGCGAGCTTTTTGGAGACATACCGTGGAGTTGCACCGAATTCTCACGAACCGGGCTGCGAACAAGCGTCGCACTCCACCCGCCGCCAAATCGAATCGGCGACCGCAAATGTTCCTCCGTATGATCATTACGACCGGAACATACCTCTCCGAGAGACAGTCCAGAAACGCAAGATTCGAATCACAAATGCAACACGTCCCAAAATCCCGAACTAGGTTTCAACGGCTCGTTCCCTGATTCCCCGTGACTTGAGCAGTTGATCCTCGACTCTCTCTGGCAGAGTGATTCCTATGCCCCTGCAGACCTTCAACTATCGCTTGATTACTCGAAGTGACTTCGACGGCCTCGTCAGTGCCGCACTGCTGCGTGAACTGCAGATGCTGGACGACATTATGTTTGTGCATCCGAAAGATATGCAGGACGGCCTGATCGAAGTCACGGCTCGTGATATCATCACCAATCTGCCTTATGTGGCCAGTTGCCATTTGTGCTTCGATCATCATGCGAGCGAAGTGATCCGGAACGGACAAACCATTCGGCAGAATTACATTCTCGACCCGGACGCCGATTCGGCTGCACGAGTTGTCTACAACTACTTTGGCGGGGCGGCGCGTTTTCGCCATATCAGCACAGAAATGATGGAAGCGGTCGACAAGTGCGACTCAGGCCGATTCTCTCGTGAAGATATTCTGTCCCCCAAACGCTGGGACCTGCTGAATTTCGTGATGGATCCGCGGACCGGCCTCGGGCGTTTCCGTGAGTTCCGAATTTCCAACTATCAACTGATGATGGCTCTCGTTGATTATTGCCGCAGTCACTCGATCGAAGATATCCTGCACCTGCAGGACGTCCGTGAACGAGTTGACCTCTATAACAGTCAGCGGTCCGACTACTGCGACCAGGTGGCCCGGTGTTCCGGCATCTACGGGAACGTGGCCGTCATCGATCTTCGTTTTGAAGATGTGATCTACTGCGGCAACCGATTCCTGTCTTACGCGCTGCTGCCGGAATGCAATGTGTCGGTTCACTTGTTGCGAAGTCGACAGCCCGGCATGACCGTGCTGGCGGTCGGCAAGTCAGTGCTTAATCGCACAAATCCTGTTGATGTCGGCAAACTCATGCTGAAGCATGGTGGCGGCGGACATTCTGCGGCGGGAACATGCCAGATCCCATCCGACGATGCGGATGCTCTGTTGCCGGAAATTGTTGAGTCACTGAATCAAAGCATTGATATCATTCGCGAAAATCCTCTGCTGGCAGCACTGGCTCGATAAGCTCCCATCTCTGCGGACCGGATCGTTCACGGATGCCTTTACAACTCCACCAGTGGCGTGACGCCGGCGGCTTCCGGGGATTTCTCATCGACCGTGACTCCAAAGACTCGCGCGTAGATAAGATAGAACGTGGGGACAAGGACCAGCACCAGCACGGTTGATGTCATCAGACCGAAACACAGGCTGGCAGCCATCGGAATCACCAACTGAGCCTGGAAGGATGTCTCCGTCAGAATTGGAGCCAGGCCCGCAATCGTCGTCAGCGATGTCAGCATCACGGGGCGAAATCGTCGACCGCCTGCTTCGAGCACGGCCTGGTTTAAAGGCATCCCGCCACGCACAGCACTGTTGATAAAGTCGACGAGAACGATCGAGTCATTGACCACGATCCCGGTCAACGCGACAAGTCCCAGCATGCTGAACAATGTCAGAGGCAGGTCCATCACCCAATGCCCGATGACCGCGCCGACAATACCAAAGGGAATGATCGCCATGACGACCATCGGCTGGCCGTAGGATGTGAACTCCATCGTCAGCAGAACGTACATCGCGATCAGAGCGATGCCGAGTCCAATGCCGAGGCTTTGGACGGACTCTGTATCCTGCTCCTGCTGTCCCTCCCAGCGAACTCGCAAGGACGGGTATTTCTTCAGAAGATCGGGCATAAAAGTCTTCTGCAGGTTGCTCACAATCTCCTTCGCGTTGCCCTCTTTTTCGTCGATGTCCGACGAAATCGTAATTGATCGTTTCTGATCGATACGGTTGATTTCCGAGTATCCTCGACTCACCGACACATCGGCCAGTTCCGTGATCGGTCGTTGAACACCGTCGCCGCCATCAACACGGATGTCATCGAAGCGAGCCAGGGACTTGCGATCCTCTTCTGGATATCGCACCATCAATTTGACTTCGTGGCGACCACGCTGCAGTCGCATGACTTCTTCACCATAATACGATGCGCGAACCGTACGAGCGATACTTTCGAGCGGAACACCGAGCGCCACGGCATTGTCTTTTTCACGCAATTGCAGCTCCCATTTTCCGGGACGTGAATCGTCAGAAACGTCAAAGACACCTTTGTAAGTCGCCAGCTTGGCTTTGACTTCTTCAACGGCCGCTTCCAGATCTTTCATGTCGGTCGATGGAGCCAGCAGTTTGAATTCGATCGGCTTGCCACCCGGACCACGAGATTGTGAGCCGAACGTCAGGGTTTCGACCCCAGCGATGGGCCCGACAGCATTTCGCCACTCCTGAACAACCTGCTCACTGGTCAACTCGCGAAGCCCGCTGTCCACAAGCTGCGCGTAGACAGATCCAGCATGACTGCCTTCGGTGGTTTGTCCGCCGCCTGGTGCGTCATCCTTCACAAGTCCAACCATGCGATGAGTAGCCAACATCAACGGTCGTTCGGGTGTCGAATGCTTTCTGTTAATGTCAAGAATGGCCTTTTCGATACGCTCCGTCGCCTGTTCGGTGACTCGACTTGGAGTTCCATCCGGGAAGATGACTTTGGCCATGACTTCCGGAGCGTCCAGCTTTGGAAAGAAGATACTGGGCACTGTTCCACTGGTGACAAGGCTCGACGTCAGCAGTAGAAAAGACACGGCCATGCTGACCGTGATTGCCGGATTAGCTACGCAGAATCTGATGACGGGCTGATAAAACCGAGTGATGAATGTATCCAAAACCCAGTTCGTGAACCGATTCAGCCCCGATGTCAGCGAAGATGGTTTTCCGGAGCCGTGAGCCAGATGACAGGGCAATGCAAAGGAGGCTTCGAGCAGTGAAATCGTCAGAATCGCAATCACTGCCAGTGGCATAACGGCGAAGAATTTACCCATCACGCCGGTCACAAAAAACATCGGCACGAAGGCAAAAACAGTCGTCGCGACAGAGGAGAACACCGACGGCACGACTTCAATCGTGCCATCAATCGCGGCCTGCATCGGCGTCTTGCCCATGGCTCGATGAGCATACACGTTCTCGCCGATCACGATCGCATCATCCACCACAATGCCCAGCGCGATCAGGAACGAGAACAGCGACAGCATGTTGAGAGTCTGGTCAAATTGCCAGAGCACTGCACAGGCTCCCAGCAACGAAATCGGGATTCCCATCGCGACCCAAAAGGCCAGTTTCAGATCGAGGAACATGGACAGAATCACGAACACCAGAATCAGTCCCTGCATTCCGTTTCGAACCAGCAGATCCAGGCGGTCTCGAACCTCGATCGAGCTGTCTCCCCACGTCGAAAAACTGTAACCAGGCGGCAATTCCTTCTGCTTGACATAGTCCTTGACTGCATCCGCCATGGCCAGCAGGTCTTCGCGAGATGCGGCGCTGACATCAATCGCCAGGCCCGGTTTGCCGTTGATGCGGCTGATGGATGTCGTGTCAACGAATTCGTCTTTGACCTGCCCCAGTTCACCCACAGTCAACACAACTCCGTCCGGTCGTGTGATCAGAGGAATCGCGGCGATCTCTTCACCCAAAACGCGTTTGTCTTTTCCTCGCAGCAGATACGTTTCGCCCTGATCGCGAATCGTTCCACCGGGCAGTTCCAGATTTCGCAGGCGAATTCGACGAGACACGTCGGTGAGAGTCAAACCGTATTCGCGAAGAGTCTTCTCGGGGATCTCCACGTCAATTTGAAACTTCCGTTCGCCGGTGATTTCAGCCTGTGAAATCTGCGGGATTAGCAGCAGGTCGTCCCGAACTTGCTCGGTGATTTCACGCAGCTGAAGTTCCGCGTCAGGAGCTTCGGAGTTCTCCTGGATCACTCCGACGGTAATCGCTTTATTGCGGAACGTGACCTGTTGCACGTTCGGCTCTTCGGCAAGATCCGGGAAGCTGGGAATGCGATCAATCTGCGACTGCACCTCATTCAGAACCTTCTGCACACTGAGCACGTCACTGCGAACTTCGATGACAACATTACCAACGCCTTCGGCCGCAACGGACGTTACTTTCTTGATGCCGTCAACAGAGCGAACCGCCTCTTCAATCTTCTGACAAATGCCGCTCTCCACTTCATCCGGGCTTGCACCAGGATATGGTACGGCGACAAGAATGATCTCCAGTTCAAACTGCGGAAACACTTCGCGACGCAGCATAAACGCTGACAGTACACCAACCACCAGGACCGCGAGAACAACCGTGTTCATTGCGGGTGTATTACGAATCGCCCAACGCACCATGGAACCGCTCATGGCTGCACCTCCTGCTTTGATTTCGCCGAGCTGTCCTGAGCATCAGCGGCGGGCCTTAATTCGCTTTTGCCAGCGGGGGCTTCGGAAGCTGACGGGGAAGGAACAGCTTTGACGTCAGAAGCGACAGTCACCGGCATCCCGTCCGTGACGGAGGCCAGCGGAGAAACAATCACGACGTCCTGCGCCTTCAGAGTTTCTTCTTCCTGCCGGACCAGCGCCGTATCGCCGTCAACACGGACAAGAGAAATCGACACCATTTTCAGTTTGCCATCGCGAACAACCCAGATCTGGCCGCCCGGTCGAATCGATTCCGCCGGAACCTGCAACAACTGCACGGGAGAATCGATTGGAATTCTCACGGTGACATACATGCCACTGAGCAGCGTCGGGGGCGAAACCTGAGGACTTCTATTCGGCGATATGACTCGCGTCTTTTCCGGAGCATCGACGATCACACGACATGGAAACATTCGCGTGGCACGATCCATGCCGGATCCTTCATATCGCGACAAACGGCCGTCCCAAACGGTTTCCACTCCTTCAAACTCGAATGCGATCTCGCAGGGAACATTTGGCATCTGAAACGGATCGACCTTGCGAGGTTCGGCCGCTGTTTTTCCATCACTTATGGAGACTGTATTCTCTGCTGACGCCGGTTCTGTTTGGGCTGCAGTTTCAGACGTCGCAATCGGCGGTCCGTCGGATTGCTGTCCGTGTTGCCAGATCCATGCCAGCTCCTGCCCCTTCAGGCTGCATTTCACTTCCATGCGGCTGGAATCGCTGATGTGGACCAGCGTATCGCCGGGCTTCACATAGTCTCCTTCTTCCTTCATATCATCGACAATACGGCCGGTAATCGGCGACACGATGCGACAGCGTTCGAGGTCCACGCGAGTTCTTTGCAGTTCGGCTTCGGCCAGCTTCAACGCAGCCTCTTTGGTCTTCTTCGTCTGCGCTAACGTGTTCAACTGGTTCTGCTGCATCTGCACCGCATTGCGCGATGTCAGTTCCTGGCGAGCGGCATTGTCCAGTTCAGCTTCCGAGGCGGCTTTGCGAGCGGCCGCCGTCCGGACTCGCTCCAGATGTTCTTTCTGCAGCTCGTTGTCCTCCTGAGCCAGCTTCAGCAACGACGCGCCATTCTGCAGGTCAATCTCAATTGCCTTCAACTCCTGAGTCGCCTGATCCACACGAGCCTGCAATCGCTGTTCATCCAGTTGATAATTCACTGGATCCACTTCGAACAGCAAATCGCCCTGATTGACAAAGGTGCCACTGCGAGTCGTCTCCGACTTCTTCAGAATCCGGCCGGTCACTTCCGCGCCGACCGTCAAAACTCGATAAGTCGTTGCCTCACCATCAATGTCCAGATGAAAAGGCTTGTCCCACGGTGTGACGGGAGCCGTCTCTACCAGCGGAGCTTCAGAAGCAGACTTCAGTCGCGATGTATCTGTCGGCACTTCAGGACTGCGGCCGAAAAATAACAAGCCAAAGACGCCAAGCCCCAGAATCAAGAGCGCCCCGACTAAGTTGCTCAATGTGTGCAACCAGCCTCCACCCGAAGTCGCACTTTGGCCTGAACCCCCGTTTGATTGGCTCATATATCTATCCAGTCAACTCCAGCAATCACAACGCTGATTGAAATGATTGCGTGTCCAAAATCACTGCACTGAAACTCCATTTGTAACAGGACCAGACAACTCAGAAATCGATCCTCGGCGACTGTTCTTCCTGAAACTCAGAAACGGAAATGCCAGCATGCCCACCGGGTGATCACCTTGTCACGTTCTTGCCCGTTGGCGATATCTTCGCAGAAGAACGTTCTCAGGAGCACTCCGGTTTCGGCCTTCCCGTGCAACTTCTGCCGCGTTTCCTGTCGACCGGAATCGTTCACGAGTGTCTGCCAGCAAAATCCATCACTTCGACGATATCCACTGGCACGAGGACGTCTTCCGGCCCACGTCGGACGATCACTTCACGAGTTGTGGCCACCGCCCGCCCGGTCTGGCCAGCAGAGTTCGTCTCCGATTCGTACGCCCCACGCCAATGGGAAATATTCGGACTACGACATGCAAAGTCCCGATCACCCCACCCCAGACGCCTGACAAGTCCGGGGAACTTCGTTTGGACAGCCTCGGGCTGCCACAGTCCTGTATCTCTATTGGCTTACGGAACCCGCCTGGCTCTGCGAAAATCCATTTCGGCAGCTACACCCAATTTGATCACCACCCGCGACTGTTGTTCATTGCTTTGTTATCCTGATCGGAAATCAAATGCCGTATCGGTGTTGAGTCGTATCGCGGAGTTTTGGGCGAATGATATCCTCGAAGAGTTGGCTTATTGCCATGGCGTCATTGTATGTCATGGCAATTGCATCCACGATTAATGCGGACGCTGAGGACATCCCGGACTATGAAGCCGACGTCGTGCCGGTTCTCAGGACGCATTGCTTCAAATGTCATGGAGACGGAGCTTCCGAGGGCAGTTTGACTCTGGATCAGTTCGCCAACAATGCGAAAGCTCAGCAGAAGCCCGAGGTTTGGTGGAACGTTTTGAAGAATGTGCGGGCTGGAGTCATGCCGCCTCCTGAAGAACCTCGCCTGACTGTCCAGGAACGTGATCTGCTGACGCGATGGATCAAGTTCAGCGCCTTTCGAATCGATCCTGAAGAAATTGATCCCGGCCCAAATGTCGCTCGGCGTTTGAATCGATCGGAATATGGAAACACCGTCTCCGACCTGATGGGAATTTCGTTTGATGCGACGTTGCTGTTTCCTCCCGACGATTCCGGATTCGGTTTCGACAATGTCGGCGATGCGCTCAGTTTTTCTCCTTTGCTGATGGAGAAATATCTGCGTGCCGCTCAGAACATTGTGGAGCAAGCCGTCCCTAAAGCGACATGGATCGCTCCGTCTCAGAAAATCTCCGGTGGCGAATTTCGAGACAGTGACAAGAACCAGGACGGTCACAGCGTCTCCGGGAAAGAATCGTACCTGCTGCGCAGGACTTTGAACCTGAAACAGGCAGGACTCTACGTTGTTCGAAATGAAGTTCGCCTGCATGGCTCCTTTGAATTCGATCCGGCTCGTTACACGGTCGTGTTTCGAATTGACGGCCAGGAGCGAACTCGCAACGAATACGGCTGGGATGAAGACAAACTCGTGAAATCTGAACTGACGGAAGAGCTGACTTCCGGAGATCACGAGCTTTCCTTCGAACTTATTCCCATCGCGCCTGATCCTGCAGCAGAGGAATCTTCAAACAAAGACAGCTTCGTACGTTTCGAAATCGACACTGTTCGTATTGAGGGACCTCAGGGAGCCATCGGCACACAGCATCCTCGAGGCTATGATCGCTTCTTTCCACGCGACTCACCACCGGCCGATGTTGAGCATCGTCGACAATATGCGGCTGAGGTTTTGCAGCGATTCACAACAAAAGCGTTTCGCAGCCCAGCGAATACTGCAACGATCGAAAGACTGCTTGAGATCTGCGACGCGGCGTGGCAGCAACCGGATGCAACATTCGAATCCGGCATTGGCGAGGCGATGGTCGCCGTTCTTGCATCGCCTCGATTCCTGTTTCGAGTCGAATCTGCTGAACCACCCCGGGACGGCTCACGATTCACGGACGTGAGTGAATACGAACTGGCCTCAAGGCTTTCGTATTTCCTCTGGTCCACAATGCCTGATGATGAACTTCTGCGGCTGGCAGAGAAACAACAGCTTCGAAGCCAGCTCTCCGCACAGGTCGACCGCATGTTGCGTGACGACAGATCAAAAGAATTCCTGCGAAACTTTGTCGGACAGTGGTTGAGAACTCGAGATGTAACCCAGGTCACGGTCGACGCCATTGCGGTGCTCGGCTTTCAGCAGGAATATGACGAACTCAGAGCAAAGTTTCGTGCTCGCGGTCGTGTTCGTGAGGGTGAAAAGTTGTCGCCGGAGGAGGAGAAGAACCGTGCTCGGGCTCGTGAACTGCGTGAGATCTCTGATAAGTTTGGTCAGGAGCTGAAACGAGCGATGCAGAAAGAAACAGAACTCTGTGTCGAATATGTGGCTCGTGAAAATCGCAGCATGCTGGAACTCCTGGACAGTCGCTACACATTCCTCAATCAGGCCCTGGCGGAACACTATGGAATTGCAGGTGTCGAAGGCAAGGAGATGAGGAAAGTGGACCTGCCCGCAGACAGCCCACGCGGTGGCATTCTCGGGCACGGATCGATGTTGCTGGTGACGTCGAATCCGACACGCACGTCGCCTGTCAAACGAGGACTGTTTATCCTCGAGAATTTGTTGGGCACACCTTCGCCACCGGCTCCTCCCAATGTTCCTGAACTGGCTGAGGCCGCAAAGAAGTTTGGTGACCGCGAGCCGACGCCGCGTGAGCTTCTGGCTGCTCACCGTGAATCGGCGCTTTGTTCGTCGTGCCATTCTCGAATGGATCCCCTTGGGCTGGCGTTAGAGAACTTTTCAGCCGTCGGAACGTGGCGAAGCGAGGAGAAAGGAACGGCGATCGATGCGTCTGGCCAGTTGATTAGTGGAGAATCCTTTAATGACGTTCGTGAACTGAAACGGATTCTGAGAGAGAATCGTGCGTCCGATTTTTATCGCTGTCTGACTCAAAAAATGCTGATCTTTGCAACGGGGCGAGGACTGCAGTACACCGACGAACATACAGTTGATCTAATTGTGGCGCGGCTTGAAGCCGGTGACGGACGTTTCAGGGAGTTGATTGAAGGGATTGTGCTGTCGGCGCCGTTTCAAAAACGCCGTTGATGTTGTTGCACGGCAGGCACTGCCCGTCGAATCGCACTCGGACAGGAAAGTCCAACCTACAGAGATGCATTGTGCTGGAGCTTCGCTATGAATCAGAGAACAGTTCGCTCAAACCTTGCCAGTCGTCGACGCTTTCTGCATGGGCTGGGTGTTTCGATCGCGTTGCCGGCATTGGCGTCGCTTCAGCTCCGAACCGCTTTGGGGGCTCAGACCGCAGCTTCCGGCGTGGCCACGACCGAATCAGGTGCTCCGTTGCGAATGGCATTTATGTCCATCCCGAATGGAGTTCAGCAGGACCATTGGTTTCCGACGGATGATTTTCAGCTGAACTCCACGATGGAGCCGCTGGCCGGACTCAAAGAACACTTTCAGGTGATCGGTGGTCTCGATCACATCAACGCCACGGCCGGTCGTGATGGTGCTGGTGATCACGCACGAGCTAGTGCGACGTTTCTGACAGGTGCACGAGCACGCAAGACGGCGGGCAACGATATTTATGTCGGTGTGTCTGTCGATCAGGTCGCCGCCCGGAAAGCTGGTCAGCTGACTCGGTTTTCGTCACTGGAGCTATCGTCAGACCTGATCCGCAATTCCGGCAGTTGTGATTCCGGCTATGCTTGCGCGTATCAGTACAACCTGGCGTGGAGTTCGCCGACAACGCCGGTCACGCCGGAAGCGAATCCTCGTCTCGTCTTCGAGCGTTTGTTTGGTTCGGGAGATCGCGGGGAGCGGAGGAAGAATTACGAACTGCGCCAGAAGACTCAGCGAAGCGTGCTGGACTTCGTTCTGGAAGAAGCGTCCGATCTGCAGAAAGCCATTGGTGTAGAGGATCGTCAGAAATTCGACGAGTATCTGACCGTCATTCGCGATATGGAACTGCGTCTGAAAGCCGCAGAGACCCAAAATCAGTTGCCGGATGTCGATCAGAGTACTCCGGCAGGAATCCCAACCGATTTTAGCGACTACATCGATCTGATGTATGACATGCTGATCGTCGCGTTTCAGACCGACAGTACTCGTGTTGCCACGTTGCTGTTGGCCTACGACGGCAGTAACCGCACGTTTCCTCAGATCGGAATTCGTGAAGGTCATCATCATCTGACCCATTATCAGCAGGAGCCGGAGCTGGCGAAGAAGGTGGCTCAGATCGATCGCTTCTATATCTCACGCTTTGCGAGATTTCTGGAACGCATGGCGACAACGATGGACACAGATGGGAACCGTTGCTCCACAATTCCATGATCATCTACGGCGGAGCGATTGCTGATGGGAACCGACATTCGCATGAGAATCTGCCGGTCATTCTGTCTGGGCATGCCGGTGGAAAGATCAAGACGAGTCGCTTCCTGAAAGCTCCCTCGCAGCCGATGTCCAATCTTTACGTGTCTATGCTGAATACGTTCGGTACGGAGACAACTCAGTTCGGCGATTCGAACGGCAGTCTGGCACTGACCTGATCGCTTTGCCGGAAGGTTGTCAATGAGACGAGTGCTGCGTGTCGTGCCAACGCCAAGGTTGTTGGGGCATTCTTTTTCGACCGGGATTTGAGTATCCAACGCGATTTTGGGGCGTTGAGAAGTGAAGTGAGTGTTGAGTAACGCTACCAGTTCTCGAAGTTGCTCGTTTTCATCAGGGCAGGAAGCCCGGCATATCCTCTGCCGGTGGTGTGACGGAATGTTGATTGAGTCGAGATTCTGGATGAGAAACGCCTATTAACCTGAAATACGCTGGTTTTGAAGCGCGTTTCAGCAGGGCTGAAGCCCGGCATTATCCTGCCGGTGGCGTGAGCCACCGGACTGCAAAAACACTGCGACTCAGGCCTGAAGGGCCGACACATCCGCCCTCGTGTCGGCCCTCCGGGCCTCAGAGTCTTTATGTTCGCATACCGGTGGCTCACGCCACCGGCATTGGATATGTCGACCCTCCGGGCCAGAAAATGCGCAACTTCAAAAAGCGCCAGCGAGGAATTCTGCGTTTTTTGCCTCGTTGGCGCTTCGGGTTGGTATTAGATCAACACGCCGTCACGCCACAGGCAATGGATTTGTCGACCCTCCGGGCCTGAGAATGCGCAACTTCAAAACTGCCGCTTCGGCATTTTTCTAGCAACGTTCATTGCAGACGGAGTGTGTAAAATACCGCTCGCGTTGACCAGCACTGTGCGGTCGGACTGAGCGACCTGAAATGCGGTTTTCCTGAATTCACAGGGGTTTGTTTGCACAACTGCACGAAACAACCCGGATGAGATTCAGAATTTCGACTTATGACCCAACAATGCACTTCTATCCTGGAAGATCTGCACGAAAAGTCACCGCATATCGATTCGATAGCTGCCTGGTGTCATGTGTCGTATCGGCCCTACATGTGGCGAACCGAAAATCCGGATTCGACTGCCTGACCTTACAACGGAGTGCTGGAACGCCATGCGGCATCACCGGCAACAGCCTGGTGCAACACGTGACGATAGAGTCTTCCCCGCCTGCGTTTTTCGTTCCTTTGCTTCAGACGGAGCGTCCGGCCCTTATTTTCCCGGAACAACGCAGACGTTAATCCCATCGCAGCCAGTGGTGGCAGTATCATTGGCGGTTCGGCAGTGCAATGCTGTGGTACAGCAATTTCGTGTTTTCTCAAAAGGTGCATCCGCAATGGTGCTTGAATGTTAAACACTGTTTGATTAGTCTTTGGCACAGGGGGGGCGAAATGGTCCACCTCTTTTTTTTCTGACTTCATTTTTTATTTCGTGAGGAAAACAGTAATGAAACGCAATGCTTCTAGGCGCAGAGCAGCCATCGCAGGCTTCACGCTGATCGAACTCCTTGTGGTGATTGCCATTATCGCAATCTGGTCGCATTGTTAATGCTGCCCGCCGTTCAGCAGGCTCGAGAAGCCGCTCGACGTTCAGCGTGTAAGAACAATCTGAAACAGCTTGCATTGGCGTTGCATAATTTTGAAGACACCTACAAGCACTTCCCGGCGGGTGCCCAGGCGGCGGTTGATCCTGTACCACAACCAGGCTCAGCTCCACTCATTCAGGGAACTACGTGGCTGGTGTTTATTTTGCCTCAGATCGAGCAGGCCAACATCTATCAGAAATACGATTTTTCTGTGGCCTATACCAACGCAACAAATCTCGCAATTGGTAACTTTCTGGTGCCGACACACAAGTGTCCATCCGGACCAGAAACACGCAGCGGGAATGGTTCAGAGGTTTCTGCTGGTACGGCAAACCATACGACGCATTATTACGGAGTTATGGGGCCGTCGACTCGAGCTAATCCGTCTCCCAGTGTTTTTGGCGGGACCACCTTCAACTACGTTGTAGGCAATCCAACCACCAACGGGGCTTATGCGACGGACGGAGTGCTGCAGCAGTACCAGGACGCAACGGGTAGTGTGACAACAAAATTCTTCTGTAGATTCTCGGACATTCTCGACGGTACTTCCAACACGCTCGCAATTGGGGAGCGTTCGAATCACCTTCCGTCGGGGCAGGCGAATGACTACCGAAGCTGGGTTCGTGGGAATAACGGAGGATCAGGGACGACAAAGAACGTGACGTACCCAATTAACTCGACCTATTACAATGGTTCGAACAACTTCAATGACATCAGCTTTGGTTCCGCCCACACTGGCGGAGCTCAGTTTGCATTCTGTGATGGTACGGTCAAGTTCATTAGTGAAAACATTGACATGGGACTTTACAGAGCTCTTGCAAGTCGCAGCAGTAGAGAAGTGGCAGAAGTTCCATAGTGCACCGGCACGTCATGATTATTCTGCCGAGGGCTGTAAAGCTGAGGGTGATTTCGAGGGCATTTGAGTACGAGAGTTAAAAATGCAGAAGTTGATGACTGCCGGGAATGTCTTTCAGCCATCCCGGTATCTGTTGTTGTGTCTCATAACGATTGTGTTGGGTTGCGGCGGAGAAAGCGGGCATCGAATCTCTGGAAAAGTGACGTTTGCTGGTGCTCCAGTTTCGTCTGGCATGATCTATTTCACTCCAGATGGCGCGAAGGGGAACAGCGGTCAAAGTGGCTTTGCAAAGATCGTGAACGGGGAGTTTGATACCGCCAAGGAAGGCGGGAAGCCCACAATCGGCGGGCCTTCGATTGTGAGAATTGATGGCTTCGATCCGGCCGGAACAGTGCAGCCCGCAAAGGGCGATACCTCCGGTGAAGTCCTGTTAAAGCCGTTGTTCCCGACTTACGAAATCGCGTCCGATTTGCCGAAGGGCGAGGGGACTCAGGACTTTGCTGTTCCCGCTGAGGCGGCAAAGCGTGTTGATCAGCCAGAAAACGGCAAAGTCTATGATTCAACGTTATAGCGAGGGAAGCCTGCTTCCTTGATGTTGCTGTTTCGCAGTAGCGAAGGCAGGCGATGATATTGGGGCGGCTGGGATAAAAGGTGACAGTTCAAAGCCGCCACTCTTGTTTTCGAAGCAAACTTCCATGGTGCAATTCTGTAATCCGGCTTGGGCTCCAGAGTACTCTCCGGGATATCCTGCATTGTTCCGGTTCACTGCGACAGTCGCGTGAAACTGCAATTTCCGTGACATCTGCGATGTTTGATTTCATTACTTCGTGATCGGTTTTGCTCTTCTGCTACATTGGGAATGCGTGTCGAGCCTGCCTCGAAAGGCCTTGTAGCCGAGGGACTTAAACGCGGCTGGTGTTTTGTTTCTTTTTTCTTATTTCGTAGTTTTTTATTTCTAAAAGGGTTTCAATGAAAACTCGGTCACTTCGAAATCGTGGGTTCACTTTGATTGAATTGCTGGTGGTGATAGCGATCATCGCCATCCTCATCGCACTGCTTTTGCCGGCTGTTCAGCAGGCTCGAGAAGCTGCACGTCGCACACAATGCAAAAACAACCTCAAACAAATTGGTCTGGCACTTCATAACTACCACGATACTTTCAACCGGTTCCCGGCAGGAAGTTTCAGTACCGGAAACCGTCTGAGCTGGCACGCAATGATCCTGCCTCAGATTGAGCAGGCTAATCTGTACAGTCAATTGGACTTCACAGGTCTCCCTGCTGTGAACTACACCTCATTCGATCCGGTTTTTAACCCTGTCACTGTGACTGCGTGGCTATGCCCGAGCGCGATTGCTCGAAATACGAAGGGCTACACTGCTGACACAACACAGCAAACCGCAAACTACTACGGGGTCATGGGGCCGAAAGTCGCCAACCCTGCTCCAGTTGGTTTTCCCGCTTACGGATGCACGGGTGTGACGAACACGGCGACCGAATGTCAGGTTCCAACGACAGCGGCCCACGGTGGTTATGCCACACAGGGGATCATGCAGCGAAACAAATGCATGAGATTTGCAGACATCACTGATGGTACGTCAAATACCCTCATCGTGGGAGAAATCTCGAACGCCAGAACCAATACGGGGGTCGACATGGTCGGCTACCGTCGATGGTGGCGAGGATTCGACGGCACAGCCAGTGCCGGCGCGAAGAATGTCGTGTTTGCTATTAACAGCCAGGGCTATAATGGCAGCAACAACTTCAACGACATCGCTTTTGGAAGCAACCATACCGGCGGAGCTCAGTTCCTGCTGGCTGATGGTACGGTCCAGTTCATTTCAGAAAATGTCGACTTGAAGGCTTATCTCGCTACTGCCAGCGCGGACGGTGGCGAAGTCAACAGTATCGGGTTCTAGTCTCGCATTCTTGATGCGAGTGAGAACAACTTAGTGTCGTGTCGCTCTCTTTCGTTGATTTATGCATCGGAGCCTTTTTGTGTTGTTTAACCCGTGGCCGACAGGCCAGTAGGGAAATGCCTGGCCTGTCGGCCACGGGTTAAACGAAGGGACTTGAGAAGCACGGCATTAGTTCGTTTGGTCTTTGATCGGCCAACGAGCGATCGACTCTATCAAACAGGCTCGGAAGGAAACTTTCGAGCCTGAGTTGCTTCATGGCCTGCTGAAAATCACCTTAATATTATCGTCATGTATTGGAAAAGAGTTATGCGATCAGGAATGTTGTGTGTTCTGCTGGTGTTTGCTCTGGGGTGCGGAGGCGGAGACTCTGGTCCGCAACGTTACCGAGTTTCGGGCAAAGTCACGTTCAATGGAAAGCCTGTGCCTGCTGGAAGCATCTATTTTGAAACTTCCGAGGGACCGTCGGGTGGAGCTCAGATCATTGACGGAAATTACGATACCGACTCCGGAAAAGGCGTCGTCGGCGGGCCTCACGATGTGGTGATTCAGGGGTTTGACGGTACTGGCTCGGTTCCCGGTGAACTCGGCAAGCCTATTTTCAATCCATTTCGAGTGCGTGAGGAGTTCCCGAAAGGGGAGACGACCAAGGACTATGAGGTCCCGGCATCGGCTGCTGAAGGTCTCGATACGACGAGTGATCCAGCGTAGCGTCTAAACATACCGTTGGTGTGATCCAGGAGTATACGAGCCAAATCCGGCCACTGGATTGGCTCGAGATTCCTGTGAAATGTGCGATCTGCGTGGTGCTCGATCGGAATGTGAGCGTTACCGACCGCTTCAAATCGACTCCCCGGAATTAATCTCGTGATCCATATCCAACGCCGGCGATGAGGAGCACGGTTTGCCAACAACGACGGCAGGAACTCCGGCGACGGTGCAATGAGGAGCCACGTTCTTCAGGACAACGCTGCCGGCTCCGACCTTTGCTCCTTCGCCAATTTCTACGTTGCCCAGAATCTTCGCGCCGGCTCCGATCAGAACGCCTCGGCGTACTTTGGGGTGACGATCACCTGTGGCTTTGCCGGTTCCTCCCAGTGTTACCTCGTGAAGGAGCGACACGTCGTCTTCGATGACAGCCGTTTCGCCGATCACGATGGATGTGGCATGATCCATCAGAATGCCTCGCCCAATTCGGGCTGCGGGATGAATATCAACCGCGAACGCTTCTGAAATTCGATTCTGCAAATGCAGTGCGAGAAGTTCTCGCCCCTGACCCCAGAGCCAATGAGCGATTCGGTATCCAGTCAGGGCGTGCACACCTTTCAGAAACAGCAGGGGCACCAGACTGCATTTGACGGCCGGGTCGCGTTCCTGAACCGCTCGAATGTCGGCGCAAACGGCGTCGATAATCGTGGGGTCCTTCGTCATGGCCTCCTGAATGACTTCTCGCAGTTGCATCGCCGTCAGCGTGCTGGAGGCCAGCTTGCCGGCCAGGTGAAAGCTGATCGCGTCCTCGAATCGGTCATGGTTCAGCACTGTCGCGTGCAGAAAACTGGCCAACATGGGCTCCGTCGCAGTTCGCTGCAGAGCGCGTTCGCGGATGGAGGACCAAATGCAGGTGTTGTCAGAAGCCGTAGAGTTGCTCATTGAAGAAATCAGAATCCGGCGAAGTTTAAGGAACGTCTGACGGAACACTTCACGCAGTCTGCGTTTATTGCGCCGTCATTGGGGCAGACAAAAAAGGAGCCTGCCGTCTGTCTGGTCGAGGTGTTGACGACAGAGTATGATGAAAGAAGAGGGTATCGTCACGGTTGCGGTGCCACGTTGTCGAGCAAAACTTTAAGGCGATAGTATGAAAAGTCACATTCTGCGTTCGGCGATGATGTTTACGGCGGGAGCCATTACGATGGCGGCCGTCATGTACGCGGTGCCAGCCAAACCGGCTCAGGCCCCCGTAGCTCACGGAAATGACAAGTTTTCCATGGCTACGGTTCCGTTGCTCGAAACGGGTGTTAACGAGGCTGTTTTTGTTCTGAATCACCTGACGGGAGCTCTTGTCGGCAGCGCGCTGAATGAGCGAACCGGCACGTTTACTCACCGATACCTGCACAATGTGGCGGCAGACTTCCAGACTGGCTCTAAAGATCCTAAGTATGCGATCGTTAGCGGTCCTGCGAATCTCCAAAGTACAGGCCCGAATGCTCCTGCGTTCGGCGTGCTGTACATTGCCGAACTTTCCTCCGGGAATGTGATTGCCTACGGGTTTCCTCGCCCGAACAATCGTAATGCCGGAGATCTGACGATGGTGAAGATGGACTTCTTCAAGTTTGCTGACTCTGTTGGCAACTGATTTGTTTAGTCCGATTCGGCCGGATGTTTCCTGCATCCGTTGCGTTTGCGTAGCATTTCGAAGCCCGTTTCGCTTAGGCGTTCGGGCTTCGTTCATGTAATTCGTTGTTCATTGTCGTCAACGGAGATCATTCCATGGCGAAGAACAAGAGTACTAGTGGATCTGTCTCTGGTGCGAAAGAATCAGCGGCGAAAGATCAGTCAGTCGCGAGGTCACCGCGACATTCGATTGGCAGCTATCTGATCCAGCGGCTGCAGGACTACGGCGTCCGAGATCTCTTTGGGATCCCCGGCGACTTTGTGCTTCAGTTCTACGGCATGTTGGAAGAGAGTCCCATCCGAGTCATCGGGACCACCAACGAGGCCTGTGCCGGATACGCGGCCGATGGCTATGCTCGCATCAACGGCATCGGCGCGGTTTGCATTACGTATTGTGTGGGCGGACTGAGTCTCTGCAATGCCGTCGCCGGCGCGTACGCCGAAAAAAGCCCGGTGATCGTCATCAGTGGCTCGCCGGGAATGAACGAACGTCGCAGTGATCCACTGCTGCATCATCGCGTCAAGGACTTTAATACTCAACGCGAAGTCTTTGAAAAGATTACTGTCGCGTCGGCATCACTGGAAGATGAACTGACCGCGTTTCGTGAGATTGATCGCTGTCTGGCGGCGTGTGTTCGCTTCAAGCGGCCTGTATTTCTGGAGCTTCCTCGCGACAAGGTTCTGGCTGTTCCAAATCATGAACACCATCCGCTGACGGAGATTCATCAGAGCGATCCGGATGCACTCCGGGAAGCTCTGGAGGAGGCTCGCGAATCCATCAAAGCGGCTCGTCGCCCCGTCATCATCGCCGGCATTGAACTGCATCGTTTCGGCCTTCAGGATCAGCTGCTGAAGTTTGCGGAACACAACAACATCCCAATTTGTGCAACCTTGCTGGGCAAGTCGGTCGTCAGCGAACGTCACCCGCTTTATCTGGGCGTTTATGAAGGAGCAATGGGGCGCGAAGAAGTGCGACGATATGTCGAAGACAGCGACTGCATCATTCTTCTGGGAGCGTTCATGAGCGACATCAATCTGGGTGGCTTTACTGCTCAGCTTGATCCAGGTAAATGCATCTACGCGACCAGTGAAAAGCTGCGAATTCGTTATCACCATTTTCACGAGGTGCAGTTTGCTGACTTCATGAAAGCCATCAGTGATAAGAAGTTTGCCCATCGTCGCGTGGCTCCAAAAGTGAGTCAGCCGGAGATTGCAGCCTGGAAACCAAATTCGGCAACCCCGATTACGATGAAGCGGTTATTCCAGAAGATTAATTCGGTATTGGATGAGAAGCTGGTGGTGGTTTCCGACACCGGGGATTCACTCTTTGCCGCTGCGGATCTTTCGATTACTCAACACACCGAATTCCTGAGCACGGCCTACTACACATCAATGGGCTTTGCGATTCCGGCGAGTGTTGGAGTGCAGGTTGCTAATCGCCAGCTTCGGCCGCTGGTTCTGGTCGGCGATGGAGCATTTCAGATGACCTGCATGGAGCTGTCGACAACAGTTCGGCAGAAGTTCAATCCGATAGTCGTTGTGTTGAACAACAAAGGTTACTCCACCGAGCGTTTCATTCAGGAAGGTCCGTTCAACGATATTCATAACTGGCAATATCATAAGATGCCGGAATTGCTCGGCGCGGGCTGGGGCTTTGAAGTCCACACCGAAGGTGATCTTGAAAAAGCCTTCAAAGCCGCGTTCGCGAATCAGGATTCCTTCAGCCTCTTAAACGTGCACCTTGATAAGCTCGATGTCAGCCCGGCCCTCAAACGCCTGGCAGCTCGCCTTGCGACCCGTGTTTGAAGAGGATTTGTCGAATTCCCTGCATACTTCATTCGAACCGAAGTCGAGTGTTCCGCGATGGCACTCGATGTGGAGATTGTTTTCACCGCGGCCGAATGCATAATGTCTCCCCTCTCCTTCAGCATGCAATCCGGGTGTCTGTGGAACACATCGAGTAGAACTGAAATGGCTCACTTCCGAACGAATCTGCGGACGCTCACAGCCTTGCTATCCCTGTTCGCTGCGACCACCGGATCAGCCGAAGAACCTGCAAAGTTCTTTCGAGGCCTGAACCTGAATGGCGATTCGGTCACCATTGATGCCAACAAATGGGATGGAAGCGATGCGCCCTGGTACGAATGCGCAGACCGTGCCTTCGAGAATCCTCAGGTGCCGCTCGTACCGCCAACAGATGAGATGCGAGCCACCATGATCCGCAGCAGTCGCTGGGGGGGAAACCGAGTTCTGCTGAAAGAAATTCCGGACGGAACGTTTACGGTGTTTCTTTACGTCTGGGAAGATAACAACTCCGAAACGTACTCGGTCAGTATTAATGACCGAGTTGTTGCAGACAGAGTCGTCAGCGGCAATGCAGGAACATGGCAGAAGCTGGGCCCGTGGATTGTGCAACCAGCCAATAGTCAGATCATCATTTCCAGCCGTGGTGGGGCGGCAAATTTTTCCGGCATCGAAGTCTGGCAGGGCGAACATGATGGTATGGATCGGCCGATCTCCTCAGAAGAACTGGCCTTCTTCGAGAATCGAATTCGTCCATTGCTGATCGAACGCTGTCACGAATGTCACAGTCAGGAGTCCGCCGAGCTGCAGGGCGAGTTTCTTGCAGACTCCCGTGCCACGATTCGACGCGGCGGAACATTGGGGCCGGCCGTCGTTCCCGGCGATGTGGAACACAGCAATCTGATCAAAGCTGTGCGAGGAACGGAGCCAATCCCGCAAATGCCACCGGATGATCGTCTTAGTGAAGAACAGATTCGTGACCTCGAACGCTGGATCGAAATGGGGGCTCCGGATCCACGGTCCAAGACCACCAAACACAGCGGCAAACAGATTGACATTGCGGCCGCGAGAGAATTCTGGTCGCTGCGTCCGATCGTGAAGCCTCCAGTTCCGGCGGTAAAGAATTCCGCATGGATCAACACTGAGATTGATGCGTTCGTTCTGTCAATGATGGAAGCGAAGGGCATTGAGCCGTCTGCTGCGGCAGATCGAGCAACATTGATTCGCCGAGTCACCTTTGACATCACGGGACTTCCGCCAACGGTGGAAGAACGGAATGCGTTTCTGCAGGACGCTTCGACCGACGCGTTTGCGAAAGTGGTCAATCGTCTGCTTGCGTCGCCTCGCTATGGAGAACGCTGGGGACGTCATTGGCTGGACGTCGTCCGCTATGCAGATTCCGCAGGAGACAACTCCGACTATCCAATTCCTCAAATGCACCTGTATCGCGACTGGGTTATAGATGCCTTCAATCGTGATCTGCCGTGGGACGATTTTGTGCGAGATCAATTGGCTGGTGATCTGCGAGGCGGAGAAACTCAGCAGGTACGCGAGCAACGGATCATTGCAACGGGGTATATTGCGAATGCTCGCCGGTTTGGTTCCCGCGTGGATGACTATCCACAGCACCTGACGATTGAAGACACGCTCGACAACCTTGGCCGTACATTTCTGGGACTCTCACTCAGTTGCGCACGGTGTCATGATCATAAGTTTGATCCGATCACCACACGTGACTATTACGCACTCTACGGGATCTTTCAGAATACTCGCTATCCATGGCCCGGCATTGAACTGGACAAACGCCAGCGCGATCTTGTTCCTTTGCTGCCCGAATCAGAACGCGATGCGACTCTGAAACAGTTGTCCGACTGGAAGGCTCGACGCAAACAGCTGGAAGACGAGGTTGGAAAGCGGAAGGAGGAGAACGAAAGGGCGAAAGATGATGCGTCGCAACGTGAGCTGTCTGAAGCAAAAGATCGGTTGAAGCGGCATAACGAATCCCGGCCCGTGGTGCCGCTCGCCTACGCGGTTTCTGAGACCGGCCGTCACGAAGACGCTGCGATTCAGCTGAAGGGCAATCCGGTCCATACGGGAGACTTCGTGCCACGAAGATTTCTGACAGTGCTGGGCGGTTCACCAGTTCCCGATCACATCAGGGAAAGTGGGCGTCGCGAACTGGCAGACTGGATTGTCGCGGACGACAACCCATTAACAGATCGAGTTGTGGTGAATCGAATCTGGCTACACCACTTCGGCAAAGGGCTTGTACCAACGCCAAACGACTTTGGTCATCAGGGACGTGTCCCGACACATCCGGAACTGCTGAACTTTCTGGCGGTGCGGTTTCGCGAATCGGGCGGATCGTTTCGCGCGATGCATCGCATGATTCTGCTGTCACAGACCTGGCAGCAGTCCGCAGTACGTTCAGAATCTGCGATGACAAAGGACCCGGCAAACGAAACCTACGCGGGTTACCCCGTTCATCGGCTGGATGCAGAAACTCTTCGTGACACGTTGCTGTTTCTGGGGGACAATCTGAATCTGGAACGTCCGGGACCACATCCATTCCCTGACGAATCGACCTGGAATTTTACTCAGCACCATCCCTTCAAAGCCGTCTACGACCACAACCACCGCAGTGTGTTCCTGATGACTCAGCGAATCCAGCGTCATCCCTGGCTGGCTGTTTTCGACGGTGCGGATCCGTCGACCAGCGTCGGAGCCCGAATGACGACGACAACGCCGCTACAGGCCTTGTTCCTGATGAATGACGAACTGGTCCATCGTCAGGCCGAACTGTTTGCGAAGCGGATTGGTGAAGCTGCCCCGAAGACGGACGAGCGAATTCGGCTTGCATGGCTGATGTTGTTTTCTCGCGAACCAGCCAAAGAAGAAGTCACGGCGGCGAAGAGTTTCGTTGCGGACGCGAGTTCATTGCTGGCTGCGGACGGGCTCGTCCACGAGCAGGCGGAGCGAGAAGCATGGAATGCAGTTGCCAGATCGTGGTTTCGCCTGAATGAGTTTGTGTACGTTGAGTAAGCGGTACGGCGCTAGGCGCCGGTGTTTGAATATGTGCTTGAACATGCTCACAGGTGGCTGGCGCAAATCCGCTCGCGGTGGCCGCAGTAACATCGCTGTGATCAGAAACAACTATGAACCTGGAACGAAGAATCAGAGAAAATCATGTCCCATCCCACACGACGTCGCCTGATTTCTTCGTTGTCGGCAGGTTCGGTTCTGCTCCCGGGCCTGTTGAGTGAACTGCTGGCGGAGAATCAGAACTCCGCTGCGGCTGATCCACTGGCTCCTAAGGCTCCTCATTTTGAAGCCAAAGCGAAGCGAGTCATCTTCGTGTTTTCGAACGGTGGCGTGTCCCATATGGACACGTTCGATTACAAGCCGGAGCTATTCAAAGCCGATGGAAAGAAGACAGGCATCGGTGGAGGTCTTTCGAATGAGCAGCGAGTCCTGCTGAAGCCGTTGTGGGAGTTTCGTCCTGGTGGGGAATGTGGCACTCTGGTCAGCGACCTGTTCCCGCATCTTCGTAAACGGATGGATGACATCTGCCTGATTCGCTCGCTGCACGGAAATGATAACGAACATTACAACGCCACGCTGGGAATGCACACAGGCTCGTTCTTCTTTTCGCGGCCGAGCATCGGTTCGTGGGTCAGTTATGGACTGGGTACGGCGAATCAGAATCTTCCGTCATTCGTTGCTCTGGCTCCAACGATGCCTTACGCGGGAACTCAGATCTTCAACAACGACTTTCTGCCCGCTTATCATCAGGGCGTTCGAGTCATTGGCGGTGAAGAACCTGTTGCCAACCTGAAACCACGAACCTCTCAAAAGACGCTGCAGGAGCGGGAGTTGCAGTTGAGCAATCTGCTGAACAATCGGCATTTGGCACAGCATCGTGATAATCAGGAACTGGCGGCTCGAATCCGCAGTTTCGAAACGGCATTTCGAATGCAGTCGGAAGCTCCGGAAGTGTTTGATGTGTCGTCGGAGCCTGATTCGATTCGGAAGTTGTACGGTCTTGAAGACGGCCAGAATCAGGGATTTGCCTGGCAGTGCCTCGTGGCCAGACGCCTGTCAGAGCGCGGCGTTCGGTTTGTGGAGATTGTTGACGGCAGCAGCAGTCATAATTGGGACCAGCACGGCAACATGGCCGAGCACGCGGATCATGCGAAGAATATTGACCAGCCATTGGCAGCCCTGTTGCAGGACCTGAAAGAACGAGGCATGCTGGCCGATACTCTGCTCGTATGGACTACGGAATTCGGCCGCACGCCTGGTGTGGACGGAGATAAAGGCCGCGGCCATCACAGTGCGTGTTTTTCGTCATGGCTGGCCGGAGCGGGCGTCAAAGGCGGACTGACGTGGGGCACCACGGATGAGATCGGTGGCAAGGTCGCCGAAAACGGAGTCCATGTGCACGATTTCCATGCCACGATCCTGCATCTTCTGGGCATCGACCACACGCGACTCACTTATCGCCACGCTGGCCGAGATTACCGCCTGACCGATGTGCACGGACGAGTTGTGAACGATGTGCTGGCTTAGCGAATGCGTTCAACTCGTTCTGCGGCCATTGCTGACGAGCCCCTGCAATCACTCACGCCGGATCGCTTAGCAGCTCTTTCACCAGACCATCACTGTCTGCGAACTTGTCGGTCGGCACGTCCAGTTGTCGCAACATCGTGGCGAACACGTTAGACAAAGGTTTGTCCTCTTTCTTCACTTCCAGCTGCCACGGTTCAGTTCCGCCATCCCATGCGCCAGCCTGTGGATCCGCGCCTGCGTTGTTGATGTATTGTCCATGGCGGAACCCCATGTTCTGGCCACCGGCAAGCACCAGTGGATAGTTTCGCGACAGATGAAAAGCGCTTGAGGCAGATCCGAAGAACACGAGTGTGTTCTCCAGCATGTTCCCCTGACCGGCGGGTTCCGGCGTCTGCTGCAGCCGTGTGACGAATCGAGCAAACTCTTCGTTCAGGAACTGGCAGTAAATCCCCAGACGTTTCCATCCATCAGGATTCTTTGTTTCATGAGTCAGCGAATGAGCCAGCGTAAACCCAACCGCCCGGGCCAGATGATCGCTGATCCCAAAGCCGTTCTCACGACCAATCTGGTACGTTGCGACGCGAGTTGAATCCGTCTTGAACGCAAGGTAAATCAGCTCAAACATTGTCTGAACGTAAGCACGAGGCTCATCCGGTGTGATATCGAGCTTCAGGTGATCCTCTTTGACAACCGGCAGCGGAGTATTGATCCAGTGTCGTGCCTTTTCGACTCGTCGTTCTGCCTCCCGCACCGATTCCAGATACTCATCCAGACTGCGCTGGTCGGAGACATTCAGTTTTCGACGTAACGACGCAGCATCTTCCATCATATCATCCAGTGCGCTTTTGCTAAGCGCCAAACGACGAGCCGCATCTTCGTTACTGCTGACAAACAGCATGTCGAAGACTCGCTTAGGACGATTCTCCGCAGGGATCGCGCGGCCGTTGTGATCGAAGGAAAGCGTCTGGGCTCCTCGAGGCGTTCCTGTGCCGCCGTCGGTCGACATCACGATCGAAGAAAATCGCGTCTGATCACCAACGTGCGATGCGTAAACCTGATCCAGGGAAATCGAATTCTGATACGGGCCGCCGGTTCCCGTTGGTGCGGCCGTCAGGAACTGATCGGCATTGCAGTGCCCGTGAACCTTACGAACGGCCGGATGCGAAAACCCCGACAGGATTGTCAGGTCCTTCCGCAGCGGTTCGAACGGCTCGCCACATTTCGAAATGTAAACCGGTCCGTTTCCGTGCGGAAACCATGACCAGTCTTTGTACGCCGGATCTTCCGGCAACGGCTCCACGCCATCCGGGAAATAGATGCAGGCCAGTCGCTTGATGGAGTCGGGCTCATCATTCGCGCCCCTTGAAGACGCGACACACTCGAACAACGGCAAAGCCAGAGCCACACCCGTACCTCGGAGAAATCGTCGACGATCCATGTGGTTCAGGTTCACGTGCCTAAGGCCTTTAATGAAGTCTGTACGGAAAGACGAGTACTCAGGAACTCATCGTTACATCAGTCAATTCGCAGGCACCGTGTGAAATTCACCGAGGCACCGAGAGGATCGAATTTTACCTCAACCTCGACCACGAATGAAGTGGAAACGAAGACGATCGTCAAAGGAGATGTGACATAAGTAGCCCGGGGCCGCGCTTGATCGCGAAGTAGGTTCTGCACTTTGAGAAGCTCGGTGAACCGGATTCGTACAGTCCGAATCCTGGCACCTCGCACGAACATGCAAATCCGGTGAGGCGGGTGGTCAGTTTGCGATCAGGGTGGGCGAGGCGGCGAGGTCCTCGCGGAGCCGAGCGTTTTCGCGGTGCAATGACTCGGCAGGAGGAGCGTCTTCGACGACATACCGTCGAAGAACGCTCAGACAATCCTACCGCCAGGTGAATACACGAAAAATTCCTTCACGCTGCCTGATGCGATCGGGCAGTGTCAGCAGACGGTCGCGGAAGATGGCGAGCACAGCCGGAGCCGAAGATGAGTCCGCCGCCAATGGTGATGGCCAGTGCAACGGAACCAAGCGTCCAGGGAACAAAAATCGTCAGCGTCACGAAGTACAATGCGGTCATTGTTGAACCAACGACCGTCGTCGATTTCAGTTGAAACATGATCCCTGTCGCAAAGAGTAGAATGCTGATCGCAAGGAATCCAAATTCATTCAACGGGTAGAAGACGTCGTGCCATCGATCGATCAACGTCGCAATGGCCAGAGGCACACTGGCCGAAGTGAACCAGCAGCAGGCTTGTGCTGACCAGATCTGACTGCTGATCCTGTTCCTTGAACCAGCCGAGATGCCCGACCGTCAACAGAATCAAGCCAGCCAGGACGGAGAACAATTCTATCTGCTGCCACGGACTCAGGTCGATCAAACGATGAATCGCCAGCAATGTCACTGCACCTTGTGCGATTGTTGTGACCGTATACCAGTTTCGCCCGGACGGGTGTCGTGTGATGATCACGAAACCCACTGATGACCAGCATTGCCGAACAGAATCCTGCGAAACCCCAGTCCGTTTTTGTCGCGGCATTTGTCGCAAACTGACTCAGCCCATAGAAGACTGACGAGACAAATGCCAGACTTAGCACCGCATTAGCAGACTGGAACAATGCTTCGGAGAATGGGGCGGCACCGGTTTTCTCCAGCAGTGACAGACGGTAGACGATGAGCATCAACAGTCCGGTGATTGCGAACGACAGAATGTAACCTTCAGCCCCGAGCTCAAAGTGCGACAGCAACTGCCAGAACTGGCAGGTCATTAACGCGGACAGGTAGACGCGCAAGACTGGCGGCGGAAATACGCCGCAATGCCGTAAAAGACAGCGGCCTCGGTAAAGAACAAAGCCAGTGGCAAATGCAGTGGCCGAGCATTGTCAGAATTGGTCAGGCTATGAAACGCGCAAGTCAGCGATGACACCAACATGACCGCCGCTGCGGCGTGAGCAACCCACAGCAGCGGTTTCGCCGGTGAACGATCCGCATAGAGTCGCGATGCAACCAGGTAGGCCAGCGGGATCAGCATCATGATGGGGGCATGACTTTGCCACAGGTTCAAGCCCATGGCTGCCAGTGCGGCTATCGCTGCGACCATGGTTGCAGCCCCGGTCGAAAGAAATACCCGGTCATCAGTGGCAATGATGTTGATCGACATTGATGAGCGCTTCTCGGGAAGCAAACGCAGTCAACAACATCGCCCACGAACGTCCAGCGTGGCGCTGTTCAATCCAGACCGCTCGAAAGCCAAAGTGGTCCACGAAGACAAAATTCCGATCAGACGGGCAGTATTCCCAACAACAGCCCGAAGCCAGGCAGTGATCGAGTAAACTGGTTCTTGTTCGGCAATGCAAACTGCGTACATGGCTCAACAAAGATGTCACCGCAAGGATCGTGATGACAGCGTCGATACTGACATGCAGATCAAGGATTTGTACAACGAGGATCTCTGCCCATAATAACATGAACGCCGCAATGTGCAGGAAGATTCCCTTCTTCCGAACCACCAGATCCGACCAGGCATAAGCGTAGGTTCCAGCGGCAACAAGGGCCAGACCTAACCAGCGAAGTTCGCCACAGATCGGTGATGGCGTGGCATGCAGAGAAGTGTAGGGTAACCTGAATCCAAATGGATGCAGCCAGTTTCCAAAGATCTGTGCCCCCAGAACCAGCACAAGACCAACGGCCAGCTGAAAATGACCGGACCAGAAGAACGCCATGCCAAACCGACTGCGAGTAAACGGTCCCTCGCCCACCTTGAAGGCTCGTTCCAGATGAATCCCAATCAGCCCCAGCACAACAAGCAATGTCGCTGGTGAAGCGATCTCCAGAATTTCTGCGGTGACGGCGGTAAGTCGCTCAAAATCAGCAGCCCGGTCATTGTGACTCCGGCACTGAAGACAAAGACGAATAATTCGTCTTTGAGAATGACAGCGCCAGCCCGTACAATGCACTAATCAGGACGGCACAAATCCAGAGATGACCGTCGATCGTGATGAGACCGTTTGCATGAACGTACCACAGGTTCAGCGGCATCCGAGCACGACAAAAGTGACAAGGCCTTACCCGCGAGCTGATATCGACTGAAACGAATTGTTGCCAGACCGCCGCTCAATAACGCGAGGTACTCAATGCCAGCACTGTCGCCATCACTGGCGGAGTAAAGAGTTATTGAGCCACAGCAGAATCACTAGTCCGACAACCATCAAAGCGCCGCCGAGCCCCAGCAGGACTGTATGCTGCGAGGATCAAGAATGATCTCCATGATGCTTCGGCGGGGCTTTGGCGGTTCGTCTGGCATCGCAGGTGGATTATTGACTTCGGTGCCTTTCAGTTTTTCCGGCGGATTTGATTCTTTTGCCGCATCGTCATTGTCTGTCTCACGATTCTGCCGCACCGCCTGCGATGCACAATGCTTCCAGATCCGAACGCTGAATTCCATCCTTCAATAGATTTCGCTCGACCTTCATCCGTGAATTCAGATTAGCCCGCATCGCGTGATATTTGCTTAGCGATACGACTTTGTTTGCATGCAGGTACTTAACAAACCTTGTCATATAAACGCCGATACGAACCGCTGACGCTGGCCGTTTCGTTCGGTTGTGGCGGAAGAAATCCTTCCATGGCCGGAAACATCACGCCATTCTTAGCGTTATGCAGATACGACTCCTCAATGCGGAAAATCTTTCAGTATCTCTTTTGTGTCTTCGGTGTCAGCAGCAGCTCCGCTTCCACTTCCAAATCAGTTGTTCGGATGATTTCAGGACAGCGAGCAGAAGCTCCCAACTCAGTTTTGAATCAGTCGTTGCATCAGACATCAAAAGTACTCCGGTCTGTGGGGTTGCGAGCTGGTCTCAGGGAAGGGATGGTCATGGACAAAATGTCAAGGACCGGGTCAGGAAACAATCACGCGCAGCAATGAAACCGGCCACATGGCGACTGGTCCGCTCGATCTTTCAACGTTAAGAAACGTGACATCAGGCATGCCATGCAGAGCTGCCTGCTAAATAAGAGCACTGTCCTGAAGACCAAACGCGTCAGGTCGCGACAAAGCGGCCAGCGAAAATCAGAGAATTGTTTTCACTGTGGACTTTTGTTGTTTTTGAGTCGTTGACTATTGATGAGCCTGGCAGAGAGTCACGGCCATTTCCTTGATACCACGCAGGTCCAGTTTGCCTGTGCCGAGCAGTGGTATCTGGCTGACTTCAAAGAAACTATTCGAGCTCGGAATCCATAAGTTCGGCAATCCGGCCTGTTGAAGCTGGTCGGTGATTTCTCGCACGCTTTTCTGCATCGGCCTGTGCAGCACAATCAGGCGTTCGCCTTTAGAAGCATCCGGGACAGCGGTTACCGCACACACGATGTCCGCTTCATCGCCGGGCGTGTCTTCGATGATTCGAGCAATCTCCTGCTCGATACGAATATGAGGCACCATTTCGCCGCCGATCTTGGAAAAGCGACTTTGGCGTCCCGTGATTCTGATAAACCCTTCGTCGTCGATTACAGCCAAATCGCCCGTCGTGTACCAGCCATCCTGAACCAGCTCGGCCGTTTTCTCCGGATGATTCAAGTATCCTCGCATCACGTTCGGGCCTTTGATCTTTAGCATGCCCTCTTTGTTGGTTCCCAGACGTTCGTTTGTATCCAGATCGAACACAGCCGCGACCGAGCCCGGGATCACTCGCCCAGTCGTTCCGTGCTTTGTCGAAGTTTGGCCGGAGTTCTCCATACTCAGGCGTGATGACGGGATATTGACAGCAGCAATCGGCGAAAGCTCTGTTGTGCCATAGCCTTCGCTGGGCTCAAAACCGTACTTTTCACGAAAAGCGTCGCGAAGCTCATCCGGCATTTTTTCTGCGCCGACGATGACCATGTTCAATGAGCTCATTTGTTCCACGCTGCAACGCTTCATATACGAACGCAGGAACGTCGGCGTGGCCAACAGTATCGTTGACTTATGCTTTTCAATCAGTTTGCCAACGGTAGACGCATCCAACGGATTAAAGTGGTAGACTCCGGCTGGTTCGGTGCACAGCGGAAGCCACATTGATACGGTGTAGCCAAACGAATGAAAGAACGGCAGCACTCCCAGCACTGAATCGTTCGTTCGAAGGTCCAACAGGTGACGCACGGCTTCAATGTTGGAAGCGATATTGTCATGTGTCAGCATCACGCCTTTGGGATCACCGGTCGATCCTGACGTGAAGATAATGGACATCACATCGTCCGGCTTCAGACGCTCCAGCCCCAGTCGCCGACTAAGCATTCTCAACGGAACAAACCGAGCCGTCAGGAATGCTCGGAGTTTCGCCAGCCCGCTGATCTGTTGACTGAGATCTTCCAGATAAATCAATTCGGCATTCAGATTCATCGGCCGCTTTTCCATGAAGCGGCGACTGGTCAGAACCTGCTGCACGCCCGCCTCTTTGATGCAGTAATTGACCACATCTTCAGACAATGTGTAGTTCAGATTGACGGCGACTTTGCCAGCCAGTGATACGGCCGCATTAGCCACTACTCCGCCAGCGGACGGCGGCAGAAGTAACCCCACGTATTCATTTTCAGATTTTAATACGGACGATGTCAGACGCTTGTGAAGTGCCAGCGCCCCGGTGAGGAGCCGGCCACCGGCCAGTTGTGTCCCCGCAGAATCTGCAACCTTGGTACGTTTCCACGAAACTCGACACTGGCGAATGAACTGTTTCGCGGGAAGCAGCCGGCGACCTTTGCGACGCTCCATTGATTTCGCTCCAAGTTCAAGGACGCCGTGCCGCACCGCATCCACATCATCGACTCCGTGAAGAGTTGCACCGAAAGAAATCGAGATCGGATAGGGCCAGTGACGTGGCTTCTTCCATAGAAACTTGCCTCGGTCGTAACTAAAGATGCTGCCCCAAAGCTCATCCAGAAAGACAGGGATGACTGGAGCGTCGGTGCCTTTAAGAATCTTCAGGAGACCTCGTTCGAATTTTTGCAGCTGTCCATTTCGAGTCACCTGACCTTCGGCAAAAATACAAACCAGCTCTCCCGCCAGCAGGGCTTCGCGGGCTGTATTCAGCGAATGCATCAACGCTCGCGGGCCATCGCCGGAGCGAATGGGGATAATTCCAAACAGCCGCGCCAGCCAGCCGATCCATGGTCCCTTCACGTAATCGGCATAGGCCACCATGCGGATATTGCGGGAACTCGAAAGCAGCAGCATTACGCCATCCAGCCACGAGACATGATTCGCGACCAATAGCGCGGGTCCTTTTTCCGGCAGGTTCTCAACGTCATAAAGACGTACTCGATACACGAAGCGACTCAACAGCCAGACGAAAAAACGCACGGTCGCCTGAGGCAGCAACCAGACGACATAAGCGAGAATTGGAAGAATGCCGATCCCGGTGATCAGAAAGATCTTGGCCGCACTCAGATTCAATGAGCTGCGGAGAAGCCAGAAGAGCCCGGCCACGGCCACCATTCCCAGTGATGTCAGCTGGTTCCCCGCCGCAAGGATCGCTCCAAGTTTCTCATGGGGGCTTCGCTCCTGAAGATAGGCGTTCAAAGGCACGTTGAACAGGCCACCGCCAAGTCCAATCAAGCCCAACATGGCGCCGGCCGTCAGTGAAGAGCTCTGGCACATGAATAACACAACACAGGCCACCGCCATCAGCATCGCGCCCAGAGGAACCATGCCCAGTTCTACTCGACCACCTGACCACCATCCGGCGAGCACACTGCCCAATCCCACTCCCAATGAAAGCACGGCGAGAAAAATCCCCACCTCAGTCTGACTCTTCTGCAATTCCCCGGTGACGTAGACATCAATGTTCATCTGGGCCAGCGAAGCCAGAGACCAGAAGAACGCAATTCCCAATGTAACTCGCAAGATCGGGCGATCGCCCATCACGAGTTTCATATCCCGCCATGAATACTGGATCGGGTTCCATGGAAACTCCAGGGTGGGATTTGCCGATGGGACTCGCTGAATCATCAGACTTCCGATGACTCCGACCACGGCCACAATTTCCAGAGAAATCGCCGCCAGCGTCAGACTGTTGCTGGCGAGTGTCCGAGCAGCCAGTTCCATGCCGGCTCCTGCTCCCACAATGGCTGCAATCAGCGTCACAAGTGCGACCAGTCCGTTGGCTGCCGATAGTGAGGAACGTGGAACCAGCTCAGAGATAATTCCGTACTTCGCGGTGCTCAGCAGGGCACTCTGTGTCCCCAGCAGAAAGAGCACAGCAAACATGGTCACCTGATGGCCGGTCGAGATGGACCAGATGCCGAGCGCGACGAGAATAACTTCCGCAACCTTCAGCCAGATCGTTGTTGTACGCTTGCTGAATCTGTCACCCAGCCAGCTGGACCAGGGAGCAAAGATGACAAACGGCAGGACCAGGCTGCCGAGCCCGAGCGACAGAATCAGGGATTCTTCCGACTTGATCTGCTCCGGAGAAAGATTTGATGCCTGCAACTGGGCCTTGGCGATCGGGATGATCAACCACCGGTACATATTGTCCGTGACGGCGGTGAGGAAGCTCATCAGCAAATAGCCGATGAACGACGAAGACCCGAGACTTGAGGAGTGTTCACTGCCTGGCACTGTTTGCGACGACACTGGTGACATCGGCGACGGCTTTCAAGGATTTGGTGACTTGTTTATTGAGCCCGCGAGATTCAGTTCACTGGCGTTTCCTGATTTTTTCGCGGGATACTCTCTGTCGCGTTGAAAGCGTCGATGGGGGCTAATTATTTCTTCCCCCGCCATAAACTGCTCAAGTACTGGCAATGTCGCAAAAATTGCCAGGAAATCGTTAGCTCTGAATTCCGCGTTTGACGCGTTCCCTGATCAGGTGACCGTCCCGGATCAAATTTCGGTATTGCGTTTAACGATCAGCCGGAGGCATTCGCGAATGATCTTGCGGAGCACGCCTTAGGCTGCCTGCTAAACAAGGAGCGTATTTCGAGATGTCCCGCATGGGCTTCGGCATGTTCGGGTTCCATACCAGCACGAAGCCGCACAAGTGAATAAGTGGTGACGGATTCGCTCGCGCTTCGTACTCGTATTCTGCAGCGTTCTCCGATCATGACGCAGCCCAGCGACGCGTCCCGAATTCTCCGGGCACCATAAGGCAGGAGTCGTGTAACAGCTATTCGCTATGCAGATCATTTCGAACCATTTGGCAAAGTTTGTGGTTTCCTTCGCAGTGATTGTCATTTCCCGGTTGTTGCACATACTACTCGGCGGACTCTCCACCACCGCCGAGGCTCAGAATAGGTGTCACAGGGTCAGAGAAGATGTCAGAAACCAAGAGAGGTCAGCGCTCTGCACGCCATTTGACTGTTGGTTCCTGCCCCTTTTCTGAGCTCCTTTGATGCGCGGTGCGAGTGTTTCTGTGTCTGAGCATTCCGCAACAGGTCGACAGGATCACAACGTGCCACAAACCACCGATCTACTACTCAGCATTTCGTCCGGTGATCGAAACGCAATTAATCTGCTAATGCCTTTAGTCTACGACGAACTGCGAGCCATCGCGGCGAGCCGGCTCAAGCATGAACGATCTGACCATACGCTTCAGCCAACGGCATTGGTCAATGAGGCCTTTTTACGGATGGCCGATCAGACTCGAGTCGACTGGCAGGGCAAAGCACACTTTTGTGCCGTTGCCGCCACAATGATGCGGCGCATTCTTGTGGATCATGCACGGAGAAGGAATGCGGTGAAACGTGAAGCCGGAGGACATCAGGTTCCGCTCCAGGATACGCTGCTTCCGTCCATGAGTTCTGACCCTGTCGATGTGGTCGCGGTGAATGACCTGATGGAAAAACTGACGGAGGTCAATCCGCGACAGGCTCAGGTTTTTGAGCTGCGATGCTTTGGTGGGCTGGACGTCAAAGAAACCGCCGCAGTGTTGGATGTCTCCGAGGCCACCGTAAAAAACGATTGGCGATTTGCCAGAGCCTGGCTGGCGTCCCAGTTGGACTCGGACAAAAGCTGAGGGCAGAGATTTCAAATTAGAAATTTCAGATTTGAAATACGACAGTGGAGTCAGGGAAACCGGAGAAAAGCGATGACGGAACCGAAACCGCCTTGTGACAACTCCGAGCAACGACGTCGAGAGGCTGTGCGTGACCATGAACGTGTGCAGCAATTGTTCTGGCAGGCGGTGGAGAAGCCGGCAGAGGAACGCATTCCCTGGGTCAAAAGCCAGAGCCTTCCGGTCGACATTGCAAAAAAGGTGATGGCCGCTGTGCGTGCCGATCTGGAGGCGAACGCAGATTTGCAGGAGCTCGATCCGCAGAAAGCATCGCTTGCAGAAACCATCAACGTTACATCCACAAAAATGCATGACCTCAACGCTGGCCGACGACTGCCGGAAATCCCGAATTACGAGATTCTGGAGGAAATTGATCGAGGTGGAATGGGCATCGTTTATAAGGCCCGGCAGTTTCGACCCGATCGACTTGTGGCTGTCAAGATGATGCGAATGGGCGCGTTTTCCTCCGCGCAGGATATAGAACGATTCCTGCACGAAGCCAATGCAGCTTCTCAATTGGCCCACGCGGCTGTGGTACCGGTGTATGAAGTCGGAGAAATCAACGGCGAGCCGTTTATCGTCATGAAGTTCATTAACGGAGCGACTCTGGAGAAGCTGCTGAAAGGCAATGCCCTGACGACGACTGAAGCCATCGACAAATTGCGTGTCGTGGCTTATGCCATCGCCGATGCTCATGAGCATGGCATTATCCATCGCGACCTGAAACCGGCCAACATTCTGATCGAACATACGACTGGTCAGCCGTGGGTCATGGACTTTGGTCTGGCCAAGAACCTGCAGGCGGATTCCAATCTGACTTCGGTCGGAGACATCATGGGAACACCCGGCTACATGGCTCCTGAACAGGCTACTGGCCAGGCGAGTACCGCATCTCCTGCCGCCGATGTTTATGGACTCGGTGCAATCCTGTATAGAATTCTTACGGGCCGTCCACCCATCGAGGCCGCCGATGGCGACTTCGCGCGAACGATGCAGCTGATTCGAGAACACGACATCATCTCGCCGCGTGAACGTGATCGTCGAATTCCGGTCGACCTCAATGCGTTATGCCTGAAATCGCTGGAGACGGATCCGTCGCGCCGTTATCCAGATGCCGGTGAGTTTGCCGCCGATCTAAGACGATGCCTTGAGGGAGAATCCATTCAGGCACGACCATCAGGTATCATTCGTCGAGTGCAGCGGTGGGCTCGCCATCGCCCCGGCCTTGCCGTCACAATTTGTATGCTCATGGTCTTCTACGCCTACCATGTGATCGCCGATCTGGCTGGCCTGTTACCCGGCGATGAAGGGTTCAAACGAAGTGTTAATTATGTTGTGCCTCTGGCGATCCTGAATGCCGCCATATGGCAATGGTGGCTTCAGCGAACCAGCGGAGCTGCGTGGACTTTGTATGCGTGGACGACAGGGGAAGTGCTGCTGCTGACCACGGTGATCTTTTCAGGCGACGGAGCACGCAGCGGGTTAATACCGGCAATGTTTGTGCTGGTCGCCGTTTCGTCGCTGCGATGCCGAGCATTTCTGATCGGATATGTAACGATCCTGATCATGCTCAGCTATGGATTTCTCTGGATCCACACTGCCATAGTGCGGCAACAGACTGTCGGCGCCCTGACGGGTGTCCCAGTTCTGCTCGCCCTCGCTCTTATTGGCCTGGTCCAGTACATCGCATTAAATCGCTCCAGTGCAAGTTTCGAAGCGACCGGTGAGGGGTTGCCACGACGGATTTCAAGAGTCTGAGGAGCGATGAGTTGCCCGGTGGATAGTGTCTCGTCTCCGACGGGACGGCGAATTTGAGATCGCTTGATTATTAGCTCTGTTTGTTGGAGTTGACGCGTTGACTGCAGAGCACGGCTCTGCACACTCTCACGCGGAGAAACTCTCAAATGGCTGCGAACCCATACATTTCTGAAATCCTCAATGATTCCGAAGAATCGAGCCGTACAACGGCGATAAGATCGAAGGTTGAACCTGCGATGTTTCGTTTTGCTGGCGTTGGTTTTACGGTTGCACTTGTTCTGTTCCCGGTAGGATGCCTGCTTGTCATTGCGGGAATTTTCTACGGTCCGTTTCCGATCTTCTTATATGCGGCCCACCCGCTAACAGGGCTCGGAGTCGCCGCGGGTCTTACCACTGGCCTTTCCGAGGCCTTTCTTGCTCTTCTACTGTTTTGGCCGCTGGAATGGGCTTTCTATGGTTGCCTGTTCGACCTGAGCATCTCATTTCTCAGTTTCGCTCAAAGTCAAACGGCTCAGGAACCAATAGCCAATTCGCCCGCAGAGTCCCGCAAATTATTGGGTCCGGCACCCTTTTCAGAGCCTTCGACCGGCGAGTCTGACGGATCAAGTCATGATGCGTCATGTCACCTGGCAGGGGATGAAAGCCACGTCTCCGCCACCCAAAACACCGGGTCGGAGGCACCATCTGGCTTCGCTGACATTGATTGCACTCTCGACATTGACTGCACTGGCCCAGCTCCACATCCGGTCTCTATCAGGAATACAAGATCCGCAACCTTGCCTGCTCTTCACCCGGCAAGTGCGGCATCATTCCTCCTGGAATCGATAGGCGTGATTTTCCTGGTCGCGATGGGAATCGTTATGACCACGTTCGGTTTTTATCTGATCTCTGCAATGCCAGGAGTTGGACTGGGGGCTATCGTCGGATTCAACTTCATCATTGCAGGCTTCGTTACTGCATTGTGGGGATTCTTGATGAAACGTTCACGGTAAGAGAGTGATTAGTGAAGATCTCTCCGATCACAGCCGCCTGTGTTACTTCGATTGAAACAACTCACTGGCCACGATGCAGTTAATCATGGTCGCTAAACCATCTCCCTGCTGACGGACTTGCGCAGCAATTCCATCGATATCAGCATGATCACTGAAGGTCAGCGGACGCCCCATCGCAAAGGTCGCCAATTTATGCACCATGGCTCGAACGAACTGATCCTGTCGGTTTTGCAGCAGGAATCGTTTCAAGCCGTCCGCTCCTTTTAACTCCTGCTGATTGAACAACAGACTGGAAGCATCCACAGGCACGCCATTGATCTGATCACGCCAGCGTCCCAGTGCGTCGTAGTTTTCAAAGGCGATGCCCCAGGGATCAATTTTGGCGTGGCAGGAGAAACATGCGGCCTGATTGCGATGATTCTCAATCCGCTGCTTCAGCGTCATCTTCGCGATCTCGGGATCTGCGAGGTCAATGATCGGAACGGCGGCCGGTGGCGGCGGAGGCGGATCGTTGAGCACAGACTTCAACAGCCAGACACCTCGCTTCAGAGGATGTGAATCAGCACCGTTCGAGTTCATCGCCATGAGTCCCGACTGCGTCAGCAAGCCGCCTCGATGGTGATTCTCTTTCAACGCGACACGCCGAAAATTGTTGCCTCGCACATCCGGCAAACCGCAGTGCACCGCCAGTCGTTCGTCGGCCATCATGTAGTCAGCATGAATAAAATTGAGCACGCTTTCATTGTGCCGCAGCACCTCATGAAAGAACGCCACCGGCTCTTTCTGCATCGATTCTTTAAGTTCCGGTTCCGCGTTCTTCAGCGTCAGGAAATCCAGAAGCTGCATGTCGAGCCATTGATGAACAAACTGTTCAGCAAACCGTTCTGCTCGCGGATCCTGCAGCATGCGATCAACCTCCTGCCTCAGGATGCCTGCATCAGCCAGTTCTCCGCTGGCAGCTCGCTTCCGCAACGTGTCATCTGGAACGCTGCACCAAAGAAACAATGACAATCGCGATGCAAGTTCCTCTGATGACAGCCGCGATGGTGAAGCGGATGAGTCCGGGGCTTTGCCGGCTCCATGATCTTCATGAACAACATACAGGAATTTCGGAGATGACAAAACGGCCGCCAGAACTTCCAGCATCGCGTCTTCAAAGCTGTCACACTGGCTGCGGATCGAATGAAACAACTTTAACTTCTGCTGAATCTCTTCGTCGCTCAGATCGCGCCGCCAGGCACGCGTCATAAACCGTGTCAGCACTTCTTTGGCATAAATCGTCTCATCCGCGCGATGTTCACTGTCGAAGAAGATCTGTTTGTGAGTCAACGGAGGCCATTCTTCATAAAACGGAGCCAGCACCTGCACATAGTCAATTTGAATCGCCCCATGTCCGCCCTGTGGCACGGAACTATTAATGAAGCGGATGTACTCCGAAGGGCTTGGCAGATCCCCCATCTTTGATTCGCCACGAAACGCGTTGCGAGGATAGATTTCTCCCAGCGACACATCCCACTCGTAAATGGCCGGAGCATCCGCCGTGGCCGTAATCGGAGTATCCGCGGTACTCACGCGAATCTCAGCACGGCCTTCGTTACTGGCCTGAAAACCAAATTCAAGCTGCAAGCTGGGAACACGATTCTCTTCGGTGGCTTCCTTCGACGCTCGGACACGAACTCGCATGATTCCTTCGGCGGGAATCGTATCACCCAGCTCAACCGTCAGTTCCTGATTGCGTCCGGAAGGAATGACCGCCACATGGTCGAAGGTTTCCGGAAACTCAGGCTCAGCTCCCTCGGGGTCAAACGCATACTTCGCACCACCGTAGTCCCACGCCGCGCGAGCCGTGTCGCCGCTTGAGAGTTCTCGATAATACGGCCGATCGTGAGGCTGCTTAAAACTGGCTGTCAGTCGATCCACTTCTTCTTTGAGTTTGGCCGGATCATTTTTGAACTGCTCTTTGGCCTTTGCAAGCTGCTCCTGTTGCTTTGGCCATTCGCGATCGGCCGCTTCTTCCATCGAGATGCCCCAATGAATCACCTGAGGCCGTTCACCGCGCACCGTGACTCGACGCAGCGCCGTCAGAGCAATCTGGCGATACGATTCCAGCTGACCAACTGACATATGCAGCAGTTCAGAACTATTCTGAAAGCCATCGTCAGAATGCGATTCAGGCGGCAGGTCTTTCGCAAAGTTCCACTTCACGCCCAGCAGATCCTGCAGAGCATAATTGTATTCGTATCGAGTCAGCCGACGAAAAGACGAATGCCCGGCGGTTTCCCGACGAACTTTCGAAGCCCGCTGAATTTCATCCGCCAGCCATTCCACCACTTTCGCGCGATCGGTGTCTTTGAGCTTCTCTGCATCCGGCGGAGGCATTTCACCGTTGCTGAGCACAGCCTGAACCTCCAGCCACCACTGGGAATCCGGCCCGTTCGCAAGGTCCGGATTCAACGTGTCAATCCGGATATTGCCTTCAACATGATCCGGCCCGTGACATTGCACACACGCGTCTTTCAGGACCGGTTTAATCAGCTGTTCAAACTCAGCAATAGTGTCTGTTGTCTGAATCTCTTTGACTGCCGACGCAGCTTCATTGTGTTGCCGATATCGCGACTTCGCAGCTCCGTCGGCCTTCAGTTGCTCCAGCGTGAGCATCGCCGATGCATCAGCGGCGACGTTGTCCTGAGCAATGCTCAATCCGGTTCCTGTGGAGAAGATCAAACACAGCAGAAGAGATAACCTGACCCTGTTCTGAATGTTCATAGTTCGTGAACCTTCCGAATTGTCGACAGGTGGAAACTCAGGTGGAGGGACCTTTTGTTCGAAAAAGCCTAATGCCCCAGGGGCCGACTGATCACACCTTCGGTTGGACTGGACGCGGTGGCGTACAACTTGCGAGGAATCCGACCAGACAAGACTGCGTTACGGCCGGCCTCGCACGCTTGTTTCATAGCGACTGCCATCCGCAACGGATTAGCCGCACTAGCGATGGCGGTGTTCAACAGAACGCCGTCACATCCGAGTTCCATGGCAAAGGCCACGTCGCTGGCGGTCCCAACGCCGGCGTCAATGATCACAGGATAGTCCGGATCGTTCTCTTTGAGATACTCCAGGCAGATGCGAATATTGTTCGCGTTCAACACGCCCTGACCGCTTCCGATCGGACTCCCTGCCGGCATCACCGATGTCGCTCCAGCCGCTTTCAAACGCCGCGCTGTGATCGGGTCATCCGACGTATAGCACAGCACCTGAAATCCATCGTCGACCAGTTGCTTGCACGCTTCAACGGTTGCGATCGGATCCGGAAGCAGGGTGCGAGTATCCGCGAGCACTTCCAGCTTTACCCAGTCCGCACCGGGGTTCTCGAGTCCTCGCAGGATTTCACGCCCCAGTCGAGCAACTCGGATGGCGTCTTCGGTGTTAAAGCATCCGGCCGTATTGGGCAGGATCGTGTATCGCTTCAGATCAATGAAGTCGAGAATGTTGCGGCCGGACGCATCGACCAATCGTTCTCGTCGCACGGCCACAGTGATCACGTCTGAGCCGCTGGCTTCAAGACATTCCTGCATCAGCTCAAACGTAGAATACTTGCCAGTCCCAACAATCAGGCGAGACTTCAGTGTATGAGTTCCCAGGGCGAGCGGTTTGTCAGCAGGAAGTGCGGTCATGGTTCAAATACTTTCGGAGACAGATCGATTTGCAAATCGAAGATATTGTATCCATTCGGCTCATCTACACCTGCAGCCGATAAAAGCGTTTGACGGTTTCCCCGAAGATCAGATTCTGCTCGGACGGAGACAGCGTCTGCGTGAGTTCTCGCAGAGTAGAAAAGACGGTTTCGTAGGAACCCGCCAGTTCGCAGACCGGCCAGTCAGATCCAAACATACAACGTTCCGGACCGAACGCTTCCAGAGCGATCTCCACGTAAGGCTTCAAGTCCACCGGCTTCCAGTTCTTCCAGTCGGCCTCTGTGACCATTCCACTCAGCTTGCAGTAAATGTTCGGAAACATCGCCGCGCGGCGAAGGTCAAGGCTCCAGTCGTGAATGTTCTGGTCCTTGATTTTCGGCTTTGACAGATGATCGATCACCATTGGCAGATCAGGCAGAGTCGCCGCGAGCGTCGCTGCATGCTTCAGATGCTGAGTAAAGAACAGCAGGTCAAACGGGACCTGATGCTTCTGCAGCACCTTGAGTCCTCGAATGATGTCCGGCCGAACAATAAAGTTGTCGTCCGGCTCGGCCTGAGTCACGTGACGAATGCCAACAAACTTCGGATTGCCGACAAACTCACTCAGCTGATCTTCACACGATTCGGAAGAAAGATCGACCCAGCCCACGACTCCGGCGATGAAGTCATGGTCTTTCGTCATCTCCAGCACCCAGCGATTCTCCGCGACATCATGCTGAGTCTGCACGAAGACGGTTTTCGTGACGCCTGTCGCTTGCAGATGTGTCTTCAGATCGGCCGGCAGGAAATCCCGACAGATCGGTTTGTGTTGCGGCTCATGCAACCAGCCATATTCAAACGGCAGATCAAGTTTCCAGAAGTGCTGATGGGAATCAATGATCATGGGAGTTCCCAGTTCCGTTAATCTGTTGTTTGGGTCTAATCATAGTCTTGTAGTGTGTGACGAGCGGAGCGCGGGCACACCACTTTTGCTGCCAACTGGTGTGCCCGCGCGTTGCTTGTCACACCCTACAGGCTGTCCCATCTTGAAACAATGCGCTGCCGTGCCCCTATCTCTCGTCGCTAATCATAGCAAAAAACTTCGACAGTCGAATTCGCCGGGAAACCTTCGCTGTCCGTGGGGATGATCACAAAACCGTCCGCTTGCGTCGTAGAGGATAGGACCGACGCACCGCTGACCGCTATCGGTTCGGCGGTCGCGCCATCCAGTTTGACGCGTGCATAGTCCACGCGTCCAACTGTCGAAACAATTTTGCGAGTTAGCGTGGCAACAACCCTGCGATAACGCCAGTCTTCATTGCGACCGCCCAGAGCCCGGATGACTCGACCTGCAAAAAAGTCATAAGCACAAAGACATGAGACAGGATTGCCAGGTAACAAAAAGACGAACGCACCATTCAGGGTTCCCATTCCCGCCGGGCTGCTGGGCCGCATCGCGATCCCATGAATCGCCAATGTGCCATACTGAGCCAGTATCTGCGGGGCGTGGTCTTCCTGGCCGACACTCGATCCGCCGGAGATTAAAATCACATCGGCCGGTTCACGCATCGCGGTCAACAGATGATCCTGGTCGTCGCAGATAATAGGTGGCATCTCGGGGATGCCTCCATCACGACTGACCAGCGAACGAAGCATTGGGCCATTCGCATCGGCGATTTGATATCCTCGAGGTTCTTCACCCTGAGGCAGCAACTCATTCCCTGTGATCAGTATTCGCACGACGGGACGCTTGAAAACAGGAACGTTCCGGCAGCCAATCGATGAGAGAACTCCCAGATCCTGCGGCCGCAATTGGCGTCCCGCTGCAAGGATCTTTGCACCAACGGCGACATCTTCACCAACGACGCCAACGTGCTTGCCAACTGAGACCTCAGAAATTGCCAACATGTTGTCATTTTGAAGCTCTGTGCCCTCCACTGGTAATACCGCATTGGCTCCATCCGGCATCGGTGCACCGGTCATAATTCGAACGGCTGTTCGAATGACACGTCCGGAAAACGGTTTCCCGGAAGACTTGTGCCGATCACGCTGAATGAGAGCACATTGTAGGATGTCGCCCCATACGTCTCTTCGGCGAGCAATGCATAGCCATCCATCATGGACCGATTGAATCCCGGTACATTCACTCGGCTGATGACATCCTCCGCCAGAATTCGTCCACTGGCGTCCTCCAGCGAGACGTGCTCCACCGTACGACGGCTGTCCTTTCTCAGAGCTTCCTCAATCCATCTCCATGTCTCTGCAACGGTTGTTCTGGAGAGAAAGCCCTTCATGCGGACATCCGCATTCGGCGAAACTGAATTTGACGGATTCATCGAAAAGTCCAATTAACGCAATGACCCTGGCATTCCGGACAACATGCCAGGGGCAATGTCAACACACGAAAGGCCGGCCAACAGAATTGGCCGGCCCTTTCAAGGATCACACTTTCGTCTGATAGAGATCAATCTTCCAGCACCATGATTTCGACTTTGCGGAAGTCGATCGGATGGCTTTCAGACTGTAGCGAAATGGTCCCGCCGGTGATCAGCAGGTCATCGCCCTTGATCAAACGCCTGGCACTCTCATCGCGTTTGTCGAGTTGTGGTTTCTGGTACTCGAGCACAACTTCGCCGTCGAGCAGATGCTTGATCACTTCGCTGTTGTGGACTTCTGTTTCAGAGACGACCCATTGTTCACCGTGATACGTTTTCGAAGACGAACTAATGCAGTGCTGCAACTTCAATTCGCCGTTCATGACGACGTTTGTGCCTGGCGTGCAAAGATTGGAAGTCGTGCGAGGATCTTTGCCGTTGCCACCGAGGAACTGAACTTCAATTGAAACCGGGAAGTCCTGGTCTTTGGTCATCGTCTTCGGATCCTGACCATGAACCATCACGCCGCTGTTGCGAGTCGCCCAGCCCGGGCCTCCTGGACATTGTTCGCCGACAAAGCGATATTCGATCCGCAGGCGATAGTTGGAGAATGTGTCTTTGAAAAACAGATGGCCGAATCGCTCATCGAATTTCTCATATCCGCCGCCGTCGTAGCGAACCTTGAGAAGGCCATCTTCGACGCGATACGTATTGCCAAAGTTCTCCCCGACGTCACAGTGGCGAATCTTGGGAGTCCAGCCGGTCAGGTCTTTGCCGTTGAATAGTGAGACCCACTCGCCTTTCGGGTAGGCATCTCTGGACGGCTCGGTTGCAAACGCCCCCGTGGAGACAGTCAGGGACATCAGGGTCACAAACAGGGACAGAACAACACTCTTCATGCCAGGATTCCTCGGGGACAGCAATGGTGGAAGACTCTTGAAAGTGTCAGCAGACACCATCACCGAAAGAATTGCAAGTGATTCGAGTCGAACGTGCATTGGTTGGCTCGGTTATACGCTGAGTGGTGCGTGCTGGGGCGAGAGGAATTCGTGAGAATTCTGAGGCCGTCCACGGAGTCGCACCGAATTCTCGCGAATCCGGCTGCAATGAAGCCTCCTGGTCGGCCCCGCGCGAGGTACAGTACCTGCGCCGACGGACTTTTGATCGCAGTTTAACAGGGGATCGCAAATGATCGCTTTAATTGCTCACGATGCGCTGAAGAATGACATGCTGGAATTTGTCCGAGGGCATGTGGGGTTCTTTTCTTCCCAGCCGCTGGTTGCAACAGGCAACACTGGGAAAATGCTTCATGAGCATCTTGGGCTGGCCGTCGAGCGGGTCGCTCATGGACCTCATGGCGGTGATCTGATCATCGGAGGGCGAGTCGCCGAAGGTAAGATCAACGCGATTCTGTTTTTTCGCGACCCGCTGACCGCGCAACCTCACGAGCCGGATGTCTCGGCCCTGATGCGAGTCTGTGATGTTCACAACGTGCCGCTGGCGACGAACAAAGCATCGGCCATCGCAGTCGTGAAGTGGCTTGCGTCAAAAGAGTCGTCCACATTTTCGTCGTGAGCAATCCAGCGCCGGTGTCGTGTCTCAGTGAGATGGGCTCAGATGTGGGCTCAGACGGAACAACGTGTTTTGTCGAGCCTGGCCGTAGTCAGCCGTGACTAGTTCGTCTCGATCACGATTGTCGCTTCGTCTGGTCCGGAGAGATTGTGAATCTTGACATACCAACCAGCTTTGTAAGGACCGGAGTTCCAGCGAGCCTGCGTCTTTTGTTTCGCCACGGATCGTGTGTACAACGATTTCCCGGACCCGTCTCGCGCGACGGTAATCCCGACCGTTGATTTGCTGTCGTCGGCATTGTCGCCTGTCGACACGACTCGCGCCGAAACGATGGCTTCCTGCTGAACATCGTAGACCAGTCGTGGGTCCAGAAGAAAGTGGTCGCCCTTCCTGATTTTTACGGTCCATTGTTTCGGACCACCAGCCAGACCTCTGGATTTTTCTTCCAGCTCAGAACGAACGCGTGTTGCCATCTCGGAAAGCAGTTTGTCTTCCGGTCGCATCTCAATGGCTGCGTCGATAAGACGGTTCAGTTCCAGATTCTCGGTGTCCGTCAACTTCTGATCGACACCATTCTTTGCATCCACAACCGGATTCTGATGGAGGATCTGCACTCCGACGAGAATGGATTCCGGGGACGAACTGGTCTTTCCATGGTCAATCAGGGTCTGTGCCATGATGCGCTTTTCAAGCATCTGACCGGCGGTCGTCGATTCTCCGGGAAGTGCATCGGATTCAAAAACCTGTTCATCCGCAGCCGATGATGCTGCGGATCCGAACACGATGGTGCACATCAGAAGCAGAGCTTTGTGTTTCACTGCAAGATCCTCCAGTGCCGGAAGTGCTGGCACAAGTTTGCTCTCCGAACAGGTTTCTTAGGTTATCGCTTTCGTCGAAATCGAACGGAAACGTATTTTCGTCAAGCTTTGGCAAGCGTGGGATAAACCAAACTGCGAAAAGATGTTTTCGCAAAGCGAAAATTCGTCTTCAATCTACACGACAGAACGTATCTCGGACCAATCCTGGACAAAAAAATTTCGGCAATGATGTTCAGTCAAGGTGGCAAGGTTGCGCAGTTGTTGAGAATGGGGGCGACATGGAGCCAGCATTGTCAGTCAAATCGTGAATTCGGGGTTTGTCATTCTCGCCTGCACGGGAATGACAAACCCCTGCTATTCGTACTGACAATGCGTTGGCCGCTGTTCACGGTTTCGCCGTCAGTCGAGCCACCAAATAATCCTGAACGGTCTTGTGAGTGACATCCGGAGCGCCTGGGTAAACCAGTTCGCAGGGCACCTTGACGCTTTGCAGGTGTTCCTGCAGTTTCACGCCGAAGTTTGCTGAGTGAGTCGGATCCTTTTCGACCTGTCCCAGGGCCGGAGGACTGCTGTAGAACAGATAGACCGCCGAATCATCTGCAGTCACAAGAGCGTACGGCGAATACTCCTGAATCCACGGCATGATACTGTCGCGTTTCGCCAGAAAGGCATCGAAGTCACGCTGCTTCTTACCGTTGACGTCCTTGAAAATGCCAAACGCATGACTTCCGTAATTGCTGTTCGGGGTCCACTCCTTCATCTGCACGGGATCCAGTGTGGTCTGAGCACCTGTGACAGCAGCACACAGCAGGCGTGTCGATTCACGAGCGATCGGGTCGTCGCTTTTCGGATCCGCGAGATCATCATGAAATGCGAGCCACAGACTTGAGCAGGCTCCTGCTGAGCCACCGGCCGCAGCGATACGAGTCTTATCAATCTTCCATTCGCCAGCCTTACTGCGTACGAACTGAAGTGCGCGGGCGGCATCATGGAGGCAGGCTTTAACCGGCGGTTCGACGCCGTCTGCCATCGCTTCCTCGATAAACCGATATTCGATGGAGACCACAGAGATTCCATGTTTATGCATCGCCGGGACATAACTCGCCATACTGCCCATGCGATTGCCAGCCTGCCATCCACCACCGTGAATGAAGAACAACAGCGGAGCTGGCTGCTCGGTTTCCGCCTTCCAGAATGTCAGCACCTGCTTTGGATGCGGTCCATAGGAGACATTGTCCAGCGTTGGTGCTGGAGCAGGCGGCTCTGCTTTCTTTGCCGCCTTTTTCTCGACCTGACCATTCGCCTTATTTCCGGTCGCTTCCTGAATGCGCGGCTTAACAGAGACCGCTTTCTTTTTGCCTGATGATTCGTCTGCGTGGACAGAGCCCAGAAGCAGAAATGCGGCCGATAGGAGAAGAAGCTTATAAGCCAGTCGAATCATGTGGGGAATCCTTTGCTGAAGGTTAGGGAAGTCAATCGATTCAGAATCTGAAATATGAAATCTCAGATGTCAGGTTTATGATTTCAGAACTCAAATCGAAAACAATCGTCGTGCATTCAAAGTCGTCTGCTCGGCCATCTCATCAGGTGTCAATCCATGAACCTGAGCCAGGCACTCGTTTGTAAAGCGAACCCACGATGGTTCATTCCGTTTGCCTCGAAATGGCAACGGAGCCAGATACGGAGCATCAGTCTCGACCAGCAGGCGATCCAGAGGAATCTGTTTGGCCACGGCGCGAAGATCTTCGTTCTTGCGAAAGGTCAACATCCCTGCGAAAGAAATGTAGAGTCCGAGACTCAGGCAAATCTGCGCTGTCTCCGGCTTCCCGCAGAACGAATGCATCACCCCCTGCATGGGACCCATGGAGGTCTCACTTTGCAGTACCTCGAGCACTTCCGCTTCCGCTTCCCGACAATGCACAACAAACGGTTTATTCACACGCCGTGACAAATGAATGTGGCGGACAAAATAGTCTCGTTGCAACTCCAGAGGGGCATTGTCCCAGTACTTGTCGAGGCCCGTTTCGCCGATCGCCACCACATGCGGATGCCTGGCCAGCTCCTCAATATGCGCCCAGTCTGTGGGTTTTGCTTCCAGGCAGTAGTTTGGGTGAATACCAGCTGCGGCCAGCACGCATGGATAGCGATTTGACAAAAGAATCGCAGCCTGACTGGTTTCGAGAGTGGTCCCAATCGAGATCATGCGTTCAAGGCCATTCTCCAGAGCATGGAGGATCACCTGATCAATGTCCTGGTGAAACCCTTCAGAATCAAGATGGCAATGAGTATCTATCAGGGGACATGCATATTTTAATTTTGCTGGAATGTCGATCAGATCAACTGGAGGGAATGTAGCTCACGAGAAAAGAGGCAGCTCAGAAAAGGCCGAACGGACATGGTACTCCTTTAATTATTTTTATTATTATTCCTTACCTTTTTCGAGCTGACAGTGCACGATAAGCAGAAAAGTCGAGGCAGACGAAGACGATCTGCACTGCTCACCATACGGTTTAACGTCGATTTCCCAGCGTTGTCGGCGATTTCCTTGCAGAGAATTCGTACCGAGGAGGGCCTGCCGAATCCTGCGAATGAATTGAGCTGTATGCCTGATTCAGATTTCCCGGCAATATACGAGGTCCGAAAAATCATTTGACGTGCAATCCGGATATCATCTGAACAGAGAACTTCTGCTGGTCTTGATTCCGGCGAAATTGATCTGGCGTATGTTGTCGCTGTCGAATTGAACAACGCGGGATACGAAGGAATAGTGCTGCAACAACTTCCGTAGCGGAAGTCGTGAGACTTCAGCCCGAACTCTCGCGAGTTCGTCTACTATGAGATCTTATTCCGGGACCGTTCTTAACTGGACTGCGCCATGTTCACGAGAACCATAGAGAATACAAGCACGAAGCGCCAGCGAGTGAATACTTTGCGACTCATTCACTCGCTGACGCTTCGGGCTTGTATGGGAGACAAACATGGCGCTGACCAATTAAAGACGATTAACAAAAAAAGCAAGTCGCCGGATTCGTGAGAATGCGGATGCGATTATGATCTTTCACGAGCCCAGCTACGATTAAGTCACGCGTTCTCAAGACGTTTCAGTTTGCCGGTCGACCCGCAGGTTTTCTTCTTTCCGTGTCTTCTGTGTTTTCCGTGGTAAACCTCGTGATTTACTACCCCGGAATTTACCGAAGACGCGGAAACGTCGCGGAAACGTCGCGGGAACAGAAGTTTGATTCCGATGATCCGTTTGAACTTGTATGAATAGCGATCCGTCCCCTTTAACTCTGAAAGCTCCCGAACTGCTGTCTCCAGCCGGAGACTGGGACTGCATTCGCGCGGCGGTGGAGAATGGAGCGGATGCGGTTTACTTCGGTCTTGATGACGGCTTCAATGCTCGTGCTCGTGCGGCGAACTTTGATCTGAACCGCATCGGTGAGATCATGGAGTACCTGCATCGTCGCGGCGTCAAAGGCTACGTCACGCTCAACACTCTGGCGTTCTCCGACGAATTGCCCCGGCTGCAAACGATCATTCGTCGCCTCGCCCTTGCGCCCGTGAATGCCGTGCTGGTTCAGGATCTCGGTGTCGCTCGGATGATTCGGGCGATCACGTCAGATCTGGCGATTCATGCATCAACGCAGATGACTCTGACCAGCGCGGAATGTATCGCGGTGGCAGAACAGCTGGGCATTGAACGAGTCGTCCTGCCGCGAGAATTATCGATCGATGAGATTCGTCAGATTCATAGTCGGTCGCCGATTGAACTCGAAGCGTTCATTCATGGCGCTTTGTGTGTGGCCTATTCCGGGCAGTGCCTGACGAGCGAATCGCTGGGTGGTCGAAGTGCCAATCGTGGCCAGTGTGCTCAGGCTTGTCGGCTTCCTTATGAACTTGTGTGCGACGGCGAGTTGCAGGATTTTGGAGATCAAAAATACCTGCTAAGCCCGCAGGATCTGGCCGCGTTTTCGCTGACTCGTGAACTGATCGATGCTGGTGTTCGCTCCTTCAAGATCGAAGGACGCCTGAAGACTCCGGAGTATGTGGCCAATATTACTCGGCATTATCGCGAAGCTATTGATACCGCGATGGCTGGCCGGCCTGTGGAGTTTTCTCGACGCCAGATCGCCGAAATGGAACAGTCGTTCTCCCGAGGCTTCTCACCGGGCTGGCTGAACGGATGCGATCACAAAATGCTGGTGCCTGCAACAAGTTCCGCCAAACGCGGTGTGCTGCTGGGACGCATTACCAATGTGCTTCGCGACTGTGTGACGGTGAGTCTGGACTATTCTGTTCAGGCGGGTGACGGAGTTGTTTTTGATGGCGACCGATTTGGCGGTAACGAGCAGGGCGGACGAGTTTTCCAGGTGTTCCGTGGCCGACAGGCTCTGCATGAACCGGCGGAAAGCGGCGAAGTGGATCTGACCTTTGATCGCAGTCATCTGGATCTCAGCAAGCTTTACGTGGGCCAGCAAGTCTGGAAGACCGATGATCCTCGCCTGAATCAGCAGCTTCGCCGCACGTTTGATGTGGCCGATCCACAACGTCGAGTCGCCGTGCATATCAAAGTTCATGCCGAGGTTGGTCAGCCGCTGAAAATTGAGGCTCGCGCGGCAAACGGGTGTACGTGTTTGATCCAGTCTGACGATGCACTGCAGTTAGCGCAGCGACATCCGATAACGAAGGAAGTCCTTCAGGAACAGCTTTCTCGACTGGGCGGAACAGTTTATGAACTGCACTCACTGGATGCAGACATCATTAGTGGCCCGATGGTTCCTCTGAGTGTGCTGGGAAAACTTCGCAGGGAGATGATCGAGCAACTGGATAAGTCTCTGCCGATGCCTGAAATTCGCCTGTGTCGCGATTCTGCCATCGATCGTTTGCGGAGTGAATTGCCCGCATCG
>JAXMBU010000037.1:0-73192 GCA_046349735.1 Planctomycetaceae bacterium
GTCACAGCTGCGAAGTTCAGGGTATCGTCGCCCTCGTTCGTGTTCTCCGTCACCTGATCGGCTTCCGCGACTGAAGCCGTCGTGAACACGTAGGTGTCATCGTTGAATCCTCCGAACAGCAAGTCGTTACCAGCTCCGCCGTTGAGAGAGTCGTCGCCGGCACCTCCTGTCAGAGTATTACTGCCTCCATTCCCGGCGAGAGTATCCGCCCCGGAACCACCGACGGAATTCTCAAACGTGTTTGGCGAGTTGAGCTTCAGCGTGCGGTTGGTGTGAACATTCTGCGTTGCATTAGTGCCCAGATGAAGAGAGACACTCGTCGACACAGCTGCAAAGTTAATTGTATCGAGACCTTCGTTGGTGTTTTCCGTCACTTCATCGGCTTCGGAACTCGAAGCCGTCCCGAAGACATAGATGTCGTCACCCTGCCCGCCAAGCAGAGTATCGCTCCCGGCACCGCCATTCAGAGTATCGCCAGAGCCAAAGCCGAACAGCTGATTGGCGTTTGAATTGCCGATCAGGGAATCCGCCGCAGAACCGCCGGTCGCGTCTTCGATGTCTGATGACGATGTCAACGTTAATAGTCTGCCCAGGTTCACCCCTTGAGCGGCCGTCGATCCCAGATTCAACGTGACGGCGGTGGACAGTTGACTGAAGTCGACCATATCGCGACCGCCACCGGGTACTTCTTCGATCGTGTCGGATTCAACCAACTCGGACGGCAGGAGGACGTAGACGTCATTGTCGGCACCTCCGGAGAGTGTGTCGTTGCCGTCGCCGCCCACCATCGTGTCGAGGCCTGCACCAGCCCAGATCGACAGAGGAATGCTCATCGTCGCATTGGCGGCCCCTGATGTGAAGCTATCATCACCCCCGGCGCCTCGCAGGCGGAACTGCGTGACGTCAGATGTCGGATAAGTCGCGGTATTCAGGTTGCTGAATTTCAATTCAACGTTGAGCCCATTGGGTGTGACCGTGACGGTATCGGCAGAATCCGTTCCGAATCCCATCACTGGACCGGCAGGCTGATGATAAACACCCGCAAACGCCACCGTGTTATCTTCGTTCAGCGGATCAACGTCGGGCTCTTCAACAAGGTTCGCACTGTCGGCAGTGAACAGCAGTCGATAGTCGGTATTCAGGTCAGCGATGCCGGCACCGGGCAGGCTAATGCCGCTCCCGAGTGTCAGATTGACCGTGTGAACGCCCACAGTACGGTCAGCAGGACCCGGAGCGAACGTGCCGATTTTCGTATCGGCGTTGTCCATCAGTGCATCATTGGACTGAAAAATATCGATATCGAACGGCGCAACATTGCCGTTTGCGATTTCGTACGAAACAGCGATTCCTGTACTCCCATTACCCGTCGCGCTCGTCATGCGGATGTCCGGGCGCTCAGTGGCGAAGTTGACAAGCAGGTCCAACGATCCAGAAGTGGCGTAGTTGCTTGAATACACCGCGATGCGGTATTCCTGACCGGGAACCGCATTCGAAATATTGAGCGAAGTGAGCGGCCCCTGGAGCAGCGTTCCGGCGGAATTAAAAAGGGCCAGTCGCTGATTAAATGTTGGAGTCGCTGCCGAAATTGCTAAGACCCCGTTCGCATCAGCTGGTGCCGTGACTGAATAGTAGTCGATGTCGGTCGGAACATCCAACAGCACTGAGGCTGAAGCGTCGCCTAAGGCATCGGGGGTCAATAAGAACGAGCCCGTTCTGAAAGGGGCGGTAACGATAACCGAAACATTGCCCGCAGTCGTCGCTGGCTGATCCGCCACGGCAATGATATAGCGAATATCTGAAGTGAGATTGATAGTCAACTTCGCATCATCATTAAAGGCCGACACGTCGTCGTTGTAACCAATTTGTGCGCCGGTACTGGCAACGTAAACCGCGACCTCAGGATCGACGGCATTTCCCAGGTCGCCCACGTCGATCGTGTACGATCCGGTGAACTGGGGCACAAAGAAGAATGAATCCACATCACCGGCGAAGTCGACGAACGCATCAAACGAGGGCGTGTCGTTGACCAAATCGACAGTCGGGCCGTTATACACAACCAAATCGCCCTCAGCGAAATTCTGCGTGGCCGGGAGAGTCAGCACGCATCGTTGTTCAAGCTGCTCGTGCTGCAGAAGTCTGAGCTTGTCACGGTTTCGCGACTGTTGCCGTCGAGGAAATCGGGTGTCTCGCCAAACTCGAACGAAAGCTTCTCGCATGAATTTCATTGTTACGCCTCGTTAGAAAGCCTGGAAAACAGATGTCTGAAACTGTGCCAGTCAACCGATTCGGGGGCCCACACGGATAAGTCGATGAGACCAGGGGCATGAACTGCAGTGACGCTTGAAGAGATGAAGTCTGGTCGGGTCGACCTGACAATGTTGGCGGACTGTATTGCTCGCAGTCTTTGCACTGGCAATTGTTTGATTACGACAACCCTCTTAGCGTATCGTCTTTCGTAAACGGCAGCAATCATGTTCCCTGGAATCTGTCTCGATACAGGGCACGAAACGGCGATCTATTGATTTGAAAAAGAATTCCATATCGCCTGATGTGATCGGGAATGCAGATGACGCGAAATCGACCAACCAGGCCATGAAATCAATAAATCAGTGTGTGAAAGAGGTTTCGTTGCAGCCTGCCGTGTTGCGATTGCGGCTTGAGCTTGCTGATACGTTGCAGAATCGACGTCAGTCAAATCTTGCCAATTGGATGCGATTGTGGCTGGCACGGCACGAGGCACTCGCGCCGCTTGCTACGACCATTCCGGCCACCGCTGTATTGTCCAGGGTTCAAAGCTCTTCGTACGTATGTCTGAACAGCACAACTCCCGAGAATCATCTCGAAGCCTGGGCCGCTGTGTGTCCGAATTATTGGCGAACGCCAACACAATGCATCCCCACCAACTATTTTGGCCGCTGGATCATTTCCTGTTGGGCTGTGAACTTTCCCGGTAACCGAGAACAAATCGATGAACTTGCCACAATGGACTGGCTTGAGAAACTATGGTGCGATGGATTGCTGGAAGTTATCGAATTCCATTTGGGCAGACCAGAAACCGCTGAGTGGTTCTTAGCGTTGCCCGAACGCATTCGAAATCTGCCAGTCAGTGTCAATACGGCTCGCGCCGCTGGCCCAGGTTTCGGAGTGGACCTGAGTCGACGCCTGTTGACCATGCCATCGCTGATCGGGTTGTACCTGACACTTGGAACCTTCCCCAAGTCGATCGTGACGGAACTATCGTCCGTGGCTGCGAAACTCCAATTCCTGACTGTCGAATACGACCGCAATACGAAAGAATTCGATCGTCTGCTTCATGAGCTCTTACATTTACCAAAGTTGCGGTACCTGTCGCTGTTGGGACCGAAACTCTCAGCCAGCAACATTGATAGTCTGCATAACAGTTGCGGCATCAGCGCCATGGGCGTTCAGGCTCCTCATTTGGATCGTGATAGCCTGTTGGCCATTGGCACCGTTCCGGGATTAAAATGGCTGGGAATCAACTCAAGTCGAATCAACCGAAAAGATGTTGACGATTTTCGGAGCTTGTTTCCGAACACCGTACTACTTCTGTCTTCAGAAATTCAGGATCGAATCGGTCCAGCGTAATCATCAAGGTATTTAAATGGAATATGCAACAACGCTTTACGGGGCTCAACTCGAGCAGCACGCATCGAAGTGGAGATGAGACAAATGTCAGAGGCAAATCTGCACGCCGACAAATGCGGTCATTCCAGATTCAATGAACTCGCAATCATCGATCGTCGAATCGCATTGCCCGATGTTTGTGTACTGTCCGGTGAACCAGCCGCATTTCGTGTGCCCTGCCTTTTTCACCAGATGCACCAGACATTTGTCGCGGGTGTTGGTCCCCTGGATTCGCTCGTTCTCGCGTTGAGTTTCTACTTCACAGACGTGGGAAAAGCCGTGCTGTGACTTCCGCTGTCGAAACGGATGATGCAGAGAAGACGCGCCGCATGGATGCTGGCAGGCCTTTCGATGTTGATTGCCATCGTAACGGTCGTGACTTTGTTTTGGGGGCAGAGCATGATTAATCAAATGCCTGCGGGACCTGATAAATCAGCATTCAACGACTGGGGAATTCCAGCAGTCGCACTCGGAGGGTTCGCCGGAGTTTCGTGCTTTGCATTGCCAGCATATTATCTTATGCCCACACTTACAAAACAGCTTCACGTCGAACAAATCACACCGACGCATGTCGCTCTGCGAGGAACAGCTTCCGGATTCCTCGCAAGCCTGCCATCCACGACCGCCAAATGACAGGAAGGATTGCGATGCTCAGCCCCAGAGTCGTTCAATTCAGGCCGCACCGCACGACAACGGCGGACGCCGTAATCGCCGAGCTCGAAAAAGTCATGGCAGGCGCCAACCCAAACTTTCGATTTCAATGCCCAAGCGCTGACATTGACGCCTTACTGGCTGGAGTTCTTCCGGAGGAAATCCGAATGTTTGTTGAAGACCCAAATCCGAGGTCCGGTCCACAGCTCGACAGGAACTTCATCACCGAGTACAGAACCGACATCTTTCGTGATGTCATTGTTTCGGACGTTTGGGCTGTCGCCCCCTTCCCTGACGGCAACGGAATCCGGTTTTCGGACTATTCACTGGTGGTGCTGACCGAATCCGGGATTAAGGCTGTTGCTCGCAATTCAACAGGAAGAGTGAGGCATGTCTGAGACCAGAGATCCCTGCGAATTGCTGGAGCAGCACAGAAGCAGAAATCTCTCTTATGTAGTCGTCCCTGAAAAAGTCGCAGACCGACTTCCAATCATGCGATGAAGGCTTTCTTAAGGGTGATCTTCGTCTCGTCCCGTTATTTTGTTTCAGATGAGCGGCACCATCACTGGGCTTAGACGGTCTCTTCTCCCCGAATCGGGAACTGAAAACGCATATCGGAGCCAGAAAATCAGCGAATGCGCCAACGCGCGCAGCAGCTTAAGCAGATTCGATCCAGCGGCGGCGAGTGTGGCATTGATCGCGTCTCCGATCAGACCTTTCAAAAAGCATCTTTGCATCCGGTGGTCGCACTTCAGATGACCGATCTTCGGCTCGACTGCACTGCGACGTTTGCGACGTCGCTTCATCGCGCGGGTCAGGCTTCTTGAACTGCTGCCGGCCAGATGAATCGCGGCTTCACCTTTGTAGTCGTGACCGCGATAGCCTTTGTCGACAAAGGCATCAGTCACACTCACACCTGTTGTCTGCTGAACTCCAGCGATGGCTTTTGCCAGCGTGTGACCATCGTAAGGATTTCCTTCACACAGCCTCACGCCCACAATCCAGTTGTTGCGATTCGTTGTCGCAACAGACACCTTCTGACCAAATTCGTATCGCTTGTGCGCCTTCCCTTTGCTGATGCACATCACCTCTGGTTCATGCAGGCTGTAAAGCTTCTTGCTATCCGTTTTTTCCTGAGTCTGGAGACGCTCGCACAGCACCAACAGCCGCTCCAGAGACTCATCCGGATGTGGAACCTGGCGGCGCAGATCACGCAGGACTCGCCCCAGCCACGTTTTGAGTTGCTTCAGCTTTTTCTTCATGCGTTGAAACTGTTTCGCATGCGCATAACGACTGACCATGATGGCTGTCTGCTTCGAAACTCGCAGGTAGTTCTGACGCAGCCGAACCCTTCGATTCTTCGCTGCACTGGCCAACTTCATCAGAGCTGTGTGATACAGTTTGGAATCTGTTGGATGCGTGACGTTCTTTTCCTGCACGGTCGTATCAACATTGACCTGAGCCAGTTCCTGCGGCGTCACCTGCTTGTCCTTCACCGCGATGGCGATCGTCTCCTGCAGCATCTCAGCCAGTTTGTCCGCACCGACGCGTTTTCGCCATTTCGTGAGCGATGTCGAATGCAATGGCACGTGATGCTGCAAAGTGTCGAATCCGCAGAAGTACTGCCAGTACGGATTCTCCACCCAGCGGTCGAGTAACGACTCATCAGATTCATTGAAGGCGTGCTTCAGGTAATGCAGTCCGACCAGCAAGCGCGTGGCTTTGCCGGGTGCTCCGAAGTCGGGGCAGTAGCAGTCCGCAAAGACCGCTTCGAAGCGTTTCCAGTCGACCTTCTTTGCAAGAACACACAGCGGATGGTTGAGATTCAGGAGTTGCTCCAACTGAGCCTGAAACAGATCCAACTGGCTGGTTTTGGTGCCGATCGAGGCTTCATGCGGCTCTCAAATTGCAAGGTTTTAGTCTAATGAGATGCCTTTCCCTGCAATTTTAATGACAAGAATTTAACCGCCCAGGCCAACCACCGCTGGTAAAGAGAATTTTTCAGGGACGACGAAGTAACCGTTGTTTTTCGATGCCGCGAAAGGACGTTTCGCATACCAGCAGTTGAGAACCGGAGCTATTATGTTCCGATGCCAGGTTTCATCGGCACTTAGACTGCGGTGCTTCAGACTCGCTCCTCTCTACGTCGAGTTCTCACATATCCGCACAGGCCTCGATGGGCATCTCCATAACAAACCAGTGCAGTCATGCCAGTTCCAGTTCGCCACGTCATTAGTGACCACGAATGTTACGTAAGTTATCAGCAGTTCATCGAGGCAAGCCATTCTCCGTGGAAGGTCGTCTCCCCTCTATTTAGCGCCCCGTATGCTGGGGCCGAGGTCAGTTGTTGCCGGAAACCGCGATTTTTCAGTCACGAGTAAGCGCCCACAGTTTGATGGCCACCAACACAAGTCTGGCGAGGGAACAACCGACGGGTACAGCGTTCAGATCCTGATAACGTAGGCGGGCAATGGACGCTCAAAGTGCGCCAATGGAAGGTTGAACTCCCACTTGACTTCTTTTTTGATTTCAAATTCTGGTCGGCGTTTACGCGTAACCTTCTGGCCCGTGATCGTACCAAAGAAATCAACGATGTTTTCGTAGACTTCGTAGTAAGCATCCGATGCCGTCTGGATAATGTCTTCCGCACCTTCCAGCGCATCGGCAGTCCATCCCTTTGCACGAATTCCAATTTCGGCTTCGATTCGAATACTGCCGAATAAACTTGAAGTGACTGTGATTGTCGCGGCAGGACTATCGGATGCGAACAGATACATCTTTCCGCCATTGGAGTACGTATAGGTCTGTCCCACGCCAATTTCTCCGACCAGTTCGGCCCGAGGTGCCACGAGCTCAACAAAACTGAGGTCGGGCATAGCGTCCATGATCAGCCCTGCATCCCAGCCCGCTTCACCAATCAACTTGCCATAGCCCTTAAGCATAAATGATTGCATGTAGAGACCCTGATGCAGTTTGCTGAGGCCACCCATCGTGATGCCGCGAGTGTCCAGTCCTGCAATAAGGCCAAGGTCAAAACCGTAATTGAATTTCAGCTCCCATTGAACGGGAACCGGCCCAAGGAAGATAACGCCTTTCGACAGCGAAATAGCATCTTTCGGTTCAATACCCTGATCAGTTTTTTTCAACCCGGCAGAATCGAGCTGAGATGCGCTCAACCAGGTGCTAAGCTTGACATTAATCGTTACCAGTTCAATGGGCACTCCGACAACGGCTTTGACCAATTCCTTTCCGTCCAGCAGGAATGGCAGGCTGATACCATAACTTTTCAGCTTCCGGATCGAATCATCTTCATTCAAAGAACTAAAGTGGTCGGCCGCTGAACCTGTGATTGATGAAAAACTGGTACCCGTAACTTCGAATTCTCCCAGTCGCAGTATGCCGTCCCTGATTGGCAGCGAATCAATAACGCTGATAAGGTCCGTCAGTTCATCATGCAGGCGAACAAGTTCTTTGAGGCCATTCAGTTTGCTGATGGCCTGACGCCATGTAATCCGGAAGTTTAACGCCTTAATCGATACCAGATTGCTGTTAAGAAATTGAGTCACTGGGCGCAGGCGATCTGTGATGAACTGGTGCATTTCCTCGAATGCTTTTTGGATCGATTTGCCGAGGACCACGTCAACGATGATATGGTCTCCGACCATATCGGCCTGCGTGTTGATCGCATTTGCCGCACCATTCAAATAGGCATTGAGATCCAGTAACCAGGTTATTGTGTCGTGGCCCTCGCCACCAAAAAACTGATCGTAGCCAACTCGCCCGGTAAAATGATCCTCGCCTGCTCCGCCGTATCCGATGACCGGCACATAGCTGTTCCAGGATAAATCAAGTTCGACCGTGTCGTTGCCTCCGAGTCCATGAAAGACAACCTGATCGATCTCCGATTTCAGAAACGTAAAAGATTTCAGTGCAGTCGCACCGGCAGCAACCAGGCCAAAGACCTGTTGGCCGTTGGGGTCATTAACAGTGGCAATCAGATTTTCACCGGAGATGCTCAGCTTGAGGTAGTCATCCTTGAGGTTTCTTCCGGAAATGGTCAGGACTCTGCCACGGCGCCACAACAGAGTCGTCTCTTCCCAGCTATTGCCGAGATAGGCGATCGGTGCGTTATTGGGCGCACGCTTTCCAACTAAATTGCCTTCTGTTGAAGTGCCAATGTCGTTGAAGCGAAGATTTCCACTGACGTCAATCCATGATCCGGGTGTCCCGCTGTACTTCCAGACGCGTGCATTGTCGTAGGCATCACGGACAAACAGATCACCACCAGCTGAGGCGACGTCCCAGTAGTAAGGTGATCCCGTCGAGTATTTCGCTCCCCCAACGGCCTTCCAGTCCCCTTTGTCGGTGTAATCTTTCACGTCGCTGAATTCAAAAATCGTGCCAGCCTGCCGAGCATAGATTCGCCCACCGGCTTCCGTCAGCTGATAGACGATATTCGTGGTATTTAATGGTCGTGAGACAAGCAGCCAGTCCCCTCGTCGCCACGTACTGCTCTGCTCTCGGTTTAACGGAATGGTCCAGATGTCGCCATTGGAATCGGCGGCAAACACACGATCCTGATCTGAAGCGAGTGACGTAAAGTCGATACCGATGACGGAGTCCGTTGGGTCATAATTCGTGGAGGCAATGATCCAATTATTTGTTTTCCACTCGATGAGTGTTTTGTTTTCATAAAGTGCAGCAGCAATTCCGTTGGCGTCGACCAGGGTCAGGGCTTTTCCGGGATTGGAGAAAGGAGATGTCGTGATCAGCCACGACGAACCATTCCAGCGGTAGATTTTCCCTGACGCTCCCTGCAACGCCAAAAGGATACCGTCCCCGACCGCAATTGCACTATATGGCACATCTGTGGAACCACCAATTACAGTCAATTGCATCGACGTGAGGTCGATCTGAGCAACCCGCCCATCCTCATACAAAACATATGGCTGCCCCGCATAGAAATCTCCGGAATGGCTGAACTGGCGAACTCCCGTCGCAATCCGGTGCAGATTGCCGTCGACGATGGTCTCCAACTGGCCGTTCTTGCGGAAGATAAACAGGTGCCGCGCCACTTCATAGATTTTGCGCACGCCTGTCCCGAGTGATTCGTATCCGCCGGAAAGTCCGCGGCGATAAAGCGATCCGTCGGCATCGAGACGATAAAGACGTCCTGCGTGACCGATGATATCAGCAACGCCATCCGTCAAATAAATCGGGCTTTCGTCGGTTCCAGCCGGAATCCTGTACAGCTTCCCGGCTCCTAACTCGTACCCGGATAATTCATCAGACGCAAACTTCTCACGAATACCCGCTGATGCCCCTGCGCCGCCCAGTGCACCATCCTCCCAGAAATTCTGGTACCCTGTTCGATCCACCACGTATAAAGTTTTATCGAGGCCGCGAATTCGCAGGACACCTGAGTAATCAGTTCGGCGGACAGAATCGAGTGGTCCTCGTCCCAGAACCTGATACAACGTTTTGTCGGCGGTCATGTAGTACGCTTTATTGTGAGCGACAGCAATCTCACGGACTCGCCCCACCGCCGCAAAGTACAAAAACAGAGGGCCGGAGAAGACCTGCGGGCCGAGATGCACATTCCCATTCACATACAGGTTGCCCGACGAATCAAGAGTATGAAGGTTGCCAGCGGCAATTTCATTCTGCACTGTACCAGCAATCAGGCTTGCATTGATGTCGCCTGTCGACTGATTGAGAACACCAAGCGTTCCTCCGTTATCAGGGATCAGGAATAGCGCGTTGTCGACCGCATGAATTCTGGTAATGTTCGGCGCTGCATTGGAATAATCCGTCCACGTTCCGTCAGCATTGCGGCGATTTAATGAGCCATCCAGACCCAGACGGAAGAGTTTGCCTTCTGTCCCCGGCGAAATTGATTTCGTGTTCTCGGCAATCAAAACAGCATTGACGTCTCCGCTTCTGTTGTGCCAGAGATAGACGTTACCGGCATCGTCAAGACGAACGAAATACTGCTCCCCCGCTATGGTGGCGTTGAAGGAGAATACGGCAACAGATGCCCCAACGGAGAGTTCAAACTCTTTGGAAACTGTCTTTTCGAATCCGTCTCCGGCCGTCATCGTGATCGTGGCTGTTCCAACGAAGCTTGAATCCGGTGTGACGCGTAATTCATCTTCGCCAGAACTATTTTTTTCCAACGCAAGTGCAATTCGAGAATCACTCGAGCTGAACGTGCGTGAAATGGGGTCACCGTCAGCGTCGGTCACCTTGAACGGAACATAGAAACTGCCGGTATCTTTAAGTCGTGAAACATCCGGGACCTCCGCAATCTCCGGCAGCAGGTTTCTGGCGACGACCGAAAACGTTCTGCTGTCACTCAGACCGCGACCGTCTTCTGCCGTCACGGTGATATCTGCGGACCCAATAAAGTCATCAGCCGTGTCAATCCACAGCCCATCCGTGTTCACGGTGATAACAACGTCTGAATTCGCAGAGACGGCGACGTAGTTGACGGGATCTCCATCTGCGTCTAATTCCGGAAGCGTGACAGCAAATCCTTCATTGGCTCGGGGAACATCCACATCGGCGAGCGGTGGAAGCAGTGGCAGCGTGTTGCCATCAATCTTCTCCCCGATGATCGCATCATTGCCTTCACCACCGTACACGATGTCAAACCCTGCTTCGCCATCCAGATCATCAGTACCGGAGTCTCCATAAAGTGTGTCGTCTCCGGGGCCGCCACGAAGAACATCGTCTTCACCATTCCCACGAAGCAGGTTGTTTAACGCATTCCCCGTGAGTTTATCGGTCGAAGAACCACCGGTGACATTCTCAAACGCATCGGCCGAATCTAACTGTAATGTACGATTTGTATGGACCGTCTGAACGGTCGCAAGATCGAGGCGCAGGGTGACTGCGGATGTCACAATTCCAAAATCAATCGAGTCTGTTCCTTCGTTCGGCTTCTCTGTAATGCGATCAGTCTCGGCATTCAGGGCGTTCGCAAACAGATAGGTGTCATCGTTGACTCCACCGAACAGCGAATCATTTCCTCCGGCACCGTGCAGACGATCGTTTCCGGGACCTCCGATCAAAATATTGTTAAGTCCATTCCCACCCAGCGAATCCAGCTGATCTCCGGTGGCGTTCTCGATCACATTGCCGGAACTCAACTGCAACGTTCGATTGGTGTTCACCTTCTGCGGTGTCGAAAAATCAAGTCGCAGCCCAACTGAGGTCGTGACAATTCCAAAATCAATCGAGTCTGTTCCTTCGTTCGGCTTCTCTGTAACGCGATCAGTCTCGGCATTCAGGGCATTCGCAAACAGATAGGTGTCATCGTTGAGTCCACCGAACAGCGAATCATTTCCCCCGGCACCGTGCAGATGATCATTTCCGGGACCTCCGATCAAAATATTGTTAAGTCCATTCCCACCCAGCGAATCCGAGGCTGATCCTCCGGTGGCGTTCTCAATCACATTGCCGGAACTCAACTGCAACGTTCGATTGGTGTTCACCTTCTGCGGTGTCGAAAAATCAAGTCGCAGCCCAACTGAGGTCGTGACAATTCCAAAATCAATCCAGTCTGTTCCTTCGTTCGGCTTCTCTGTAACGCGATCAGTCTCGGCATTCAGGGCATTCGCAAACAGATAGGTGTCATCGTTGAGTCCACCGAACAGCGAATCATTTCCTCCGGCACCGTGCAGACGATCGTTTCCGGGACCTCCGATCAAAATATTGTTAAGTCCATTCCCACCCAGCGAATCCGAAGCTGATCCTCCGGTGGCGTTCTCAATCACATTGCCGGAACTCAACTGCAACGTTCGATTGGTGTTCACCTTCTGCGGTGTCGAAAAATCAAGTCGCAGCCCAACTGAGGTCGTGACAATTCCAAAATCAATCGAGTCTGTTCCTTCGTTCGGCTTCTCTGTAACGCGATCAGTCTCGGCATTCAGGGCATTCGCAAACAGATAGGTGTCATCGTTGAGTCCACCGAACAGCGAATCATTTCCCCCGGCACCGTGCAGACGATCATTTCCGGGACCTCCGATCAAAATATTGTTAAGTCCATTCCCACCCAGCGAATCCGAGGCTGATCCTCGGTAGCGTTCTCAATCACATTGCCGGAACTCAACTGCAACGTTCGATTGGTGTTCACCTTCTGCGGTGTCGAAAAATCAAGTCGCAGACCAACTGAGGTCGTCAATGCGGAGAAATTGAGGGTATCAATGCCACCGTTCGCAGACTCCGAAACAATGTCGGTCTCGAGGGATGCTGCATTGCCGAAATCGTATCGGTCGTCGCCAGAACCTCCTGCCAGAACGTCGCTGCCCGCCTCTCCGTTCAGCCAGTCGCCGGAACTTCCCCCTTTCAGAGTATCGTTGCCCAGGCCGCCGGATGCAGCCATCGGGATTGACGTCAGGTTAGTGACCTGATCGTTCCCGCCGTAGACATGCACTCGAATCAATGTTATGTCAGACCTGGAGAATTGGCCGACGAGTTTACCCTGTTTGCTGACGACGACCTGGTTTGAACTTGAGGAGCCATTCAACCAGCCGATCTGAAGTTCATCAGACAGATTTGTTCCCTCAATTGTCAAATTCTTACTGACGATGTTTGCCGTCACTGTCGAACCGGCTACCAGCAGAAGTCGGGACTCTAATGATTCCGTTCGAACCAGAGCATTTCGACTGCGGCGTCTCGTACCACGCTGTGTCGAAAAAATGGCGGAAACGAATTTGAGAGCGCCGGAAAGTTTCATAGTTCGCACCGAAGTCATGTCCGAAGATACCGATGTCTATGTCCACCGAGGTTCGGGCCATACTACTATGAATCAAACACTCTTCGCAACGATTCTTGACACTCCTGTTCCAGACTGATGAGGTTTCGTCGTTTCCTCTCGAAATCCCCCAGGGCGAAGGCCATACACTCGCCGGAACATCGTAGTCGATGACCTGCAGAAGAGGACTGTCGCGGTGCCTGAAAGTTAAAGGCCAGGAGAATCAAGCTGCTGCTGCTCCAGCGTGCCTTCCTTTGGCGCTCGTCGGACCCTTGAAACACACTGACTACTTAGCACTGGCCGGATACTGGTGCGTTCAATTGCGGTGACTCAACAATGCAATTGCCGAACGGCAGCGTCGGCAGTCCAGCGACGGAAACACAAATTGCAGGACTCAGACGATCACTTCCCGCACTTTGCCAGTGCGACTTCTTTGATACCTCGCAGATCAAGTTTTCCCGTGCCCAGAAGTGGAATCTGTTCGACCTGAATAAAGCTGTCGGAGGATGGAATGAACAGGTTCGGCAGGCCAGCGGCCTGAAGGCGATCGAGCACTTCACGGACGGGTTTCTTCATCGGTTTGTGGAGCACGATCAGACGTTCGCCCTTCTTTTCATCAGGCACTGATGTGACCGCGCAGGCAATCTCGGGTTCGTCCGACATATCTTCTTCCAGGATCTTCGCGATTTCCTGTTCAACCAAAATGTGCGGCACCATTTCGCCACCGATCTTGGAGAAACGACTCATGCGACCGGTGATACGGATGAAGCCATCGTCATCGATCATCGCCATGTCGCCACTGTTATACCAGCCGTCGACAATCAGTTCGGCGGTTTTCTTTGGCTGATTCAGATAGCCCAGCATAATGTTCGGGCCTTTGATTTTCAGCAGGCCTTCCTGATTCGAACCCAGCTTGACTCCCGTCTCCGGGTTGAACACGGCCGCCGCACTTCCGGGAATGACTCGACCGACGGTACCATGACGAGTTCCCGAATCTTTCTGCGCGTCTGGTGGCAGTCGTGAATCCGGGATATTGAAGGAGGCGACCGGAGACATTTCTGTCGTCCCGTACCCTTCTGTTGGTTCGAAGCCGAATTTCTCCTTGAACGCATCCCGAAGATCGTCCGGCATCTTCTCGGCGCCGACGATCACCAGGTTCATGGACTTCATTTCGTCAACGCTGCAACGTTTCAGATACGAACGCAGGAACGTCGGAGTCGCCGCGAGAATTGTGCATTTAAACTTCTCAGTCAATGAACCCACGATTCGCGCATCCAGCGGATTGAAGTGATACACTGCTCCCGGATCAGCGCACAGCGGCAGCCACATCGTGACCGTGAAACCAAACGAATGGAAGAACGGCAGTACGCCCAGCAACACGTCCGTGCTTGTCAGACGCATCAGTTCATTCACCGCGTCGACATTGGAGCCGATGTTGTGCTGTGACAGGACAACTCCCTTGGGTTCGCCGGTTGAGCCCGACGTAAAGATAACTGTCATCGGGTCGTCTGCTTTGACTCGGTCAAGACCGAACATTTTCGACAACAACCCCGCTGGCATCAGTTTCGCCACCGCGAAAGTAACGGCTCGATCGAAGCCTGTGATTTGTTTCTTCAGATCTTCAAGGAAGACAACTTCGGCATCCAGCTTCATCGGGCGTTTTTCCATAAACGCGCGGCTGGTCAGTACCTGCTTGATCCCGGCTTCCCGGATGCAGAAGTTTACGACGTCTTCTGTCAGCGTGTAGTTCAGGTTCACCGTGACTTTGTTGGCCAAGGTCAGGCCCGTATTGGCCAATACGCCACCCACGGACGGCGGAACAAGCAGGCCGACGTACTGTGCGTCTTTGTGAAGCACTTTCGAAACGAGCAGTTTCCGGAACAGCAGGGCCCCGATCAGCAGATGTCCGCCCGTCAGTTCCGTGCCCGCGGAGTCGGCGACCTTGCGACGGTTCCAGGCAAGTCGACATTGGCGGATGAATCTTCGAGCAGGGATCATGCTGCGTTCCTTTCTCAGTAGCACCGACTGTGCGCTTAGTTCCAGAACGGCATTGCGCACGACGTCAACGTTGTCGACATGGAGGATTGAACGGCCGAAGGAAATGGAAACCGGATAAGGCCAGTACTTGGGTTTCTTCCACAGGAATCGACCACCCTCATAGCTGAATATACTTCCCCACAACCCATCAAGGCAAACTGGAACGACCGGAGCGTCTGTATCCTTCAGGATTTTCAGCATTCCGCGTTCGAATTTCAGCAACTGGCCAATGCGAGAAATGCGGCCTTCCGCGAAAATGCAGACCAGTTGCCCCTGTCGTAATGCTTCTGTGGCGGTATTCAGCGACTGAATCAGTGCACGAGGTCCGTCGCCGCTGCGAATGGGGATAATCCCAAACAGATTCGACAGCTTTCGCATGACGGGTCCCTGAACATAATCTGCATAGGCCAGCATGCGAATTGGGCGAGAGCTTGCCAGCAGAATCAGGATGCCGTCAATCCAGGAAACATGATTTGCCACAAGCAGCGCCGGGCCCTGCTCGGGAATGTTTTCGATGCCATAGGTGCGAACGCGGTAAACTGATCGACTCAGCAGCCACACAAAAAACCGAATCGTCGCCTGCGGAAGAATCCAGACGGCATACACGACAATGGGAATAATGCCGAGCCCGGAAAGCAGAAAAATCTGTGGCGACGACATATGCATCGGAGTCTGCATCATCCAGAACACTCCGGCCACCCCCAGCATTCCAATCGCCGTCATCTGCTGACAGGCCGCAAGAATCGCGCCGAGCTTATCATGGGGACTGCGTTCCTGCAGATAAGCGATCAGAGGCACGTTGAAGAGTCCTCCTCCCAGCCCGATGACAAACAACATGGCCCCCGCCATTCTGGGTGAATCACTGGTGAAGTACAGCAGTATGCAGGCCAGTCCCATCAGCAACGCGCCGAATGGAACCATGCCAAGTTCGACACGCCCGTTTGACCACCAGCCGGCCAACAGACTTCCGATGCCAACGCCAAGCACCAGCATGCCCATGAATGGTCCCGGGTTCGCTTTGGCGACGTTGTCGGCAAGTTCCTGATTAACGAAAACATCAATGTTCATCTGTGCCAGCGATGCCAGCGACCAGAAGAAAACGATGCCCAACGTGACACGCAGGATGGCTCGATCCTTCATCACCAGCTTGATGTCACGCCATGAATCCGACACAAGGTTCCATTGAAATCGAACCATCGGATTCGCGACCGGAACTTTCGTCATCAGCATTGCAGAGGCAGTGCCCAGCAGCGCACAACCGATTAAAGCAAGTGCAGACAGCAACAAGCCTCGACTATGATCCACCTGTGTCATGTCGGCCAGAGCATACCCGCCGATTGTTCCCACGATGACGGCGACCAAAGTTGCCACGCCGGACAGTCCGTTCGCGACCGAGATATCCGATTTCTTCACCAGTTCGGGAATGATGCCCAATTTCGAAGTGCCGATGAACGCCGCCTGAGCACCAATCAGGAACAGGATCGTAAACATCGAGGGGACGTTAGCGATGTGAATGGCCCACAGTCCCACAGCCATCAGGATGATCTCAACGATCTTCAGCCAGATGATCGATGAGCGTTTGCTGAATCGGTCGGCAGCCCAGCCGGCCCACGGAGCGAACAGAACGAATGGGAGCATGAAGCATCCCAGTCCCAATGACAGCACGATGGCTTCTGCGTCTTCCTTGCCCCAGCCCAGATTCTGCTGAAACTGTTGCTTCCCAATGGGAACGATCAGCCAGCGAAACATGCTGTCGTTGACTGCAGTCAGAAACGTCATCGCGAGATATGCGATGAACGACACCGACGTCAGACGCTGTTGTGCAGGCTGCGACATGTTGTGGTGGTCACTGGAAATTTTGAAGACTCCGAGCCACTGACCGAAGACATCAGGCTACCGAAAGCTCTGTATCCGTGGTCAAAGCGTTCGCCGATGAATTGCGAAGCACGGATTGTAGAGGCCATCGGGACTCATTACCCGTTTTTCCTGCCTCTGACAGAAGTCGAGAATCCTGCTATTTGTCGGCATTTAATGCCTCGATCACCCAGGCGACCCTTTCCCTGCAGGAAGATGTCTGAAGACTGTAAGGTTGCTGAATCCGATTACAACGGCCAGCCCGAAGGTTTGTCGCGTGGATCGGCAGCATTTGCCGTTGGTCAGGTGTCCTGGGGCGGCGTTCATCCGCGGATTCAATTGCTCCAGGCTGACATGCTGAGCTCCGTTTGGGCGAAAGTGCACCTATTCTGGTTCCCGTCCTGAAAGCACAATGTCGATTGTCTTGCGGCCTGAAGGGCCTCAACATGTCCGCCCCGGACAACGCCATGGGATCCCAATCGCAAGGCACCAACGCCCTTGACTGGAAGGGCATCACAAAACGCGGAAGTCTGGAATCCCCGCGAGCGGTATAGCGTCAGCTATCCGTGTCACTGCGATTTTTCTCGCTGATCGAAGTTCTGGAAAACAGATTGGGACTGACACGGAGGGCTGACGCCCAACCGCTCGCCGGTTCAGCGCTCCTGGGGCGGCGTTCATCCGATGCCTGGACGCGGGGCTGTCGTCGTGAGAACATGGCGTCCTCATGATGGCAAAACTGTCGGCCTTTTCCTGAAAGTCTCAACATGAACCAACGCTGCCCTTGGTGTTTCTTGCTGTCGATACTTCTTCTCTCGTTCCTTAGTGCCGACGTTTTCGGTGACGAACCTTCTCCGTTTGAAGCACTCGTCGAGCAATCGAAGGTGGCCATGCGTCAGGCAACGGAATACATGTCGACTCATGTTTCGGTGAATGGCGGTTATGTTTACAACGTGACTGTTGACTTGAAGCATCGTCGTGGTGAAGGTGCTGCAACTCCGACAGAAGTTTGGGTTCAGCCGCCCGGTACACCAACGGTGGGTCTGGCCTTTCTTCGAGCGTACGAAGCGACCGGAGATCAGACGCATCTCAATGCGGCCCTGGAGGCCGCGAAGGCTCTGCTGCATGGCCAACTGGAATCAGGCTGTTGGTCTGATCGAGTGGACTTTGATCCAGTCGGTAAGAATGCAGGGCTCTATCGCAATGGCCGGGGAAAGCAAAAGGGACGAAACTACTCGACGCTCGACGACGACAAGTCTCAGGCGGCTTTGCGGTTCCTGATCGAAACCGATCGTGTTCTTCAATTCAAGGACGAGACCATTCACGAAGCTGTTCAGTATGGCCTTGAATCTTTGCTGAAGGCCCAGTTCGCGAACGGCGGATTTCCACAGGGATGGGAGAAGCCGGTTGAACAGCTTCCGGTTGTGAAGGCTTCGATTCCCACCTACGACTGGAAAACAGAAGGTCGCTTCAAAAACTATTGGGACTTCGAAACTCTGAACGATGGACTTGCCGGAACAGTGACGAAGACTTTGCAGCTGGCTTACGAAACCTACAAGGACGAACGCTTCCGTCAGGCTACGTTGAAGTTTGGAGACTTCCTGATCCTGGCTCAGTTGCCGGAGCCGCAGCCCGCATGGGCTCAGCAGTACAACCATCAGCTCCAGCCAATCTGGGCTCGCAAGTTTGAGCCGCCAGCAGTGGCCGGTCGAGAATCAGAAGACGCCATCGAAACGCTGATGTCTCTGGCAGAAGTGACCGGCGAACGGAGATTCCTCGAACCAATTCCACGAGCCATTGCGTGGTTGAAGCGCTCACGCCTCGCGGACGGACAGATGGCTCGGTTTTATGAGCTCAATACGAACAAGCCATTGTACTTCGTCAAAGACACTTATGAGTTGACTTATGACGATTCCAATCTGCCGACTCACTACGGGTTTAAGGCACGCTCCAAAGTGGAGAAGCTTGAGGAACGATACAAAATTCTGGAAGGCGGAGGGCAGCCAAAGAAAAGCCAGAGCAGCCTGAAATCTTTAAAGAAGGACGCGGAGGAAATCCTTGTGCAACAGGACTCGGAAGGACGATGGATCACCGATAAAAACGGCAAAGCTGTCACTGATATTCAGGGCAAAGATCCGGACAAGCTGTTTCTGGAAAGCGAAGTCTTCAGCAAACACCTGAGTCGTCTGGCAGAATTCATTGTTGCCGCAAAGACCGCTGCAAAGCCGTAGATGCATCGGTGATGAATCCTTGCTGGTGTTCGGCGACGATTGCTTTCGTCTGCTCAGACAGAGACGAAGTGTGTGCTGAGATTTGAGCGTTAATTCCGTCATGATTGAGCTGGTGGGATTAAGCCTGAAAGTCTTGCACACATCAGCCTGGGGCAAGTGAATCCACGAATGTGGAAGAACGCCGCCCCAGGTAACCGTCATGTGTGATACCGAACCCTGAATGGGTTCCACAACGTGGTTTTGTGCAGCCCTTTCAGGGCAGTTTTTTTTCGGTGCGACGTCACCTGAGGCGTTGCCTCAGGCTGATTTGTTGAGGCCCGTTGGGCGCGTATCGCAATGTCGACATTCTGACGCGCACGCTGCGGACTGGCGAAGGGTGACGTCATTTCGCGAAGAGCCATGAAAAATGCGGCTCGGGTGACGAGCCGCATTTGATCGGTAGAGTGCGAGTTGATTTCGCCGGATCTATTTGCCAGCGGTACGAGCTGGCGGCTGATCGCCTGGGATTTCTTTCAGCAACTGGTTGAGGTCTACTTTCACGTAGGGCATTTCTGCGCCCGGTTTCGTGTGGCTTGCGTTTGCGACGTAAAGAACTCCGTCGGCCGGTACGAACAGGACGTTGTGCAGATTGGATTCCATCGCAACAGGGCGACACATCAGCCATTGGCCAAGTTCAACATCGAACTGCCCGTGTTTTTCTGTCACACGGCGACGAAGTTCCGTCAGGCGACCGCCAGCCGAAAGGACAACGGTGTCCTTGATGCCTTCGCCAAGTCGTTCATGGCCTTCTCCGGCCTTGATGAATTCAATGGATTCTGGTGTCGCTGCGACACCAACGGCGTCATTAATTTCACCGTCAGCGAACACATAGTAATACTCACAGGTCCGAGGACTCTTCGTCCAGAGTTCCTGCACCTCAGCCAGCGTGTCGCATTCTTCGAGCGCGCGACGCATCAATGTGGCCATCGGAGCTCCGTCCCATTTGCCTTCGCCGCGGCCTCCCATTTCGCCAAGAGAGATCTTCTCGGCGTTCATCCCGCTGACGCTGCCGATAAAGCCTGCGTAGCCGACGTTGGCAAACGGAATTTGCCCCTGAGCTTTCACGATGAAGGTTGTAGCGGCGTCCTGCAGTCCAATCGTCGTCATGTAGTCCAGAACTCGGCCATGGTACAGCTTGCCGTCTTTTGTCGCGGAACCAAACACAGCAAACCCGGAGCAATGAAACAATTCCGGAAAGACGTTCAGGACCTGAACGACTTCAGGTTCCATCCCCAGCGATGCCGCCAGAGCTGTGGTTTCTCGCTTGTGTCGTTCAGGGATGTGTGGAGACAGTCGAGCATACGCCTCTTCGAGATCGTGTCGGAACCAACGTCCTGTGCGGACAACATTGACGGTGCCGAAGCTATAGAGGACAGAGTCGATACATCGTCGTGATTCTTCCGGCAGAAGTTCTCCGTGAGCCATTCCAATTTGTTCCGGCGTTCCCCAAAGCGTGGCGACTCGATGACCATCAATCCATCGGAGTTCGCCATGGTCTGTGGATCGTGGCTTCATGGACGGCTTCGTCAGGGAATCTCCCGGTTGCAGAATTTCGGTCGCTCGTCGAACACCTCGCAGCAGAGTTCGTTCAAGTTCATGTCGAGGCAGCTCGGTGACTTTCATCCCGGGCCATTCGGTGGCAGACGGTGCGGTGGCGACTTCTGTCTTTGTCACCAAAGAAACGTGAACGTTGTCGATTTTGGCATCGATACTGTTTGTGTCCGGGAAGGCTATCTTTGCATTACCGGTAGAAAATTCACCGGTCGCTTCGTCATGATCAATCTTTGCATTCGCAAGGAGTCCTCGCAGAGTTCCCTCGACATCGCCCGCAGCCAGAACATTCAAACCAAACCGGATCTGCGTAAGTTTTGAGTGATCCGATATCAGGCGTTCAGCGATTGCGTTCGGGCTGAGATTGTCATCGTCCGGGGCATCTCCGGCCCCGATGAACACGACGCCATGTTTCGGCAACGCCAAAGCCGTGACATCGCTGCGACGGCGGATCGATATCGCATAGTCGGCATGGGTCAGTTGCAAGTCGAAGCTCTGATCGTCATAGCGAACCAGGTTGACTTCAATCGGCTGGGGCTTGCCATCAATCGGGATCTCAATTTTACCCGAGATATCAAACTTCGCTTCTTTGCCCGCCAGAATCGTGGCCAGCGGCTTGAGCCCGGAAGCCAAGTCTGCAGGTTGCTCAGCAACAGACGTCTGAGCAGCACACAGGACAGACAATCCCAGAAGAAATATCAATCGCAACTTGTTCATGTCAGGCATCTTTCGAGGAACAGGTGGGAGCAGAAGATGTCTTTGCAGGTCGGCATCTCGATCGGCTCAGGAAATGTGACGGGCCAGCATCGAACCCGCAGTCTAATACTCCGCCGGTTTCTATGCATCCACACGATTGCCAGAATTTTGGAAGCCGTGAGGTCACGGTTCTCAGTAGGTCCTTTCTGCCGGAAAGGACTTCGCGGCGTGCCGCGACCATGAGTGCAAGCGGTGTGATCATGTCGATGCCGAGTTTGGCGGGACCGCGTCGCGCTAGGTTCGCCTTGCGGCGAAAGTCCAGCTCGGCAAGCTGGACCTACACGACTTCCACTCCCTCCCTTAATGGGTAGAATCCGGCCATGCTCCGAAAACCACAGACAATAGGGTTCTGGCGAGGCCGGCTGCCGCATTGGGAAGTCGAGGACGGTCGGTATTTCGTTACCATTCACCTCGCCGGTGCAATTCCGGCTTCCAGAGAAGAGCGAATTCGATTGCTCTCCGAAGAACTCTACAGTAAGTCGACTACTAAGGCTGACGAGTCCGGGCTTTTGTTGTCTCGCACGATCTTCCGTGAGATGGAGACGTGGCTAGATTCCTGCGAGGAGAATTCACTTCTCTCAAATCCTGCGATCGCCCGGATGGTCGTTGAGGCGATTGAACATCGCGTCAAGACAGGCAAGTGGATCGTTTATCGGTTCGTAATTATGCCGAACCATATTCATCTCTTCATGAGCGTTCTGAAAACCACCTTGAAGGAATCGCTCGAAGACTTCAAGCGTTGGACCGGGCATCAAGCCGCCAAGCTTGTTGAGTTGCCAGACGGAAGATTCTGGCAGGATGAATGGTTCGATCATTGGTCTCGCAGTGACGAACAGGATGATCAGATTGACGCGTACATCTTTGACAATCCCCGGAAGGCCGGACTCGTCAAACGATCCGAAGAATGGAAATACGGTGGCGCATTCCTGTAGGTCCTTTCTGCCGGAAAGGACTTCGCGACTTGTCGCGACATTGAGTGTACGTGGTGCGATCATGTCGATGCCAGGTTTGGCGGGACCACGTCGCGCACGGTTCGCCTCTCGGCGAAAGTCCTCCTCGGCAAGGAGGACCTACAAAACGTCCTGCCCGGCAGGCAGGACCTACTTGGGCAGACCTGCTGCGGAAATTGGGGGTGGGGCGGGCGAATGGGGGGAGGTTTGCGTGTGAGGGGTCGGGTTTCGGTGTAGGATGACTCGGAGGCTGAGACCGAGCCGCTCGCTGGGGGTGAGTGTCGGTGGTTGTGATGTGGGGTTGGTGCGGGTTTGAGGGGGCGGTTGAGATGCGGATTCGGGGATTAGTGAAGGCTGTGGCGGAGTTGCTTGGGGACCGTGTGCCCTCGTACCGCCGACATCCACGCCGCTGGGGTGCCATGGGAATTGATCTGTCCCGGACCGAGATTCAGTCCCTTGAACAACGCCTCGTCCTCGCCGCGCCCTACGGGTCTTGAGATTGGCTCAGCGACTGGAAGTTATGCGTTGAGTGTAGATGGCCTTGGCAGAGGGACACCGGGGCCATCCAAACGAGAATCCCAGCTGGATTAAAAATTCAATACATGTTGTTCAACAAAGCAGGTTGCCACTCACGACCTCATGGGGCGAGACTGCCGAAATTGCAGTGAATCTTGTGAAGTCAGACTGTTTGATTGCCAGCAGGTGCTTCAAGCCGCGTCGCTCCATTACGGTCATGGGGTTTAGTATCGGATGGCCCCGTTGTTTCTTTTTCTTCGACGTAGCATCGGTTCCTGGCAGCTTTTGGTGTTCTCAATCAAGGTGGGTAGCACTGGTTTTCCTTATAGGATTTTGGCGATCTCCGGAAATCCATTCCGGATAGCCACGTCAACCAGTGCGGATTTCGATCCGGTCAGAGCGTTCTCTTCGAAGTCGCAGAACTCCATATTTGGATCAGCACCGGCGTCGAGTAGTACACGAACCACTTCCAAATGGCCGGCTTGCACAGCGTTGCCCAGTGGAAAGAATTTGTAGACGGCATCCTGATCGTTCGGATCAGCTCCTCGCTCCAACAACATTTTCACAACATCGGTATTCTCTGTCGCAGATGCGAATCGGAGGCATTCGTTGAGTGTCTCCACAGTGAAATCGGCAGCCTCAAGGATGGCTTGAACAATTCTTGTTGAGGGACGCGGTTGTTTCGGACTTCCACTGACTGCGTACCCAAGGACATCGCTGTCATTGAGTGACGCTCCATTTGCGACCAAAACATCAAACATTTCTTCCAAGCCATGCATTGCAGCAAGACTCAGAAAGCTCATTGGTTCACAGGCTGTAATGGGAACGCCTGCCTTAAGTAATACTCGGGCCTTGCGAATATCTCCGGCGATCACCGCGTCTTCCATGGCTACAATTCGATCAGGCGAAACCATCAGACCCTCAATCATTCATATGCGTTCGGAATCTTTGCGATACAGAAACGGAGTCTAACGTCCCCAGAAATCGCTGAAGTAATCAACGCCTTTGGTTCCAGCGGCTTTGTTCAGATGGACATTTATCTCTACGGCATTCTTATACTGTTTCCGTAGAATATTCTGGATGTACCTTCTCGGCATTTTGCTCCCAAGTTCAGTGGACATCCATTCGACGGCGTTGCGAGCGCCCTTAGAACTATTCAACCGCGAATTCATGAGTCGAAGATTCTGTGCGCTGTCCTGAATGGCCATGATAGCCTGACCCGCTTTCGACTTCTCGGATACGCCAGCCGCAGCCATCGCATTGGCTATCGCCTGTTTCGGCAAGACGTGATCTCCAGCCAGCCCTTTCCGAGTCAGATGTAGAACCGAATTGCCATCAACGTCAAGGTGTTTACCGATATTTCCAAGGGAGTGCCCCTCAGCGATTTCGGCATATACCTTCGAATTATGCACCAACACGCCGTCTTCGCCAACGAAGTAGACGTGTTCGTCGTGAACTTCGAGGTTGAAAACGGGCTGAGGGCCGGGGCGGGGGAGTTTTTGCTGGACGACTTTGACGTCCCCGCTGAGCGTCTGCAGTCGCTCACCAATCTCCAGAGACCCCGCCTGCACAAACTCCTGACGGTCCTCAGACCAGAACGGATGATTCGACGTCGTGCCGATGGTCTCGGCTTTGCCGGACGTTTTCGGTTTGAGGTTTTCGGATAATCGCAGGGCGGAGATTTGAAATCTGAAATCTCAGATTGGCGGTCTCTGATTTCTTCGTTTGGCTGTCTGCTTTCCGCGGGAAAAGGTTCTTGAACTTCACACGGAGGGCTGACGCCCAGCCGCTCGCCGAGAGAATGAGCAACCACCAGATCAATGACGTCGCCGCTGGGCGGCAAAAATGGGTCAGGTCTCTTTCATTGGGCGGCAAAAATGGGTCAGGTCTCTTTCATTGGTCAGGAGTGTTCGCTGCTGCGCGCTGTGCAAAAACCGCCCCACACTGACGTCGCCAAATGTGGTCAGCAACTCGCGAACCACAGCCGATTTCTCCACAATCCCAAACTGCGTGCCGCAACTGCAATCGAAGGGAACCTTGCGAAATCTGACTTATTGAAAGTCAGCAGGTGCATCACGCCGTTTCGCTCCATCGCGGCGACAAGTCGTGTGTCATGAGCTTGTTTCCCCAAAACATTATGTGTGACCACGAGGTCATGCCATCGTGAGTAGATCCCGCGTTCATCTCGAAGCAGTGTGAACTTCAACAGGAGCTCCTGAATCTGCTGGCCCACGTCGAAAGCCGTCATGCCAAGACCATTGATCGCTGCCGGACGAGGCGCGACTACCCAATACTCGTAGATCGCCTGAGGAACCAGGCACAATTCATGCCCAGCTTGACCTAACTGCGAAATCGCGGCGATCGACGTCGGATAGCTTTGGTTTTGGGGCTGCGTGGATCGCAGAATCACGTTGGTGTCAACCAGAACTCTTATTCGCCGCATCCGGCGTAAATTGATTCTCGACTGTCATCAATAATGTGGTTAACCCTTGGGTGCCGATCAGCCCATGCCTTGAACCACTCACCAAAGTCTCTTGCATTGCTTTCGTTACGCCGAGTTGCACCCAACTCTGCCTGAACTTCTTCGGCAACGAGTTGGCTGATATAGACATCCAGATCTTCACCATGTTCTGCAGCACGCCGCCGCAGCTCATTGACGTATTCGGACGGAAGTTGCAATTGAATATTCAGCGTCATGATTGGGGACTCCTCACTCAGGATTTCACCACGGAACTGGGGTCCAGTCACTGTCTTTCCTGCCACAGTTTCATGAAGAAAATGGTTCAGGTCTCTTACATTGGTCTTCCTCCTGGGCGAGTTGTGGTCTTGAGACCAAGACGCACAGAATTGCTTCTTGTCCGGCTGTCATCACCGAACAGCAAGTGCCCCCCATTTGTTTTCGCAGGTATGGTTCTCTTCGTGGCGAAAGTCCTTTTCGAAAGATCCGGCAGAACGGACCTACCTTGAAATTCGTTGACGAGGACCGCCTACAGGAAGGTTTTCACGCCCATTTTCCGAGTGTTCCCACGACAAATCCAGGAAAGGAGATTTCCTACGCCCAGATTGCTGTTCGTATCGGGTATATAGGGAACACAGAATTTGTGCAGAATCGGGACGATTGAGTCCCTGATGGTGAGTCCCTGCAGGACGGAAAGCGGCCTCGGTCGAAATTGATTGATTCCATGAAGCGAAAACGAAACGCATCACAGGACGAGTTTGAATTAGAAGATCTGGACATGGATCTCGATTTCGATGATGACGACGACGAAGATGATGGTCTGGACGAATTCGATCTGGAGCATGACAGCCTCGATGAATTCAAGGGCGAGCGAAAACTGAAGTCACGCTCAGACAGGCTGGTCGCCGACTACACGGCTGATTTGAAAGGCCCGGAAGTTCTGGTTGTTTTGATCCACGGAACAACTTTGGCCTCTGCTTTAAGAACAGCGCGGCCCGACTTGAACTTTACCTTCTGGACTCCGGAACACTTCTTCTTCAGAACACTTCAGAAGTATCACGGCGACGCTGGCACTGCTACGTCGACAGGCGCCGGGAAATCGACTTTGGTTTGCACACCGGATTTGCCTCCGGGGCCGTTCGACGAAGTGCTGTTCTCGACCTTCTGCGGTGATCCTTCGGAGCAGGCTCAGGATTTACTGCAGATGATTCATCAGCGGCTGCGTTCCGGTGGTCGATTGATCGCCTCGACGAATAATCCCAAAGACAAATGGGTACAGAGCCAACTGCGTTTGATCTTCCCGAACGTTGTCGTCAACAAACAAAAACACGGCGTGGCCTGTGTTGCCACAAAGACATCAGAGCTGAAAAAGGTCCGGGGCTTTCGCGCGCGATCGGCGTTTCGACAGGGGGCACGACTCGTCTATGTGGAAACTCGTCCGGGCGTGTTCAGTCATCGCCGCATTGATGGCGGAGCACGAGCGTTGATGAAATCGCTGGCCTTCCTGAAGGGCGAAGCAGCCGGCTCTGCGGCATTCAAGCCGACGAAAATTATTGAAATGGGCTGCGGTTGCGGAGCTGTCTCACTGGCGGCTGCGGTTGAATATCCTGATGCAAAGATTCTGGCCGTCGACAGTGATGCTCGCGCGATCGAGTGTACTCAGATTTCCGCGAAGCTGAATGAGATTACGTCCGTTGAAACACTGCTGACATCTGACGGAGTCATCCCGGAACCGAAATCGTGGGATCTTCTGCTGGGAAATCCGCCCTATTATTCTGACTATCGAATTTCCGAATTGTTCCTGCAAGCGGCGAAGAATGGTCTGAAATCCGGCGGGCGAATTCATCTGGTCACTAAACTGCTCGACTGGCACGGCGCTCGCATGAAGCAGCTGTTCGCCTCGGTCGAGATGCATCCAATCGGCGAATACGTCGTCTTTACGGCTCGACAGAAGTGATGGAGCCATGATGTGGCTGCGAGGCGTTCGATTCTGATCTTTGAATATCTGCTGGCCAGTCCCGGAGCCTGGCGTAAGACCAGTGTATCGATGCAGCGAGAAGCGATCTCGATGCTGGTGTCGCTGGTCAGCGACTTCTCCAGACTTCCCGATGTGCAGCCCGTAGTGTTGGTGGCATCCGATGCGCGAGTTCAGTTGGAATCGAGCGATCAGTGGCCCGCTGGAATCACAGTTCTGTCGATTGAGAAGGATCCGGCCGAGTGGCTGGCATGTCCCCAAAGAGTGCCAGAGTCGTTCGCGGCCACAATGGTGATCGCTCCGGAATCCGGCGGAGTTCTGATTTCGCTGCTTCGGCACTTGCAGACGGGAAGCTGGCAGGCTGTTCCGAATTTGAATGTCAGCTGGCAACTGGCGGAAATCTTCACCGACAAGTTAAGAACATTTGAGTGGCTGCAACGGCATGGATTGCCGACCCCGGCCACCAAAGCGATTACTGCTGCAGAGTATGACCGACTCAGGCGAAGCCGAGACTGCGCGAGCTTGTTTGAGGATGAAAAGTCGATGCCAATGAATGCCGGGCTGGGAATCCTGAAGCCCAGAGATGGTGTCGGCTGTGAGGGTATCTCCTTCATCCATTTGTTCGAGGAAGAGCTTTTGCCAACAGATGAAAGGCTGTCCGGTGATGATCGGCCATGGCTGCTGCAGCAATACATTCCGGGCGTCCCCTGTTCCGTGGGGTTTATTGGCGGACGCGGTGTTGCATCATCGACGGTTTTGTCACCGGCCCTTCAAAACCTAAGGCTGCAGAACGGGCAGCCAGTTTATAGCGGCGGCCAAATCCCATGTGAACCCGTATTGCGGGATGCTATCTCTCTTGTGGCCTCGAAACTTGCCATTGCGCTGAGCGATTTCTCCGGCTATGTCGGTGCAGACATTGTCGTAGCGCAGAATAGTTCGAAGGAATTGCAGGCATCGATCGTTGAGGTTAATCCACGACTTTGCACCAGTTACGTAGGTTACAGAAGATCGACGAGCGATAACCTCGCGGCGTGGTTACTTGCTGAGCATTCAGAACTGCAGATCTGTTGGAACATGGGCGTAACGGAGTTTGAAGCCACAGGGCAGGTGCGTTCCCCTGATTAAGCATCCATGGCGGCAAGCAGCTCTCACTGTTTGAAGTGACATCTCGCGAATTCGTGCCGCAGTGCGTCCTGGTCCGCGTTGATTCGCAGTTGATCCAATCTCAACCCGACGCATCGGTGCGGGAGCCTTCGTAACCCCGATTGAAACTATAGAATTCGTTCCCTCGCTCAAGCGTCGAATTGGGATAAGCACGCTGGTTGTCGAGTTGGCAGGGCTCAGCGCTCAGCTTATCGGTCTGTCAGTTCCGGGCTCGCGTCATTCGATTACGACGCGGATTCTGAGTTCCTGCGTTTGACGATTCTCATCGTGCCTTTCCCCTTGAAAAGTGCAAGGGCTTGACATTGACGATCGACGTAAGGGAGTTAACAGGCTGATGCTTACCGAAAGAAGAAACTAACGAGTTGAATTGCGAAGATTGCCGTTCCGATTGCAAATTTTGCCAGCATGCCGATCAGGCGCCCGGACATCGCTGCGGTGCCAATCTCATTGCGACGAGTCATTTCGGTGCCGATCCACGCTTCACCCAGCCACGCGCCACCAAAAGCACCGGCGGCTGCTCCGAGGATCGCGCCGATTACGCTGCCCACGACCGGGATTGGAATCAGAAATGTCCCGGCGATGCTGCCGACGAATGACAAAAGCAGCGACAACAGCATGGCTCGCCGACTGGCTCCTTTCTTCGCGGCTTTGGCGGAGCCCAGCATCAGTTCGAGTAGTTCGCCAAATGCAGCAAGTGCCAGCGAGATAATCAGAATAGTCCACGTTGGGCCTCGATCATAGTTGGTGCCCAACAAATAAATCGTCAGACCTGCGACCATGATCCAATTGCCGGGTAACAGGAGCAGGTTCAAAACCAGACTGCTCGCGTTCACGACCACCAGCAGGATCGCAAGTGACCAAAATGAAATCTGAGACCAGTCCATAAGTGTTTCTGAGGCTCATACCAGACAATGTATCAGCCGGAACGCGTTAGCGTCCGGTTTATTCGATTCTCGCGACTCCATCTGCGGTCGTTCGCCCCACTTTCGATTTTCTTTGAGAGAACTCACGAAACCTCAAAAAGCAGGATACCGCTGTTCCAAAGCCGATGAGCCAAAGCGAAGCTACCGTGATTCGAATACCGGCAGTCACACTGTCGGGCTCGAAGCGAAGCTGGACGCGAGATTGGCCAGCGGGAATCGCACATGCCATGTAGTCCACTTCCGCGCGAAATAACGACGACCTTTCTCCGTTCACAGTGACTTTCCAGCCGGGGGAATAGCTCTCGGACAAAATCAGGAGCTGGCTTGAAGAGCATTCGACGTCGACCTCAATCAGCCCGGGGCGATCTGAAACGATGTTTACGGTACCAGACTTCGCAATAGCCGAGTGTGCCGGAGCATTTGCCGAAAGATCGAACTCTTTAATCGCGGATCGTTGCCGAGGATCACATTCAACGACGGCAGGTCCTTCTGCGGACAAATGCTGCAACGCCTCGGCCGCGTTGCTGACCTGCCGGACATTTCGAGTTAATCTCACTCGCGTCAGGGGATCGGGAACTTCCAGCCACCCTGGATCAACTGTCGGTCTAAGCCCGGCGATCGAATTATGGCGGCCCTCATTGATCACCCAGCGAACTCCGGCAATGCGTAGTCCATCCAGCGTAAGATTGTCTCCCAGCAATGATCGAGACGACATCAGACCTTCATAGCCGTCGGCCTGTTGCCAGCCTTTCAACAACAACTTATTGCCATGGAATTGCTCGTCACCATTCTGCAACTGTACCTCGGCGATGACTCGGCCGTCGTTCGGCGAACCCGGCGGAGTTTGCAGCTCTGCGACGATCTCCGGCATGGCTTGTTTGCGGCTCAGCGCTTCGTAGGTAAATCCATAGGCCGCCAGATCACCCGCGAGGAACAACATAAATGCCGGGCTGTAGCGACCTCGAGAAACATCTCGCACCAGAATCGCTGCCAGTATAAATAGAATCGGACCGAGCAATAACAGCGTCCAGGGAGCGACATGGTCGCGACCACAAATCACAGACGCAAGAAGCGAACACAGAATGCTGGCGATGGGGACGAGGTACACGATGCGAGGAAGCAGTTGTGAGGGACCGCGAGACGACGAAACATTGCCATTGGTTTCTAGACTGACACCGGCGGCTAGCGCCGTACCGCTCACGCTGGAGATGCGGACGTAGCCCGCCGTTGCGAATACGGCAACGACAAAATGCAGCAGCACAAGGATGCGTGATGGCCAGCGGAACTTTCCGATCATCGGCAGCCAGGTCTGAACGACGTAAAGCCCGCCAGCCTTGCCGAAGGACAGCCACAGAGCCAGCAGTCCCAGAGCCAGCATCACCTGTAACAGGCGTCGATGAGATGATTGAGATCGAAGACGAGTTATCGCTACGATCGCGAGCAAAAAAGGTAGTGCACCGCAGTAAAGTCCAAGCTCATGGGTATTCTGGCCGAAGACTCGCGTGTCTGTGAGGAACGGGTTGAACCATTGCAGCATGTCGGCTGCGGTTAAAGGATGCTCAAAGAAGAATTCGGGCGACATCGCACTGCGATCAGATTCTGATAAGGCGTCCATCGAAGGAATGATCTGGACTGCTCCCAACCCCGGCCCAGAACCTTCAGACCGGCGATGATCAGCAGCCGGCGGACGGCTCGAAAATTCCACGATACAAATCCGAGGCAATAAACGATCTCCGCGAGCAAAGAGAACCAGACGTATTGAGGATAGCCGAGAAGCAGTTGGGAACCTGTCAGCAGTGCGATGCCAATTAGAGCGATCCCGTCGGCGGAGCGACGGGCGTACGGTACACCTGTCGCTCCGCCGACGGGATCAATTCCTCCGCATTCCGGACGATCACGCAATATCACATCAAGTGTCAGCAACAGCCACGGTATGTGGGACACAACCGCGATTGCATTCGGATGCAGAAAATGCAGCGTGCAGAAGCCGCTGAACGTAAAGACGATGGCTCCCAGCCAGGCTGCATCGGGACGCTGAAAATGGCGTTGCAGGAACAGCTTCATTCCGAACAGCATGAATGGATAACTGCTGAGCACTTCCAGATTGAAAGCCGTCTCCAGCGGCAGACAGCGGTACAGCAACCAGTGCCACGGATGGTAGGTTCCAGCCTGCCCTGATCCAGTCAGAAAGTAGCCGCTGAACAGACTGGGCATCCAGTCAAAAGCATCGCCGTTCTGAAGGCACGACGAATAGAACTGGCGAATCGGGAGATGGTAATTCAGCAGATCATCGCAGACGTAAATCTGTCCGGTCAGGAGCGGGAGAAACATCCAGCCCAGGATCGCGAAGGCGGCAGCACGAGCGATTCGAGTTTGCTGTAGAACCGACTGGCTGGCATTCTCCGATGTCATGGGTGGATCACAGGGACAAGAGATTTTTCACCACAGAGTTCACGGAGAGCACAGAAGGAAATCGCAGGGGGAAAACGGGCCAAAGCATTTCAACGCAGAGGCCGCAGAGATTCGCAAGGGGGGACTAAGGAATAGTCCCGAAATAACTTCCGTCGCTGAAGTTGTGAGACTTCAGTCCGAACTCTCACGAGTTCGGCTACCACGGGAACCTATTTCGGGACCGTTTCTAAGTCCAACAATCTTCTCTGCGAACTCTGCGTTCAAACTCGTGCGATTCTTCTCTGTGGACTCTGTGACCTCTGTGGTAAATCGCCTGGTTTTCTTCAACGCGGAGAGGCTTACCGTTTCACAACAGCGGTTTCGCGTTGTGATTCCATGACTTCGTCTTCATCACGATCTTCGGCGTACATGTGAGCCGGGATCTTGGGACCTCGCATGACTTCAGAGGTGACCTGTTCGATACGAAGCAACTGTTCGCCCAAAGTATTGATACGGCGAGAAACATCGTCGTTGTTCTGTTCGATGCCACCGGAGACGAGGTTAATCACGCCCAGGAACAGCAGCATCTGAGCGACTGTTGTCACCAGCCAGCCGGTTGGAGTAATCTCGGAGTAACCTCCGAAATGTCCATAGATCACCATCGCCGTTCCGACCGTCAGGCCGAGCACCCCCAAATACGCGAGGAACTGCCCTGTCATGCTGGTCAGATTTGATCGCTTTGGTGCACTGACTTCAAAGTGCGGGCCACGGAGTTGAGATTCATGAGCTTCATCAATGTATCGCTGACGAGGACGTCCGTGCGTACGTGAACGCTGGCCAGCCGTGTCGGTGATCGCTTCAACGGATTCTGCTTTGTCGATACGGAATCGTTTTCCGGGCATCGGCGAATTGGAAACGATCTTCGTCTCCGGAGCCACTGACGATGGCAGCGACGTCACTGGCTCCTTCTCCTGAGGAGTTTCAGCATTGCCACCGGTCTGGTCGAGTCTAAGTTTTCGAGTCACGGTTTCTGATCCTGCTGAACTTTCGGAAACGGGGCGTTCGAGCTGAAAACGGCGATGCAAAGGCGGTCGACGAATGGCAGAGCGCTGAGTCTTCTTCGTCGTCTCAGCGGTCGATTGTTTGGTATCGTTGGCAGATTCTGCCGATTTGAATTCAAGGCTCGCCGGTTCCTCGTGAACCGACGCCGATGACATCAACACCGGTAAAGCGATCTGGGAAACTTCTGCCGATGCCGCAAACTGTGCTGCGGTCTCAACGGCCGCGACCCCGGCGGCACTGCGGGTTTCCCTGACAGCAGGCTCAGAATTCTCTTGAGAGAACTCTTCCTGTGCCAAGTCTGCAAACAGATTTTCAAGATGAGAAAAGTCGTCGACCGCCGTCTGCGCGACTGGTTCGTTCTGATCATCATGCTGATGAAACTCACTCGTTGTCGCCTGCGTGGCGACCGAATGACGTTGCTCTGTCTCTTCGATTTCAGTCTGTGGCGCTTCGGCCATTGCGAGATGCTCATCGCCGACAGTTGATGCTTCTGTCTCGATGGACTGTTTTAGAGCAGGATCATCGTCGCTGGAATCAATTTCCGTTGGGACGAGTTCCATTGCAGCTTCGGCCATGTCCTCGGCTACAACTTCCGTTGACGCGTCTCCAGCATCCTCAACTTTGCTCCGTGTGGCATCAACTGCACTAAATTCAGGATTTTCCGTTAACTCCAGTGTCGCTTCCGTCTCAGGTTCCGCATCGCGAAAAATCACCGTCTGTGGCGTCTGAGGATTCTCTGGCTTCGCGCCATGCAATGGACGCTCAGAAACGCCGGCGACAAGAGCAGGCGGAACAACGACAGCGGACGATGTCTGCAATGGATCAGAAATCGGCGGAATCGCATTCGCCATCAGGGGTGCTGGAGAAACCAGTAGATCCCATATGAGTTGTTCCGTGCTCGCTGTTCCAGCGGAATTCATGGGCACGCCGACAAACTCTCGAGCAGGCTCCAGAAGCTCTCGCGGAACTCGAAACTTGGCTGGCATGTTTGGCAGCTTGTTGGCCACTCTTTCCGATAGTGGCTGATCGATCGGCATTTGATTATGCACATCGACTTCTGGCGACCGCGCGATTCAGGCGGTGCCACGGGTGTCGCTGGTTTCCCCAGTGGAATATTCAGCAGGGGGCTCGATCCTGCTGTTTGAAGGTGGTCAGAGGAGCAGTGGTGCTGATTCGTTCAAAGAGATCTGACGACTGCCAGCGTTCGAGAATCTCATAAGCACGGCGAATATCGTCGGTCTGCCGCGTGCTTGCGGTCAGCGCGCGACCGCACAGGGGACACGCCGATCCGGCGGCCTTGACGTCAACTTCCCTGTGACAATCGCGGCACCACATAAGTCTGGTTTCTTACGCTGGAGGGTTCCGGCCCGCCATTTTTAGTCTGAGTGGTATGTGCTGAGAGTAGCCGGATTCGTGAGAATTCGGATGCCTTCCAAAGAGATGCACCGAATTCTCACGAATCCGGCTACAAAGAAACATCTCACTCTGCCCGCGCGAACTCGTCGGCTCGGGACACGCGTTTTTTACCGGTTATCCGCCAAAACGGACAAGGTCAATCGGAGCAGCAGTTTTTTCCGGTTGAGGCACGGCGTGTTGATTTCGTCGTGGATAAGTATGAAATCCCATACAAACCCGAAGCGCCAGCGAGGATTTCTGTGGCGTTATGCCTTGCGCGGCGCTTCGGGTTGGCATTAAATCAAAAGACCCGGCAGCGACTGGCAATGAACAGGTTGCGGAAGGTGAATTTCTACGCCAGAATCCCAGTGGCGAGCGAAAAACTTTGGCGACGTTCTGCAGTTTCAGCCCAGAGGAAACCAACATGCTCACAATTCACGGAGCCCCTCGATCCGCATGCGATGGAGTTCGTCGTCGTCAGATCCTGCAGGCCGGTGGAGCAGGGCTCCTTGGACTTTCACTGCCTCAGATTCTGGCAGCCGAGTCTTTGATGTCTGGCCACGCTCCGAAAGTAAAAAACGTCATTTTCCTGCTGCTCTTTGGCGGCCCAAGTCAGCTCGAAACATTTGACCTGAAGCCAGAAGCTCCGGAACAAATTCGAGGTCCGTTTCGACCGATTGCCAGTAAGACTCCGGGACTGTTGATTGGCGAATACCTGCCGAAGATGGCGGCGATCTCTGACAAATATCGAGTCATCCGTTCGATGTCGCATTCGCTGAATGATCACAGTGGCGGCGGTCACTATATTCAGACCGGACGTCGCTGGCATGTTCCGATCGGTGGAGGTTTTTCTCCCACACCGAAGGATTGGCCATCAATGGGGTCGATCGTTGACTATGTCGATCAGCAGGCGATGGGGCTGACAAATCCGATGCCGTCGTACATGGTGCTCCCGAATTCGCTCGGAGCCCTGCAGCAGAAAGGGCAGTATCCTCGTCCCGGAGAACACGCAGGCTGGATGGGACCGCGTTACAATCCTTTGACGACGCAAATTCAAAAACGTGATCTTGATGACAATCCCTATTGGCGAACATGCACGGACGAAGAACTGGCTTTTCAGATCGCCGACATGAAAACTCCGGAAGGCGTTTCAATGGATCGACTGGATCGTCGTCGTTCGTTGCTGGATCAGTTCGATGTGAGTCGTCGGCAGCTCGATCAGTTCACCGCCACCAGCTACGACCCGTTTCGAGAAAAAGCGTTTTCTCTGATGACCTCTGAGCGAACGCGTAACGCTTTGAATATTAAAGCAGAACCTGCCGAGGTTCGTGATCGCTATGGACGACATCTGTTTGGTCAGTCAACCTTGATGGCTCGCCGTTTGATCGAAGCCGGTGTTCGTTATGTGACCGTGCACTATGACTGTGTCGACGGTTACAGCTGGGATTCGCACCGCAACAGTGACGACGTCAAGAAGAACCTGCTGCCAACATTTGATCAAGGCTGTTCAGCATTGTTGAGTGATCTGGATGAACGCGGTCTGCTGGATGAAACGCTGGTGATCGCCACTGGAGAAATGGGACGTACTCCGAAAGCCAATGCAAACTGGGGACGCGATCACTGGAGTACTTTGTTTTCGAATGTGATCGCCGGCGGTGGAATTCCCGGGGGGACTCTTTACGGATCTTCGGACAAGGACGCCGCGTATTCGCTGGAGACGCCCGTCAGTCCGGAAGATCTTGCCGCGACGGTGTATTACGCTCTGGGCATTGATCCCGACATACGTGTACCGAATTCAGAAAATCGACCGATCCCGATCGTCGAGAACGGACATCCGGTGACGGAATTGTGGAGCTGAGGCGAGAAATTCATTTCATACAAGCTCGAATCGCCAGCGAGTGAGTTAAGAGTGATACGCGGCGCACTCGCTGGCGCTTCGGGTTTGCAAGCATTTCTGATTCGGGGTTGCCTCATTCATAAGCACGCGCCAGACTTCCGGTCCTGCATTCATCAACGCAATGGGAAATGATCATGGCCAGCGTACGAGTTCTCGTGGGCACAAAAAAGGGTGCGTTCATTCTGACTTCAGACGGCAAGCGTGAAAAATGGGACGTCGCAGGTCCGTTCTTCGGCGGCTGGTCGATTTATCACATGAAAGGATCGCCGATCGATCCAAATCGCCTCTATGCATCACAATGCAGCGACTGGTTTGGTCAGGTCATTCAACGCTCCGATGACGGTGGCAAAAACTGGTATCAGCCGGGTGGCGAAGCCAGCATCGATTTCACTGGCAAACCTCCGGGAGCCAGCAACAAGTTTGTCTATGAAGGTTCTGTCGGAACACATATGTGGTACGACGGCACTCAGCATCCATGGGAATTCAAACGCGTCTGGCATCTGGAACCCTCTCTGACAGATGTCGAAACGGTCTATGCGGGCGTCGAAGATGCGGCTCTGTTTCGTTCCACCGACGGAGCAACCACATGGCAGGAACTGCCCGGCCTTCGCGATCAACAGGCAACCAACTGGGCCCCCGGTGCGGGCGGTATGGGGTTGCATACGATTCTGTTGGACCCGACAAACCCGCAGCGTATATATGTCGCGATCTCCTCCGCTGGCGCGTTTCGCACCGACGATGGCGGCGTCACATGGAAGCCGATCAATCGTGGATTGAAATCGAAATACATGCCGGATCCGAATGCCGAAGTTGGATATTGTGTGCATCGTCTCGCACTGCATCCATCGAAACCGGACGTCGTGTTCATGCAGTTGCACTGGAACGTAATGCGAACTGATAACGCTGGCGACATGTGGACAAACATCAGCGGCAACCTGCCCACAGATTTTGGATTCCCGATTGAAGTTCATCCGCATGAGCCGGAGACCATTTACGTGATTCCGATCACCAGTGATTCTGAGCACTATGTGCACGAAGGCAAACTGCGAGTTTTCCGTAGTCGATCGGGTGGTACAGAATGGGAAGCATTGACCAACGGGCTTCCTCAGAAAGACTGCTACGTGAACGTACTGCGTGATGCCATGTCGACGGATACTTTGGAAGAAGGCGGCATCTACTTCGGTACGTCTGGCGGCCAGGTTTACGTCTCGCCAGACGGAGGTGACAACTGGCGAACGATCGTGCACGATCTTCCGGCCGTGCTTTCGGTCGAAGTTCAGACGCTGAGTTAATCATGGCAACGATTCGCGTGGAGATCCCGTTTCACTTGCAGAACCTCGCAAGGTCCGGCCCGGAGGTTCTGCTGGAGGTCTCGAGCCCTGCCACGATCGACACCGTGCTCGACGCTCTTGAGCAACGCTATCCGATGCTCTGCGGCACCGTACGTGACCACGTCACCAAGAAGCGAAGGGCCTTCCTTCGCTATGTCGGATGTCAGCAGGATCTGTCATTTGCGGACACGACGGCACCGCTTCCGGAAGCCATCGTCGCCGGCACCGAGCCCTTCATCATCTGGGGCGCACTAAGCGGGGGGTGAGACAGCAGCCGTGGTTTTTCGCCAATGCACTCCTCTTGCTCCGCAAGAGGCCCAGTCCTGAAATTTTCGTTCCTGAAAAGGCTTCGCCCAAAATCGAATCGGCACCGAATTGGCTCCGAATCCATCTTGTGGAATGAAATGCGACTCATGGGGCTGACTGCGAAGACACTGCCCTTGTTGAGGAAATACGGACAACGGGTTCGCGGTGAATTGAATGGGATCGCGGATGCAGATAGATTCGCCAGAGAGGCAGGAAAATGTCAATCGAGAGCGAAATGGCGTCTGATGGTACTCAATAATCTTCCTGTAAGCGGGCCGTGGGGTGAGCGGCACCTGCTGGGATTGGAGCGATTGTCGGCCGAACAGCTGACTACCGTTCTGGATCTCGCGGAACACTATGATCGAGTCACCCTCGGCGGAACTCAGCGACTGGACGTGCTGAAAGGCGTCGTCGTTGCCAACCTGTTCTTCGAAAACTCCACCAGAACTCGCACCAGTTTCAGCCTCGCCGCTCGCCGACTTGGCGCGGATACGGTCGACTTTACCGCCAGTTCCAGCAGTCTGTCCAAAGGCGAGACATTCATCGACACCGCGCTCACGATTGAAGCGATGGGAGTCGACATGGTGGTCTGTCGCCATCGAACTCCCGGGGCTCCTCATCTATTGGCTCGTCATCTGAAAGCCAGCGTGCTGAACGCGGGCGATGGAACTCACGAACACCCAACGCAGGGCCTGCTGGACATCTACACTATCCGCAAAGCCCGAGGACGAATTTCGGGGCTGACGGTGGCTCTGGTCGGCGACATTCGCCACAGTCGAGTTGCACGTTCGAATATTCATGGTTTGGTGAAATTGGGCGCGCGAGTGATCGTCTGCGGCCCTTCGACTTTGATCCCCAGCGACATTACTCGAATGGGCGTAGAGATCGCTTACAGTCTTGATGACATCCTGCCAGAAGTGGATTGCGTAAACCTGCTGCGAGTTCAGTTCGAGCGACAGCGCGGGGCGTTCTTTCCTTCGATTCCGGAGTATGCCAATCTGTTTGGAATGAATGGCGATCGAATCCGTCGTGGGAAGAGTGATCTTCTTGTACTGGCTCCGGGACCGATCAATCGAGGCGTCGAGCTGACTCCGGATGTTGCCGATGGGCCGCATTCGCTCATCCTGAATCAAGTCACAAATGGACTGCTGGTGCATATGGCTTGTCTGACACTGCTGACACAGGAACGCCGACGCCTGTTGGGAGGTGAGGCATGAGCCGAAAACTGATTCGCGGCGGACGAGTGATTGATCCGGCGAATGGTATTGATGCCATCGCCGATGTCTGGATTCAGGATGGTCGTATCGATGCCGTCACCAGTGTGCGGGAAGAATCTGACGCGGACATTGACTGGCGTGATACAGGAGATCATCAACGCAGCCGGCATGATTGTGTGTCCGGGATTTATCGACGCATGTCTCATTGCGAGGCCTGGTTACGAAGAAGATGAATCAACCGCCACGGGAACTGCGGCTGCTCTGGCAGGCGGCTTCACGACCATCGCCGCGCAATCAGATACGAGCCCGGTTGTTGACAATCGATCGGCGGCCGAGTTTATCCGTTTGCAGGCTGAACGTGCTCGCAACTGCCGCGTCTATCCGTTGGGTGCAGTGACGAAGGAAAGCAAAGGCGAAGAACTGGCGGAGATCGGGCAGCTTGTGCAGGGTGGTGCAATTGGTTTTTCCGACGCCAAGAGCCCGGTTGCCAATGCCGAAGTGATGCGGCGTGCCATGGAATATACTCGGATGTTCAATCGTCCGATTCTGCACTTCGCAATGGTGCCGGAACTGTCCGAAGGTGGCGTGATCCATGAAGGATATCAGGCGACAAGATTAGGTCTGCGAGGGATCCCGGCGGCGGCTCAGGACATTATGACCGGTCGCGATATTGCTTTGGCGGAACTAACGGGTGGCCGAGTTCACCTGATGTGCGTCACGACGGCTGATTCGGTGGAACGGATTCGTCGAGCCCAGGCGGCTGGCATTGCGGTCACGGCTGACGTGACGCCTCATCATCTGCTGTTGACCGACGAGGTGATGGATTCGTTCGACACGATGTACAAGTGCAATCCACCGCTGCGTTCTGCCGAACATGTTCAGGCTTTGATTGCGGGCTTGAAAGACGGAACATTGTCAGCGATCACGGCCGATCATCAACCACTCGCGTTCGAGAAAAAACAGGTCGAATTGGATATTGCTCCTTTCGGCATCTGTGGGATTGAAACGCTTTTGCCCGTCTGCGTGAAAGCTCTGATCGAACCGGGGCATTTGACGTGGTCAGAGTTGATTTCGCGATTAACTGTTGGACCGGCCGCCGTGCTTGGGCTGAAGCACGGGACGCTTTCAGCTGGCCAACCAGCCGACATCACAGTCATCGATCCGAACGAACAATGGACGGTGAAAGCGTCCGAGTTCCGCTCACGCAGTCGCAACACTCCTTTCGATGGCAACGTCTTTACAGGAAGAGTTGTAATGACTCTGGTGGATGGCGAAATTCGCTATCAGAAAGGCGTATAGGTTTATTCTTTTTCATCATCAGCCGGTGCGCGTCAGCGTCCGGTTCTTGCCGTTCAGTCAACATTAACCGGGTGCTAACGCACTCCGGCTGATTAAGAGACAATGTGCTTCGATCTTTGTAGCACTTTCTATCGTCAGATCTCTTTCCACAACTCCCTTCCTAAAAACAAACGACAATGCTCACTCCCTCAACGATGATTGAAGTCAAGCGTGCCAAAGGCAAAGGCCGTGGCGTTTATGCTCGAGTTTTCATACCCGCCGGCACCGTTTTTGAACGTGCCCCACTGCTGGTGATGTCCGAAAAAGAGGCGTTGGAGGGCGATCACGCTAACGTGCTGCCGGCCTATGTCTTTGAATACGGCAAAGGCAAGGTCGCTCTCGCCCTTGGTTTTGGATCGCTCTACAACCATTCCTACAGCCCCAATGCTCGGTATGACGACGCAGGCAATCAGGTTAAGGAATATCGGGCTCTGCGAGACATCGAACGCGGCGAAGAAATCACGATCAACTACAACGGAGCCGAAGACGTAATGGATCCGGTCGATTTCAACGTTGTTGAATCCTGAACCTGTTAACAGGAACATAGATTCTGCGGAACATTCGGAGAGAGAGCACTCGTGCTCTCTCAGACTTAGAAATGTAGGTTGGACATTCTTGTCCGACAAAATGGTGACGGGCAAGAATGCCCATCCTACCCACAAATGAAGATTTGTTGAAGTATCAGTGCCATGCCTGTTGATAAGTCCGGTTCACGCATTCGCCAGATGTTCGGAGAAATTGCAGGCCGGTATGACTTCATGAATCACTTTCTCTCCGCCGGCACCGATGTGTACTGGCGCTGGAGAACGGTAAGACTGGCTCAACCGTTCAACTCATCGCCGATTCTTGATGTGTGCACAGGGACTGGTGATCTGGCCTTTGCGTTCCGCAAAAAACTGAACGGCACTGCACAGGTTTTCGCCACCGACTTCACTCATGGCATGCTGCAACTTGCCGAACAAAAACGGTCGGACCGTGACGTCGTGTTTATGGAAGCCGACACCATGTCACTTCCGTTTCGATCCGACATGTTTCAGGTTGTGTCGGTCGCGTTTGGACTGCGTAATGTGTCCAGCACAATTGGCGGACTGAAGGAGATGACTCGTGTGTGTCAGCCCGGTGGCAAGGTCGTCGTGCTTGAGTTTTCTCTGCCCGACAATCGCCTCCTGAGCCGCATCTATCAGTGGTATTTTCGCAATATCCTGCCGCGGCTGGGGCAACTGCTGGTGAGAAACCGTCAGGCCGCCTATGAGTATCTGCCGCAGTCTGTCTCTGAGTTTCCAAGTGGTTCTCAGCTTACCGGTCTGATGGAAGAAGCGGGGCTTGTAAACACTTCTTATCACAAACTGACAGGCGGAATTGCGACGGTGTATCTGGGCAACAAACCCTGAAAACCCCGTACATTCCTGTGTTCTGAATCAGCCCTGAAAAACTGTCCGACGAATTTTTTCGCTCGTTGACACAGGGTGCGCGGCCCATCCATTCTCCATTCAACGTATTCGCTGTTTCGTTGATCAAAAGGAGAAGACCATGACACTGTCCCGCCGCTTTACTCTTGCCATGGCAATTGTTGCACTGGCCCTGTTCTTTGCTCAGGATGCAAAGTCGGATGAGCCCAAAGTTATTCCCCCGGTTCCGGACGCAATCTCAGTCGGTGGGGACGCGGCCCCTGCAGTTCAGGATCGAGGACCCGCTGCACCGATCGAAGTCGTCTCCATCCAGCAGCAGCATGCGATGAACGGCGTTGTCTATGTGAGCCCGGCTGCGAAAACGGAATCTGCAGAATATCGTCGCATCTACAGTTCTGTCCCATTCAGCCGTGCTGAATACAAAGCCAATCCGAACTATCGTCATGATTCCACCATGGAAATCCTGACCGGGAATGCTCGCCATCAGACCGTGATCAATCACAACTTCGAACACAAGCAGCCCGTGAAGCGAATTCCTCAGCCGGCTCGCCCATCACGAGTCCTGACACCGGTCTCCGGATTCTTTATGTTCTCACCGCTTTGGTACAACCGACTTTGGTAAGCGGAAGACCGACACGGCACGTGTCACGGTCCCGTCCCGGCAAAGAGCAGCGTTAAACCGGCCAGCAACCCCAGTGGATGCTGGCCGGTTTTTTTGTGGATTGAATGATCGTCGCCGGGAGCCGAATGCCGCTGGCGGCTATTGATTTCGTCGCTTTAACTGCCGCCGAGCATTAGCTCACGGTCAGTGACTTTAAGCGGAACAGCGCACCTTGACGGTAATGAAACTCAAATTCCCTGCGGAAACTGGACGGTAACGCGTTCCGGCTGATTGAATCAAAAGCAATTTGGTGGCGGGGAAAAACGCTACTCCGAAAATCCCGACGATACGGACCACGATCATAGGGTCTGATTACAACGATTTCAGCAATCCGGAAGATTGCATGGAGTAAAAGGTTTGGCAACTTTTGTTGTTCTTCCGACACTTCCGTGCAACGTAACCTAGAGTTCTGTGGTCCGATGTTTAAAAGCATCATCATTTCCTGATTAGAACACTTTTCGACCATCCCATGCGGGTTTCGGACTGGGCATATCGACTGAGCCCGTTTCCGTATCCTCAACCGGTCGTACGAGCGTGCTGCCAGTGTCAACAGCGTCCCCCATCAACAGACATACCGGAATCTCGCCAGAGTTTCTGACGCCGGCCATGCCGACGGACACCAGCGGTGTTCTGTTGCGCATGCTGGCCTTGTCCGAAGATGCGCGGCGACAGCAGGCGATGACTGGCGAAAAGCAGATCATGCCTCGCAGCCTGATGACTCTGCTGCTGCGAACCATGAAGCTGCAGGATTCAACAAGCCTGCTGCATGGCCAGCGTATTGCAGCCATCTCCAGTGGCGTTGCGAAACTGCTGGGTTGGGATGACGATCAGCGCCGTCAGCTGGAAGTTGCAGCTCTGCTTCACGACCTCGGAAAACTGGGCGTTCCGGAACACATCCTGAAGAAGCCCGGAAAACTCAGCAGCGAAGAATATGACTTCGTTCTGCTGCATCATCATGCTGCGGTCAACCTGCTGCAGGCGTTTCATACGGATCCGGCTGTCGTTTCGATGCTGTCCATGTTGCATCACGACTTTGACAGTGCGGGACTCAATGTGCCCACAGCGGGGGCCTCGACCGATCTTCCGCTTGGACCGCGAATTCTTGCTGTTGCTGATGCCTTTGATTCACTGAGTTCACCCAAACCGTATCGTCGCGGGATGACTCACAAAGAAGCCATCAGCGTACTGGAAGAAAAATCCGGCAGCCGATACGACGGAAATATCATCCGAACTCTCAATCGCTGGTTTGAAGCCGAGGGGGATTCGCTCTTCCGATTTGCTGACCCATTCCAACCCACCGAAACGCGAGTGGAGATGACGGATCAACAGCGGAATGAATCCGTTTTGCTCGCACAATTTATTAATGTGCTGTATCAGTTCCAGGTTCTTTACGACGGGTACTTTGTACTCGACTCCAACGAAAACTACTGTATCTGGAGCGATGGAATGCCCAGTATGACGGGGCTTCCGTTGCAGAGTGTTCTCGGGCGTACATGGCAGCCGGTCGACGTTCAGCTGGCATCGTTGACCGACGACAAGCCGTCTCCGGAATCTCGTGATGAGACGATGGTCGGCCAGATGCTGAAGAATGGGCGAGCTCAGTTTGGCAGTCGCCTTTGTCGCGTGGGTGATACTCGACACCTGAAGGTCGATGTTTACACCATGCCGATCCTCGCATCCAACGGATCCGTGCAGGGGACTGTGCAACTACTGCGAAACAAGAGCGGCGTTCGACGACAAAGCCGCGAGTATGTTGAGCTGAAACTTGCGGCGACCAGAGACCCGCTGACGGGCGTTGCCAATCGTGGTCAGCTGGAGACTCAGTTGCGACATATGCTGGAAGAGTTTCATTCCAATGAGGGAACTCGCCATCTCAGCACGATCTTTCTTGATGTCGACAAATTCAAGCGTATCAATGACAACTATGGTCATCAGGTGGGCGACCAGGTCCTTGTCGACCTGACTCGACTATTGCAGCACGAAACATATTCGGGCGAGATCATTGGTCGGTACGGCGGCGAAGAATTCGTTGTGCTGTGTCCGGATACTGATCTGGATGCAGCAGTTCGACGAGCAGAACGGTTGCGACACGCCATTCAGAAAAGTTCGATCGGCGGCGTCAGCACGCTGTCGGTAACTTCGTCATTCGGAGTCTCCACGGCCAAGCTGGGCGACACCGTTCAAACCGTTCTCGAACGAGCAGACAACTGTCTGTACCGCGCAAAAGAAACAGGCCGTAATCGAACATGCTGGGAAACAGAAGTTGTCGATGAAGCAGCCATTAAAGCTGCGGCGGTTCAGGAACAGCAGCCTCAATTCGCCGAAAAAGACGGATCATTCGAGTTCCGTGAGAAGATCGAAGTGTCAACTTCGCTGGAGCTCACGGCAATGAAACTTCAGGCCTTTATTCGGGAATACAAGGGCGATGTGCTCAGCATGGATCACGGCAACATGAAGATCCGTCTGGGTTCCCTGGGCTTTACACGTCGCTGGGGCAGCACGACAGCCAAACAACCTATCGACGTTTGTATTTCATTTGGAACGATGCGGTCAGTCAGTCAGATTGACGGAAAACCCAAGACGGTGCATCAGGTTTCAATCCTGGTCGTACCCTATGGTAAAGTGACAGAAGCGGAGGCCTTTGCTGGCCGTTGTATGATCATGATGCGGGATCTGCGAGCTTACCTGTTGGGCTCGTAGGAGCAGCACGTTTGATGTCGTCAGAAGATAAGCTCTTCCGCCCGCTCGCGGGACAATCGACCGATTGACCGAACGCACGATTCTGGCAACGCTCTACTTCTTCATGTAAGCACCGATCACCACAATCACGCCGACCACGGCGACAATCGCAGTGATCATGGATGGGCCTTTTTGTCCCGCAGCCAGTGCCTTACCATCGGAAACATTGCAGATCGCCTGTTCCCAATCTGACAGATGTTCCGGCACTTCGACCGAGACAAGGACTTCGTCTGTCGTCGATTCCACCAGCGATGTTTCGCCAGCTTCTAAGTACTCTTCAGCCGCTTCATCCAAATCGACTATCTCAGAGTTCTTAACGACATCATTCGCGCGGAGCGACTGGAGACCCTGATGATTTTCATCGTCAGATGTTCCGGGAGCCGTAGACTCCTCTTCCTCCTGAACCTTCAGGAACTCACCACGCCACAAGCCTGTGTCGAGTGCCATGTCGGCTCGATCTGCTGTCAGCATCGTCGCTCCTGAGAACCCACCCGGTGATGCTGCATTCGCCGGCCGAAACTCTGCCAGCAACAGCAGACTGAGCGTCAGCAGGGCGGCACCGATGAGGCGATGACTGCACGGCGAATGGAAGGAATCGATCATGGTGTGATCTCATGAAAAAGTCGGGATTGGTGACGCTGAGGATGAACTCCTGACGCTCTCCGCAATTCTCGCTGTCAACGCAGTATTTGTGCCAACCCTGGCAACGGACGTGTATTCGCCGAGCCCTGGATGCCTCAATGCGTATCATTCAGGGCGATTAACGAAGCGTTCAGCGGTTGAAACAGAGTTTTTTCGTCAGGCAGTTTTTGCCAGAAAGCTTGCAGATTCGTGTTGTCTGAACGGTTCAGAGGTTGCAAAAAATCAACAAGCAGGATTCGAAAAAGCCTCTGACGGCACAACAGTTGCCTTGCCCTCGCAGATTGCCTGTTCACTGCCGACTCGATTGCAAATACCCCGCAATTTCTGCGTAGATCAGCGGGATTGACCGGTGTTCGGCAGATCCAATAGACTTGGCAGCCTTTGACTTACGACAAAACCGCCTACTTTCGGGTCCGACGGAGTTCTTCTGCCTTTGTGGCAGAGCGTTCGCCGGTTTGTCGGACCACAGATTCCACCTACTAGTTTCTCAGGACGATCACGAGACATGGAGTTTCTCGAAAAAGTCGGCGACTTCTTCAGCGCCACCGGTAATAAAATTGAGCGTGGAATCACAGCCCTTTTTGGCTCTTCCAACGAACGCCGAATGCGCAAGCTGGGTTTTACCCGCGATCGCGATGGCAAGACGGTCATCATTCCGGGATCTCTGCTTGACCGGATCAACTCGCTGGAGCCGGAGTGGCAGAAGAAGACCGACGACGAGTTAAGGCAGACCGCCACAAAGTTTCGCGCGCGGCTGCAGAATGGCGAAACGCTCGACGATCTGCTTCCTGAAGCGTTTGCTGCGGTCCGTGAATCTGGCCGTCGATTCCTCAAGATGCGCCATTATGAGGTGCAGATGATCGGCGGATACATTCTGCACAACGGCATGATTTCGGAAATGGTCACCGGGGAAGGTAAGACTTTGGTGTCATCGCTTCCCGCGTTCCTCAACGCGCTGGCTGGCAAAGTACATGTGGTGACAGTCAACGATTATCTGGCCCAGCGCGATATGGAATGGATGGGGCCAATCCATCTCAATCTCGGTCTGACCGTCGGCGCGATTCAGTCCAACATGAGCTCGGCTGAGCGACAGGTTCACTACGCCTGTGACATCACTTACGGCACCAGCAATCAGTTCGGCTTCGACTATCTTCGCGACAACATGAAGCCGACCAAGGATCAGCAGGTTCAGGGTCCGCTCGATTATGCCGTCGTGGATGAAATCGACAACATCCTGATTGACGAAGCACGAACGCCGCTGATCATTTCCGGCCCGGCTCATGATAATCTCGAAAAATATCCCAAGGCCGACGCCATTGCGCGCCAGCTCCGCAAAGACGTTGACTTCGAAGTCAAAGAAAAGGAGCACACCTGCCATCTGACTGAAGAGGGTGTGCGACGAGCCGAACAACTGGCGGGCGTGGAGAGCTTCTACACCGCCGGCAATATGGAGTGGCCGCATTTGCTCGACAACGCCCTGAAGGCTCATCATCTCTACAAGCGTGACGTCAGTTATGTTGTTGAAAAGGGCGAAGTTGTCATTGTTGACGAAAACACGGGCCGAAAAATGGAAGGCCGACAGTGGAGCGATGGCCTGCATCAGGCTGTAGAAGCCAAAGAAGGCGTGAAGATCAAGGAAGAGTCTCAGACGTTTGCCACGATCACGCTGCAGAACTACTTCAAGCTTTACAAGAAGCTGGCCGGGATGACCGGGACCGCGATGACCGAGTCAGAAGAGTTCCTCAAGATCTATAACCTCGACGTTGTAGCGATTCCGACCAACCGCCCGATGCAGCGCATTAATTTTCCGGACAACATCTACGGTACGGAAAAAGAAAAGTGGGATGCGGTCATTCAGGAGATCGCAGAAGTTCATGAGACCGGACGTCCGATCCTTGTTGGTACAACATCGATTGAACTTTCGGAAATGCTCAGCAATCGGCTGGTCCGCAAAGGTGTCCGACACAACGTTCTGAACGCCAAGTTCCATGAACGTGAAGCCGAGATCGTGGCACAGGCTGGCCGAAAAGGTGCGGTCACTATCGCCACCAACATGGCGGGCCGTGGTACCGACATTATCCTCGGCGGTAACCCTGAGCATCTGGCCTGGGAAGACCTGAAGACTCGTTACAGTTCACGACTTGATGTTCCGAAATCCGAATGGGACGCTCTGACACGCGTTATTGCTGAACGCGAAGGTATGATCGCCGAGTCCAAGGTCGTTCAGGAGCTTGGCGGTTTGCATGTGATCGGAACGGAACGCCACGACTCACGACGAATTGACCTGCAGTTGCGAGGTCGTGCGGGACGTCAGGGTGACCCGGGTTCGAGTCGCTTCTTCATCTCACTGGATGATAAGCTGATGCGTCTGTTCGCTGGTGATGCGGTCAAACGCATCATGCAATGGGCAGGCCTTAAAGAAGGCGAACCGATTATCAGTTCGATGGTGACTCGCCGTATTGAAGGGGCTCAGAAGAAACGCGAGGAGCAGCACTTCGACCAGCGCAAGAACCTGCTCGAATATGACGAAGTCATGGACGAACAGCGTAAACGAACCTATTCCTATCGCCAGCAGATTCTGGACGGTGTGGATTGTCGCAGCCTGTTGCTGGGCATGATGAACGATGAGATTGATCGCTGGACAAAGCATTTCCTGGCACGCGATTATCGCTGGGAGACTATCACAGCCTGGGTCAATCAGAATCTGCAACTGGAACTGGAAGCCTCTGATATCCGGGACATGAATCGCGAAGAACTGGAATTGCACCTTCGTGAAGAGGGCGAACGCCAGGGCGAATCGCAGATCTACGAACAGATCGATGTAAATCTGCCGGAAGATGCCGAAAGCAAGCTCGACTGGAACTGGCTGGCTTTGGCCAAGTGGGCCAATCGAACCTTTGGTCTTTCTTTGCAGGACAAGGATCTTCGCAAACATGATCGAGATGCCCTGGCTGTGTTCCTGCTGGCTCAGGCTAAAGAAGGCATGGCTCGCTGGGATCTGAAGGAACTGGATAATCTGCTGGATCCACAGTTCGTTCAGAAATCCCTGTGTGGCTGGGCCAACTTCAACTTCCTGCTGGGACTTAAGTCAGAAGAGCTGACAGGGCTTGAAGAGAAGCAGATTGCCACACTGATCAAAGATAAGGTTCGCAGCCGTTACGATGAGAAGGAAATTACGTTTCCGATCTCGGTCGGTATGCATCAGTTCCTGGAAGGCGACGGCAAACAGAACGAACGCTTCAATCGAGAAAAGCTGGCACGCTGGGCGAATACTCGTTTCCGAGCAGACTACAACCCCGAACAGTTTGCGGACCTCCAGACTGCTCAGATCTACGACTCGCTGGTCACGACCAGCAAGCAATTCCTGAGCCGTCGACCAGAGCGTGAGAAAGTTGACGCACGGCTGGATGCGATTCTGGGAACTGCCGCCGAAGCTTCGATGCGAGTGTCCGAGAAGCAGGTCAATGACCTGGTCACCTGGATCGAAAATGAACTCGATCTGGAACTGGATTCATCGCGCCTGCTGAAGATGACGGCCGGACAACTTCGTACAGAACTGCTGCAGGGGATCGAGCAACTCTTCCGTCCGGAAATGCGTCAGACGGAACGCTCGGTACTCCTGGAATTCCTCGACACGGCATGGAAAGATCACCTTTACTTCATGGGTCACCTGAAGCAGGGGATTGGTTTCGTCGGATATGCTCAGAAGGATCCTCGCACAGAATACAAAAGCGCAGGTCGACGGGCGTTTCTTGCGATGTGGGATCGTATCGCAGAACAGGTTACTCAGACTCTGTTCCGCATCGAAAACGAAAGCCCGAACTTTGTCCGGTCTCTGTGGAAGATCACTGCCACAGAACACGATGTGGCTCCACCGGACGATCGAGTTGATCAGTTGCAGACGAATACGCCAGAGCCTGGCGAGGAAGGAAAGGCGATCAAACCAATCATCAACGCAGGTCCTCGCGTTGGTCGGAATGATGATTGTCCTTGTGGCAGCGGCAAGAAATTCAAAAAGTGCTGTGGCAAATAGTGAATGGCCGGAGAATCGGGTCAGGAACAAATTGATGCAGGCCTCGCAGGACACTCTGCACAATTGGTTCCCGACTACATTTCTCCGGCACGTCGGACAGGAATGTCCAACCTACATTTGAGGCTGGAAAAGGATTTCCTCCATGCGATGGCTTCTGAACGCCGTCTATGTGCTGCTGCTTGTCAGCATCTCGCCCGTGATCGTATGGCGGATGTTCCGACACGGGCGTTATCGTCAGGGTCTGGCGGAGAAACTGTTTGGCCAGGTTGATATTAAAGTCGATGGACGACCTGTTGTCTGGTTTCATGCGGTCAGTGTTGGAGAGGTCATTCAACTTCAGAAAGTTGTTGATGAATTCCGACGACGCACTCGAGAAGAGTTTCAGATCGTTGTTTCAACCTCCACCGATACCGGCTGGGAATTGGTGCAAAAGCGTTTTGCTGATTGCCAGATGACCTGGTTTCCGCTGGACTTTTCGTGGGCCGTCCGTCGGGCCATTCGACGAATTCAGCCGGCTCAGGTGATCCTGATGGAACTGGAACTCTGGCCCAATTTCCTTGCGGAATGTCATCGTCTGGATGTGCCGGTTTCCGTCATCAACGCCAGAATGAGTGAGCGCAGTTACCGGGGGTACCAGCGTATTCGTTCTTTGCTGAAGCCTTTGTTCAGCCGATTGGCTCTTGTGGCTTCCCAATCGCAAACGTATGCTGATCGACTCATTTCACTTGGAGCGTCTGAAGAACGCACCGTTGTCACCGGCTCCATTAAATTTGATGGTGTTGAGACTTCTCGCACAAATCCGAAGACAGAAAGCCTGCGACGCATTTTTGGTCTGAAGTCGGGTGAAACTGTCTTTATGGCGGGGAGTACGCAGGAGCCGGAGGAACAATTTGCTCTCGAGTCATGGGTGCAGCTGCGAACTCAGCATCCCAACCTGCGATTGATTCTGGTTCCTCGTCATCGTGAACGATTCGACGAAGTTGCGGCTTTGGTTGCGTCGCATAACGTTCCGTTGCTGCGTCGATCACACATGCAGGATGAGACACTTCAGCAAACTCAGCCAAACAATCAGCCCGTCATCCTGCTGGATACGATCGGCGAACTGAGTGCCTGTTGGGGCCTCGCCGATGTCGCCTTCGTTGGCGGCAGCTTTGGCAACCGCGGAGGCCAGAACATGATGGAGCCGGCTGCGTATGGAGCCTGCGTTTTGTTTGGCCCAAACACCTGGAACTTCCGCGATGTTGTCGAGCGTTTCCGTGAAGCCGATGGATGTGTGCAATTGCAGTCGCCTGATCAGCTCACGAACAAAATTCATGAGCTGTTGAATGATTCTTCACGCCGACTTCAACTCGGTCGAAATGCTCAGAAAGCAGTGCTGCAACAGCAGGGAGCCACCGCCCGAACAGCCGAGTTGCTGCATGATGTTCTGCTGCCTGTGACAATTCCGCTGCGTCGAGTTGCGTAGATGAAAACTCAAAGACACGTTATCAAATCCGCGTTCTTATGAGTATGAAAGCGTTCGTGTGCCATGGCGAAGTTCGGCAGAAATGGTAGTCGGGCTGACCTGAGAATTGGGGGCTGAACTCGGTATTGCTTGTCGAAAGCCGATTTTCTGTAGGGCGTTCTCCTTTGCATCTGTATTGGTATCGTGGATCATAAGAGGTTCGCAGAAAGCAGGCGTCTGCGTCCTGCAGTTACGATAATTGGGTCTGGCGAACTCTCCAATGAACGACGGTGAATTTGTAGCGTCTTCAGGCACGGCGCAATCAAACCCTTTGTTGTCCACGTCACCCCTGTTTGACTCAAAGATCCGAGTCGTCGCCTTTGACGCTGTTGGTACTTTGATCTATGCCGAGCCCTCAGTCACGGCGACGTACTGCCGCATTTTGACGGAATTGACCGGCCGTTCGGTCGAAGAATCGCATGTCCGCAGAGTTCTGGTGAAGCGATTAACGGAGCGATCGGAGCACGACGATTTAAGGACGAATGAGGCTTCTGAGCGTCAATTCTGGTACGACCTGATTGCTGAATTGGTCGCGGATGTGGGACGAATCGATCCCTGTTTTTGTGCTCTTTATGATCATTTTGGTCGGGCCTGCAACTGGCGATGTTATGACGACGTTGCTGCGACTTTGACTGGTTTGAAGTCAGCCGGCCTTCAGCTGATGCTCGCGTCGAATTTTGACGAGCGACTGAATGCCGTCGCGGCGGGGCTGAATGAACTGAGTGGCATTTCCCATGTCATTATTTCGTCGGAGGTGGGCTGGAGAAAACCGGCGCCGGAGTTTTTTGACATCGTTTGTCGGCAAACTGATTGCAGTCCGGGCGAAATCCTTTTTGTCGGTGACGATTTGGTCAACGATATCCACGGCGCTGAGCGAGCAGGAATGGCGACAGCGTGGATTGATCGCAACGGGCAATCTGCCGGTGCCGTATTGGGGGCCACAGATCAAAGAAGGGCGAATTCCACGCGGCCGATACGTTGTCTGTTGGAATTGCTGTCTGAAGAATAGTTTCCCCCACAAACATCGTTGCGTGGGGAGGATTGTTGTTACTGGACGGTACTCTGATTGCCTCCTACCATGAGCGGTTTCCCTGCATTTTTCTTCCTGCCTGTTTGGATTCCTGCCCATGTTGAGAGTTCCGCTGATTGCCTTGATAGCTCTGGCGTTCCCAGGTCTCGTGTTCGCTGAAAAAACATGGACACAAGTGGTGGAACGGCAGGCCGCTGTGGAACGTGGTCAGGATGCTGTCGAGCCGGTCGAGAAGGAAGCGTTCGGTGTTCCGGATGCTGCTTTTTCGCGAGGCATCGTTCCGAAATGGATATGGGGGCCGGACAACGGTGCCAGGTACGTCCTGCGAACGACGGTTGAGTTGTCGGACATCAGGGCCGCACGACTGCTGGCATCATGCGACAACGCGGGGGTCGTCTACATCAATGGGAAGCGGATTGACGGCAGCAGTGAGTGGCAGGATCCTGTGGATGCGGATGTCGCATCGGCGCTGGTCAAAGGCAATAACGTTATTGAAGCCGAAGTGGAGAATCAGGGCGGCGTTGCAGCGTTTGTTCTGAAGCTGATTGTTCAGCCGACTGAAGGCGATGCGATTGAAGTCGTCACGAATGAGACGTGGACCTATGGCATAAAGCGAGAGTCCGATTCAAAAGAGACCGTCCAGCTGCGAGGCGAATATGGTGAAGGTCCCTGGGGACGCGTCTTCAGTAATGCCGGAATGCCGGGGCGAGTTCAAGCCGGTGTCTTTGAAGTTCTGCCTGGTTTTCAGGTCGACAAACTCTACACCGTGCCCAAAGACGAGCTGGGCTCTTGGGTCTGCATTACGTTTGACAACAAAGGTCGGTTGCTGGTCAGCGATCAGGGCGACAAAGGATTATTCCGTATCACACTGCCCCCTGTGGATGGTGAAGGTGGTGTGAGTGTTCAGCAACTTGATTTTTCAAAGTGCGAAGTTCAGCCGACGGGTGCTCAGGGAATGCTGTGGGCCTTTGATTCGCTCTACATCTGCTGCAATGGTGGTCCAGGCAGCGGACTGTATCGAGCTCGTGACAAGGATGGTGATGATCAGTTTGATGAATGTGTGAAGCTGAAGGATTTCAAAGGCAGTGGTGAACATGGTCCGCACGCGTTGCGACTTTCTCCCGACGGAAAACGAATTTTCGTGATTGCCGGGAACCATACTCGTCCGCCGTTTAACGAAGGCGATGAGCTTAAAAATCCGGACTTCACCAGCCGTATTCCTACGAACTGGGCCGAAGATCATCTGCTGCCTCGCATGTGGGACGCGAATGGTCACGCAGTCGGAATTTTGGCTCCCGGCGGCTGGATTGCCAGTACAGATCCCGACGGAAAAACCTGGGACATCTGGTCGATGGGATACCGAAATCCGTACGACATGGCCTTCAACGCCGACGGTGAATTGTTCGCGTACGACGCTGATATGGAATGGGACGTTGGGATGCCGTGGTATCGGCCGACACGAGTTGTGCATGCCACCAGTGGCAGCGAATTCGGGTGGCGAAGCGGCAGTGGCAAGTGGCCCAATCATTATCTCGACAGTCTGCCACCGATGGTCAACATTGGTCCGGGATGTCCAGTTGGAGTGGAGTTTGGTTACAGCCTCAAGTTCCCTGCCAAATACCAAAAAGCACTGTTCATTTGCGACTGGACCTTCGGCACGATGTACGCCATCCACACGCAGCCTAACATGAGCAGTTACACCGCCACCAAGGAAGAATTCCTGTCTCGCACGCCTCTGCCGTTGACAGATGTGGTGGCCGGTCCTGACGGGGCGATGTATTTCACTATTGGTGGACGTGGAACTCAGTCTGAGTTGTTTCGTGTCACTTATGCGGGCAAGGAATCAACCGAGCCAACCGAAACTCATGACACGACCCAGGCGGGAGCTCGCTCACGAAGAAAGGTTCTGGAAGCCAGCCATGCCGGTGTCGGTCCAAACGGTAAACAGTCTCCGATGGATGCAGAAACCTTCATGAAGGAATTTCAGAGTGACATTCGTACCAACGATCGCTTTTTGAAGGCTGCGTCAAGAAACGCGTTTTACCATTCAGGCCTGTATGACATCGTGATGAAGACGGATGTTCTTCAGGATGCAGACTTTTCAAAAGGCGAGCCGGACGAAAAGCTGGGAGTCGTTATCACCCTGGCCAAGGCTCCATTGAAGTCTTCTGATCCGACCGATGCTGCAGTCGTGGCGATGAAATCAACTCTGCAGAATGTTTGTCTGAAAACGTTGCGATCCATTTCGTGGAACAGCATTTCTCGCGAGCAGCAATTGGGGTACCTGCGTGCTCTGAGCCTCGTTTTCCTGCGGCTTGGCGTTCCGGATGATGCTGTCCGCCAGGAATTCACGGGATACATCGACAACGCGTTTCCATCCGGCGACGACGAACTGGATCGGGAACTCTGTCAGATGCTGGTGTACCTGAAGTCCCCAACTGTGATTGCGAAAGTCGTAAAGCTGCTGGATGCTCCGTCGAAGCCGACAGTGACGGACGACATGAAAGACCTGCTGGCTCGAAATCGTGGATATGGCGGCGCCATTGCGGCATCGATCGAAAAGGCTCCGGATCAGCAGCAGACGTGGTATGCTTTCTGCCTGCGGAATGTCAAAGAAGGCTGGACGATGGACCAGCGGAAGGCTTACTTTTCCTGGTTTGAGCGTGCTCATGAATGGGCCGGCGGAGCCAGTTATCATGGCTTCCTGCGGAATATTGATCGTGAGTGCTATGAGAACGCAAGTGAGAAGGAACGACTGCTGATTGAAGCCAGTGGTGCTCGCAAACCATACACTTTGCCGGAGATTCCAAAGCCGGCAGGACCGGGCAAAGACTGGACTCTGGAAGAAGTTCGAGCACTCGCGAAAGATGGGCTCAAAGAACGTGATTTTGCCAATGGGCAGAAGATGTTCGCGGCAACTCGCTGTGTGATCTGTCATCGCTTCGGCGGCGACGGTGGCGCAACGGGACCGGATCTGACTCAACTGGCAGGTCGCTTCAACCTGAACGATCTCACAGAAGCGATCATGGTGCCGAGCAAAGTGATCAGCGATCAGTACAAGGGAACGACCGTTGTTACGACGTCAGGCAAGTCGTACAGCGGTCGTATCGTCGGAGAAAACGATGAACTCATTCGAGTTCTCACCAGTCCCGAAGACCCCACGAAGATGTCGGAGATTTCCAAGTCCGATATTGAGGAACTCCAACCATCGCCGGTCTCGCTAATGCCGCTGGATTTGCTGAAACCATTGAATCAGGACGAAGTGCTCGACCTGCTGGCCTACTTGTTGTCTCGCGGCGATAAAGGCAACGGGATGTTCCGAAAGTAGTTTTCAACTTCCACACGGCGCGATACTGCGGCAAGGGAAAGGCATTGTTTTGCAATGCCTTTTTTCGTCCGTAGCAACTGCGATGCGGTTAATGGTGGCCAGCTCGGCAATTGAGAAGCGTGTAAGACCCCGACAGGACGGCAGATCCGGACTTATGTATGCTTAAGAGAACGTGACTGGCTCCCGCCAGGAACGTGAATTCAGTCGAAGAAATGATAGCCCTGAGATGTTTGCTGCCGTTTTAAGAGTGCCTCTTGAAAATAAGCCGAGATGTTCGCGATGGGCTTTTTCGCCGGAGACCGGCGCACTGTTCACTCACTGACGTTTTCGTTTGTGAAAAGAGATTCAGAACGCCTAACAAAACCTTAGCTGGGCTCGTGAGAGCTCAGAGACGCATCCGAATTCGCACGAATCCGGATTCTGGCGGAGATTTTGCCAGGCGTTCTAAATCAACGCCGCAGCGATCCCGGTGGCGGACAAGAGAATGGCCACAGGTCATGTGCCGAAACTGATCGAGCAATCGATTACTTCGCTGCAGAGTTCTCTGCGGTCTTTTTGGCTGGATCGCTGTTTTGATTTGGTGCAGATTCTGACATTGCGGCAGATGACTCAGTCGCAGAGCCTGCGGCCGGCGGCATTGATGAGCGTTGTGTTTTCTGATCGTCAGCGAAGACCTCGCTGAAGATGTCGTTCAGGAGTGCGTCGTCTTCATCATTGCGTTTCTTTGCGGGCTTCTTTTTGTTCGAAGACTTCTTACCCGCCTTCTTTGCCCCCGGCGATTTTTTTGCCGATTTCTTCCGTCGAGGATCAGCGGTGGTCTGAGTTTTTGTCTCCGTCTCGGGAAGTGTCTTATCGACGGACTCGGAAGCTTCCGCAGGCGTGTTGATCGTCGCCTGCGTTTTGTCTGCTGGCGTTTTGTCTGCGGTCACAACTCCTGACTTTTCTGCAGTGAGTATCGCCTCGGCTTGCTGCTCAGGCTTTGCTGCTGCAGGATTCGATGCCGCCTGTGGCTGAGTGCCGGACATATCCTCGCCGAACGAATCACCTGTCGGCCTGAATCCGGTTTGAAAGAGTCGGCGAGTTGACGGAGGAGCACTCGAGATGGGTTCGGCCGTGATAGACGATCCTCGATGCAACGCCTCCACCAGCCGCGAGAACGAGCCTTCGGCTTGCCTCCAATCTCCGGGTTTCGCCGTAGCGAACGAGATCGTCTTCCGCCAGCGAACCGGATTCCGCCATGATTCGCAGTTCGGTGAGCGACATGGGACCAAGCAGTTGCCCGAGCGGCTTGCAGTAAAACTCCGGCGGGCCATCCCCGGTAATTTGTCCAGCCAGGGAATCCAGCAATTCCTGCTCCTCAGCGAATTCGCCGGGAGTAAGGTCTTCCGTCGCAGAGCCATAGACCGGGCGTCGATTTGAGGGCGTGACCTTCTTCGAAATCAAAAGCAAGTTCCGACAGGTCAGTGATGATCTCCGGGGCGTCTGCGGACTCAGGATTGTTCGGTGAGTTGGCTGTCACGGCTATTCCACGGGCAGGACTTCGTCGGTAGAAAAAGGGTCTGGCATTTTCCGGGATGACTTTGAATGATGCCACCACGAATGTTCATGAACCACGTATTTCGAAGCGAAAAATGCGTTTCCCCGTGTTATGAGCGGGAAAGTTCGGGTGGGTAATCGCTCGTGGATTTGATAGGATTTACCACGCAACGATCGATGGTGGCAGGTTTTCAAAAAGCCCCGCCGGTTGTCATCCCGCACTGGAGACAGTGTTTTCTCGTTGCAGACAAGTGCAAACCTTATGTTGTTTCCGGCTCGTGGAAGGACAGGAACTGTCAGGCAAATTGCCTCACTTCCTGTCGGGCGGCCTCTGTCCATCGCACCCGATGCAAGTTGTTTTTCCGCCGCAGAAGCGGCACTTGGTGACAGCATTTGCATTTGTGGCTGCTGCCTGACCGTTGTTTCCATCCATGATGGAATGCTGGATTTTGAGGCTGGCACGGAAAACTCTGTCAAAGACCAATCTCGGTCGCCCGTTTGCCCTGCACACCTGCGCGTCAATCTGGAGCGATCTGCTGCGTGCCGACGCGCGCTTGGCGGGCACATCGTACAGGGCCATGTTGATGGCGTAGCGAAAGTCACAAAGATAGATCGCAACGGTGACTGGGTCGACATGTGGTTTGCCCCGGCTCCGGAACAACTTTCGACTGCTGGCCACGAAGGGGTCTGTGGCCATTGATGGGCATCAGTCTCACGGTCGTCAACGTAACACACGACCAGTTCTCGGTAGCGTTGATCCCTCACACTCTGCAGGTGACGACGCTTGGTAACGTTGCTGTGGGAGACGTCGTCAACATTGAAAACGACGTCCTTGGCAGTCACGTCGACCAGCTTCTTGAGCGTCGATTTGGATCGATCCAGTCGCCAGCGGTGATCCAATACTGCCCCGGGATTTCCATGGGGCCATTGACTGATGTTCGTCCAGAAATCGATCGAATCAGGAAAGTCCACCGCCGCAATGAAAGCAGTCCGCCGCCAGACGCGATCTTTTTTGATGTCGCCGTTCCAGCAGCACGGCATCAACCCGCGCGGAGATCTGGGACAGAACTTTCGATCGATGTGAATCTAATTGAATTTGCAGTTCGCGCGGCAGAATTGGGACCTCGCGATGTGGCACTGGAAGTTGGATCCGGCACCGGAGGTATGACCGCGTTTTTGGCTCAGGACGCTGGCCGAGGCGATCTGCCGATATCGACAAGAACATGTCGAAGCTGGCAGCCGAAGCTGTTCAGGACTGCAACAACGTCATTGCCCATCAACAGTGACATCCTGAAGAACAAGAATACGCTGGATCCATTCATCTGTGACGTCATCCGGCATCACGTTGCCTCAATTCCTGACGGACGGTTGAAACTGCCTGGGCTCGCTTTCCCTACAGCGTTGCCACGCCCGTCATATCAAACATCATTGCATCTGATCTGCCGAACGCATGGTCTGCACGATCCAGTGGGAACTTGCTGAGAAGATGGAAGCGGAGCCGGTAGCTCCAAGTACGGAGCGATGTCGGCCTGGATTCAGTCGCAGGGAACCGTACGGATTCTCTGACGTTTGGGACCGAACGCCTTCGGCCTCGACCGAAAGTGGATTCTGCCATCGTCAGTATCTGGCGAGATCAGGAGAAAGCCGATCGCATCCACGACCGGCGGTTTTACCAGGATTTCCTGCGGCGAGCGTTCACATTGCGTCGGAAGTTTATCCGCAGTGTTCTTGTCGCACTGTACCGCAAGCAGCTCGACAAGTCAGAGATTGATCAGCTTCTGGCAGAGCTTAACCACACGTCAGAAGATCGAGCGGAAAACATGGATGTTCCAACCCTGATTCGTCTTTCCAATCATTTGTTTGCCACCATTCAGAAGAAGGGTGGACAGGTAGAATCAGATGAAGAGCCCCTTGAATCTGAAGAATAATTGAACGCTGATTCGAGACTTCAGACTTCATGTTCTTATCTCAAATCTCAAATTTGAAATCTCAAATCTAACTACTGACTACTGACCATTTTCCACGGAGCACCCAACATGCAAGATCGCATCGCCTATCGCGGACTGACGTTTGATGACGTCCTTCTGGAACCAGGATACAGCGAAGTGATCCCGTCGGATGTCGACATCAGTTCGCATGTGACGCGCAATATCAGCCTGAGTTTGCCAATCGTCAGCAGTCCGATGGATACGGTGACTGAGAGTGAAATGGCCGTGGCCATGGCCCAATTGGGTGGCATCGGCATTATTCACAAGAACATGAGCATTGAACAGCAGGCGATGCAGGTGGACCGTGTGAAGCGAAGTGAACATGGGGTCATCGTTGATCCGGTCACATTGCCACCGGACACGCCCGCCGGCGAAGCCGTTAAGCTGATGGATGAACGAAACATTGGCGGTGTGCCGATCACGGTTAATGGGAGGCTGGTGGGCATCCTGACTCGCCGCGATCTGCGGTTTCTGGAGTCAAAAGATCGACCTGTTTCCGAAGTAATGACGAAGGACAATCTGGTCACAGCACCAGAAGATACGACCCTGGAAGCAGCCGAGAGAATTCTCCTGCAAAACAAGGTCGAGAAACTGCTGCTCGTGGACGATGATTATCAGTTGAAGGGATTGATCACGATCCGTGACATCGACAAAAACCTGCAGTTTCCGCGGGCATCCAAGGATTCACGCGGCCGATTGCGGGTTGGTGCTGCAGTCGGTGTTTTTGATCTGGATCGAGCCGCTCAATTGGTGGAAAAAGGTGTTGACGTACTGGTCGTTGATAGTGCACATGGTCATTCTCGGAACGTTATCGAAACGGTGCGGGCGATTAAGCGTCAGCTCCAGATCGATGTGATTGCGGGAAACATCGCGACGGAAGAAGCGCGCAAAGCTCTGGCAGATGCTGAGCGGACGCGGTCAAAGTCGGGATTGGACCTGGATCAATTTGTACAACTCGGATTATTTCGGGCATCGGTGTCCCCCAGTTAAGTGCGGTCGCAAATGCGGCCAGAGCTTTGAAGGGATCCGGGATTCCGATTATCGCTGACGGAGGAATTCGTTTCAGCGGAGATATAACCAAGGCACTTGCTGCAGGAGCGTGGACCGTGATGGTTGGCGGTCTTCTGGCGGGTGTTGATGAAAGTCCTGGTGAGATGATTCTCTTCCAGGGTCGAAGCTTCAAGCGATACCGAGGAATGGGATCGCTGGGAGCGATGATGAAGGGCAGCAGTGAACGTTACCGGCAGGGACATGTCCCGACGGGCGACCAGTCCAAACTGGTTCCGGAAGGCGTGGAAGGTCGCGTTCCTTACAAGGGAGCCTTGCAGCCGTTGATATTTCAGCTGACGGGTGGTCTTCGTTCCGGCATGGGTTATGTCGGAGTCGGGACAACTGCGGAGCTGCGAGAGAAAGCTCGGTTTATCGAGATTTCAGCGGCGTCGGTTAGGGAGAACCATCCACATGACATCGCAATTACTCAGGAAGCTCCAAACTATTCTGTGGAGCACGCCCCGAAGGACTGATTCCGCATCAGCCATGAAGAACCTCCTGCGAGGCGTCAGTCTCGCAGGGATGGTGGCCTTCATGTCCGCTCCGGATGCCGCGGCCGACAACGCGCGAGCCCCCATGAGGGCCGCTGCTCCGGTTGTGCAGCGTCCGGAGATTGCCGGAGCAATGACGGCGGAAGAAGGGGTTTCAAGGTCTTCTTCTTCGACAGTCATCAGAAAAACGACGAGGACACGAGTGACGCAGGCTGGTGGCACGCCGCCAGAGGCGCTCTTCTCCGATAGTCGGGCTGTCGTTCCCGTTGCGGCTGTGATGCCAGAATCACCGGCCACACAGAGTGCTCCCGCAATCTCCGAGGAAGCCCGGCAGCAAATTGCACCACCGGCCGATCGAAGCTATAGCCGGACGCAGAATGTTGATGAAGGCTTCTCTGCTCGCATGGATTACGTTTTGTCCGGCGGCGTCATGTCATCGTCGGCAGGGTCCGTTGGCGAGTGGTGGGAAGAGCGTTCCGAACGCATGGTCTCTCGAATTCAGCCGGGACGTAAACAGCCGCAGGAACCACCGATGCAGCGTCTGGCGAATGCCCGCCGGCAGATGATTGACAACATTACTCTTCCCGAACAGCCGGTTCCGGAAGTTGATTTCTATGATGCGGCCCCGATCGCAGTGACTTCGTCAAGTCAGGGCGTCACTCAGACCGCTGCACAACAGGAAGGCGCCGTTGGTGGTGAGGCGGCTCCCATGAGTCGGCTGAAAACCGACATTCGTACGATTCAGCCAACCTTGAGTTACGCAATGAAGGGGATCGTGCCGGATCAGTTGCCGGAAGATTTCAATGAGCGTGGTCACGCAGGCGAATACCAGCCACGTCAGGCCAGTCCAACGGTCTATCAATGGGCTCCTACAAACTTTTATCATTACCCATTGTACTTTGAGGATCCTTCACTGGAGCGGTACGGCCACACCTATCACCCAATTGTGCAGCCATTTGCATCGACAGGACGCTTTGCCACTCAACTGGTTGGGCTGCCATATCAGATGGCGTTGCATCCGGTTCACTCAAAACAATATGCACTCGGTTATTATCGCCCCGGCGAATATGCTCCGAAGAAGCATTACCAGATTCCATTCAACGAAGAAGCAACCGTTGTGGAAGTTGCCACGATCGTTGGCCTGTTCCTGATCATTCCGTAGACCGCATTCACGAAGAATCTCCGTACTTGATGCGGTTTGATTCAGCGATTCCGGCCTGAAAAATCAGTAAAATCTGCCGAGCGAAGCCTGCGCATGGAAAGAATGTGCAGGCTTCGGTTTTTACTTTTTGCAATCTTCGATACTCTTCGCCCGGAAATTGAGTTTCCGTCGTTGAATTGAAGTGTCTCGCCACAGTCGTGACTGAGCACTGTCTTGTCGACGGTATTCTCCCTCTCGCGGCCAGGTGGCGAAACAGGCAGACGCACGGGACTTAAAATCCCGGGTCCCGTAAAGGGACGTACGGGTTCGATTCCCGTCCTGGCTATTCAGTAGGCTGATTGGTTCGTTGTGCGGTAATCCTGCGAACCACCACAGAAACAGCGGCCATTGCAAATGCTGCCGTCATGAATGTGGCTGTGCCGTAGATGACTCGCCGTTTTTCGCAGGCATGGGGCGAGTCGGCTCGGTGAGGACAAATGCACTGGAAGCCTTTGTCGACGTCCCACTCGGGAACCTCGGGGGCTCGAACTTCTTCTTCGGAGAAGACCACGGGAAGGCCAATGTCGGACTCGGCCCCGAAACCTCGTCGAGCCAGTTCTTTTCTGAGTACTCGAGCCAGTGGATCCACTTTGGTACGGCTCAGATCATCAACGCGGATTTGAGTCGGATCCATACGAGCCCCCGCGCCCGGTGATGCTTATTACTGGAATGCCCTGCTTGAGGCAGGTTTCCAGAAGCAACGCACGGTATTGTCCAATGGCGTCAATCACAAAATCAGGACGAGGAGTCAGCAGAGCCGCTCAGAGAACAGGCTTCATAGAACGCCTGCACCGGATCGACCAGGCCTCCAGGGATGAATTGCTCGCACCCCGCTCTGCCAGCAGCTGAGCTTTCGACGCCAACGGTCGCAGGAAAGCCTGAAGCTGGCGATTGACATTCGTCAGGCATACATCATCGAAATCGACGAGTGTCATGCGTCCAACTGCAGAACGCGCCAACGCTTCGGCCGCATAACTGCCAACACCACCCAGTCCGAAGATGGTCACATGTGAGTTCAGCAGGTTTCGGATGCCGTCATTTCCAACAAGACGAATCAGACGGTCCCAGCGACGGTGAACGCGTTCAGGTGGAGCCGGCAAGTCCTCGCGATTTGGACGAGCCGCAGCATTGAGCGAACCTTCCCACGCGCGAGCTTTTGTCTGGCGTGGGAGCGCGGCGTCGATCTCCGGGATGGCCGAGCCATCGATCGCACCACAATCGTCGTTTTTACAGATTGGGCCAGTCTCGCTTTGATGCGTATGCCCGCAAAGTTCGCTCTCTGCACATTCGGCGTCAGCAAAAACGGCTGCAGGTGTGGCTACGCGTCCAGATGATTGATTCAGGGCTGTCTTCTCCGGCAATAGGGAATTGGGTCGGTTGCAGATTGTAATCGCCGGAATCATTTAGTCACGAGAATCGCAAAGATTGCGCGACCCCGACGAGATGGAACAGTGTTTGCGACTCTGAGCCTGCAGTTCACTTCTCCAAACCTGAATGAACATCTGTATCTTGCAGGGGGAATCTCATGAATACAATTCTGACTTTCGCGTATCTTGATCCGGGAGCCGGCAGCATGTTGCTGCAGGCTCTCGTGGGTGGCAGCGCGGGAATCATGGTTCTGGTAAGACATTTTTGGCGAACAGTGCGGGTTTCACGGAAACCCCTGGAGCCAAATCCATCAGGCGCTGATGCCTGAAGAGATGATACTGGAACACGAATTTGAATCCGGTTCATTCCGGGATCGATCGGCGCGTGTTTTCATGCGCAATGGCGACGTCTACCGTGCAATTGATAATGCTGCGTTTGATGAATGGACTTTTGTTTCCTCCCGGCGGTTCTTTCAGGAGGCCATGAATGCTCAGCACATCATCCGCACCAACCTGGTTATTGGACCTGAAAGCAACTCAACGAAGCATGGTTATGTCGCAACGCTCCAGCATGAGCGTCTGCCTCTGATTACGTGGCCGTGGGAGTGGTGCTTTTCCATGTTGCGCGACGCAGCGCTGCTGCACCTGGAGTTGATGGAGAGCAGCCTGAAGGCGGGCTGTATTCTGAAAGATGCTTCCGCGTACAACTTTCAGTTTTCTGGAGCGCATCCGATTTTCATCGATACTCCGTCGCTTGTCCGTCTGAATCCGGGCACGCCATGGGAAGGCTATCGTCAGTTTTGTCAGTTGTTTCTCTATCCATTGATGATGCAGGCGTGGAAAGGAATTCATTTTCAGCCGTGGTTGCGAGGTCGCGTTGATGGAATAATGCCTGAGCAATTCGCAAAGATTCTGTCGTGGTTTGATCTCTTTCGCCGGGGTGCTCTGACTCATGTGTGGCTGCATGCTCGTCTGCAATCTGTGGCTGAATCCCGCGTGCCGGTCGCATCCTCATTGCAGACTCAGGGATTCGGCCCGCAGATGATTTTGAATAACGTGACAGGTCTCAATCGAGTGATCGGCGGCCTGAAATGGAGCGAGGCAAAATCAGTCTGGTCCGACTATGACAATGTCGAAGGCCCTGTCAGTCGGGATGGCCTGGACAAAGAACACTTCGTGGAAAACGTGTGTGCTTCAAGACAATGGAAGACGGTCTGGGATCTGGGCTGCAATCAGGGACGTTACTCACGGATTGCCGCGAAACACTCTGACCTCGTTGTGGCCATGGACTCAGATCATCTGACGATCGATCGATTCTATCAGGCACTCCGAGCGGAGAAGAATCGTGTCATTGTTCCGCTCGTTATGGATCTAAGTGATCCATCGCCCGGATTAGGTTGGCGGGGGCTGGAACGTCTCCCTCTGGAAAGGCGTTCGAGCCCGGATCTCGTCTTTTGTCTCGCGTTGATTCATCATCTGGTCATTGGGCAAAATCTGCTCCTGGGTGACGTTCTCCGTTGGCTGGCTTCGCTGAAAGCAACAATCATCATTGAGTTCGTTGATCGAGATGACGAGCAGGTTCAGCGACTCCTGCGTAATCGTGCGGATATCTTCTCTGACTATAACAGGGATGAGTTTATTCGACTTGTCGAGAGCCTGTTTCTGGTACAGCGACAACTCGATCTGCCGTCATCCACTCGCACCTTATACCTCCTGCATCCACTAAGTTCCTGAGCAGTTTGGACACTTTCATGGATTCAACGGCCACAGCCTCGGTGCAGAAGTTTCGTCCGAGCTTGCTTTCAGAATTTCTGCATGTGTCTGCTCTGAATTCTTTCTCTGTCGTTCAGCCAATCCTTGACAGTCTCGTCAACAATGTCGCTTTCCTCAGGTACTACGATTATTCACCGGCAGCTGTGATTCTGGCGATCCTGCTTCTGACTCTGTTGATTCCCGCTTCGTTAAGTGTCTGTCGAGTGGCGCTGCAGCGGCTGGGACTGCCCAAAGTATCGGATGTTGTTCGCACATGCACGATGGCCTTGCTGTTTCTGCTGGCCATGCTTTATGCGGCGCGATGGGCCTCACTCACAATTTGGAAATCCGGTTATTTTCTCTCAGACGAAGTCTTCGTGGTGCCAGCGATCTGCGTTTCGGTATGGCTGGCGTGGCTCTATTATCGTGCTGATGTTTTTCGCCAGCTGCTTTCCACGAGCGCTGTCGGCGTGTTGTTGTTTCCGGCTATCTTTTTCCTGAACCCGAATATTCAGGAACAGGTTCTTGGGCTGCCGGTGCGCGAGTATTATCAGCCGGTGACTGCACGTCGCCCATGCCCTGTCGTCTTCATCGTTTTTGATGGCCTCAGTGGGATGGCCCTGCTGGATGAAAACTACGAAGTCGACCGGCTGCGGTACCCGTCATTTGCAAGACTGAAGGACCGTTGCACCTTCTATCGAAATGCTTCCACAGTACACCCAAGAACCGATCACGCTCTTCCGGCCATCCTTTCCGGAAGTTATCCGACGGGTTTGCAGCGCCCGCTGGAGAGTGAGTATCCGCTGAATCTGTTCAGGCTCCTGGAGAACTCAAGGCAGTTTGAGCAGACGATTTTTGAGCCCTATACTCAACTGGCTCCTGAGCATCTTCGGCGGATCGTGCGACAGGAGGGTGTCGTCCGCCAGGCTCTTGGTCTGGTAAACACGCTTGTTCGTGTCTACGAGAGAATGTGTCTGCCGCAAACGATGGAACAGTTGGCACTTGATGTTCCTCACGAGTGGTTTCGCATCCTGCCGCCAACTCCCGCCGACCCTGAAGTACTAAACGGTAAGATAGTCTACCTGTGGGATTCGGATCATGATCTGCAGGTCAGTCACTTTCTCAAGTGCCTTCAACGGACAGAACGACCGGGACTGCGTTTTCTTCACATCGGGTTGCCACATGACCCGTGGATGCGACTTAGTTCCGGAAAATTATACAGACAGGCAACAATCGGAACAGATCATATTGCTGGCGACATTCATGGTGTCTGGGGTAAGGACGAATGGCTTGTTAATCAAGCGTGGCAGCGATACCTGATACAGGTTCAGTATGCAGACCTTTGCCTGGGAAGAATACTGGATCGGCTGGAGGAATCAGGCGATTTCGATGAGTCTATGATCATCGTAACGGCGGATCATGGTATTGCATTTCGCGCTGGGTGCAGTCGGCGAGAACCACAGGCAGAAACGCTGTCTGATTTGATCCCGATTCCATTGTTCATCAAGTACCCGCATCAGTCGGAATCAACGGTCTCTGACAAAAACGTGGAATCGATTGACATCCTTCCAACAGTTGCAGAGGTTCTCGGGCTGCCTCAGGACCCGGAATGGGACGGTGTCCCACTCACTCTTGAACATGCGGAGCGTCCGCGAAAAACCGTGACAGGCGGCAGTTCATTCGTAATAGAACCCGCCTTTCCTCGACGATTTGAGTACGTTGATCGGCTTCACCGAGTTTTTGGCGGAGGTTCACCCAACAGCTGGCGACTCAGACTGCAGGTTCTCCCTGAGCTGTGTGGCCAGAAAGCAAGTTCTCTCGCAGGTTCAGTGTGCTGAGTTTACGTTGAGCCTGAGCGAAGGCTTCTCGCCACTTGAAGCCCGGCGAACAGGCCTGATCCCCTGTTTCTATCGTGGTCAGTTACAGGGGCAGCTTCGGTGATAAACCGGTCGTTCTTGCCGTAGCTGTTAACGGCACAATCCGAGGAACGACCAGAACATCTGAGGACGCGGAGAATCGAGGAGAATGGTCCATTCTGCCGCCTGAAGCGTTCACTGACGCGCAGCAGATCGCGTTCAGTTTTTTGTGGTGGAACAGTCCACTGATTCGATCAAAGCTTCACGAACTTCCGCGCCCGAGAATTTTTGACTAAGAGTTTCGAGTTCGCTCAGGATTTTTCCCGGTGATCGTGACGAGTCGCATGCAGATCCCGCAAATGTCCGGCGGACTGCCTGAACGACAACTCAATGCCGTTTTCCGATCAAAGAGTACTTGACGAACGTATCGATCGTGCCGTGAAACTTCGTCTGCTGAAATAGCCGGCGAATCCTGTCGATACAGTTCATGGGCTAACGCGAACTGGCCAGGCACTTTTAGTCAGAACTGTCATACAGTTCTTGAGTGCTATGCTGTGCGAGATGTCGCCGCCAGAGCAACGAACGCTGATAACCGGGTGGCTGGACAGAATACCCGGTACCCGGAGGCTGTAGTCCTCTTCGTTGACATCAATTCATGGATTCCTGATCGCCCAGGGCCTCATTAAGTTCGAATTCACTGGTCGCAGTGTGGGGCCAGTATCGAAAACCGATAGCCTCGGCAAGGTGTATTGCTCGAAAATCGCTGTGTCTGACCGATGATCTTCGAAACTCCGACGGAGGAATCGATAGCGGATCGGAAGAAGGCTCAGGCAACCTGAGGCCTTGTTTCGCCGGAACTTCTGCCTTCCGCCGCAAAATCCACGCTTCTCCCGATTCAGGACACCATTGCCTTTGCTGGGATTCGGTCTGACTGATTCTGTGCAAACCGGAGCTTGAGCGATGCAACGTCGAACCAATCGTCAGCAACATGCGTTACGCCGTGGTCCTGATATTGTTCTGTGGGGGCAGGCAGACCTGGACTTTGCGATGGCGAAGAAATCACGCACGACCGGGGACTGGCCGCAATTTTTCGGACTCATCAACGATCGCACGGAAAACGAATGATCGCATTTCATTCGACTGGACAGACTCGTCACCTGACAACCGCCTGAGCGATGAGTTTCGGCTAAGTGGCGTGGCCATCTTCTGATTAGGCAGCCGGGAAAGCACATCTTTCGCGCTATGGTGACCGGACAAGTGACCATCATTGTGGGAGAAGAACTGGTGCTCACTGCCGAAGGAGAGAATCTCTTTCATTCCGGCGAACCCGTCGAACTGACGGCTGGCGACCATCCTCTGGAAATATCGTTCAAGCGAACCCCGAATTCTGATGCGAGGCTCCAGTTGTTCTGGTCTTCAGCAGAGTTCACGCTTGAGCCGTTGCCCGCCGACGTGTTGACTCATGAGGCGACAGAGGATTTTGCTGAGGACCAGGAGTCCGGGCGACTTCTGGCAGATGCATTGCGATGTTCAGCCTGTCATTCGGGAATTGCGGAAGCACCAACGCTCAACGCTCCTTCGTTAAAACATATTAACGAATCACCTCTGGAGGACGTGGTCGGGCGTCTGATGGATCCAAAGTCTGTTAATAAACATAGCGCGATGCCTTCGTTTGGGTTAAGTTCTGACGAGGCACGAGATGTCGCATTGTTTCTGATGGATTCGGCAGAGAAGGAATCTCCGCTGGATAAAAAGGATCTGAAGTTCAAGGCTGATGATGCAGACGCCGGCGCGAAACTGTTGTTGTCGACTGGATGTATTGCATGTCACCATGTGTCGCAGTTCAGGAAAGAAGATATCTCGGCGTCATCGAACTTAACTGACGAATTGCCGGATGCCAGCCCCTATCACGGACCGGACCTTGCTGGTATTCGGAAACGTCGCTCTGCGAAGTGGCTGTCCAAATGGCTCGAGGCTCCGAGTGAGTTGAACCCCGATCATCGTATGCCTGTCTTCGCACTTTCGGACGATGAACGCCGCCAGATCATCGCTGCACTTATGAAGGACAATTCCGAAGAAGCGGTCGCTGCGAAGGACGATGATTCGAAGGCAGATCGCTCAGAGTGGTCAATGGACGCCTCGATCGCGAATGGTCGACGAATTGCAACGGCAGCTAACTGCGTTGCCTGCCACAAAATCAAAGGTTTAGAGCCATCGCCGATGAAGCTGGCACGCCCCCAAAAGCCTGTATCATCGGAACCCTCCCATAATTGCCTTGCAGCAACAAAGCCGGTGTTGACAAGTGGTAAGAATCCAGCACCGCTTCACAAGCCCTGGTTCCAGACAACGGAGGCAGAACGTCAGCAGCTTAGTGCGTGGCTGACGTCAGTACGCACAGACCTGAAGCCTGCCACTGGATCTGCCATGGGGGCGTTGCTGATGCATCGGAACAGCTGCCTCGCATGTCATGATCGTGATCTGAAAAAGGGGATTTCGGCCCATGCGGGAGTAATCTCATCGCAGCGTAGTGACCTCAACGGTCAAAGTCAGACGCTGATTCCTCCGGCATTGACCGCAGTCGGCGATAAGCTCAAAGATGACTTTCTGATGTCAGCCGTGAGCGGAGAGCAATCCGGTCGAAGATTGCCATGGCTCCTCGTTCGGATGCCGAAGTTTGGTTTCTCCAAAGAAGAGAAGACGGCCGTGACTCGGTATCTGATCGGAGCCGATCGAATCCCGGACGTCGCGGATGCTGCTCGAGAAGAGCTGTTTCGTCACCTGAATCCTCATCACCCGACGATTGCCACGCCAGCAGATCTGCTGACTGGCAATCATCTGATCGGTGCGGGTGGTTTTAATTGCATCGCTTGCCACAAAGCCGGCCCTTACGAACCTCGCAATGTGGCAATGGGAACTCGAGGATCCGACATCATGTTGATGGGGCAACGTATCCGTCCACGTTTCTTTATGCGATGGATGCAAAATCCAATTCGAGTTGTGCCGGGCATTGAAATGCCGGCCATTCGCAAAGCTATCCCGGGCGTTCTGGAAGATTCACTGCCGCAGCAGATCGCGATGATGTGGACAGCTCTGGCTGATCCGAAATTTTCACCACCTACGGTTGTCAGCCGATACGAACAATTTGTCACCGTTGCTCCCGGCCAGCCACCGCGCATGCTGCGTGATGTGTTTACCGTCGGAGATCCCAAAGATCGTAACAGTGTTGCTCGCGCAATGGCCATGGGATTCCATAATGGCCACAACATCCTGATCGATCTGGACTCCATGCAATTGCGTCAATGGACAATAGGCGAGTTTGCTCGACAAAGAACCGAAGGCAAGAGTTGGTTCTGGGATATGGCTGGTGTCAATGTCGCTGCAGATCCGCAAGTCTCGTTTCTCTGCCGACTCGTCAGCAAATCGGCTCCGGACGGAGAATTGCTCAATCCTGTTATGGATCAGCGTCGCCAGGCGGAACTGATTTCCAGCCGAGTGACTGATCAATCGGTAATCCTTCGCATACGCTACTATTTTGAGCCTTCCGCCGAAACCACTTCACGACCTGATGTCGCCGAAAAGAAATCGTCAGTCGTTTCGAAGCATACGGCGCTCACTGCCTGGAATGATCCGGCCCGCACTTTGTTGACGACTGTCGTGACATTTACGATTCAACCCTCTGAGGCTTCAGGTGACCAAACGGGCTGGGCTATTCAGGCGGAGATTGAAGAGTCTCCTCAGGATTATTTGGTCGTTCTGAATGGCTGGTCGGACAGAGAGTCGTCCGCCGGAATTCCCTGGAGTGTCAAAGCAGACTCGGGAGACAACCAGAACGCAGCAACTGGCCTTAAGAACGGAGAAATTGCGACGCTGCGGTTTTCCTCCAGCGTCAACCCTCCTGTCATCGTGCCGCCCTCAATTCCACGGTTGATGAGTTCGTCTGAGCGAGATAACAGCACTACCCGGATTCGAAGGCCACCAGACTTCCGATTAAACGGCTATTATGCCTGCAAAGATGAGCATGGCTTTATGACGGTCGTCTGGCATTTACTTCGTTGCGTGGTCAGGTATGGATTGCTGATGATCAGGACAAAGACGGCAGTCCGGATACTCTGAAGTTGTATGCAGAAGGGCTTGCAGCTCCATACGGAATCCAGGGCGATGGCAGTTCAATCCTCGTATCACACAAACCCGAAATCCTGAGGCTGACTGACACCGATCAGGATGGACGAGCTGACGAGTTTGACGTGTTTGCATCGGGCTGGGGATTCAGCGATGACTATCATGACTGGACCACCGCGATGGCTCGTGACAAGAACGGAGACTACTTCGTAGGTCTTGGCAGCGACTATTCTCAGAACAATCGCCCAGCGGACAACGATCGCTGGCGAGGAACTATTCTGAAAGTCAATTCTGCCGGAACGATTACACCGATTGCATTCTCAATGCGATTTCCGATGGGGCTCGCCTTTGACGGTCAGAATCGACTGTTCGCAACAGATAACCAGGGCGTGCAGAACACGTTCAATGAGATTAACCATATCGTCGAGGGCAAACATTATGGAGTTCCATCTCGCCACGAAACTATCAAAAACGTCGTCCCGGAAATTCCAGCATTGATGGTTCCTCATCCATGGACGCGCAGTGTGAACAGTATCACCTTTTTTCCCGAAGACTATGCGGTTCGGGAGCTCGCCGGTCACGGCATCGGCTGTGAGTACGACACACGCTGTTTGATTCGCTTCACTGTTCAGGATGTTAACGGCACGATACAGGGAGCCAGTTATCGCTTCAGTCTGCCTGATCAGCCGAGCGGAGGATCAAACTTCGTCGGACCTGTTTCCTCTGCGATCGGACCGGATGGAGCCTTATACATCGGCAGTATCTGGGACAGTGGCTGGCAGGGAGGAACGAACACGGGGACCATCGAACGACTGGTTCCGGGGAAAAGAATGCCGAACGGGATCCGTGAGATTCGAGCAACCGCAAAAGGGTTTGAAGTCTCATTCTTTCATCCCGTCGCAGCCAGTAAGGCGACTGATGTCAACAACTGGAGTTTGCAGGGTTACACCAGAACATGGGGCGGCAGCTATGCAACCCCGGACTCAGATCGACATCCGCTCGTTCCGTCGGCACTGACAGTGTCCGATGATCTCAAGACGGTTGCCATTCAAACCGCAGCCCTTAAAGCGGGCTATGTTTATGAGATCTCTGTCAAACAGTCGCTGGATGAGTCTGCTGCAACCGAGTTCTGGCCAACGGAGGGACACTACTCGATGAAGGTTGTGCCGGAGTAAGGCCGGACGTTTAGTGGCTCATTGACTCGAACTGAGATTCACAGCTTCACAGAGTCAATCGCTGCAGACGTTGTCGACGTTCTGCTGGCCAAAAGGTCGTTCATCAGCGAGATCAATTCTTCAGGCCGAAATGGTTTCTGCAACACCGCATGAACCTGCAGATCGCCGGTCACCGCCGGGATTGCCTCCGTAGATGAGCCCGTCATCAGGATCACGGGCAACTGGATTTTTTTGGCATGCAGGACTTCCAGCATCGAAGCGCCGTCCACTGGAGACATCATCAGGTCGAGCAGCAGGCAATCGGCCTCTTTGTGTTCCACAAGATGCTCGAGTGCATCTGTTGCACAGGTAAATAAAACGGCCTTTCCTCCGATGAATTCGATGGTGCGTCCGATGACATCGAGTGTTTCCGTCTGATCATCCACGGCAACAATCTGGATTCTACGAGACAGCGTCGATAATGTGGAACTATTGGCATCAACGGTCTCGACACATGCTGGCATTGCGGAACGTGGCAGCAGGATGCGGAAACGGCTGCCTTCGCCTGGCCGCGAAGTCAGCTGAATCAGGCCATCATGGCGATTGACATGACCATAGACGACGGAGAGACCAAAACCGTGTCCTGCCGGCTTTGATTTCGTCGAAAAAAATGGCTGGAACACTCGAGCAAAGTCTGATTCCAAAATGCCTTTGCCGGAATCAATGACCTCGAACCATACAAACTCACCGCCAGTGCGGCGATTTCCAAACGTGGGTGTATCGACAGGAACATCAGGAAGAAAATCGCAGCCGGTTCGAATTAAAACTGTCCCCTGCACATCATTCATCGCCTGAGCTGCATTCGTGACCAGATTGAGCAGAATCTGATC
>JAXMBU010000038.1:0-71103 GCA_046349735.1 Planctomycetaceae bacterium
ATGAAGGCCGGGCGTCCGAAGGGGCTCGGGTTTCGTTTTCGAAACTCACGGTGAGTCATTCGGCGGAATAATGCTGAAAGGCGCTGCCCTCATGCTCGTCTCGCGCGGACCAAAACTCTATGGTCAGAGTATCGGACTGCGTGCCGGTGATTCACACGCTGCCATGACATCGAAACGAGCTCTGCAACCATGACGGTGTTTCGGAGGAGCTTCGCGATGTATTCAGGCAACATCCTGAAATGGAGAGGAAGCTCACCATTCACCTTCCGACGATCAGTACGCCTCATTGTGACGCAAATGATCGTTGGACTTTTCGGTGCCTTTGAGGTTTGGCCTTTGCGGACTCACTCAAGCCAAACCGCATAATGTCTTAAGGTCAATGATCGAGGCCGGGGGATATCAGTCTTCATGGCGACAAGTTCGAACGACAAGTCACCTGACGTATCGAAAACAACGAGAAGTGACAATCGTCTGCAATCGCACCTTGGTAGAGTCCAACAGTCGCCTACAATGGGCAAAAGCCTTTTGATGTGACTTTTGCTTTGCCCGGATACGAGTTTGGGTGATTGTTGTGGATGAGGCCACAGCGCCCGTTTGCTTCTCCGGCACGGCAAGATAGCCGGTCGAATTTGTGGTTTTTCATTGTTGGACCTCGAAGTGCCGTCGGGAATAAGAATTGGAACACAAATGGACTGGATGACCTGGTATAACGGATTGGCTAAACCTTCGTGGACACCTGCCCCGGCCACGATCGGGCTAATTTGGCAGATCCTGTATCCCATCATCCTGATCAGTTTTGGCTTCGTGTTCTGGAAAGCCCTGCGAGGAAAAGTCGGCTGGTTGGTGGCCCTGCCGTTTGGAATCAACCTGGTTGCCAATCTGATCTTCACGCCGATTCAATTTGGGCTGCGAAACTTGCCACTGGCCGCAGTCGATATCGTGATCGTCTGGGCTTCAATTGTTTGGCTGACGGCTGCTGTCTGGCCCCATTTTCGCTGGGTCAGTTTGGTACAGATTCCGTATTTGATTTGGGTGTCACTGGCGACGGTGCTGCAGCTGTCCATCACCATCATGAATTGGGGTAAGCCGTGATTCGCCTGGGTCTCTGCTGCATGTTTCAGGAGCAGCCTATCAAGTTTGCAAACACGACCGTTACAGCCGTTGGTCGAATGAGTCGTGCGGATGCGCTGGCGAAACTGAGTCGACTGTGTCTTCAAAACGCAGATGCGCTGCTGGCATCGCTTCAATACTGTGCGGGCAATGACATCGGTTGCTTCCGGGTCAACAGCCAGATCCTGCCCGTGAAGACGCACCCCAATGTTGGATATGATGTTCAGGAACTACCGGACGGACAGGAGATCATTCGGCGATTCAAGCAATGCGGTGAGTATGCGATCCGGCATCAACTTCGCACCTGCTTTCATCCTGATCAATTTGTGGTGCTGAATTCGCCACGTGCGGACGTTGTGGAAAAATCATTAATGGAGCTGGAGTACCAGTCTGAGGTCGCGGAATGGATCGGCGCTGACGTCGTCAATATTCATGGTGGCGGAGCCTATGGTGATAAATCCAAAGCTCTGGCTGAGTTTGCTCGCAACGTCGATCGTCTGTCTGATCGCGCGAGAAGTCGACTGACGGTGGAGAATGATGACAAGATTTTCTCGCCGGCGGATCTGTTACCAGTCTGTGAGTCAGCCGGGATTCCACTGGTTTACGATGTGCACCATCATCGTTGTCTTCCTGATGAATTGAGTATTGAACAAGCGACGGAGAAAGCTCTGTCGACGTGGAATCGTGAGCCAATGTTTCATCTTTCCAGTCCGCTGGAAGGCTGGGACGGGCCAAAACCGGAACGACATCATGACTACATCGATGTTCGAGATTTTCCGGACGTTTGGCGCAAGAAGACGCTGACGGTTGAAGTGGAAGCGAAAGCCAAGGAACTGGCGGTTGGGAAGCTGCTGACTGATCTGAAAAAAGCCGCCAAAGCCAACACCCCATGGTTCGTTTATCTTTTACGTTGTGCGGATGGTTCGCTTTACACCGGGGTCACTAATGACGTAGCTCGTCGCATTGAAAAGCATAATGCTGGCACCGCATCTCGATATACGCGCAGTCGTTTGCCGGTTGAACTGGTTTATCAGGAAGAACAGCCCGGCCGCAGTCAGGCGCTGAAGCGGGAGTTGGCGATCAAAGACCTGTCGCGTCCCGAGAAAGAAAAGCTAATAAAAGCAGCCTGGATGTAGCCAGCGTTCACAGATTTTGACGACCTCAGATCTGTTTCAAAATGAACTCGTTGCTGCTCCGGGAGTTCCCGGACTGTTGCGACTACGCGTCCGTGAAAGGCCCTCCGCCCTTAACCTTCAGCTCTTCGCGAACCTTCATGCCATCAAGCTCTGCTACAGAAATGCCCTGGTTCAGTGAAAGTGCGGCCGCGACGCCAGCCGCTTCTCCCATTGCCATCGCCGTCACGGTGACTCGCGTTGAAGCATGAGCCCCGCGAGTTGCGCTGTGACATCGTCCTGCGACCAAAAGATTGCTGAGCTTTTGTGGGAGCAATGCGCGATACGGGATGTCGTATGGTTCGGGCTGAACTTTCTTCGGGTCAAAATCGTTAGCGCCGTTCAGAGTGGTTTTGTTGGGATGCAGGTCGAGATACCAACATCCCGTGGCGATGGCATCGTCGAAGCGACGAGACTGCATCAAATCCTCTTCGCACAGAATGTACTGGCCCAGAATTCGCCTCGATTCGCGAACTCCGATCCACGGATAGGCTTCCATGAAATAGGCGTCTTTGAAGGCAGCAACATCCTGCTTCCATGCACGGAACATCGCGTAGGCATCGGAACGTCCCTGCATTTCGGCCCGTGACAGGTCTGCAGCATTCGTGGGATCCGCAGGAACTCGCACGCCGTGGATATAGACTTCGTTCTGTCCGAAAAGAAACATGACACCCGGGCCATAGAAATACGGGAGTTCTCCACGCTTTTGGGCCGAGATCAATGCCGATTTGCAGGCTGCAGTGAGATTTGGCTCCGGGCGGACGCCACCGATTCGAAAGTGCAGAGTCAGGGGTTGCACCTCAGCGTTCTGCTCGAACGGTGCGCCGGCCCACGCGGCGACGTCAGCATCGCCCGAGCAGTCGATGACAACCTTCGGCTTTACTGTCACGAGCCCATCTTTGTTGGCCAGCGTGACTGACTCAACTCGGTCGCCGCTGGTTTGCGCGTCACAAAGCATCGTATTGAAGAGCACGCTCAGGTTTGCAGTTTGTTCTTGAAATAGTCGATCCAGCAACAGCTTGAACTCAAAGGTGTTAGCGATCGTGGGGTTGTGCTTCGAAACTCTCTGAGCATCCGGCGCGCACACGCCGGATTTGGAGAGCAATTCTAATGCGATTCCTCGGACGACGATCCTGTTCGTCGAGATATGGGCAATGCCATCGAAGTACGGAAGTCCGACACTGGTAATGATCCCACCGGCAAACGGAGCCTTTTCAACCAGCAGGGTTTTCGCACCACTGCGGGCAGCAGCCAACGCGGCCGCGCTTCCAGCGCAGCCTCCACCGCAGACGAGGACGTCGATCTCGATGGTTCGTCTTGATCTTGTATCTGAGTGAGTTGCTGAGACAGGAACGGCGGTTGCCGTCGCTGCAACAGCCGTCGACTGCATGAAGATTCGTCGAGAGTGTGGATCGTGCATGCGGGTTATTCTCCTGTGAAACAGACAGGCATCGATTTGAGTTTATCCGGTCCGACGCTGCAAGGATTACGGTCGTTCGATGGCCAGAGAACATGACATTGAGTGAGGACAGTGCTGAAGAATCGTGAAATAATTCTCGTTGGGCTGTCGGCCATTCAGCTCCGTAGAATGAGGGCGGGTGGATGGTGGTGTTGCATCTTTTGCAGGCAAAAGACACAAGGAAAAACCTGATGATGACGAACGATCTCGTGGTAGTTTACACGACAGCGTCAAATTCTGAGGATGCTCAGATGCTGGCCACGAATGCTATCGAAAGACGTCTCGCGGCCTGCGTACAGATTGAAGCGATTCAAAGTGTTTACCGTTGGAAAGGTGAGGTTCAGAGCGAACCGGAACAGCGTGTCCTGTTCAAGACCACGATTGCTCTCTATCCACAACTGGAGTCGATGATCACGGAACTGCACCCGTATGAGCTGCCTGCTATCTTCGCAACGCCTGTTGTCGCGGCATCGTCGGCCTATGCGGCATGGGTGCGAGAAGCCGTGGGTTGAGCAGGTTGCTTCTCACGGCGTCTGCGGCTCGCCGTTAAACGATAAAATCGGCGGCTTGCTTATGCGATTCGTTCACGGCTTCAAGGCAATCTTTGATCCGATACCAACCGCTACTGCTTCCACGACCGTTCCTGCTTCCCAGCGACCGCCCTGCTCTGCCGCAACCGCTTGTATAAAGTCGTCGAACTTTGACGGGGCGAAAGTGACTCGATCAACGCGCGCAGAGTTGAGATCGTACCAGTTTCCGTTTCCGCGCCAGGTGGCATCTTTCCACAGATGCAGATTCGGCTTGCGTGGCTTGTCTGCAGCAGCGTCACCGCCTTGAACGGCAGCGGCAGGGATCTCACCGCCGATGAAAGATCGCGAGAGCTCAATCGTTCCGCCCGTGGCCTGCACATCGAGATTGAGCAGCGTGAGATGTTCGGCCTTGAGCTGGCAGTTGGCAGACACTCGAGCTTCGCCTGCTGTTCCTTCGCGGCGGATCAGCACATTGTCGAGAGTGACTCGACAAGGTTCTGCTGGAGATTCGCGGCCCTGTAAATAGAACGCCTTTGCGGCTGATGAGATCACTTGAGCATTCCGGACCGTGTAAATTCCGGAGTCCAGAAAGAACAGATCGAAGCCAATGCAGTCGCGGATCAGGACATCATCGTAGGTTGTTTCGCTGGTGCCGGTGTCGCAAATTCCGGTAGCGTTTCCGACTGAGTGAAACCCCTGAACAGAATAGCGGCAGTGGCCATGAGCACTGATGCCATCGTCGCCACAGTTGATGGCTCGGATGTTTTCCAGCCGGATGTCTCTGCTGTCCGAGAGATTGAACCCATCATTGTAAGGATGTGTGGCCGTCAGATTACGAATGACGAGATGCGACGAGGTTCCTCGAATGAGCACACCAGCGGTACGAACAGGGACTTCAATCTTCGCCTCGAGCAACGACACGTTCGCAGGCAGCCGGATCCAGAATGAACCAAAGATGTATCCCGTGCGAGCTGTCCTTGTGCGCTCGGGATCTTTGAGGAACGTCCATTCTCCGGGCAGTAGTTCCTGCGGCATCTTCAGAGGCTGGCTGGGGCCTTTTGAACAGCGATGCATGCGATTCAGTTGGCCTTCCATGACGAAGAACCAGCGGTCGATGATGGCATCGGTCAGTGGCATCAGATCGTCGTGGCGAAAGAGCCCCGGTTCGACTTCGACCCATCCCTGCGGGTCAAGAGGATCGCAGCCGTCGAGTGTTGCACCGTGGCCGTCGAGTGTAATGGGATGTTCGGGCTCTCCTGACTTGTCAAAGAAAGCGGCCCAGTCTCGATAGACCGAATCGGGTTTGAGGTGAATCGTATCGCCGGGTTTCGATTGTCGAATCGCGGCAGCGATGGTTTTTACAGGGGAAACGCTGCCATCTGCAGCATCATCACCGTCAATTGGGTCGACATGAATATCCGCTGCGAATCCGGCGGATGATCCACCAGCGAACATCGACAACAGGCTCAGGAATGTCATTACGGACGCACAATGCATCCCGTGGTTCCGGGAGCGTTTCGGCTCAGCCCGGATGTCACGTATTCGTTGGCGATTTGGACAGCCCGGGCTCTGTTCGCGTGTTGAGTTCATGCTGCTGCTTCTCGTGCTCGCAACCGACGTCGATGATCCAAGAGTGTTTCCAGAAAGGTGAATCGTCGCAGTTTCAGTCGGGATGTGTCAAAGTACAATCAATGCACTGAGATGAACTGGCGTGTGAATCGACGGGAGCGATACGTTGACCGGGAAGAAGAACAAGATCTCAACAAAGGAGCATCCTTCGCAGCAATTTCAGGCGCCGGATGCGATCCTGCAGGGCGTTCCGTTGAAAGATCTGATGGGTCTGAATCTGATCCGACTGATCACTCAGACTTTTGCGGAGGTTGTGCCGAAGTTTGATGGGCGATCTTTTGAGCAGACTGCGATGGATGGCCTGGAAGCTCTGGAACTTAGCCAGCGAGCTCGTCAGATTGGCTTAGCGCTGGCTGAGCAATTGCCGCAGAGTTTTTCAGAAGCCTGTCCTCTGTTGTTGGCGTCGTTTGGCCCGGAGCTGACTCGCACAGAGGGAAACGGTCTTGCTCCGTTCTTTTATTTGCCTCACTCCCATTTGATCATGGAACGTGGGCTGGCGGATTTTGAAAATGGTATGCGAGCCAACTACGAGTTGACGAAGCGATTTTCCGCGGAGTTCAGTATCAGGCCGTTTCTGACGAAGTATCCGGATCAATCCTTGAAGCTGCTAAGAAGCTGGACCAAAGATCCGAATGCGCATGTGCGTCGACTTGTGAGCGAGGGAACTCGTCCACGACTTCCGTGGGCCGGACGACTGCGAGAATTCCAGCAGAATCCTCAACGGATGCTGCCTCTGCTGGATCTGCTCAAAGATGATCCGGAATTGTATGTGCGGCGGTCCGTGGCCAATCATCTGGCCGACATTCTGAAGGATCATCCGGACGTGATTTATGAAACCTGCGAGCAGTGGCTGAAAGAGATCGCAAAGAAATCAACGCCAGCAGAAATCGTGAAGTCACGAAAGTGGATGATCAGGCATGCAGTGCGTTTGCCTGCAAAAAAGGAAGATGCTCGTGCTTTAGAACTACGAGTGAAAGCCAGTTGAACCAGCGTTTGTCGGGAAAGTAACGTGGCTCAAAAATCCCAGCGGCGAGGTTTGGTGGCGCTCTGCAGATCAATCCAGTCGACATCAACGGTTTGATTCTGAGCAGGTAAATGAAGACGCAGGATTCCCATCAGCGCATCGGCCGGCAGATCGACACGAACCTCCTGCCAGTCATCGGCGGAGAACTGGTATTCGACGGATCGCGATTCTGCCGGCGTTGCGCCGGGTGGTATCCATTCGATCTTTCCACGGCCGCCGTCTTTTGCGCGGAGTCGAAAGGTGATTGATCCTGGCCCTTTCGCTCCACCGGCTGCGAATCCGAGGAATGGATGTGGCCCGGTTCCGGAAACCGTCAGGCAATTTTCTCCGGCGATCGCTTCGCAACTGCGTGCGACCCAGCCTTTCAGTGGGTCATTTGCAACAGCTTTCGAAGTTGTTGACTTGCGATAATTCGGGTTCAGTTTCGGAATGACGGCGTCTGTTTTCTTCAGGAAGGATTCGATCAACTCGTTGAGTTCCTGCACGAGTTCTGGATTCTCTTTTGCCAGGTTGGTCGTTTCCCCCAGATCGCTTTGCAGGTTGTAGAGTTCAAACAGGTCGGTGCCATCTTCGTTGCCCGCGTAGAGTCGATGCAGCTTCCAGTCGCCTCGTCGAACTGTTGTTCCCGGGTGCTGACCGCTGGCGGCCGTATCGTGGGGGAAGTGTGTGAAAATGGCTTCGCGCTGCAGAGTTTCTCCGTGCAGTGCGGGAACGATACTGATGCCGTCGGGCTTGAACGCTTCGGGTTGTGGGACGCCGGTCATCTCCAGCAAAGTCGGCATCCAATCGATGCTCTGGATCACGTTTTCGTTTGTTGTGCCGGGTTGTATGACACCCGGCCAGACGACGAAGCAGGGTTCGCGAACGCCGCCTTCATAGAGGCTGGCTTTTCCGTTACGCAGCGGAAGATTGCTCGTGGGCGGGGTGTTCATATCGTTCGGGAACTTTGCGCTTTTCAGCAACTTGCTGCCTTCTCCGCCCCAACTGATCCCGCCATTGTCCGAGAAGAAAACGATGATGGTTCGATCCGCGATGCCACATTCATCAATAGCAGCCAGAACTCGGCCTACGCCATCGTCCAGGCTTTCGACCATGGCTGCATAGACGGGATTGCGCTGCGCATTCTTCGGGTCCGCCAGCTTTCGATATTTCTCCACGAGTTCAGGTTTGGCGTCGTAAGGCGAATGCACACTGAACGACCAATAGTTTGCGAAGAAGGGACGGTCTTTGTTTTCCCGGATGAACCGGACCACCTGTTTCGACAGAGTATCCTCAATGTGTTCGCCGGGTTCTCCTTTGATCGGAAACTTTTCAGCCCATGGAGCGACATAGCTGCCGCCAGGCCCGGGGCCAGGCCAGTGGGGCCAGTCTACATCGAATCCGTGCTGCAGAGCTGAATAGGGTTCGGCTCCAAGATGCCATTTGCCGAAGTGACCGGTTCGGTAGCCCGCGTCTTTCAGTAATTTCGGCAGTGTAATGTAGTCTGTGCTGAGCCGTGTGACGCTGTTCGCCACAAGCACGCGAGCGTTGGGATTTCCGGGCGACAAACGCTTTTCGAGGATCACTTCTGGCACATGACAGGCTGGTGATGTAATTCCCGTTCGCGCAGGCCAAAGTCCGGTCAGGATACTGCTGCGAGTGGGTGAGCAGAGCGGATTAGCGGCATACGCTTGAGTGAACCAGGTTCCTCGGGCTGCCAGTTTGTTGATGTTCGGAGTCTGATGGAACTTGCTGCCCGTGCAACCGAGGTCCGTCCACCCCAGATCATCGGCCATGATGAACAGGATATTGGGACGTGTGGCGGAGCCCTTATTTTCTTCCGCCTGAGCAGCCAGGGCACTTAACAGCAAAGCAGTCAACACAACGGTGCGGAGGTTCATGGGGGCGTCTCGGAGAGATCTTGATTCAGATGAGCAAGAGAACCTCGCCAAGCAGTGTTCTCGAATCACGATTGGAGCTTACTTTGAACCAAAGTCGACCAGATGCCAAGTGTGACAGATTCGATGCGAAGTCGCTTATGCCTTTTTGCTTTTCTCTCGGCAGCATGGGATGAGGTGGCCCGTTTGATGATTCGCCGAGTATGGCTTCCCGGATCCGAGAGGCATGAACGAACGTTTTTGGGCTGACACGGAGACTTCGAACGTAGAGCCGGCCGGTTGAATCATTCTACGGGCCCCGCAATTTAACGTGGATCTTCTCTGCTCGTTGACACCAGCGACCACGAGGGGTAGCCTGTCGGAGCAGACTTCGGCATCCGGCTGTCGTCTTGCCCTGAACCCTCACAATATGCTACGAGCACTTCCATGCTGATCCGATACGGGCTCTGCCTCAGTCTGCTGATTTTTGTCTCCGTTGAAGACGCACGTGCAGATGAGGCGACGGCGGAACAAATTGAGCACTTTGAAAAGGAGATCGTGGCGATTCTGGAGGCGAATTGCCTCAAGTGCCATGCTGGAGCGAAGCCCAAAGGCGGGTTGGATTTGACGACTCGCGAGACGATCCTCAAGGGGGGAGAATCCGGAGCGGCCGTGGATCTCGAAAAACCGGCGGAAAGCGTGCTTCTGAAGGCCGTCAATTACGACGGCTACGAGATGCCTCCGACGGGACAACTTTCCCCGAAACAGATTGAAGCCTTGACGAAGTGGGTTACCGAGGGAGTAGCGTGGTCGAAAGATGGCAAGCCGCTGCATTTTGAGGCTCCTCGGGAAGCACCAACGGTTAACGAGGAGACGAAGAAGCACTGGTCTTTTCAGCCCGTCAAAAAGCCGTCTGCTCCCGAAGTTAAAGGTGACTGGGCGAAGTCTGAAATAGATGCCTTCATCCTGAGCCAGTTGCAGAAGAAAGGGCTCGAGCCGAATCCAAAAGCGGAGCCTCGAGAACTGGTGCGTCGGGCCTATTACGACCTGACCGGCCTGCCTCCGGCGCCAGAAGTTGTTGAGGCGTTTGCGAAAGATCCTTCTCCTGAAGCATGGTCAAAACTTATCGACGATCTGCTCAGCTCACCGCATTACGGTGAGCACTGGGGACGGCACTGGCTGGATCTGGTGCGATATGCAGAAACCAACAGCTATGAACGCGATGGAGCCAAACCATTTGTCTGGCGCTATCGTGACTATGTGATTGAATCGTTCAACGCGGATAAGCCCTATGATCGATTCTTGATCGAGCAGTTGGCGGGTGATGAGCTTCCGGACAAAACGCCGGACTCAATTGTTGCGACGGGCTTTTATCGCCTCGGACGATGGGACGATGAGCCTGCTGATCCGGAACTTGCGTATTACGATGACCTTGATGATATCGTGACGACGACCGGCCAGTCGCTGCTTGGCTTGTCGATCAACTGTGCTCGTTGTCATGACCACAAGATCGATCCGGTGCCGCAATCAGACTACTACAGTCTGCTGGCGTTTTTCCGAGGAGTGCGGCGTTACGGAGTCCGCTCGGGCGAATCAGTCATGGAGAATTCCGTGACAGAAATCAGCGAGCCGGAACGCAGTGAATTGCATGAGGCCGCCGTTCGCCAGCATGAGCAGGAACTGAAGCACATCGAACGCGAGATTGCTCAGATCGAAGAGAAAGTCAAAGCCGATTTCTCGGGAGTCGAGAATGACGAATTCCAGTTTGAAGTCAATCGCGTGCGTCTGATCGAGAAACGAAAAGGCGGGCTCCTGAAGGAAAATCAGGTCAATCATTATCGGCATCTGACAGATCGTCGAAATCGGCTGCGTGAGAACCCACCGACCGGTCTGGCCAAGGCGTTATGTGTCAAAGAGGACGTGAAAGGCCTGCGGCCGACGCACGTTTTGCTGCGAGGAAATCCGGGTAGCCCTGGCGATGAAGTTCAGCCAGCGTTTCCGTCCGTGCTGTCGCCACCAGCACCGGAGCTCACGCCACCGTCTCCGGATGCGACAAGTTCTGGTCGCCGCACGGCCCTTGCCAAATGGGTGGCCAGTCCATCCAATCCATTGACCGCGCGAGTCATGGTCAATCGCCTGTGGCAGTTCCACTTTGGACGCGGAATCGTGCGGACCTCGAGTGACTTTGGATTTCAGGGAAGCAAGCCGACGCATCCGGAACTACTCGATTGGCTGGCGGCTCGATTTGTGGAAGAAGGCTGGTCGATGAAGACCATGCATCGTCTGATCATGAATTCAGCGGCTTATCAGATGAGTTCTCGTGGGCGTGAGGACGCTCTGGCGAAAGACGCTACGAACGATCATTTCTGGCGATTTGATATGCGACGACTTTCGGCCGAAGAGATTCGGGATTCGATCCTGTGGGCCAACGGAACGCTGTCGGCTGATCGCATGTTCGGACCTTCGATCTACACGAAGATTCCGGACGAAGTCAAAGCGGGCCAATCTCAACCAGGGGCCGGTTGGGGAGTCTCGTCTCCGGAAGATGCGGCTCGACGAAGCATCTACATCCACGTTAAACGATCCTTGTTGGATCCTATGCTGGAAAGCTTTGACATGGCGGATACGGATCAAACATGCCCAGTCCGCTTCGTGACAACTCAACCGACGCAGGCACTGGGGCTTCTCAACAGCGAATTCATGCAGGAGCAGGCTCGCTTGTTTGCTGACATGGCGGCCGAGCAGCATCCGGATTCCATCGAAGCGCAGGTGCGGATGGCACTTCGCCGAGTGACGCAGCGGGAGCCTTCAAAAGTGGAGGTGACTCGGGGGCTGGAGCTCATCAGCAGTCTGGAGAAAGAAAACGGGCTTGCTCCAGAGAAGGCTCGCAAGTACTTCTTTCTCGTCGCCCTGAATCTGAACGAGTTCCTGTATCTGGATTGAGGTCTCGACCAGCGTCGTGTGATGGCCAATTGGTAAACTCGGCGATTTGGGTGATTCGAGCAGGACTTTTGTCGTGGGGCTGCGAGCCGTGCTTGCGCGTCCGGCCACCACGATGCTCAGGGCGACGGGGGGATTCCAGGCAAACTGAGAAACTCGACTTCCCCCATTCGGCGGATTCTGCTACTTCTAGAGCACATGCGCCGTTCATACGTTCCGCGGGAGGCGGGACGGTGACAGGATTGGCCCGGCGCGGGAAGGGATTCCCATGCAAAGTTCATTATGGAAGCTGTTAACAGCTGCTGGCATTATTGGGATTGGTACGCTCGTCGTTCTGGAAGTCCAGAATCGATTGCCGGCGCGCAATTCGACCGTCAATGGGGTCACCGTGCAGTCAACGGGAACGGAAATTTCCGTGACACCCGACGCCACGACTCCCTTTGATGAAGAGCTGGCCGCTGCATCAATGGCTGATGGCGCCAGCAGTCCGGACAAATTTGATGGTCCCGGGGCGGGAGTAGGCCGACCAGCGCCTCCGGCAGATAACGGTAAATTCTTTGGCGCAGCCGAAGAACGGACCGTCCACAAGGACGAGCTGACAGACAACACCAGCCCGTTCGCGGTCTCATTGACGGAGCCTGAAGAGAGTGAATCGGCAGAGTTGCCGTCGGCGAGTGAAGCGGCCTCTGCAGACTTCGATGCGGCAGTCACCTCTGTTTCTCCAAGCGCTGTAAAGACCTCCGTGAAGTCTGCCAGCTTTAAGTCTGATGGGGCGTCAACAGATGAGTCGACAACTGCTGCTGGTGATTCGGTTCCGGTAATGGAACTTCCGGCGGCCGGTGAAGATGAGCCGGTGATCCCATTTCCTAATGAGATCGAGTCAACGAAAGCAGCTGCACCAGAGGTTGCAAGTGCTTCAACGAAAGACCCTAAGTCGTCTGAAAAGAAGACGATGATGTTCTTTCCGAATGGTGGAAAGTCAGAGTCGACAGCAGCCTCATCAACAGCAGCACCAACGAAAACTCCGGCAGCCGCCCCTGTTGCATCCAGCGGAAGCAGCTCATTCGCGGCTTCAGAGGCTGCTCCTGTGACGACCGCTGGTTTGCAGCCAACGCCGACAAGTGACGCTGATGCTCCTTCAACCACGTTTGCATCCGACGCTGCCTCAAGTGCTATAAAAGCTCCCAAGGCCGCGGCCGCTCCGAAGCCAGTCCAGTCTGTGCAAAGAACGTCCGCTTCATCGGATGAGCCATCTTTGTTCCTGCCGGATCCGGTGCCGGATGTGACCAGTCCGCCCGCCGCAAGTCCTCGCTCACCGAGCAGAGATCTGGAAGAGGAGCTTCCGAGCTTTGAGCCAGCTCCTTTCGACCCGGATCCCGAAACGTCAGATACCCCGGCCCCACCTCTGTCGGGAACGCCGATGGAAGATGAGGAAACTCTGCCTTTCATGCCGGATGAGTCAACAGAACCCGCACGAGACGATCTTGATCCCGCCGATGTTCCGCTGCCGTCTACGGGCGGGTCGGTACGAGATCGCGAATTCGAACCGGATGATTCAGGCAGCCCGCTGCCGTTTGAACCAGACCCAACAACGCCGCGTCGCGATGACTCGCTGCCGTTGCCGGCGGCGGATGATCTGCCCGACCGAGTGACTCGTCCGGGGCGTGACCGTGACACGGATGCACCCGAATCGACGCGCACGGTGTCTGAGGTCATGCGTCCTCAACTGACCATTCAGAAGAAAGCTCCCAATACAGCGACGGTTGGTGTCGCTCATGATTACACCATCCTCGTCACGAACGAAGGAGCTTCGTCAGCTTACGATGTTGTTGTTGAAGACGAACTCGGTGGTGCTGCAGAGTTCGTGCAGTCGAAGCCGGTCGCCGAATACAACCGCGCCACAGATCAGCTCAACTGGAGCTTCCGTGAATTGCGGGCTGGTGAGAAGAAAGAGATTACTGTTCGCATTCGCCCAACCGGTGAAGGAACTCTTGATGGTGTTGCGACCGTGAAGTTCAAAGCTCAGGTCAAATCTGCGACCGTGATTACCGCTCCGAAGCTGGAGCTGGAGCTGACCGGGCCGAGCGAAGTGAAAGTCGGTGACGAAGTTCAGCTGACTTACTCCATTCGAAACCGAGGGTCAGGTGATGCTTCAAATGTTGTTCTGCGAAGCGTGCTTCCACCGGGATTGAAGCATCCAGAAGGAGGCGATCTGGAGTACGAGATTGAGAATCTGCCAGCTGGCGGTTCGGAAAATGTTGATCTGACGGTTGTTGCGGCTGAGCCGGGCGACCTGATTCTTGTCTCTGCCGAAGTGACCTCTTCCGGGATCTCGGCGGCCAAGGCAAAAACCGAAATCGAAGTCGTGGGTGCTCAACTGACATTGGAACGACTAGGTCCTGAGCGTCGCTACGTCGGACGCTCCGCAACCTATCAGAACATCGTCACAAACGATTCCAGGTTCGAAGCCATCAATGCAACGGTTGTTGAAGAGGTGCCTCAGGGCCTGCGATTTGTCTCAGCCAGCGGTGGCGGCGTTTATAATCCTGACAATCGCCGCATCCAGTGGTCGATTCCGAAGCTGGCCGCTGGCAAGCAGCTGGTGCTGGAAGTTGAGCTGATCGCGGAGGAAGCCGGACAGATGGAAACGATTGTTGAAGTCACCGAGAACGCCGGCTTCAGAACTCCGCTGACCGAAAACACGATCGTGATTGTTGAAGATCTGCACAACGTGACGGCTGATATCAGTCGTCAGGATGAACCTGTTCAAGTCGGCGAACGGTTCGGATTCACGGTGACCATCGACAATCGCGGTACCGCGGTTGCTCGCAATGTGGAAATGTCCGTTCAGGTGCCAACTGAACTCAAAGTTCTTGCCGCGGGCACTCGACAGGTTCCAGGAAAGCTGATGTCAGGAAATGTTGTGAAGTACAACCGAGTACTTGAGATCGGGCCGAACGAACAGATGACTTTCCAGTTGACGCTGCAGGGACAACAGGCTGTGAAGAATGCTGTGGTTGAGGCGTTCCTGAAGTACGACGAAATGCAGAAGCCGCTGATCGTTTCCGAATCTGTGACGGTCTACGACGACCGGCCGTAGGATTGGTCGTTCAGCAGGAACCAGCAGTCGTCACCTGAGCCTGAGGCACTAGCCGACTTTTGTGCTGGCCGGCGCCTCCGGCTGGGCGGTAAACGACTTATTCGTAGTGCCGACTTCAGTCGGCATGAGCGCCGAGACCTGCACGGGAACGTTGGCTGAAGCCAGCGCTACGAACAACATTAAACCGCTATTGCCGTTGAATCACTTCTTCTCAAGAAGATTGCTGTCGACCAGCCACTCTGTCAGCCGCTGAGGCCACAAGCCGGCAGCAGTTTTCGAGTCTGGGCGGAATCCGAAGCCGTGACCTGCGTTCGAATAGATATGAAGTTCCGCAGGAACTCCGGCGGCCTTGTATTTGAGATACAGGTCCGCCATTCCCAGAGCGATGTCGTCCCGATCTTTTGCCCCCAAAGCAATAAACGCTGGCGGCATACCGGCGGAAACCGTAAAGCGGCTCGAACTCCCCGGATAAATCAGGACCTGAAAGTCTGGACGACAACTCACACGTTCAAACGCGTCGACTGCATCAGGCTTGCCATTATCTGCCTGCATGGCACTCAATGCAGCCAGCTCACCTCCGGCCGAGAAACCCAGAATACCGATTCGATCTGGTCGGATCTTCCATTCTTCGGCCCGAGCACGAACCAATCGCAGAGCGCGGCGAGTGTCGGCCATGGCATGGTCATCAACGGTGTACGTCGATCCTTCTTCGCGAGCCAATCGGTAACGCAGAACGAACGCCGCGATACCATTTTCAGCGAACCATTCTGCCAGGCTGTCGCCTTCATGCCCAAGACAAAGCACTCGATGTCCACCACCCGGCGCGATGATGATGGCGGTTCCGGTCGCCTTGTCGGGAGACGGAAGGAAAGGAGTGATTGACGGATCATGAACATTGGACACGTTGCACTTCCCAGGGCCTTCGTCAACTTTCTCGAGTTCCTGCTTTCGACTCTCCGAGCCCGGAGCACCGTTTGGCCATAATTTTATGGCGTCGGCTGATTCTGGCTTGTTGGCTGCGATCGAAACGTTGCCGGAGATTGTTGTCATCCAGCACGAAAGCAACATAAGTGTTTGAAGCGAGTGACGAATCATTGTGAGGTTTCCCTTCAGTGGTGGGTGGAAACGTCGAATCCCGGGTTATGAAACCAGCATGGAGAATCAATCAACGTAGACAAATTCGTTGGAGTTCAGCAGAGCAAGGCAGGCGGCTGCGAGATCTCGCTGGCTCAGCAGATGAGCAGCAGCGTTTGCTTCGGATGTAGATGGAGAACGTCCCAGAGCGAGCTGAAATAATCGCTGAATCTGCTTCGTCGGATCGTTTCCAACGTCCACACGGATTCGCTCTGCCAGATGCGTCGATTGCTGTCGCATGAATTCATTATTCAATAGCGCCAAAGCCTGTAGTGACGTCGTCGTGACATTACGAGCAGGCGTCAGATTTGCCGCATTTGGGCAGTCCAGTGTTGCCATAAACTGATCCGGAGTCGTCCGCACCACAAACCGGTACACGCTGCGTCGCCAGAGTTCAGGCTTGTCCGCAGTGATGTATTTATAAACTGGAGCATATTCTTCTTTGTATTCGAAGTCGCGATAGCCGGGGCCATACATGGTCGTATTCAGCTTGCCGCTGACCGCCAGCACGGAGTCCCGCAGAGATTCCGCATCAATGCGCCGAGCATGCTGACGCCACAACAGCCGATTGCCGGCATCCCGTTGATGAGCTTTCTCGACACGCGCCGTGTCTGTCGGATGCGATGATTGTTGATAGGTCAGGCTCAGACACATTCGGCGATGCAGTTTCTTCAGAGACCATCCGTCACGCTGAAACTGTTCGGCCAGCCAGTCGAGCAGTTCCGGATGTGATGGCAGGCTGCCGCCAAGACCAAAGTCGCTCGGTGTATCGACCAGACCAGTTCCAAAATGATGATGCCACAGTCGGTTCACGAGCACTCGGCGAGTCAGTGGATTTTTTTCTGAACAGATCCAATTCGCCAATGCGATGCGTCGTGCGGAATCGGGCAGTGTCGAGTCGCCAAAGGCTGATTCCAAGTTGGAAATACAGGAGATAGTGCCGGGAGTGACTTCGTCGCCCTTTTGTTCCGGATTGCCGCGAAGTTGCACATGAACGGTGGGAGGTGTTTCGGAAACCGTAGCATAGACTTTTGCAGGCTCAGGCAGGTTCTTGAGCTGATCCTGAAATTCGGCGACTCGCTTTGTTGCGATCGCGATTTTGGCAGCATCCGGATTGCTGGAGGCTGATTCCAATTGAGCATCAGCAAAGCAGATCTGATCATGCCCGATGTCGTTTCCATGATCCGTCGCCATCAGCGTCAGGAATCTGACTGAGGCCGGAATTGCCAGCGAGAGGTCCTGAAGACCATCGTCTCTTCCAAGTCCCAATCGTTCATACTTCTTCTGGCCGTCAAGCAGCACAAAAACGCTGGCTCCGGCTTTGGGCGTCTGCCCGAAGTAACCGACCTGAGCTCGCAACGTGACGTCAGACGGCATCCCCGCTGCGCGAAGCTCATCAAGATCAAAAGTGATCGCGGCGTTGGCATGAAGAGACAACAAGGAGTGTCCTTCTGTGCTGAAATCGACACCGCTTAACGAGGTCGAGAATTGAGAATTCACCGGACCATTTCGAATCGCATCCCACGCTTTGCCGCCGGTATCAGGAATACCTTTCGCGATCAATCCTGTGGACGAGATGACGACGTCTCCGGATGTTTCTCCGTCGGGAATAACGACACCATCAATGAATGGCAGTTCAGAGGCCGCGAACAAATTCGTCTTCGCGGATTCCAGAGAACCGCGTCGTTCATTTGTGGCTTTTCCACTGGATGGATCAACCGCGAAGCCTGCTTTTCCAGTGCCACGGCCGTTTCCGCCGCCGACGATATCCGCCAGGCTCCAACCATCACCTCGGAGTTTCGAGAGTTCTGTTCTTGCGTCGGCCAGATTCTTTTCCAGCCCGGCTTTTCTATCGGCCAGTTGCCTCTGTTCGTCCGAAGAAACGATTCGGTCAGCTCGGCGAACTCCGGCAAACACAGAAGTCAAAGAGTAATACTCCTTCTGTGAAATCGGATCGAGCTTATGATCATGACATCGTGCACAGTTGATTGTCACGGCGCACGCGGAGGTCATGACCTGCGTCAACATATCATCCAGGTCATCAGCGCGAGCGAGGCGTTTCAGAACCGGGCTGGGTGTTTCCGCCTGTCCTACGAAATCCCACGGACCGGCCGCCAGAAAGCCGGTGGCAATCACCGCATCGGGATCGGCTGGTCGCAAGGCATCGCCGGCAATTTGGTCGCGGAGGAACTGGTCATACGGCATGTCGTCATTGATCGCTCGGATCACCCAGTCGCGATATCGCCACGCGTTGTCGCGACGCTGATCGCGTTCAAAGCCATGAGTGTCGGCGTAGTGAGCAATATCCAGCCAGTGTCGCGCCCAGCGTTCGCCATAATGCGGCGAGGCCAGAAAAGTGTCGACCAGTTTTTCGTAAGCACGCGGATCGGGATCGGCAACGAACAATTGAATCTGTTCGGGTGTTGGTGGAAGCCCCAGAAGATCGAATGACAAACGACGAATCAAGGTCCGTCGATCGGCGGGTTCAGAAAGATCGAGCTGATGCTTTGAAAGCTCTGTCAGAACGAAGCGATCGATATCCGTGATTGCAGTGGCTGGAGCATTTGAGGAGACCACATCCGTCGGAGGCTGTGTAATCTTGATGGGTTGCCACGCCCAGTGTTTCAGCCGAGGATCCACAGTTGCAGAACGATCGTAGTCGGTTTCGGGCCAGGCGGCTCCATTTGCAATCCAGCGACGCAGGAGTTCGATTTCTGCGGCGGGCAGCGCGGGGCCTTCCGGAGGCATCCTGAGTCCCGGATCAGCGCTGGTGATACGTTCGATCAGGGAACTGCTTTCCGGCTTGCCCGGATCGATGACAGGACCACTATCGCCGCCTCGAAACGCAAACGATTTCGCATCCAGCCGGAGTCCGCTCTTCTGCGTTTCCGCGCCGTGACAACTACCGCAACGCTTTGTCAGCACTGGTCGAATCTGAAGCTCAAAATTGATCTCATCAGCCGCAGCAAGATTGGCCCCGGCAAGCAGAACCAATGCACTGCAGAATGATCGCATGTGAGTTCGAAGAGACAAAGCCATGATTCAGGTAGTCCCAGATGGATGCAGGCCGGACCGAGCGGAGCGAGTTCCGGCAGGTGCCTACTTCAAGACCTGCTTCAGCCCGGCTGCCTTTGCCGCGGGTTCCGGATCTTCGTATGGCAGAGCCTTGAGGAACTCAACCAGATCAGCCACTTCGCTCCCCGAGAGTTGACTTGTTGTTCCATGCTTATCGCCTTTATTGGCCGTTGTCAGCAGTTCTTCCAGTGTCGCGGCTTTGCCATGATGCAGGTAAGGCGCGGAGCGATAGACGCCCAGCAATGTGGGGGTATCATAAGCATGGCTCATCAGCTCCGTGGGATCATCCTCACCGGTTCCCACATCATGCTTGACGAATTCGGCGACACTCTTTGGCTGAGAGTCACTAAAGACCGGGCCGGAATGACAAGTTGCACATTTCGTGGTGCTGGAAAAGAACAGTTCTTTACCTCGCTTCGCCGCGTCGCTGAGACCATCTTTGGCGTGCGGGCTCATCGGGAATTTGTGTGAGTTGGTGTAAGCAGCGAGGGCATCCAGAGCTTTGCTGCGACCAGTGATGGGATCGGCCAGCGCTTCTGGCAACGATCCTTTCAGCAGTCCTTGTCCCTGCATCAGTTTGCCTCGCACGGTATGCTCGAAGTCCTGAACCTCATCGCGATCAGCAGACCAGTGCACGGGATGAGTCCACGAGAGCCCGGCCAGTGGCTGAGTACTCCGCAGACCTTCCGGCTGCTGCCACGTTCGACCGTCAGCATCACCATCCGGATGACAACTTGCACACGAGATCCAGTTGCGTGAGGACATTGGCTGCAGAGCTGTGTAGAACAATTTTTTTCCCAGCAGCAACTCTTCTCCCAGCGGGTTCTTTGTTACTACGACACGGGCTTTCGGATTGCCGTCGGCCAGGCTGTATTCGACCACTTCAAAGTCGAGAGCATTGTAGATCACAACCGATTTTCCATCGGGTGCGAAGCGAACAGCACGCGGATTGTTGCCGAGTCGCAGGCCGCCGTCATAGTCCAGTTCCACAAAGTCGTCGCCAACAATTCGGCACAAGTACAGATCGTTGGTGCCAGCGAAGACAACCGCCAGTTGCTTGCCATCGGCAGACACATCGCAGTCCCAGGGATTGGCTGTGACTCGCGCACCTCGCAGAGAGTCCATCGGGACTCGCAATCGAGTCCCGGCTTTTTCACCCGTCAGACGCGCGACGGATGCATACGGGAAGATCGAACCATTTCCATGTGCCGCTGAGACTCGGGAACGAATATGTGTGAAATAGGCTTTCTTGTCGCCCGGGGCCATAACGACCTGGCGGCTCAGATTGTCTGTTGAAGCGCCGTCCCAGGATTGTTCAATCTTTCCGTCGGTCGCGGAGACTTTCAGAAGTCGCGAGGTCAGATATTCCGTGACCAGCAGAAAGCTGTTATCCGCGCTGATCGCAAGACCTCGCGGCATATTGCCGGCTGCCCATGACGCATCGACGGTTCCAGTCTCCGAGTTGAGCTTCAGGAGCTGACCAGGATATTCCAGTGTTACAAACAGAGACGTACCGTCGGAGTTGCTGACAATACCATAGGGTTCGTCGAAGACGTCGATCGTTTTCGTAATCTGGCCTGTTTCGCCATTCAGGATCACGACCTTGTCATCGCCGTAGACACAGCAGGCCAGGTTTTTGGAGCTGCCAATCCAGGCAACTCCTTCAGGGTGTGAACCAACGGGTGCTTCGTGCAGTACTGTCAGCCCGGGCCAGCTCATGATCGTGACGGAGTCATTGTCACGATTGGAGCAGGCGACCAGACTTCCGTCGCTGCTGAAGTTCAGCAGTCCGGCCGACCGAGTTTGTGCCTTGGCCTCCGGAGCTACCGAGATCGCAATGGCCAGGCAAGCCAATGCGGCCTGAATGATTGATCGAGACAGAGTCATAAAAAGATTCCGGTAGGCGAACAACGGAGGCAGGATTTTTGGTAATGCGTCAGCAGGCCTGGCGAAGTCGAGTGCCCTGCCCTTGTTGATTCTCGTCGATGGAGTCGCATCCTGCGAGCTTCCGTTTACCGCCCAGCCGAAGGCGCCGGCCGGAAGAAAAGCCGGCGCCTCCGGCTGGGCGGCAAACGACTAAATCAACAGTCTGCTGATACGGATGGTGCAGCAGACAGCCATGGATGTCAACGTGCTGCGGCAAAAGACCGGCCTCATCTTGACGTGGAGACTTTTCTTTTCGCATGGGCAATCCCAAACTGCCGAGCTTGTTTCGCCGGTTTCACCTCGTCCCTGACTCAATCCCACTGGTTTTCCGGAGTGCTTATCAATGCTGCGGCCGATCCTGACTTTTCTTTTGCTGATGGCCATCATTTCGCCCGCGGCTCGTGCGGCCGATCAGCGTCGGAATGTGTTGTTTATCATCTCCGACGATCTGAATAATCTTCTCGGCTGCTATGGCGATCCCATGGTGAAGACGCCGAACATCGACCGACTGGCAGCTCGCGGAGTGCGATTTGATCGAGCTTACTGCGCGTTTCCGCTGTGTGGTCCCAGCCGCAATTCGATTCTGACCGGGCTCTATCCGAACAGCACGGGAATTCAGACCAACGGACTGATTTTTCGTCAGACGATTCCGAACCAGTTGAGTATGTCTCAGACGTTTCGGCAGCAAGGATACTTCGCAGCTCGCATTGGAAAGCTGTATCACTACAACGTTCCGAATTCGATCGGCACCAATGGTCACGATGATCCGGGCTCGTGGGAACTGGAACTGAATCCCGCCGGAGTCGATCGACTGGAAGAGCATCCGCACATCACCAGCCTCGTGCCGAACCAGTTCGGCGGAACGCTCAGCTGGTACGCTTCTCCGAAAAGTGATGAGCATCATACCGATGCGATAATGGCCAAAGATGCGGACTGGGTCCTGGAGCGATGTGCTCGCGACAAGCAGCGTCCGTTCTTTCTGGCGGTTGGTTTCTTTCGGCCTCATACACCGTATGTTGCTCCTCAGCGTCCATGGTTCGACATGTATGACGTCAATGCCGTGCCGGTTGTGGAAGGAGTCGAAGCCGACCGTGCGGATATTCCTGAAGCCGGGCTCGGCAGTCAGAAGAAAGAACAGAACACAATGACCGACGAGCAGCGACGTGAGGCTCGCCAGGCTTACTACGCCAGCATCAGCTTTATGGATGCTCAGCTGGGGAAAGTTGTCGCGTCACTGGATCGGCTTGGTCTGGCGGAGAACACCGTGATCGTTTTCACCAGTGATCATGGTTATCACATGGGCGAGCATGGACTGTGGCAGAAAATGAGTTTGTTCGAAGAGAGTGCTCGCGTTCCGATGTTGATTGTTGCACCGGGCGCCAGTAATGCCGGTGGAGTCGTCTCTGCGCCTGTTTCGCAGGTTGACTTGTTCCCGACGCTGGCGGAATTGTGTGGAGTCACTCCGCCGTCCAATCTGCAGGGACAAAGCCTTGTTCCGATGCTAAAGGACAATACTCAGATCGGTCGTGGCTGGGCTCTGACGCAGGTGACGCGAGGCGGGGGTGGCGGACAGCAGCGAAGCAAGAAGACTGCTGACAATTCCGCGAAGCCAGCGGCTCCGGCCAATGACGGGCGTTATTTTGGCTACAGTCTTCGCACCGACCGTTGGCGTTATACGGAATGGGATGGAGGTCAGAAGGGAAGAGAACTTTATGATCACGACTCCGATCCGCGGGAACTGACAAATCTCGCCAACCATCCCGATCACAGCAAGACTGTGGAGCATTTAGCAACGCTGATGCGCGACGCAGTGAAGACGTCGCTGCCGGCCTCGGGAGAGATTCCCGAAGTTCAGCCAGGATTGTGGGCTCCGCTGCTGACGGAACCTTGATGTTCGATCAAATTTAGGAACGAAGCTGCTCCGGGAAAATTATGGCCGGTATTCGACCGCGGGAAAGAGATAGCCTGAGTGTCGAATTCTTTTCCGACCAGAATCGGTGATGATTTTTCCGGTGGTCTGCTGATGGCGGGCGATGTGACGCAATGATTTCCATCGCGTTGACGGGCATGATGGGAATAATCATGATCCTCGTGACCTTTTGACTTTTCGAAACAAATGCGAGCATCGAGCAACCCATGCGAATTCTTCTGCTGGCCGACATCCATGCAAACTGGCCAGCGCTGGCGGCGATCAATGAGCGTTTCGATGCGTGTTTGTTTCTTGGCGACGTTGTTGACTACGCCACAGATCCCCTGCCCTGCATCGACTGGGTACGCAAGTATGCTCTCGCGACTGTGCGCGGCAATCATGATCACTCGGTGGCTCAGCGAGTTGTTGTAAAACCGGGCGGAACATTTCGCCGCATGTCAGCGGCGATGCGACCGAGACATTTCGATGTTCTGAACGATGAAAATCTGACGTGGCTGGCCCAGATGCCAGTGACTCGTTATCTGACACTTGGTGATCACCGATTTTTGCTCGTCCATGCCACGCCTCGCGATCCGATGGATGAGTACATCGGCGATAACGCCGAGCAATGGCAGCAGCGTCTGGAACATGTGGATGTGGACTTCGTTTGTGTCGGCCACACACATATCCCGATGCAGCTTCAGCTTGAGAAGACTCAAGTGATCAATCCTGGCAGCGTTGGTCAGCCTCGCGATGGCGATCCTCGCGCGGCCTATGCGATTATCGACAAAGGTCAGGTTGAGTTTCGACGCGTCCCTTATGACATCGATCAGACAATTCGCCATATGCGGAGTTGTGGGATCGATGAGAACATCGTGGCGAAGGCGGAAGTTGTGCTCCGCAGCGGCGGCAGTCCGACTGGGACGGGGTACTCAGAGCTTTAGAGAGACTTCTTTCGCAAGTGATACTAACGTCTCTGTGCGAATAGCCGGTGAGGCCAGCATAAAAGGCATTCACGTTGTTTTCAGACTTCTGCTGGGGTCGTTGCGATTCACCGCGAAGCGGTTTAAGAAGGTAGCCGGTGGTCAGCGCAGCACAACGACCGGTTCGTGTCAAAACCTGCGAAAGCACCCTGAAACGGGTGACAGAGCTGTGGTGTCTGTCATCCCTTCAGGATGAGTGATGCGACTGCGCAGTCACCGGTGGTGCGCCTGTCGGCGACCACCGGCTACTCTCTGTCATCCTTTCAGGATTAATCGCAGGGGCTTCACTTGCCAGGCTCGTGCGAATGACTGCGCTTTGAACCATAACGTCTTGCACAATCGAGCATAGGCCGTGAAGTGTAAGACCTACTTGTCCGTCTCTGTCACCACCAGAACCCAGCCGATATTGCTGACTTCTTTGGGGCGGCTGTGCACAATAACGGGGGACATCGCGGCCAGATGAGACGCTCCGGTGATCGGGTCGACAAACTGTTCCATGAGTTCCACAGAAAGTTCCGGAGTTTCGGCATTCACGAGCTTCTCAGCGACCGTCAAAACAGAGTCCGCGACGCGAGGAAACTCGGCGTCGGACTTGCGATCTTTCAACTTCGGATGAGCAATCACCATTCCTCGATGATGAGTAATCTGGTTCTCTTCGACCTGAAACAGCATCGCATTTTTCTGAACACCAAAATCGTCGATCTCAAGCGTCATCGCCAAAAGGCCCAGCACTTGTCGTTCGACAGGATTTTCGCTGTCCCACACAGGGACAGAAAATGAAACAACCAGTTTGTTCGTCGCTGTGCTCTGGTAGACACACGAAAGATTGACCACATCGCCCTGCTCGGCCAGCTTCGGAATCAGAAACTCCAAGGGCTTCAAGGTTGCGACGCGCGGATCATCTTTTTCGAGGTCATGGCCAAGTCCATGAAAGTAATCTCGATGCCGATATTCACTGCCAATGCTGGTTCCACGCGGGGTACGAGCGTACTGCAGACCTGTGTTGGAAAAGATACTCCAGTTCGAATTCTGAATGGCGTTGCCACGCAGACCACGATGTTCATTGAGCCATGCCTGCAAGGGTTCCCAAAGAACCTTGTCGCTCGGATTCGCGTTAGCGGCCTTGAGAAAGCTCTTCAATGATTCCGACTGTGCTTCGGATTCCAGCAATCGCCAGCGCAGGTCGATTTCGTAGCCGACGGCCTGAGCCATCGTGCGTGCGGTTGTTGCCAGATTCTCCTGGCGTGCGGTTTGAGCTTCCTTGTGACTGATGTCGGCCAATGAACGGGCGGCGTGTTCGCGTCGAGCCAGTGTTCCCAGCCATGCTGCGGCCAGAATGCTGATCAGGACGACGGCAGCAACCCCGAGTGCCGCTGACTGTGCCGCGAACCGGTGTCGTCTGACCCATCGCGAGATGCGCTGAGATCGGGTTTCACTGAGAACAGAGACGGGCTCATCAGCCAGATAGTTTTCGACATCTGCGGCCAAATCAAGAGCAGTCTCGTAGCGATCTTTGGGCTGCACCTGCATCGCTTTCAGGCAGATGGCTTCCAGGCTGCGAGGCGTGCTGCGGACGATCTCAGACGGATGTGTGAATCGCCCTTCAATCACGCGAGTCCGGATTTCGTGTCCATTATCACCGGTAAACGCCGGTTGACCGCAGAGAATCTTGTAGAGCGTGGCGCCGAGACTGTAGATGTCACTGGCTGGTGTTGGAGCCAAATTGGACGCCTGTTCGGGACTCATATAGGCCAGCGTGCCAGCTCCGCCACCGGACGTACTGCTGTTCTGACTGCCAGCGTTTGGCATCAGAGTCATCTCGCCGCTGTTACGAAAGCGATCATCGCGATTCACAGGAACCGCGAGGCCCCAGTCGACAACGATCGTCTCGCCATACTTCCCCAGCATCACATTCGCCGGCTTGATATCACGATGCACAATGCCGCGATTGTGAGCGTAAGCAACCGTTTTGCAAACAGAGATAAATGCTGTGAGCAGACGACGAAATTCAAGGCCTGGCTCGGCGGACGCGTTGGAAGCCGAACGAACCTGATGACAGCGCTGGATGGCTTCGTCCATCGTTTCGCCGTCGATGTAACGCATGTAGTAAAAGAGCTGGCCGTTGTCGGAGCGACCCATGCCATAAAGCGGCACAATCCCCGGATGTTCCAGGCGACCGGTGACTTCGGCTTCAAGCAGAAAGCGATCACAGCTGGTGCGATCTTTGGTCAGATTCTGGTGGATAAACTTGACCGCGACTTGACGATTGAGTTCTCGCTCTGTTGCACGGTAGACGGCTCCGAGGCCACCTTTGGCGTGGAAGATGAGAGATGTGATTTCGCTGACGGATTTCAAGCTCTCCGCGTCGGTTCCATTCGTAGCTTTTCGACCCGATTTATCCGGAGAGATGTGATGTTGCTGCTCGATCGCATCAATTCTGCGCCGCAGGTCCGGCTCAAGATGAGGAGCGTGACGACACAAGTCGGCGATCGACAGATTCTTTCCCTGTTCCCGAGCACCTTCCCACTGATCGACGAGATCTTCGATCAATACGGAATCGTTCATTCCGATTGTATTTTCATCGTGTGCCATAGGGATCTGCGACTCTATTGTTTTGGCATCTCGGCTGGTTCACCGTTCTGTCGGAACCGTGCGTAATCGAGCCATGGGTCGAGATCTCTCTCGGAACGAAAAATATCGCGGAACAATGTCAGGATCTGCTGACCTTCCTCGGGTTTGTCTGAAGCCAGTAGCTTTTCGGCTGCTGTCATTCGCTCTGTTATGATTCGGTTGCGTTCGCTGTGAGTCAAGAGGGCGTTCTTTTGCGACTTTAGATGACGCTCAGCCAACATTCGCCAGTACTTCGGATCACCAATGATTCCACCGGCTTCACCGGAAGCCGCTTTTTCTTCGGCCGCTGCGGCAGGCGGTTGATTGTCAGCGTTATCGAGTGAGTTCAGCATGAGCTGAAAAAGTTCGATGGATTCGAGCAAATTGCGATCTTTGTCGCGTTCGGCCTGCAAGGCAGCAATGCAGTCTTTTTCATGGCGGTTGCGTCCGTCGCGTTTGCCAACAGCCAACTTCTCAGCTTGGTACTCTAGGACCCCGACCTCGGCGTCATCGAGCAGTTCTTGCACCTCCATTACATGTTTTCCATCCGCATATTCTTCGAGGTAAGGCAGAATGAAGAGCCGTTTCGCATCGTCAAATCTAACGATGGCGGAGTTATCGCCAGCATTCGCGGCTGCCTTAGCTGCATCCATTGCCTTTTTCGCTTCGACGAACAGGGCGTCTTCGTTGGGCCCCAGAACCAGCCAGATTGCGGTTGCGATCAACAGCAGGAAGCATGTGACCAGGAACCAGGTCTTTTCATAGAATGCGGAGTTGTCTTTCTTCTTCTTTTTCTTCTTCGGTTTGACTTCACCCGTCTCTGGATCGACCGTGGAACCCTTGGTTGCACCGGCTGCGGCCATGGCTTCAGGGGACACGTCTGAAACGACCTGCTGCGCTTTCTGCAGGATCTCGGTCAGTTCTGTGTGCACCGCCAACGCGTCGTAAGGACGGTCGTCCGGGTTCTTCGCCAGCATTCGTTCAATGAGTTGGTCCAGCGCCAGCGGGCACTCCGGGATTTTTTCGCGAACGTTGTAAGGATCATCATTGAGATGCTGCATCAGCATCTCGGCCGGGTTGTCGGCGACAAAAGGAGTCTGGCCTGTCAGCACTTCGTACAGCAAACAACCAGTGGCGTACAAATCTGTTTTGCGCGAGATTGGTACGTTGCCCTGAATTTGTTCAGGAGCCATGTAAGCGTAGGTACCGACGGTCTTGCCGGCCGCAGTCAGTGCGGTGGCTTCCGTGTCACGGGCGATCCCGAAATCGCCCAGCTTGATCTTGCCTTTCTTCGTTACAAAGAGATTGGCGGGCTTCAGATCGCGATGAATAATGCCGGCGTTATGAGCCACTTCTAAAGCCGCGCAAAGTTGCCGACCGACCTGAATGGCCTGATCCCACGACAATCGTTTTTTCTTTTTCAGAATGTCCTGCAGCGATCCGCCATCGACCAGTTCCATCGCATACCAGCGCTGGCCCTGATGTGTTCCTCCGCCGTAGTACTTGACGATGTTGGGATGAGTCAGTCGCTTAAGAATATCAATTTCGCGTTCGAAACGCTTGAGCATTTTTGGGTCATTGGAGAGTCCGGGTGGAAGCACCTTCAGGGCGACTTCTTTGCCGTTCTCAACGTACGTGGCGACGTACACGATGCCCATGCCTCCGGCACCGATCTGCTTTCCGAGAATAAAGGGACCAATCTTTCGCTCAGTCATACCGGAAATCGCCTACATTGGGAAAACGCTGAAACGGCCGCCAATGGCCTGCCCGTTTCTTTGGCTTATCCCTATTACTTACAGGACACAGCTTTCGCTGTGCCGATTCTGACTCTGAAGCTCGCCAGCGGTTTATTGAGCTTATCCGAAGTGCCGACTTCAGTTGGCGTGGAAATCAGTGCTGCATGCTGGCTGAAGCCAGCACCACAAGACAAACAGAACGACAACCTGACCCCAAAGTCCACTTCAGCCGATCAACCATTTTGACAGCGAAGCAGGCCTCGCACAATCGGTTCGAGTGTTGTACGCGACAATCGGTTTCCTTTGCTGGAAGGGAATCACCACGACAGGCAGGATTTTGAGTTCTGTTGAAGATTTCCGACCGTTCAGCCGTCCGACTACCCCTCAGGGTGGCTCTCGAAGCTTTTTTCTGAACCAGTCGGAATCTCTGTAAGGTTCTACTCTGAGCGAGGTATCCCCTTCTGTGAGGCGTGCGAAAAGGAAACAACTTGATGCCGACCGACTCAGAAGCAGTGCTGGAGAAAAGAAATGTTACAAGTACGGAAAGCTCACGAGCGAGGCCATGCCGATCATGGCTGGCTGGATACGTGGCACACATTTTCATTTGCCAGTTATCAGGATCCTCAACATGTTCGCTTTCGTGCGTTGCGGGTTATGAACGAAGACATCGTCGCTCCCGGTCAGGGTTTTGGGACTCATCCGCACAACGACATGGAAATCGTGACTTATGTGTTATCCGGCGCGCTGGAACACAAGGATTCGATGGGAAACGGTGAGGTTCTGCGGCCGGGCGAGTTTCAACGGATGACAGCTGGAACGGGGATTACTCATAGCGAGTTTAATCCTTCTTCCACGGAGCCGACTCATCTTTATCAGATCTGGTTGTTTCCTGAGCGAAAAGGACTGACTCCGAGCTACGAACAGAAGTCATTTCCGGCAGCCGGACGCCACAACGAACTGCGTCTGGTGGCATCTCGCGACGGTGCAATGGGCTCTCTGAAAATTCACACGGATGCCGCAATCTATCTGTCACAGTTGGATACGAACGGATCTGTGAATTTTGCGATAGCTCCGGGTCGATCAGTATGGCTGCAAGTGCTGAGCGGATCTGTTTCCGTCAACGGGTTGACCTTATCGCAAAGTGACGGATTGGCGGTCAGCGGTGAAGAGTCAATCACGATAACCGCGGATCAGGAGTCTGAAATCATGCTGTTTGATCTGGCGTAATTGGCATTCGCTCTTGTTTACCGCCCAGCCGGAGGCGCCGGCTTATCGTGCTGGCCGGCGCCTCCGGCTGGGCGGTAAACGCTCTTCCGTTAGACTTCGATAATTGTATTTTCCCTGGAATTTAAGAAGTGAGTTCATCAATGGCTGAGTCACATTTGTTATCACCGTTTTCGTTGGGTTCATTGGCTCTGAAAAACCGAGTCGCGCTGGCACCGATGACGCGTTCTCGATCCGGTTCAGAGCGTGTTCCGAATGCGAAGATGGCCGAATACTACGTTCAGCGAAGTTCGGCCGGTTTGCTGATCTCGGAAGCCACGGTGATTGCGGATTACGCAATCGGCTGGAGCGATACGCCAGGCATCTACACCGACGAAATGGTGGCTGGCTGGAAGAAAGTGGTCGAGGCTGTTCATAAGGCGGGTGGGCGAATCTTTCTGCAGCTGTGGCATTGTGGTCGAGCGTCTCACAGCAGCTTTCTGAACGGCAATCGTCCGATGGCACCGTCAGAAATTGCCATCAACGGTGACTCAATTCACACACCGAATGGGAAGCAGCCGTATGAAGTGCCGCGAGCTATCGAGACAGCTGAAGTGAGCAAGATCGTTAACGATTATCGCCTTGCGGTCAGACGAGCAAAGCAGGCCGGATTTGACGGCGTTGAAATTCATGGAGCTAACGGATATCTGATCGATACGTTCCTGCAGTCCAAGACCAATCATCGGACGGATCAGTATGGCGGTTCTGTGCAGAATCGCTTTCGGTTTCTGCGAGAGATTATTGAAGTCGCCACAGCAGAGATGCCGGCCGATCGAATCGGAGTCCGTATTTCGCCAAACGGTGTTTTCAATGATATGGGTTCGCCCGACTACCGCGAGACGTTCCTTTACGTGGCCAAACAACTCAATCAGTATGGATTGGCTTATCTGCATGTCATGGATGGTCTGGCCTTTGGATTTCATCAGCTTGGTGAGCCGATGACGCTGAATGATTTCCGAGCTGTGTTCAGTGGTCCACTGATTGGAAATTGTGGATACACTCAGGAAACCGCTGAGGCCGCGATTGCGAATGGGCAGGCGGATTTGGTTGCCTTTGGACGGCTTTACATCAGCAATCCGGATCTGGTTGAACGATTTGCAAACGGCTGGCCATTGAGTCCTCCCGCAGAAATGTCGACGTGGTACACACCCAGTGATACGGGTTACACAGATTTTCCAAAGTATCGCTCGGCTTAATCCCGTCTGAGCACATACACTCCTTCAGCGCAGAGTCGCAGATTGAATTTGCCTGGAGGAGTGTTTGTGGTCCAAGAATCGCCTGTCACACGAGCCAGCCTGCTGGTCCGACTTCGTGATAGCTCCAATCATGAAGCGTGGCGGGAATTCCTTCAGCTCTACAGTCCGCTGGTATACGGATTTGTTCGCAATCGCGGGCTACAGGATGCCGATGCGGCTGATTTGCTGCAGGAAGTGTTGAGATCTGTTTCGGGTTCGATTGGTCGCCTTGACTATGGCAAGCAGAAAGGCGGCTTTCGAGCATGGTTGTTCACGATCACTCGGAACCGGCTTTCGACCTATCTTTCCGGTCGACGTGCTACTGCGGCGGGTGCTGATTCAACGATTCAACAGAGACTGGACGCTGAACCGGACCGGTCCGGTTCTATGGAGGAAGAGTGGGAACGTGAGTTTCAGCGGCAACTCACTTCACAGGCGATGCAGGCCATCGAACCGGAATTTGGTGACAAAACATGGCAGGCGTTCTGGCTTACTGCGGTTGATGGAGTGTTGGCAACTGACGTCAGCAAGAATCTGGGAATGTCGACCGGCGCAATTTATGTTGCAAAGAGCCGAGTGTTGGCTCGGTTGAAAACCGAGATCCAGCGATTGCAGACGGAACAGGAGTTTTCATCATGAACCCAACGCCCACGAATTGCCGAAACAGTTGTCCGACGAAGGACGAGTTGAAGGGGTTGGTTGAGGGTCGGCTGTCCGATGATCAGGTTCTGGCCTGCATTGCCCATCTGGATGAATGCGGAAATTGCCAACAGGCCATACAGGAGACCGCAGTTGGTGATTCGACCTTTCCTGAATTAGTCGAGCATATCGATCGGCGGCGCCCGCCGAAGCAATCTGCGTATTGGTCGGTTGTCGATTCTGCCGAGAAGTCGTTGTCGGACAGTCACTTTGCCACAACAATCATCTCAGTCGGCGATCAGCGACCTGCGGAGCCTGTAAAGACAGACTTCCTGGATGCTCCATCGGATCCTGCGTATTTGGGGCGACTCGACCATTTCGATATTTCACGCATCATCGGCCGTGGTGGAATGGGAATCGTCTTCGAAGGATTCGACTCTCATCTGCGACGATCTGTGGCGGTTAAAGTGCTTGACCCCGCAATGAAAGACAACGATGTGGCTCGTCAGCGTTTCTGCAGAGAAGCGAGGGCGGCGGCTTCGATTGCTCACGAACACGTTGTGGCGATGCATCATGTATCACATTCGGATGGCAAAGGTGTGCCGTATCTGGTGATGCAGTTGATTCAGGGCGAGTCTCTGGAATCGCGGCTGGCGACCAAAGGCCGTCTTCCTGTGCGGGAAGTTCTGCGAATTGGAATGCAGACAGCGGCCGGGCTGGCGGCAGCGCATGGACAGCACCTTGTGCATCGTGATATTAAGCCTGGAAACATTCTGCTGGAAGCTCCTGGTGATCGCGTCAAGCTGACCGACTTTGGGCTTGTGCGATCAACGGAAGACACAAAGCTTACGCAGACGGGTTACGTCACCGGCACGCCGATGTATATGGCGCCGGAGCAGGCTTTGGGGCAACAGACTGACGAGCGAGCCGATCTGTTCAGTCTCGGAGCGGTGCTTTATGAAATGGCGACCGGTCAACCGCCATTTTCTGCACCGACGATTCTGGGGATATTGAAAAAGATCACCGAAGAGAAACCCGCATCGCTTCGAAAGTTATGCCCGGAGCTGCCCGAGGCCGCTGCATTTCTGATAGAGCAAATGCTGGCCAAACGTCCTCAGGATCGACCAGTCTCGGCGGCTGCCATCGCGGATGCGTTGGGAGCGATCCTGACAGGGATTTCACCACTCTCGCCTTTGCAGGTTCCTGCTTTGGCCGAAGACGCGGCGTGCGAAGTTGTCAAGGCAGCGTTGAGCAAATCCGGTCAGACCGCCTGCAGTCGTAAGCGGAGATTGGCCAGACTTTCTTACGGACTTGCCGGAGTAGCGGCCGGAATCATTGTCACGCTGGCTGTGGCTGTCCCGTTGTTCCGGAAAGCCGATCCCATAGTTGCATCGGGTGAAGCGATTAGCGGCAACGCTTCGGGTACTGCTGCGGTCATTGCTGACAAGGTGTCGGAGCCTCAGGTGGCCCCGATGGCCGTGTTGACGGGAAACTCGGGACCTGTGTGGTCGATTGCCTTTACGCCAGATGGCCAGACATTGGCGATATTGGCATCGACGACGGGACCGTCAAACTCTGGAGCGTCGCCGAATTACGCGTTATCTCCACGATCGGCAAAATTCCGGACCCGTTTGGGGAATGTCGATCAGTTACGATGGAAAGCTTCTGGCGACGAAAGGGAGCGACGATGGCAAGGTTCGAGTTTTCGATTTGGCAACGACAGACGAATCCAGGCGGTTCGAACTGGGCTATGCCGATCGGACGCTGGTGTTTGCACAGAATGACAATCAATTATTGATCGGCGGGCGAACAGGACAGGTCGGGTCTGGAATATCGAGACTGGCGAAAGAACCGTCAAAACCAATGGTCACGCGGGGACTGTTTCCGGGTCGCATTCGCACCGGATGGAAAGACGTTTGCCAGTCTTTCGTAACGACAAGACCGCTCGCATCTGGAATGCCACCACTGGCGGCGAACAATTGACTTTGGAGGGCACAGTGGAGGCATCTACGGCGTCACAGGCCACCTGCGCCGGACGGTTCGCAGATCGTCACCGGTGGCTGGGATAAAACTGTTCGGTTATGGGGAATATCGAGTGGCAGTCTCCATCACACCTGCAGAAAACCACAGTGGCGATGTCTGAGCCGTTGCATTCTCTGCGACGACTCCTTTTGCGGCGTCTGTCGGCGAAGATCAGATCGTGCGTGTGTGGCAGACTGAGAAACGGAGAGAACAGGTGAAAAATCCTCTGTTAGCAGCGCCTGCTGGGTCACTCTATGCTGTCGCGTTTACCCATGACGGCCAGCATCCTGTACGACTGCTGGCCGTGACGGTACCGCTCGTGTCTGGGACATGAGGAAAATTTCTCAGTGAACAGCTTTGTTATTTATTGAGCAGTGTTGCAACTTCTGTCGCAAAGTAAGTCGGTACACCGTCAGCCCCCGCGCTTGAAGCACAGCAGGCTTTCCGGCAATGGCGGCTTCTCGATTGAGCCATCCGTTGTTGGCGGCAGCCGGATCATCGCGTATTCACCAGAAACCTGATAAGCAAACGTGGGGACGCCGAAGATTCGTCTTTCACTCGTCGCACAATATCCAGATACGGCATGCCAGGTTTAACCTGACCATGTCAGCCCCTTCGGCGATGTCCAGCAACCTCACGAATAGCCTGTTCGTGTTGGCCCGGATCCATCTGATAAGTCCGCTTATCGCCACCGCCAGATTCTTTGCGGAGCCAACGGCATCTCCGGAATGGACCGTAAAAAGCCGATGCATACTTTGCCGAGTACGCGCCATAATCTGAACGTTATGATAGCCAGCCTTGTCGAACGATTCGCGAATTGAGCGGACTCGCCCGTCCATCATGTCGGACGGTGCAATGATGTCACATCCCGCTTTAGCCTGATTGATGCCCTGGATTCAGGCGGCCAGAGTTTCGTCGTTGACAACGTAGCCGTCGCGAACACGACCATCCTGACCGTGAGTCGTGTAGGGATCCAGGGCAACATCCGCGATCAGTCCAACGGACGATTTGCGTCCCAGATAGCTCTCACCAGCGCGGCAAATGAGATTGTCAGGGTTGCGGGATTCTTCACCATCGGGAGTTTTCTTTTCCTGAGGAGTGACGCTGGGAAGATCGCGATCGCCGGAATTCCCAGGTCCACGGCCTTCCGTGCTTCTTCGACAAAGATATCGACGGAATAACGAGTGACCCCGGGCATGGATGCCACAGGGACTCGCTGGCCAGTTCCTTCGACAACGAAGACAGGCCAGATCAGGTCATTGACAGTCACCTCGTGCTCACGCACAAGCCGACGGGACCATTCCGTACGGCGATTTCGACGCAGACGAGTGAAAATTCGGGATTCATAATCAATGTCTTCTCTACAAGATGCTGAGGACTGTTGAGTTATCTCTTTGTCTTGACAGTGACCAGTTTATCTTCAGGTTCCTCAGTCAGGAGTAAACTGCGGAAGTGATATTCCTGAGGCTGGCCATTGCTGTGGAGCTGAAGTCCCAGCGAGCAGGCTTGAAGCATTTCAGGCTTGTCCGTGAAGTCGAAAACTTCTTCACCGTTGGCTGCGAAACGGATGCGATCACCGCGGACCAGAATTTCGATCTGATTCCACTGGCCTTTCTTCTCCAGTTCATTTCCGCGGCCAACCGGCACCACGCGATTGCGACGATGAGCGTCCCAGATGCCCCAGTCATGACAGAACATCAGCAACGGGCCTTTGAAGCCGAACTTGTTATCGCCGGCATCCGTAAACTGTTCACCAAGAGCCGCCACCGCCGAGTGCATGGTGGAGTGTTTGTCGCTCATAGTCTGCTTCACTTCGAACAGCATTCGAAAGTTGCGGTACTTCTTCGCCGTAAACAGATAAGTGCTGCTCGTGACTTTGTCCTCGTTGGCTCCGCGAATCATGCCGTGCTTTACGGACCAGCGTGTTTCATCTCCTGACCAACCCGACAGATCCTTGCCATTGAAAAGGTGCTGGATGGTTTCGGTTTTTGGAATACGAGATTCGACGCTCAGCGGTTCAGAGAAATCAGTTTCCGGTTTCTCCAGATTGAGTTCCTTGATCCACGTATTGCGATACCGAACATCATGGCCTTCGCACTGCAGTTTGATCCCACCAGGAGTGTCCGTGATTCCTTTTCCACCGTCATTGCCGCCATCAATTCCGGAGTTAGGGCCGCCCCAGACCTGATTGATTTCAAAGTTGTGATGCACTTTCTGGCCGTTGAAGTAAACCGTCGCTCGAGCTTTCTCGACTCGCTGACCGTCTTTGAATCGAGCGGCTCGGAAGACAACATCATACGAGTTCCAGCTTCCTCGACCGTTGTAGGCGTAATACGGTGACTCGGTCTCGTTGATGATGGCCGCCATTCCGTGCGGAGTATCATCGCCGTCCAGAACCTGAATCTCATGGCGATTCTGCAGGTAGACGCCGCTGTTGCCACCCGGATTCATAATCAGCAGCTCAATGTGCAGGCGAAAATCGCGATACTCTTTTTTCGTCACGATATCGGCCGCACCGAATCGCCCGCCCGCAGCCGCTGGATCATCCGTCATAACAGCCGTGCCACCATCAACCGGGTCGTCGACGATCTTCCATTTGATCGGAAGCGAAGATTTGAATCCGGGGCCTTGCCAGTACGTCCATTTCTCATCCAGCATTTCGCGAGAGCCGTCAATGAGCATCTCCGCACCCTTGATCGGTGCTGCTCCCACGCCAACATCGGCGCGACCAATCGAGTTAATGGTGCAAAGCCCTATGATCAGTGTTGCTATCGAGACTGGTCGACGTGAGACCATTGAGGAATACTCCGGAAGTCAGGTACGTGGGTTGGTGAAGCTTGGGCCAGAGCGACACAAAGTGGTTTGTCGGACAGCTTTGGGCGGCAGTGAAGTGCGTTCAAGTCGGTAGCGATTGTGGTCAGAAAGGCACAGAACTGCAATCCAGTGCGCCGGCAGGGATGTGTGTTGAAGAAGATCACAAACGCCGAATCTCTCCGCAGCGATTTCTTTGGCTTGAATGCGAGGAATTACAAGGACGACCTTTGCAGGTCAGGCTGTGGTTAAGGCTTGACTCGGTAAGTACGCAGCGTCATGACTTCATGGGGGAGATTCAGTTCACGAAGTATGGATTGGTCGTGATACTCGGCAAGCAGAGGTTTGATGTCTTCGTCAAGGGCAAGGCGTGCGGGCATCAGGAGTTCACCGGGACTGGCCATGTCCAGTAGTTGTCGAGTTCGTGAAACTGTTGCACCGAAGTAGTCGAGTCGATCGTTGAGAGTTGTGACCATGGCGGATCCCTGGTTGATCACGACCTTTCGCTGCAGTTGTTCCTCGCCTGGCTGGTTCATCATGCGGAGTGCCGCCTGAACTGCGGCGGATGTATTCTGGAAGACCGCAAGCAGACCTTCGCCCGGAAGTTTGACCACCGCACCGCCCGAGGCTCGGACACTTTCATCCATGCGAACAAGCTGGCTGCGAATTTTTCCGAAGGCCTGGCCGTCACCAATCTCGTCATACAGCTCGGATGCGTTACAGAGGTCAGCCAGCAGCAGAGTCACACTGGTGATCGAAACAATTTGTCCCGGGGCCAGCACGTCATTGGGGAACAGATCCCGGAACAGAGGCAAAGCCGAAGCCGCTGCGGCCGTTAAGGCACGGCTGCGTCCGGCCGTTCGTTCCAGTTTCACCAGCAACGACTGGCCTGTTGCGTTGTCCAGAGACATCACCTGCCGACCAGCTCGAAAGACGGGCACAGAACCAGGCAGTGGCGGGCGCAGCATGGAGAACTCAGACCGCGTTGCACCTCGTCCCGCAGACACCGTCAGCTCAATCGTGAAAGGAAGCTGTGGACCGCGAAGCCGATACGAACCTTCGGAAAGAGCTACTTCCAGATCAAATCGCTCACCCGGTGCCAGTCGAATCTGGGCGACCACATGCGCTGAGAACGCCGGGCCTCCGATGCAGTAGGTCTTTGTCTCCGCCTGCCGCACCTCAGGATGGGCTCGGAAAATCAGTTCGACTGAAGAGGCAAAATCGATGTCATACTTCAGGTCGCAGGCCGGACAGTAGGCATGGTCTTTCAGAGACGCCAGCGTTTCCTGAACATCGGCCGGAATGCGACATGACGGGCACAGGATATCCCACAGGTGCAGGAGAAGTCCCTCCTTTGCTCCCAGCAGACAGGTTCGCACGACTTCATCTGGCGGCAACTGAAAGCGATCGGCAAAGACAAGAGGTCGAATGCGAGCGATCTCAAGGTCGGACGCGTTCTCCAAAAACTGTCGCAGTGTTTCGACCACCGCAGGATCAGTCCCGGCAGAAGCTACGGCTTCGACTCGCTGGTCCAGTCGTCGCTTGCCGCCTGCAGTGATCGCGGCTTTTGCTCCGAAGGCATCTGCTCCGGCCTGAGCACCTCTCTGAAGGAATTCATCGATCTGGTGGTAGACTTTCCTAAACGCTTTCGGCGACCGTTGCGCGAGTTCGAATCGGCAGATCATTCGACCGGCCCAGCCCTTTGGCACCGCGCGAAAGGTCTGAGTCAGCCTGGTGCCACCACCGGAGATGGGCGTTAGTTCCACAACGTTCATGAACCACACGAAGGGCCCGGAAGAAAACTCTCGAAGAACGCTCAGACGACGTCCTTCGACCCATTCATACGGATGTTCCTGCCACGACATCTTCTGGCCAGCGACTCGTGTTTCGGCGATCCGTTCGACACCGCGTTCCGGATGACGGTGCGTTGTGTAAGAAACGGATCCGAGTCCCAGTGCGTGGTTAACTCGATCCGTATGAGACACATACGGCCACAGCTGTTCGGGCGAGGACTTCAGTTCACACGAGAACTCATGCTGAAAGACCTCCACACCCTCTGACGAAGGAGCCAGTGGATGAATGCCGATGGATGTTGGTTCGCCGTGAAGAAGTCGTTCGAGATCTGCCACCAGCAGTTCAGCAGTTTCGTACCGAGCATCGGCGTTCTTCGAAAGGCATTTTTCGACGACGATGCCACAGGCTTCACTGACGCCCGGACACAACTGCCGAAGCGATGGAAGCGGTTCGTTACAGTGAGCGTTCATGACGACAACGTGCGAATCTCCGGGAAACGGAGGCCGACCTGCGAGCAAATGAAACAGAGTGGCACCCAGCGAGTAGATGTCGGAGCGAGCATCGGCCGCGATACCTCGGCACTGTTCCGGGGACATGTACAGCGGTGTGCCAAGAATGGCACCGTCCTGAGTCATGGCCATGGAATCGGACTGATCTATGGTACGGGCAAGACCAAAGTCGGAGAGCTTTGCGAGCAAATCCGGAATCATGTTGTCCGTCTGTTCGTTCTGAACAACGCGGGCTCCTGCCTGTGTGAGCAGAATGTTGTCCGGCTTGATATCGCGATGAAATACGGATTCGCGATGAGCCACCGCGAGTCCTCGAGCGACGTCCAGAATGATACGAAGAGCAGTCGATTCACTGACCCGGCGGCTGGAACGAGTGACGGACGTCAGTGCTCCACCAGCCACGAACTCCAGCGCCAGGAAATGAATGTCGGCGTCATGGTTGCTTTCGATCAGCCTTGCAATATACGGGCTGTCGGCCTTTGCCAACATACGCGCTTCTTTCATGAAACGCCGCAGAGTGACCGGGTTCTGAGCCATCCGCTCATTCAGGATTTTTATTGCCACTTCTTTGCCATCGGCCGAGTCGACAGCTCGGTAAACGGCTCCCACCGCACCTTCTCCAAGGCGTTCATGGAGCAGAAATCGTCCGAGCCGTTCAGGAACATGATCGTTCCGGCATCCGAACAGCGATATCCGTCACCAGCGTTCTTTCCGTGCCGCTCAAATCCACTGGATTGGTCGCGATGACTGGGCTGGCCGACGATGCACTCGTCGAATAGGCTTCGATACGCTTCAGAATCAAAGACGCCGTCAGCAATTGCCTCTGCGAGGTGTCCGAATTCAACTGGAAGATGGCGAGCAGGTTCGGTTCGCATTTCTCGCTGCCACAGTCAAGAAGCGCGAGGGCCGTCGAGCACAGTTGAGTGACGTCGTCTTCAAATTCGTCCCCGGAACTTGTCATCGTCCAGCATGACATGACATCCAGAATCACCGATCCTTTATTCGTGACACGGAGCTGGTCCGGGGTGATGCAGCCTGCGATCATGCCGAGTCGATGGAGTTCAGCGAGCGCCTCGAAGAGTCCCTTCAATTGCAACATCTTTTGTGAAGCAGAGAGATTCTGTCGCAGATGACCTTGAACCAGGAGGGGCTCGCTGGCGGGGAACACGATAAAAGGTTTCGAAGAGTCCAGATCAGAGTCAGAAGCACGCAGAAGAGAAGCGTGTTGAGCAGCCTGAAGAAGTCGAAGCCTGCGAATGAGGAACTCAGCTCCTGTTTCGGTACGATGAATCAGCCGCAGTTCGCAGGGAGCATTGGTGCTGGAAACAGCACGAAATGCCGACCATAAACGGAGCTCTCCCAAAGGGCTCACCGTTTGATAAGTATCGTGGCCGCGAAACTCCACATAGTCCTCCTGCCAATTGGTAGCAAGCCGAAAGTACAACAGGAACGCAGCATAGTCTGCGGGAGACACTCTGTCCCGTATGTTTGACTGACCTCAAGGATGCAGATCATCAGTTGGACGATTTCCATGTCGTCCCATGGTTGATCATGATTGACTCGTTATGATGGCCTGGTATCTGGTCGAGCATCTTACCGTGCCTTCTTGAGGCGGATTGTCATGCGTGCAAAGTGGATTCCAGAGATTCGCTCGAAGTCGTGGTGGTCGACTTTGAGAGCTATTGGCGTTGTCGCAACGACGGTCTTGTTGGGGCCGCTCATCGTTGTAGCAGACGATGGCTCTGAACTCGTCGTATCTCAACTGGGAGATCTGCCGGTCGTCATCTCAGCTCCCCACGGCGGCAATCTGGAGATTCCCGGAGTGCCGCCTCGAAAAGGTGAAGGACTGGAAGCGGGTCCAGCGGGATTTCGAGTTGTCCGCGATGGAGGTACCGAAGAGCTTGCTCTCGAAGTCGCCGGACAGCTGGCCGAGCGAATGAAGGGGCGGCCATCATTCGTTGTTTCACGAGTCCATCGACGCTATGTCGACTTCAATCGGCCTCCTGAGATTGCCTTTGAGCACGCGCAGGCTCGGGTTGTTTATGATCAGTACCATACAGCTGTTGCTGACGCTGTTCGGACGATACGCGAGAAACATGGGTTTGGCCTTTTGATCGACATCCATGGACAAGGTTCGTCTGCAGAAACGGTTTACCGAGGGACCTCAAACGGGCTGACGGTGACAGGTTTGCGACAACAGTTTGGCGAGGAATTTCATGCCGGAGAAAATTGTCTCCTCGCGTTGCTGAAGAAGCGAGACTGGAAGGTGCATCCGGATCCGTTCGATGAAAAAGAGCAATCAGGGTTCACGGGTGGCCACATCGTTCGAACTTATGGAAGTCATCGGTCCGATGGCATTGACGCGATTCAACTGGAACTTGGTGGTAACTATCGCAAGACCTCAGTTCGCGAACGAATCGCCCGGGAAATGGCTGATGCGATTGCTGAGTATGTTGAGCTGGTCAGGAAATCTGCTGAAAAGAAGGCTGATCAGACACCGCGTCAAATCGAGAAGGAGTAATGATGTATCGACTAACGGTGCTCTACGGGCACCCCACGAATCCTGATGAATTCTTGCGGTACTATCGCGAAGTCCATCTTCCGATTGCGAAAAGAATGCATGGTTTCAGGGGCTGGACGATCGGGCTGTGTGAGGCAGTAACACCCGGAGAGAAGCCACCCTATTTCATAATCGTTGGACTCTACGCCGACACTCGAGAAGCTATCGATACGATATTGGCATCTCCCGAGGGCAAAGCGTCAATTGCTGATGTCGCGAATTTCGCCACGGGCGGCGCGACGTTTTTCTTTGATCGGGAGGAAGTGCTGATTCCGGTCGTGCTGAATGATTAAAGATGGAGCGAACCCCGTCGACGGAGCGACGGGCGTACCGTACACCCGTCGCTCCGCCGACGGGATCTCGTTCAATTCACCGGCTGCGATGAGCGCAGATACGCAAACAAGTCTCTCAGTTGCTGGTCCGTCAGTGCCTTGAGTGCTCCTTCCGGCATCACGGATTGCGGGATGACTTTCATCTCTTCAATCTCATCCTGCTTGAGAATTACGTTCTGGCCATCGACACCTCGAAGAATCACGACCTGGCTGTCCTTGTCGGCAAGGAATCCGTTGAGCACTCTGCCATCCACGGTGAGCACGACATGATTCTCGAAGCCTTCGCGAATCTCCAGGCTGGGATTAATCACACTGCTCAGAATGCGTTCCAGATTTGATCGAGCGAATGGCGTCAGGTCCGGACCGATTCGTCCGCCTTCATCAAACAGTAAATGGCACCGACCGCAGTTCTGCATAAACAGCGGCTTGCCGGCTCGAGGATTACCAGAACCGGCTCCCAGAATTCCATTGATGCGAGCCGTCTCCGCCTGAACCTGAGCGGGCGACAAGCCAGCGATCTCTCCCCAGACTTTTTCAACAGAATTTTTAATACTGTCGTCGCTGTGCATCAGCATTTTTCGAAGCGCCGAATTCGAAACCTGCTCTTTGGAAATAGCCCCGGATTCCACTGCGGCCAGCAACTGCTTTGACCAGCTGGTTCGACTGACCAGCATTGCTTCAGCCGCCAGTTGAGGTTCCTCCGGAAGTTTTGCGTAGCGAGCTGTGACATCGGCCGCGATCTCGGCCGCATCATAGTTCTGCAATGCGGCGAAGAGTGTTCCCAGAACAGCTGGATCCTTTTCGGTTTTCAACAGTTCGCGCAGAACGATAAGCAAATCCGCCTGATGTGTCTGTCCGCAAATCTCAATCAGTTGTCTACGAACCTCTTTCGGGGCGGCAGGATCCCGGATCGTTTTCACCGCTTCAGCAATAGCATCTGGCTGAGCTTGCCGAAACCGCAGCGCCAGAGAACCGCCGCCGCTTTTGGCCAGGGCCTGAACAAGTTCGTCGGGAATTCCCGCCAGACTGCGTCCCTGAAACGCGTCTTCAAAGCCTTTCAACATGCGCTCGGCACTGGACTTGTCCGGCGCAGAGTTCAGCAGCGCGGCAGCACTCAGAAGATCGTCGCGGCTTCCGGCCAGAGCATAACGCTTCATCAAACGTTCGGCCACATGCTGAGCCACCAATGGTCGCTGCCACGTGGCTGGCTCGGACAGGAGTTCTTTTGCGATCTTGTCGACCGCAGCTCTGCCAACCTGCGACTCAATGGCCCACCAGATCAACAGTGGCTGATGAATGTCGGCTGCGTCCTCATCGTATTTCAGCAACTCCCGAATGATCGGAAGAGCCAGGTCCGGTGGAAGTCTTCGCGCCGAACTGGCCATCTGTTTGCGCACGTCGATGTACGCTTCTGATTGAGCCGCTTTGGCGATTGCAGCCGCAACCTTGTCCGAAGTGGACTTAGGATCGCAAACGATGCGAACAGTCCATGCTCGCACAAACGGTTCACTGTGGCTGAGCAGTTTGATGGCTACGTCGTCGGTCAAGCCACCGGAGACATTTAATGCCCACAGTCGTTCAAGTGCACCCTGTCCCGTTGATGTTTTCAGGTCTGATAGCAGAGGCTCTATGACACTCTTGTCCTTGCGATCTCCCAGCAGCCGCATTGCTGTCTGACGATGCCACTTTGAGGGATGGTCAAGCAGGTGGATAAGCTCGGTGGATGATTTCTTTGAGTAGTCAAAGTGTGCGGGAGAACTCGGAGGGCTGACGCCCTGCCGCTCGCCGGAGGACGACGGCCCTGACGTCAGTTTGTCGATTCGTCCGGTCTTTTTATCGATTCGACCGGCATAGTGGCTGCTGTGGTCGATACGTTGCTCGTACATGTCAGCCACGTAAATGTCACCGTCGGGACCAGTCTTGATGTCGACCGGTCGAAACCAGGGATCGTCCGTTTTGAGCACTCGTTCAACGTCTTCCGTTTCAAACGAAGATTGGTACGGCTTGAAGTGGCTCAGGACGACTTGCCCCTGTAGTGGTTCAATACCGAACAGCTCACCGCGAAAACGTTCCGGCAGAGTGTTCTCTTCGTAGATCACGAAGTTGTGAGTAAAACGTGCGACGCTGTGATGCTTAATGTTTTCAAAGAAGCCGAAGGCGTAAGGGTTCGACAAAGGTCCGTGTTTTCCGAATCCTTTGCGATAGTACCCACCTTGAACGTAGTGGAAGCCTCGCGTATCGCCGCCATTGTGCCCGGAAAAAATGCGGCCTTTTTCATCGATTTCGCAACCGAAAGTGTTTCCGCCACCCTCTGCAAAGATCTCATAAATGTGCTTTTCTGGATGGTAGCGCCAGATTAATTGCCCGAGCGATTGCACGGGTGTTTCCTTTGAGCCGGGCTTGCGAATCACGCCGGTCACAGTGCTGCCTTGCCCCCCATAGAGCCAGCCGTCCGGGCCGAAACGAAGACTGTTAATCACGGAGTGTGAGTCTTCAATGCCGAAACCTTCCAGCAGAACTTCCGGATCTCCGTCGGGAATATCGTCATGGTTCGCATCGGGATAGAACAACAGATAAGGAGGATTCGTGACGTAGACGCCTCCTCGTCCAACTGCGAATGACGATGCAATATTCAATTCATCGACAAAGATTTTGTGCTGGTCATAAACGCCGTCGCCATCAGTATCCTCATGGATGCTGATTCGGTCCGTGCCTTTAAAATGATTGGGCGGCGCTGGAGGAACTTTGTCGTAGACAGATCGCAGAAATGTATCGCGGCTGACCATCTTCAGGCCCGCTGGATCCGGATACTGCCGATACTCCATGACCCACATGCGACCTCGTTCATCCCACGACATGAACAGCGGTTGAGCAATGTCAGGATCACCAAGGACTAGCTTTACACTCAGGTCTTCAGGCGTCAGAAAGTGCTTCACGGCTTCGGCGGGTGACAGGGGATCCGTGTCACCGTTTCGGCGAGCCACGTATTTCTCGATATTGTCAACGGTGTCGACTTTCAGATAGACGGCTTTTGCTGCAGCGTCAGCATCAGTGAGCAATTGATTTGGGTCAAAGTCAAACTCGGATGGTTCTGCTTTTCCCCACGTTACGTCGTCACCCGGACGATACTGCCAGACGCCTTCCAGACGAAAGGCCTGCATCGTGGCTTCGTTCATCAGAACTGGAGGAGCGACGCTGAAGTTTGGGCGAGGGTCATTCTGATAAACTCGAATAGCGATCGTGTTGAATTCACCGGCTTTGATCAGCGACGCATCAACGGCATAGCGACCCTTTTCGCCCAGGCCACTGCGAAACTGCGGAGGAAAGGTTCCCGTCGCACCGACGGGTTGCCCACTGACGTAGGCGGAGCGAGCATCATCCAGAGCTTCCGAGAACAACGTCAGCGGTTGTCCGTCCCACTCTTTCGGGATCTTGACGAGCACTCGATACCACGAGAAACCATTGATCGGAGCCAGCTCTCCCGTTGGCACACTGCGCCAGGCATCCGGGACTGTCAGAGTTTTCCAGTCGGCGGCATTCAGGAAGCTCATGGATCCGGACAGAACAATCATCATCGCTGCAAAAATCAGGCAGCGAAGTGACGCAACTAGAGATTTCATCGGCGGGCCTTCAAACAGAAGGAATCAAACCCGGAATCGCCCGCCGATTTTGTCAGCACTTGTTCATTGAGTAGAACGCACTGCTCCAAACTCGAGGAATCCTGTTGTTCGCAGGATCTCAATCGCGGGCCATCCCATTGGAAGGTGGGTCCGGGATTATTCCGATTTGGTGTCGGAAAGCCAACGCACGTGGCTCAGAAAAGGGGTCAGGAGCCAATAGTGCGCAGTATCCTGCGGGCCAGTTGGCTTTTGGTTCCTAATCGGCCGACAATCGTTCGAATCCCGGAACTCCGCCATTGCGAGCCAGGTAGGTCAGGATTCCTGTCAGCAATTTGGCATTCTGATCATAGTTGCGGCACTTGTGACAGACACGCAGGCATCCGCCGTTGGCGAGACTTTCTCGCCAGCCACGAGGCAGACGACAGGCGATCGTTTCGCCACGCACAATAATCATGGGGCGAATGGTCTGAGATCCAATTCTGTCCACCCAACGCAGTGGGCAACCTTTGATCTTGAAGACATCCGTCTTGCACCCCAGGACCGTGTCGTTGGGAATCAGAAGTTGAACTCGACGCTGATCAGCATAGTACAGCACATCTGTCAGCCCCATGCGAACCGTGCGTTCCGCATGATTGTATGTGTGAAGGCCTTGCTCACCGGGCACAACGACCAGAAATCGAGCCCCCAGGTCGGTTGCAAGATCGACCGCGCGGCGAACATCATCGGTCGCACGATCAAAGGTCATCCCCAGAGAACCAGTAAAGCCACCAGCGAATCCCAGGCAACTGACACTGATTCCAGCGTCGGCGAGAACATCATACAGAGCATGCTCGCCGATCCGAAGGACCTGCTGCCGACGCACGGCAACATAGCGAATGCCGCGGCGATGCAGCTGTTCGACTTCAGCGAACAGCGATTCTGAAGAGTTCGACCGAAGCGGCATTGATACCGCTATGCGGGCCACCATCGAAGGTCTGGCCCATTCAGTCTCTTGTTCAAGGAATACATCCATGTATGACGCTGCAAGCCAGTGAGAAAAGTATCACAACGCCTTCGACGAAGTTCACAAGATGGAACCGGTCGCTTCAAACATCGACGATCAACGCGGCTGCGAATCGTCACGAGCATCAGTACTGTGCTGAATTCACTTCAATTTGTAAACGTCGCATCAACAGCTTTTTTGTGACTCGACAAACTCTCTGTTTCCGCCGGTCTCTCTGCCCGAAACGTACTTGACGCAAATCGAAGGAACCGATAATGGGACATGAGTTTTGCGGTTGGAGATGAGCAGTATTTGGCAGTTGTCGTAACCGAAAGAGCCGATATCGACCTCGAAAACAGAGAATCGATTCGATGAGTTTTTCCCGGCGACGATTTGTGGCTGATCAAGGCACCGATCGATGCAATCGAGTTTGTGCAGCCTGCAGCAGGATCATTTCCAGCCGACGAGTAGCCGCCTGAATTGACCAGTCAGCGTCCACACCTTGCCGCGCTGCGATTGCTCTGATCCGGATGTCATCGGGATGCTGCAGACATTTCAAAAGACCATTCAGCAGGCTGTCGGCATCATTCACGGCGACCAATTCTCCTAGCCGACCGTTGTCCAGAATTTCGGCGGGCCCCGAGTGACAGTTCGAGGAAATCACCGGAGTCCCGCACGCCATCGCTTCCAGCAGCACGTTCGGCATGCCTTCCATCAGCGAAGGCAATACAAAGAGATCGGCCGAACGATACCAGGCCGCTGCATTCTCCTGAAACCCGGGTAACTGGACGATGTCTGAAAGCTTCAGATCGCGGACCTGCTGCTCCAGCTTCTCACGATGCGGACCTTCTCCCAGCAAGGCCACACGCAGTTCCAGATCGGGACATCGACGGCGAAGCTGATCTATCGCCGAGATCAGCAGATGAAACCCCTTTTCATGATTGAGCCGTCCAGCAGAGACGATCCGAATGAGTCTCGATGTTCCCTGGTTTGCTGGTCGAGTCCACCACTGGTTGTGAATCAGTGTTGCGGATTGGTCCAGTATCAGCTCCACATCGACACCGTTGCGTTGAGTCTGAATCTTCTCATCGCGGATGCCGTAAAACCGTTTGGCAGATTCTCGCGCTCCATCGGAGACGGCAAGGACTCGTGAAGAATTGTTATAAAGTCGATGCAGAATTCGTCGCTTAAACCATTGAAATCTCCCTGCGACCGGTGCAAAGCCAATCTCCGGATCGGTCACAATTGTCGAAACATTCGGGACGCCTGCTCGCTGTGCGCCGGCGGCTGAGATGAGCGTCATCAGAAATGTGCGGTCATAGCTGACATCAGCCCGGATCTCTTTCAAAAAAGCCGCAAAGTCTTTGACTCGACGCGAATGCATCAGGCCCGGGAGATAGATTCGCGATGAGGTCACTCGTTCTTCAAATGATGTGATTGGAACATCCGCCGGAACGAGACTCAACAGGGGGCCAGAGCGATAGACCAGATACAGAAATGGTTCAAACTTCTGCCGATCCAGATGGCGAAGAGCCAGCACGAGTTGACGCTCTGAGCCACCTCCATGCATGGCTCCTATCGAAAAGACAACTCGAATTCGCGACATGAGATCGGGGTTTCAGTACGTACAAAAAGTCAGAAAGCGGAACCTCGGGTATGATAGCCAACGATCAAAAGGAATTCCTGCTGCAAGGATTTGCTTCCCCTGGACTGCGGCTGCCCGTTGCCGCTTTCGTGCAGGCAGCCTGCTGCCGAACCACTGCCTTGCCTCATTTAGAACTGTTGTCCACAGCAGGCTGTGGAGCGGAAAGCTGCAGCAGGCTGCAGCAGTCCAAAAAAGCGGCAGGTTGAATCTCCGCTTGAAGCTGTGACAATCGCAGACACGGACTCTACACTTCCGGCCAACTGCGTCGCCGTACAAAATCTGTCACCTTGAAACGACCAAAAAAAACTCCACGAGATGTTTTTGTGAAAGAAACAAAGACCAGAACCAAAGGCCACGAACGAACTCGTCGCGATCACGCGACCGAGCTGACGCAGGACTACGTGGAAGCCATCGCAGAGCTTCATGAGCGGTTGGGAGAATGTCGAGTCCGAGATTTGGCCAAACGATTTGCTGTCAGCCATGTAACCGTTAATCGCGCTGTGGCCAGAATGAAGCGAGATGGATATGTCGACACAGAGCCCTATGCTCCTGTGAGTCTTACCGAGAAAGGCCGCAGCCTTGCTCAGTTTTCTCAGCGTCGACATGAAATCGTCTATCAATTCCTGCTGGCTCTCGGAGTCAGCGAGCGAACCGCATCCATCGACAGCGAAGGCATCGAGCACCACGTCAGCGAAGAAACGCTGCGGCTGATGGAAAAGTTTGGCAAGAGCCGCCCGGGCTGAACGCGCACTACGGCTTCGGCAGATGCTGCTTTCTCAAATGCTCCGGAAGCTGAAAATCGCCCTTCTCGAGATACGAAAGCAGGTCCAGAATCTCTTTCTGGGTCAGGTAATTCAGCAGTCCCTTCGGCATGGGAGAAATGCTGGCGACAACGCGATCTTCGATATCCGCCTTTCGAATAGTCGTCAGCGAATTTGGTGTCAGAAGATTTGTCGCGACCTTGACCTCCGCTTCGGATTCGGAAACGACAATCCCGGTCGTCACCTGACCCTCGGTCGTCACAAACGTTTGATTCTGGAACTTTTCATGGATTTTTGAAGATGGTTCCAGCACTTGCGTCAAAAGCTCTGCACCCCTCAGCTTCTTGACTGACTCCGTCAGGTCTGGGCCAAGATTGACACCATGCCCCGCTACAACGTGACACTGATTGCAGCGAGCCTTCACGAAAGCCGCCATTCCACGAGCCAGTGTTTCATCATCTTTCTTGAGAGAACTCAGGGGTAAATCAGCGAAGTCAGCCATCGACCATTCGCGAATCATCTTCGGCTGACTGGCTTCCAGCATCGCTTTTGCCTCCGCGTCGCCGTTCGCAACCACCATCGCACCGTTCATTACGATCCAATGGCCCGGAAAGGTACACACAAACGGATAAACTCCCGGCTCGGCTGGTGCTTTGAAACGCAGCACATCGATCTGCGACGAGCGAGTTGGCCCGATCATTGAAGTCGCCTGCAGGATCAGATCGCCTTTGTCCGGCGGGATGAAGTCTGAATTGGCGTTGCGAGGATCCTTGGCCATCAGATTGGCGGCCACCCCGACTTCGGCCATGGCATCAGGCTTGACGAAAACCAGATTATGATCTGTCGCATCGCCGTTGATGAAGACAACCTTCACAGGCTGCCCAGGCCTTACTGCAAAGTCTCGAATCGAGAACAGCATTCGCTCAGATACGCAGGTGATTGTGACGGTCTTCAGATTTTCCTGCTTGTCGAATGCTGCGTCGGCTTTGTTCGGTTTTGGCTCTTTGATTTCCGCTTCAAGAGCAGCCTGTCTGAGAATCTTTGCGATGCCGGACTTGGGATCGTTCTCCCAATGTCGCCGCAGAGTTCGTGATCCCAGCGCGCAGGTGATGGCGTAATCAACATGGCCGGAACGAGGCTGCTTCAGGACATCCAGCATTGCGTCGAAGGCTGGACGCGTTCCAATGTAGCTGGCTGCAATCGCAGCCTCCATTCGGACAATAGCGTTCGAATCATTGGCCGATTTGTTCAGCAATGAAATCGCATCGTTCAGATACGGATGCCAATAACGCAATTGCTGAGTCGCTGCCGCTCGCGCGTGAGCATTATCGCAGGCCAGCAGATCGCGAAGCAGTTGAAGGGGTGTTTCGCGATTAGCAGATCCATCCGCAACTTCAGCGGCGGATTGAGCAACTTCTGCGGCAACATCCACGGAATCTGCCATCGTGGCCAATCCGATCCAACGATACGTCCACAGAGCTTCCAGTTGATGATGGCGGAAGCGAGCATCCTTCGGATCGAGCGCCGACACCCACGTCTCCAGAGATCGAAGAACGTCCTGAGCATCACGCTCGCGCAGTTCACGCTTGGCCCAATAGCGAACTCGGTATTCAGATCGTTTTAGCAATTCCAGGAGCTCCTCAATTGACGCATTGGCGATAACGGGTGCGTCGTTAACCGATTTCTCTTTCGCTGTAATTCGCCAGATGCGTCCCGAATGCCGATCGCGTCGTTCGTCGCGAAGTGAATACTGCATGTGCCCCTTGACCGGGTTGTACCAGTCGCAGACATACAAATCGCCGCGAGGTCCGAACTGCAGATCCACCGGAATGAAACTCAGATTCGTCGAAAACAGCAGGTCGCTGACATACTCCTCTTCGTATCCGAACGGACCTTCTTTCCACCGATGAATCTCCACACGATTTGTCGGCTTGTATCGCACCTTGATGAAACCGCCCTGAAGTTCATCCGGAAACGCAGAAGTATCGACGAACTCATGCCCGCAAACACCCGAGTAGGCCTGCAAGCCTTTGGGGACAGGGTGTTGCTGAGGATATGGCGGGTCGAGCGAATGAAACGCGGCCGCGTAAACCGGATGGCTGGCCATATGCTGTCCCCAGTCATCAAATGTCACGCCCCAGGGGTTTGTGCTGTTGTAAGTGCCAAAGCTGATCAGTCGGTGAGTTTTTGGTTCAAAACGAAACCAACCGCTGTTCTGTTGCCGCACCGGGCCATACGGTGTCTCAATCTGAGAATGATGAAAAACCGATTCGCGCAGAATCAGATCACCATCCGGAGTCCACGTAAAATCATGCAGCGAATGATGTGAATCCTCAGTGCCGAACCCCGTCAGCACGATCTCATGGACATCGGCTTTGTCGTCACCGTTTGTGTCTTTCAGAAATGTCAGATGCGGCTGTTCGGAAACGTAAACTCCACCATTGCCGAACTCGAAACTCAGTGGAATTTGCAGATCATCGGCAAAGACTGTCGACTTGTCCGCAGTCCCGTCACCGTCGGCATCTTCCAGAATCACAATCTTGTCGTTCGGCGCATTGCCCGGATAGACATGCGGGTAGGTTGTCGAACAGCTCAGCCAAAGTCGGCCTTTGGAATCCCATCGCATCTGAATGGGGTTGGCGATGTCTGGAAATTCTTCTTCACCAGCGAACAAGTTGACATTGAAGCGAGGATCAATCTGGAAAGCCTTCAATTCGTCGGCTGCTGACATCCATTCATTCGCTCCCCGACTTTGGTCAACCGCCGGCAATGGCGGGAGATTGGCGTCATTGATTGGTGCTGGATTCTTTACTCTGGCTGCGATGTCCCAAATGCGTTGATCTCGATTCTCGACCATCAGATCGAAGTTCCTCATTGCGGGCAGGAAGTCGAGATAACCATAATCCTTGTTGCGTCCGCCGGTGTAATAGAACGTGTTGAGCGGTCGGAAACGCCGAAAGAACTGCTGGTTCTTGTCGACGATGGCAGACAGCAATTCGTCGGAAGGTTCCCCCGCTTCGATTCCAAAAGTCTTGCGGAAAAGGATCGACGAGAACAGTTTGTCGCCTTCCCGATTCAAATGGATTCCGTTGATCGTGAGATCCGATCCAGGGCTGACCATCGCAGCTTCGGAGTCCGTGAAGACTTCCGCAAAGCCGACCTGCTCTCGAGCGGCAACACCCTGCATGACATCCGTGTATTTGCGAATCGATGCGTTGTTGCGATCTGCAGCAGGGATCTGAGCCACGTTCTCATTGGCGATCGGCGAGATCAACACAATCCGAGGTGCAGATTCTCCGTTGAATGCTTTTGTCTTCAGAGAGGTTAACCAGGTGAGCAGTTGCTCACGAAATTTGTCGGCCGCCTCTTCTCCGGCGAACGATTCATTGAAGCCAACGGCCGCAAAGATAACGTCGATCTTTTCATGGGCCAGATGTTGTTCGGTGTCGGCAAAGTTCGCAGGGCGAGGCTGCAGGCCAACTTCATCGCCAGACCACGCGAGATGCCGAACGACCAGATGCAGATCTGGAAATTGCTGATGGAGCATCGCTTCAAAGTGACCAAACTCCTGCGACCGTTCCAGCAGCGTGTTTCCGATCAGAGCGATGCGGTCTCCCTTGTTCAGTTTCAGCGGAAGGCTTGTCGCCACCGGTTCGGCGGCAACAGCTCGCGGAGCCGACTGAGCATAAATGCCGAATTGAGTGAATTCACTGTCCGCTGCAGCCGTCGCTCTTCTTTCCTGAGCCGCAACACAGGAGATAACGCCGAGCGAAACCCCAACACTCAATCCAAACCACAGCAAATGACGTAAAGCAGTCTGGCGTTCAACAATCACAACCACAGCAAGGTCTCTTAGGATTAGTCCGAAGAATTCAGGAACCGTTCTGTTCTGATAAATCGCGAGCCATTTCAGACTGCAGATAATCCTTCGGGCCCGCAGCAAAAATTCGGGATGAAATCCAGAACAAAGGTATCAGGACAACCAGAATAGTAACGGGCACCACAGCCGCGCCAATGGCCGGAGGAATCTCGTTCATCAACACGATGGCAAGGACGCCGAGCGCCGGCATCGTGATGGATGTGGCCGTCACAAAGAGGCCATAGTTAGAGCGAATGTGACGGCCTGCTTGTTCTTCCGCAAGGGCTCGAAAAAGTGAGGATTCACCCAGACTCGAACGCCTTTCCAAAGAGCCATAAGCGATGCAAGGCCACCCAGAATGGCGGCGATGCCGATCGCAGAGAACAGCGACAAAAGTGTGCGATTAGCTCGAGCCATATCGAGCGGAACCTGCAGATACTCATGTGAAAACACGATGATCCCAATCGTCAGCAGCGCTGAGGGAGCACCAAGCCAGATTCCAACTGAGACATGAAACATGGCGCAGATCCTGCCTCGGTCGGGCCGTGGATCGTTTGCATAAACCCAGGCCGCGCTTTGGAATGAATGCCGGGCCACAAACACGGCCATCAGGATAGCACTGCTGAACTTTGGGCCCAGAGTCAGTAACATTGCAAGACACAGAAGAACTACGAGACTGGCAAGCATGGTGTAGATTTTAAAAACGCTGACGAGTCAGGCCGTGCTGAATACCCGAAATAAAGACGGACTTCGAATAAACGATGCCTCGGGTTTCTGAAAGAATTTCTGATGTCGAATCCGGACCTTTCCATGAACATTCAGCAACGTCTTGGTACCGCAACCTGGGGCAACGGCGGCAACATGCTGCAATTCATAAGCAGCATGCAACTCGTATCCGTGGGAAGGGGTAATGGACTTCAGATATTCGATATGAAAACAGGGTTGCCGCACAGCAGCTGGGTAGCCCCAAACGAAGATTTATGTGTCTTCGCAGCCCCGGAAACGGATCGGTTTTTCGTAGGCGGTTCCTTTGGCATCATGTACACGATTGAACGGCACGGCGAAACCTGGGACTTGATCGAGGAACGAGAAATCCTCAGTTATTTTGACTGCCTTGCTTATAGCCTCAAGAGGGATCTCGTCGCGGTCTCGTGTTTCGACAAATTGTGCCTGATGCCTGGTAGTGGCAAGGAGAACCTGGCTTATGTTGAGTTTGGCCGAGAACGGATTCAGTCCATCAACTGGAATGATTCCCTGAATGCTTTTTTCGTGGTGACATCGAAGAGTATTTCTCTTATCAGCGCTGCTGGCGAACGCACGATCGTTGCTTCGTTTGACGAACGGGTGCTGGCGGCGGCGTATGCAGACCAGGGAGCCCGAATTGTCTCATTCATTGAGACACGGGAGAATCAAGGAACGCTTTCTTCCGCCTCAATGGCGAATCCACGACAGAGTGATTGGGAGAAGGTGTTTGTTGTCGATGACCAGTTTGTAGGGCCAATGACCAATGAATATCGCGAGGGGGCGATTGTTATCTCCGAGGCCGAAAACACAATCCTGTGTTTGGGATTAATAAATGGGTCCGGCGACTGAATCTGATGGGAAAGAAGTGGGCAACCCAAGCGTCTGTTCAAGAACATCACCAGTCTGGCAGTCTCAACGGATGAACGTCACTTTGCCGCTGGCTCGGGCCGGGGCATTCTGTACTGTTGGGACGAGCATGGAAAAGACATTCAGGAAAGAACGTGCCATTCCGGCCTGTTGCGGAGATTGGAGTTTTCAGCCGATGACGCCTCAGTTTTCCATGTTCGGACAGCCCCGAGTTTTTTTGCTGGGACATTGCAGCAGGCAAAACCTGGAATCGCAGGTTTGAAGCGACGACGACCGCCGGGATGTCTCTTTCGCTGGTTTGGACGAGTTAATTATCTCCGTTTGGAAAGGTGCTGCAATATCGCTCCGCCATCACAGAAATTCGTATGCTCGATCCTGTGATGGGTCTAGATCGCTCGATGTTTTCGGTTTCTCACCGGACATCCGACGGCGATTTTTTGCAAACAATGCTTCAATCTTACGATCTGCGACGGCGACTTTTTGAGTGACGGAATTATCGAACAACGCAACATCAATGTTGGTAAAGATCCAAGCGACGCTTACTGGGCAACGAAATCACCTTAATGTTTGTGCTCATGACAAACGCCTTGCAGCTACCGGGATGAGAACTTCCACGTGGCTATGGGATTTGCCGGTTGCCCGAAAAAGAATTGATTTTCCACTACCGGACGACTTTCGCATTCGGAGACTGTACTTTTCGGATCACAAGCGCTTAGTGTCGATCACCGGAAAAGGAGAGCCCAGTCTCGACATTCAAGTCGAAGTGGACAGAAATGTGCTCGTTCGAGTCCCCGGTACTGCCCGCAGTCACCCCACCAACGGAAGAATCGTGCTATGCGGAAAGGGTGGTAAAGTTGAGATTCGTTCGTCCGAGGATTTTCGGATCATTGACCAACTTGAGATCGTTCATGAAGGCTCTGATATTTCGGGATGTGGCGTGAGTCATTCAGGAAAACAACTGGTCACCGGGCGCTAACAATGGAACGCTAATCCTTACTTTATTACGTGTTGAATTTCGTCACGGCAGTTTATCAATCGCATGAAATAAACCATTTCGAGCTTTGGCCACGACTGGATGGACAGGCGATGAAGTCATCTTCACCACTCTAGCTTTTCGCGAAACTAGATTTCGTGAGCAATCATTGGATGTCCAGGTCTTTGGAGACAAACGCCGCATCTCCGTCACTTCAACCAACAGCAAGCAAACCGCGGTCTTGCCATTGCGAAGGAACAGACGCTTATCCGCAACAATGGGGTGGTTCCGTGTCGGCGTTGAGCATTGGCAGTCTTGAAAGCTCCGTCAGCTTTCTGGCGTGGCCTGAACCAGCACGAGATCTCCGTTTTCGCAGCCACGAGGATCTGGTCGGCTTTCTTCAGCAGCAGAGTACGGTCAGACCAAACCCGTAACGACCACTCCTGCCATTTGCGTTCGCCGGTCGTAGCGTCGATGCAGGAAAAGATGGCCTGATTGAAACCGTAAACGCTAATGTCAAACACAACACTATCATTGAATGAGGGGCGCAGTTTCGTCGAGGACCATGCTTCTGTCACGGTCCATCGATCGTCGGCCTTTTTAACTTCCAGTCGAGCCAGCGATTTCATCGCCAAGGTCGACGAGCAGACTCTCAGGCCCAATCTGTTGAGGATCCACCATCGCCGGGCCTTTCCAGAGTTCCGGCTTGAACGTCCAGACTGCGGAGCCGTTCGGATCAATCGCATGCGTGCTCCTTTGCTGTCGCAGAAGACGACGACCGACTGGCTGCACAACATCATTGGGCGAGCCGTGGTGTAGTCTATGTCCGTCGAAGGGAATCCCCACAGCGTATTGCCAGTGGCAATATCCTGCGCGCGAGAAGTCCGTTCTTTTCCGGCCCGCCGGCGAAGATGATGAGCTTGTCGTCGAGGATGAGCGGCGAGCTCGAAAATCCCCACATCGGAATCGGAGCCCCGAAATCGGTGACGAGATTCTTCTGCCAGACGACCGTGCCATCCAGTTCATTCAGGCATGTCAGCAGTCCAGTCCCGCCGAGCGCATAGACGTAACCGTTCGCTACACTCGGTGTGCTGCGAGGTCCGGCTCCGGAGACGACTTCGTTGAAGCGAGTCTCATCGGCATGCGTCCAGATCGCACGTCCGTCAGCAGCCGAATAGCAGGTGACGTGCTCCTTCTCGCCGCGTTGTTCCTGAGTAAACAACTTTCGATTGTTGTACGCGAACGAACCCCATCCGGGGCCGATCGAGATTCGCCAAAGTTCCTTCGGAGGATTCGCCGTCCAGTCCAGCGGAGCGATCTCTTCGTCAGACGAACCGTTGCCTTCGGGGCCTCGATACTGCGACCAGATGAGGTCATTCACCGGGGTATCCGCGTTTTCCGAATTCTCGGGAGTGACTCCGGACTGTGGCGTCAACTCGGGCAGCGTGTCTTCATGTCGAGGACTCCAGCGCCAGCGGAACTCAGCATAGTAGTCACCATCGAAGCCTTCATTTCGGACGAGGGCAAAACTGCTCCAGCCGACGCCAAGCAGCACAATGGCCAGAAGGCAACGACGAGGAGCCTGTGGCCAGATCGACAGAGCCAGCGTGATCATCAGTTCGGCCAGCGGAACTCCGTAGATCCACATGGTAGTTCGCAGTGCATCGTCGAAGTCACTGATCTGCGAAGCGACCAGAGGGAATGTGATTCCGGCAATCACGAGAGCCAGCTTTTCTCGCCAGCGGAGTCGGCTTGCGAACAGCAGCCAAATGGTGAATGCCAGCCCTGTGGCAAGCGGCCCGACCATCATGAAGATGAACCGCGGAAGGTTCCGAATCGAAGGTGTCACCGTCAGGATCAACGCGACCAACTGCATGGCCAGAATCAACCACGCTGGCCAGAGTCGCAGAGGATGCTTGCTTTCGACGGGGGCAGATTTTGTGTCTTCAGGTGCTTGTGGTAAGTCGGAAGTCATTTGATGTTTCTGATTAGAAGGGTGCTCTGGAGGTCAGAGATTCTGACAACATGGTTCGCGAAGCGAAACTCCTGAATCTCTCGATAAATCAAGCGAAAGAGACTGAGGTTGGAATTTCCGATTCCATCGAGCCCAAAACGTCCAAATGCTACCAGGCGATGATGAGACTTGATCGCAGGATCCGTCTTCAGTTCAGCCATCTCCGTGACGATCGGCGGGTCGGAGCACTTGAAGCATGTCGCCGTATCCTGTCGTCTCTGTCCAATGCGTTGGTCATCATGTTTTCGATATCCATCTTGAATCAACGACCTTGGCTAAGTACCATGCAGTTCGCCCGCGTGTCGGCCAGGAAGGGCATTGAGAGTGCATCCAGAATTGTGCTGATGAATGTCACCAGCATCCGGATGTCTTCTCATGAATCCGACACTGTTTCATGACAGATGCAAAACTGCGACGTGCGATCATTGTGGAATCCGCACGTCTGATGTACTCCCGAAGTGAGTCTGAGTACTACCGAGCCAAACTCAAGGCAGCTCAGCGACTTTGCCAGGGCTGGGTCAAACCGTCTGAATTACCCACGAATGCCGAAATCCGCGATGAGATTCTGCGGCTGGCGAATCTCTTCGAAGGCGATTCACGATTTGATCGTCTTCGTGAGATGCGGTTCGAAGCGCTGCGACTGATGCGAATGCTGGAGAACTTTCGGCCGAAGATTATCGGCAGTACCTTCACGGGCCATATTCGGCAGGGTTCAGACATCGACATTCACATTTTCTCCGCGACCGCCGAAGCTGTGGAGGTTCGGCTTGAAGCGGAAGGCATCGATTATCAGCTGGAACGCAAACGCGTGCGTAAGCATGGTGAAGAGCGTATCTTCACGCACTTCCATATTAAGGATCGCTTTCCCGTTGAGTTGACCATGTACGCGCCGGACAAGGCGACGTATCAATTCAAAAGCTCGATCACGGGAAAGGCGATCGAACGAGCGACTCTGCCGGAGTTTGAACAGTTCCTTCAGAAAGAGTATCCGGACTTCGACCTTGAGTCGGAAGTCACTGCAGCGGATAACGCCATCGATCGATTTCAGGTTTATCGTTCGCTGCTGATTCCGCTGTCAGGAGCTGCCCAGGGGCGAGAGTATCATCCGGAAGGTGATGTGCTCTATCACTTGCTGCAGTGTTATGTGCTGGCTGTTGATGAATTGCCTTATGATGAAGAATTTCAACTGGCTGCTTTGTTGCATGATGTTGGCAAAGGCATCGATAACAACGATCATGTGAATGCTGGTTTAGAAGCTTTGGAAGGCTTCATTACCGAACGAACAGCGTGGCTGATTCGGCATCACATGGATGCTCATTTGATCCGCGATCGCACGATTGGCTTCCGTCTGCATCAGCGCCTCAAGGAAAACGAAGACTACGAAACGCTGCTGCTGCTGAACGACTGTGATCGCAAAGGAAGAGTTGCCGGCGCTCGAGTCCCCGACCTTGATGACGCTCTCGATGAACTTCGCGAGCTGTCGCAGGAGTAGCTTTTGGGATTATCAGCCGGAACGCGTTAGCGTCCGGTTCTTGATCCTCCGGAAATCGGGCGAAATCAATTGATCCGAACGGCCAGATCCTGCGTTTGACGCGGTAGTTCCTCCGAGATTTCTCGCTTAAGGGCGAGTCTTCGTACTTTGTTTCGGCCTATTTGTCTTCCCCGACAAATCGACCAAAACATCAACGCGGGCCTCACTGGCAAGGTGTTGAAACGGATTGCCTAACAGGATGTTGGCGAATCTCGGTGTCGGATGAACTCAGATGAACACGAATACCGCAAACACTGCGTCAGAAACCGTAACGGTTGACTCAGCAAACGCTGCTGAGTCTTTTGATTTGACAGTCCCGGAGACATTCTCGCTGGAGTCTCCCGGCCCGGAAACTTCCGCCGAGAGAAAAAAGCTTCGCCCGTTAAGGTTTGCCACGGGACTGTGCTTGACAACCTTCGGAATGGGCATGGTTTTGTTCGTGGGAATTCGAATGCTGGAAGTTCAGCAAGTCGGCGGAGACTTTGCTCTGCTGGTCGTTGCTGGAAGTGTGTTGACGGGGGTGACTCTTCTGGGCGGCGGCTTCGGGCTGATGGCGACGGCGTCTTCAGGATTTGATGAGCAGGAGTTTGATCGATTGGCTCGTGCCGGGAACATCTCGGCCGTGGTGATGTCGACGGAACGGCCTGGCCGCATCGATGATGAAATGGCGGCTTGATTGGTGAAGGGGTGCAGAGGCGGTAAGTGGTGCAGAAGGCCCGTGGACCACCTGGGCAGGCCAGGTGGGGATTGTGTTGGCTGCTAACTAAACATTTGCCCGCGACCGGTTGGTTCGAACGCGTTCTCGTAATGCGTCAACCGAGGTTCACTGCCATCGTCCGGCCAAAGGATCGACACGATGTCGAAGCGTGCCGGCTGTTCGAGCCGTCGATGCTTCTTCAGCCACGCCAATGCAGCTCGTGTCAGCTTTTCCTGTTTGCGTCGATCGACTGCTTCAAAAGGTTGGCCGTCATCCGCAGACTTACGAGTCTTCACTTCGACGAACACCGTCGTGGCACCGATCTGCGCGATAATGTCGATCTCGCCAAACTGATTCCGATACTGTTTCGCAAGGATCCGATAGCCCTGCTTCTTCAGGTGCTTCACGGCCGCACGTTCACCGCGATCACCCAGCAGTTTGCGAAGAAGGTTCTTCATTGGCTGCCCCACAGCTCCGGACCATTTAACACACCGCGCAGCGAAAAGGCGACTGCCTCAGGAACCCTGATGAGGCAGTCGCCTGTTTCTGATTTTAAGCTACGTTATCAGCCATCCAGGCGAGGAACGCAGAAAGCAACAAGCCCGACAGACGCTGCCGCAATTCTCATTCACTCACCGACAGGCTGGCCACGTTACGCTACCAAAGACGTCCAGCCAGTTCTCAATTCGCAGAGTCGCTGACCTGTACTTCCCATGGCTTGGCCTTACGTTCTTTAAGACGTGTAGCCTTGCCGGTTCGTTCACGAAGATAGAACAGCTTCGCGCGGCGAACGCGAGCATGTCGCTTCACTTCGATGTGTGAAATCTTTGGGGAGTTCACTGGGAAATTTCGCTCAACACCTTCGCCCTGGACAATGCGGCGAACGGTGAAAGATTCTGAAGTGCCAGTTCCGCTGCGAGCGATGACGACGCCGCTGAAGATCTGGATTCGCTCTTTCGTGCCTTCAAGAATTCGTGTGTGCACATCAACACTGTCGCCGACGGCAAACTGCAGCGGCTGCTCACGCAGGCTGGACTTTTCCACAGCGAGAATCAAACTGTTTCGCATGACTGGGTTCCTTTGAACTTATTCAAACTCAGCAGAGTCAGAGCCGGACTGGTCCAGCAGATCCCGGCGGCGTTCCGCTGTTCTCTGCAGGCTCTGAGCCTTCTGCCATTCTTCTATCTTGGCATGATCACCACTGATCAGCACTTCCGGCACCGTCATTCCCCGAAACTCACGAGGTCTCGTGAACTGCGGATGTTCCAGCAAACCGGCGTTGCTGAACGAATCATATCGGCTGCTGGTTTCATCGCCCAGAACACCCGGAATCAAACGGATGACTGTGTCAACGATCAGCATCGCCGGGACTTCTCCACCGTTGCAGATGAAGTCGCCCACCGAAATCTCAGTTGGCTGCAGCCCCTGACGGATCCGGTCATCAAAACCTTCGTACCGTCCACAGAGCAACAGCAGTCGAGGCTCCTGAGCGAGTTCCTCAACCAGCTTTTGATCCAATTTTCGACCCTGAGGGGTCATCATCAGTAATCGCCCGGGTACTTCGGATTGAGCCTGCACAGTTTCGACACAGTCGAAAACCGGCTGACACATAATCAGCATCCCCGGACCACCACCAAACGGCTTGTCATCGATCTGCCGTCGTTTCCCGGGAGCATAGTCCCGAAAATTGTGCAGCTTGATATCTACCAGACCGCGTTCTACTGCCAGTTTCAGGTGACCTTGTCCAAGGTATCCCTCGAACATCTCCGGAAACAGGGTGAGGATATCAAACCGCATAACAGCCGATGTCCCATTTGCTGGCTGGAGACTATGGTCGAACTTCTGATCAGGCGCTCACTTCATTGAAGTCAGGCACTCTGAAAACATTGAGAGTCCGAACAAGACCCAGCAGCAGTCTGATCCGGATTACTCAGCCGCAGGAGCTTCAGCTTCTGCTGGAGCTGCGACTTCCTTCACCTTTGGAGCCAGCATCGGAGGAGGCGCGAGAGCCTTGCCGAACTTGTTCTGCTTCACCTTGCGAATCAGAGCGTTCACTTTTTCGCTTGGCTGTGCACCAACGGACATCCAGTACTCAACTCGCTCAAGATTCAGCTTAACGCGAGCAGACTTGTCATGGACCATCGGATCGTAGAAGCCAACTTCTTCGATCGCCTTCCCGTCGCGCTGAACGCGGGAGTCCATAACACAGATACGGAAGAACGCACGGTGCTTGCGTCCCATTTTCTTCATGCGAATTCGAACAGCCATTGCTACTCCTGAACTGACAAAAACAATCGTCGATGACTACACAAAGCGGTCTGAAATTGTGCATTCACCCACGTAAAAGGTTTCAACGAACTCTTGTTCACTCTTCTGTTAAACCTGAGTCAGCCACGAACTACTTTGAAAGCTCGAAGCTGGCTCAGGTCAAACGGTCTTTTACAAACTTCGGCAGAAACTGCCGATCCATGCCGGGACGAAACACTGCGGCGATTGAAGTCCTACTTCTTTCGGTTCCTCTTCTTCGCTTTTTGTGCTTCTTTTTTCTGTTTCTTCTTCTTCTCGCGAGCTTGATCCTGATTCAACGGCCCACGAGTACTTCTCATCTTCTTTTCGATCAGTTCGGCCCCCGGATTCATAAATCCGCCGTCAGCCATGCCTTTGACAGCTCGCATCCGGTCACGCAGGCCCATGCTGGACATGCCCTGCATCATCTTCCCCATCGCGGAGAAGTCCTTCAGAAGCTTATTCACTTCTGCTGGCTGTACACCACTTCCGCAGGCAATACGGTTTCGTCGGCCGCGGTCAATAATATCAGGGTTTTGGCGTTCTTTGGGGGTCATCGAATTGATGATCCCTTCAATCCGCCGCATGTCGTCTTCTGGATTCAGATCACCCATCTGATCCACGATGCCTCCCATGCCCGGAATCATTTTCATGATTTCTCGCATGGAACCCAGCTTTTTGATCTGCCGCATCTGCTTGCGGAAGTCTTCCAGGGTGAACTTACCCTGCTGCATCTTCTCCTGCTGACGCAGCATGTCCTCTTCGTCGAACTCTTTCTGAGCCTTTTCGAAGAGCGAAACAATGTCGCCCATGCCCAGAATTCGACCAGCCATTCGATCGGGATGGAATTCCTCCAGCCGATCCAACTGCTCACCAACACCAATAAACTTGATCGGAACGCCAGTCACAGCCTTAACGCTGAGGGCTGCTCCGCCACGAGTATCGCCGTCCAGCTTGGTCAGAATCACGCCATCCAGTTCCAGAGCGTCATTGAACGCCTTGGCACTGTTGACCGCATCCTGACCAGTCATCGCATCACAAACCAGAAGAGCCTGGTCAGGAGCCACGCTGCTATCAATTTGCTGCAACTCTTTCATCAGAGCTGCGTCGACGTGCAAACGGCCGGCGGTGTCGAGAATCACGACCTTCGCACCGACTCGCTTTGCTTCCTTAACCCCGTTTTTACAGACCTGAACGGGATTACTTGTCTTCGGATCTTCCGCGTAAACCGGACAGCCAACCTGGCCGCCGATTACCTTTAATTGCTCAATCGCCGCAGGTCGCTGTAAGTCGGCTGCAACCAGGAATGGCGAATGCCCGGCTTCTTTCAATCGTCGAGCCAGCTTGCCGCAGGTTGTTGTTTTTCCGGATCCCTGCAGACCACACATCATGATGATGCTGACGCCGTCGCGTTTGAGGACCAGTGAATGATCCACCGGACCCATCAAATTGATCAGCTGCTGATGAACGATCCCGACGATCTGTTCTTCAGGACGCAGCGATTTCAGAACCTTTTCGCCAATCGCTTCTTCCGTCGCCCGCTTAACAAAGTCCTGGACGACATCGTACGCAACGTCAGCTTCCAGCAGAGCCGTGCGGACCTGCTGCATGCCGTCGCGGATGTTGCTTTCCGTGATCTTTCCGGTTCCCCGGAAAGCCGAAAAGGCCTTTCCCAGACTTTGTGTGATGTTTTCGAACACGACGAAATCAGAATTCTGAATACGAAAGACGAGGCCGAAACTGCCGAAGTGGCGGAATCGGTTCTGGCGCAAATCTATTGATAGCAATGACTTGCATCGCGCCGATGGCCAATGGCCAACGCGCACGCCGCTCTGCGCGCAGAACGGGCCGGAAAAATCGAAACGCGGATGATATCGCCCGCGAAACTCGGTGACAAGCCGTTCGTTGCGATTGCCCGTGTTTGGCTCGAATTCAGCCGGCGATCGCTTCAAGCACCTGCGAAAATTCCACTTTTAGCTGTTCCAGAGGCTCAAGACCGACGGACACTCGGATCAATTCGTCCCGAATTCCGATTTCCGCTCGTTGTGCAGCCGTCATAAACCGGTGGGAAGTGGTTGCCGGGTGCGAAATCGTGGTGCGAGCATCCGCCAAGGTCGGGGAAAACGGCATTCCCGAGGCGGCCTGCATAAACCGGTTCACGATGGAAAAGCCCTCGCCGACAAGTTCCAGGGCCAGGATTCCGCCGGTGCCGTTGGGATAGAGCCGACTCGCGATGGCCTGACTCGGATGCTCGGGGAGCAGCGGATGATGCACTTTTCGAATGGCCGGATGCATCGAAAGTTCGCGGGCCAGTTGCAGAGTTGTCTGGCAGATTTGTTTCATTCGCAGCGGCAACGTCCGCAAGCCTCGCTGGCAAAGCCATGATTCGAATGGGTTCGCGTTCTGCCCGAAGATGCTGGAGGTTTCATTCATCTTTCGGATCAGAGACTTCCGCCCCGCAGCAACGCCCAGCATGACATCGCCGTGACCATTCAGATATTTCGACGCGCTGTGGAAGACGATCGATGCACCAAGATTCAAAGGGCGAATCAACTCGGGTGTCGTAAACGTGCTATCGACAACCAATGGAGTACTTTCGTTCAGATAACCAGCAATCGCTTCGATGTCGGCCACTTGCAGCAATGGATTCGAAACGGTCTCCACAAGGACGAATCGAGTTTTCTCGGTCAGGAGTTCCCGGAGCTGCTCAGGCTGATCCGCATCGAAGTAGGAAATCTGCAGCCCAAACTGTTGCTGCATCCGAGACGCCAGTTGCAACGTCTTTCCATAAAGAGCCCGCGCCAGGATGACCTGATCTCCAGCCGAAGCCAGAGACAGAAAGATACTGCCCGCGGCCCCCATGCCAGAAGCGAAGACCGCTCCGGCTTCTGCGTCTTCCATGATCGCAATCGATTCCGCCAGAGCTGTATGGTTCGGATTGCTGTCGCGAGTATAAACATCGCCGGACGCTTTCCCTTCATACAGCGCGTGTAGCACGTCGAGATCCGGCACATCAAAAGCGGTCGTCTGATAAATCGGCGGCGCGCTGGGGCTTGTGACCGACGCGCGAGGATGACCCATGCGGGACGGATGTTGGTGAGTCATAAATCGGTCCTTCTTCTCGAAATTCAAATGTCGCATCGAGAGTGGAAGTGAAGACAGCTCTCTGCCGTGGATTAAAGCTATTGTGAACTCGAGTCACCAGCGATGGGTCTGTGACGGTTGCTTGGCGAAGAGTGTAGTTTCGGCAGATTCTGCTGGAATACTCGGCTGCCAAGTCTTCGTTGCCGGGTGACAAGGCAGAAAATGCGTCTCTGATGGGTCGGACGGCAGAAAACACGTATTTACACGCCGAGCCTAATCAAATATTCCTCACGGATCTCATCTCAATCTCACCTGTCTCAACTCATTTCTTTCGCTCTCTCCTGTTCTGCTGACACGACCCGCCGCACGGGATTTCTCAACCCTTCGTGCTGCCTAAACGTGTGCTTGCCCGGCTTTTCATTCTGAGAGCGCAGGATCGGTGACGTCTCGTCACGGAGGTCTTGCATGTCGATGTTCTCATCTGCGCCGCGATATTGCGCTGCGATTCTGGTCTTCTTGTCAGTGTCCGGATGCCTGATGGCGCTTTGGCTATGGGCCTGGAGGTCAGTATCAGGTTATTATCCACAAGGCAACCGCCGCCGGAGCTGTAGTCCTCAGCGGCGGAACTTATCCCGCCGGGGACTTATCCTGGAACTTATCCGACAGGCTATCCAACCGAGGATTATCCGGTGACGAGTTACATCCCTGTCACACCGAGACCGACACCTGTTCGGAGCTGACCGCTTACCGTTCCCCGGTCCTACGACGCCGCCGACGATACCGGTTTCGAATCCGTCGACGCCCGAGCCTCGATCACGAACAATCCCAGTAATGCCTGTGACGCCTCCTGATAATCACGGGGACTACTGGGTTGCGTGGCCACTGCCTCCACTAAGTCGCTCGTCCACTCAGCTGAATCGTGATCCCCTGCAGTTGATGGCAGGGAATTCGATACAGGGCAATTCGCGTGCTGGTCGTCCGATGAGCTCTCTCGTGCGACAGGACTCCGAAGCTGCCGACATTCAGCATGGTCTTTCCGGATTGCCAGGGCGAGAGCCCAGTTTTGGAGAGCGTGTTCCAGGCATTGCAGCGACACCCTCCGAAGACCTGAAGTATCGCGGCGGACATACGATTCAACATCTTGAATTCGTCAACCTTTATGTGGGAGGTGACGATGCGTGGGCCAAGAACGACATCGAGTCGATTGACTATGCCATTGCAGCAGCCATGTCGGATCGAAATCTCAATAATGTCATGATGCAGTATTTTGGAAATCAGCCCATCTCATCGATTGCTCGACCTTCTCATCCGCTCAATGGATATCGACCAAAAACTATGTCTCAAGGGGACGTTGAATACTGTCTCGCTTACCTTTATGACAAAGGCTATTTGAAGGGATATGATCATCCTTCCACCGTGTTCAATTTTCTGCTGCCGCCGGGAACTGTTCTGACCGACGAACTTCCTCGCAGCGGAACCGTCGCCAGTGCAGAGCCGATGTTCGATCGGTCTGGCCAGTTACGACTGACTTCACTTGTGGATGACGACGGCGATGAAGAGTCCGGACACTCCGTTATTCCGAAAGCTGACGAAGGCGATTCTCTTTCAGGCCTCGGGGGTTTCCACGGGAGCATTCGCAAGAACGGTTCACCGGTCTACTACAGTGTCAACGTTTACTCCGAACGTCGCGCCAACGGTACGGCGAACGGGATCCCGGTGTTCAAGGAGCCCTGGAAGAATGTCGTGGCAACGCTTTATCATGAACTCAATGAAGCCCGAACAGATCCTGACGTTGGTGACGCGATTCGCAACCCCAGTGATCCGAACTCAGAGCGATATCTTGGTTGGGTGTCGGATCGAGGAGAAGAATGCGGTGACTATCCGATCGAAGAGGTCCAGCAACTCAGCACTATCGTCAGAGAAGTGCCACTGACAGATGGTTCGGGAACAGTTCCGGTCCAGTTTCAGTATTCGAACGCTGTGCATGGTCCCGAAGGTCCGATTCCTCAGCCACACTAAACAGGGTTGCTGACTGGTCGATAATGTCTGCTGCATAAAGTCTGCGTTGAATGTTGGAGGGTATCCTGGGGCGCAGATTCTTCGGTTGCTAACTCTGCTCGATGGCGGTTGGCAGTTGTTCCGCGTCATCGAACAGGGTTCTGATTCTTTGAGCAAGTTCCGCAGGCGTGAAAGGCTTCAGCAAAAGAATATCGCTCGAATCTTCAACACCATGTCGAACAACAGCATCATCTGTGTATCCACTGACGAACAGAATTTTCAGGTTCGGGTACTGAATGCGAAGTTGATCGCTTAGCTGTCGTCCACTCATTCCAGGCATCACGACATCCGTGATAAGCAGATCAATTTCCGGGCCCTGAGTTTGCATCAACTGGATTGCTTCCGCAGCGCTACCAGCCACGATGACTCGATAACCAAAAGATTCCAGTCCGGTTTGCACGACGTTACGAACGGCCGCCTCATCTTCAACGAGAAGAATCGTCTGAATGACTGATGACATGGTTGCCGAAGAGTCGGTCTCGGTGATGGATACTGGTTCATTGACCACTGGGAACCAGATGCGAAACAGACTTCCCTTCCCGACTTCGCTGTCCGCAAGGATAAATCCGCCAGCCTGACGAATGATTCCGTCAACGACGGAGAGTCCCAGTCCGGTACCCTTACCTGGTTCTTTGGTGGTGAAGAATGGGTCAAAGATCGCCTGCAGATTTTCGCGAGGAATCCCGCAACCGGTATCACTGACAGTCAGTTCAGAGAAGGCCGTTAGCTCCGAGTCGGGAACACTGTCTTCGTCGGAGCCGTTCAGGTTGAGTTTTGTTGCCCTCGTTTCGATGCGAAGCTGTCCGCCCGTCGGCATAGCGTCGCGTGCATTAACCGCCAGATTCATAACAACCTGGTCCAACTGTCCCGGGTCGGCTTTGATGCGACCCAGATTCGGGTCCAGCGAAAGACTAATCAGTATGTCTTCGCCAATCAGGCAGCGCAGAAGCTTCTCTGACTGACGAAGCTGCTGGTTCAAATCGAGAACCACCGGGGACACAATGGCTCTTCGGCTGAACGTCAGCAGTTGCGACGTCAACGAAGCGGCCCGGGTGCCGGCTTCACGAATCGCGGAAACCGCAACGTGCTCAATGCTGGTCGGATCCGCGCCAGGGGTCAGCAGTTCCGAGTATCCATTGATGACCGTCAAGAGATTGTTGAAGTCATGTGCGATGCCCCCAGCCAGCCGACCGATCGCTTCAATCCGCTGAGCCTGACGGATTTGCGATTCCAGATGATGCCTCTCAGACAGGTCCGTCATCGCCACCAGAATCTCAGCTTTTCCCGCGTTGACAACCAGAGTCGCAATCGAATAAACCGGGACTTGTCGGCCATCCAGTCGCACAACACGCATCTCGACCTCAGGAGCGTGCTTTCCCGTTTCGCGCATGCGCGCGATGCGGTCGCGGACCAGCGAATGGTACTCGGGATGAACAATGTCAAACGGGCTGCTGCCGAGAACTTCATCCTGATGCTCAGCACCAATCAACTTGAGAAACGCGTGATTACAGAATGTGATTTTTTCCTGTGACTGCAGAAAGATGGCGGTAGGCAGCAAGTGGATCAGTTGTCGATATCGCTTTTCACTGGCACGCAGAATCTCATCAGCCTGTTTTTGTTTGGTGATATTTTCAGAAAAGATGATGATGCCGCCGATTTCTGCATCAGCCGTCAGCCACGGATGGACTTCCCAGCGCAGCCACTGCGTTCTCCCGTCTGAAAGAACGACCTGATCTTCATGACAACTTTCAATTGCACCGGCCAAAGAACGCTGGTGTGTCTCACGCCAGCGCTGGGGCATCGTTGGAAACAACTCATAGTGAATTTGACCAGTCACATCCTGATCTTCCAGATTGAATTCCTTTAACCACAGACGACTGACATACAGGTAACGCATTTCGCGGTCAAACATCGCTACTGAGGCCGGCATATGCTTCAGCAACAGTCGGAGTCTCGTCTCACTGGCTCGAAGCTTTTCGTCGGTCGTCCTTCGCTCGTTAACGGCGTTCAGCACTGTTGCATAGTCGCGATAGACAAGAACAAAGACGAGCACCGAAGAGGCGATGACAAACAAGGATCCTTTTCCAGCTGCGGCCCAGAAGGCGGCCAGGCTTTGAATATCCATGCGGACGAGGCTGAAGTCGCTGATCCAGATCCAGAGCAGGCCGAGAACCAGATAGGTCATCGCGATTCGAAACGGACCGGAACTGCGAAGTGGGAGTTCATTGGGACTGGCTGCATTGCCATCCCGCGTGGATGTTTTTCGGTGAACCTGAGAGTTCTGATGTGAATCCATGACGACATACTCTCAAAGGCTCAGTCACCGATGTTCATTCTCACTGCATTCGGCGTGTCGCGATGATCGCCATGAGTGCAAAGGTGTTGGAAATCAGTTGCTGTCAGGCGAGTTCGATCTTTCAGTGCAGGACTTTCGTGGGTTTGCAGAAGTCCGGTGAGGTCACCCCTCCGCCCCAGGAGTATAGATCTGCTCAGAGATTCCTGCACTTGTCGCCAATCGCTAGTTTTAGAATTGTCGCGACGAACTTACGAACTCTGCGAGATCCCGGGCACTGTTGCCGTCTTCCCTCGGCCAACAGACGAATGGGGAAAGCCAGTAGACCAATCAATCGCCTGTGACTGACGAAACAGACTCACTCATTGCGCAAATCTTGTCGGTTATTCGCGCTTGGACAGCAACCGGGAGTCAGATCGCGGATTATACGGAGTCGAAGCAGTGTCCAAAAAAATCCGGGTGTATCTCGCGACGATGAACCGTCCTGTCGAACTGCTTTCTTTTGGTTTTTCCTCAGGCAGGAGGCCTGCGAATTGTCACGACATCCACACCTTCAACTCCTGTTTCTGGCGTTCTTGCTTCCACTGCCCAGCGTTTCAGCGTCTGATACCTTTCAGGCCCGATTTCAGCTTTTTCAGCCCTCTGATGTGGCAACGCCGTTGCTTGTTTCGACTCAGACAGACGTGGACATCGTTTCTCTTTCTGATCCCGACGCCGGCTGCTTTACGGAGGCCAGTGATTCGAATTGTGCGCCGGGTTCTGATGCGACGAGTGGCTGGTTGCGATCGCTCACGTTTTTCGGCGGCATCGACGGTTCGAAGCAGCCGCAGGATTTTGGAGTCAATGCCAACCTTGGACTCCAGGGCAATGTGAACTCCAGTTTCGCTCTCGATGAAGAATCAGGCCTGGGGCTGCAGCTTGGAGCCGGCGTTGTAGGTACTCAGAACGCAGTGCGCGTTTATGAACTGCTTGGTCAGGCAACTGATCGCGTCCGGGGCTATACAACAGTTGGTTTGTTTCAGAGAAGTGATTCCGGATTTCTTTGGGCCGTGGCTCACGACTTCATGGTGGAAGAGTCTTATGATCAGTTCTTCCTCTCGCAATGGCGTGGAAGAATTGGTTTCGATGCTGATGAATGCAATCAGTTGGGTCTGTCGGCTCAGCTGCGTGGCATTGAAGATTCCGGAAGTTTTGCAGGCGGTCCCGTTTCACTACGAACGATCAATCAGGGTTCGCTCTACTGGCGACACATCTGGGAATCAGAAACCCAGACAACGTTCTGGCTGGGTCTCGCCGATGGTCATGGCGAAAACAATGCCGTGACAGGACCATCTCCAGCGCAGTCGACGGTACCACTGTTCGGAGCGGATTTCCTGGCACCTTTGAATGATCATTTTGCGTTGTACGGCGAGACCAATCTCATCATGCCGGCCGACACCGGAACCGTCGATGCCTTTCTGGGCATTCAATGGTTCCCCGGCGGCGGCGCGAGACTTGCGCGGCGCGGTCGATTCGATCCGGTCTTCTCGGTGGCTGCTCCGACGTCGTTCTCGGTGGATCTAAGGTAGTTGATCTTCGGTCCTCGATCAGAATGCCGTGATGGGTTGAGGTCGTCCGAAGGCATATCCCTGATATAAAGCAAAGCCGATCGATTGACAGGCCTCGATCGATTCCGGCGTTTCCAGTCCTTCTGCCAGTGTCGTGATCCCCAGTGAGACCGCGCTGTTATGAAGTGTGCGAACAAGATCTTCGTGGAAGGCTTCTGAGCTGCCCAGATCCTTGACCAGGGAACGATCAAACTTCAGATAGTCCGGGCAAACCTGCGCCAATTCCAGCAGTCGCGACTGGCCCGCTCCGAAGTCATCGAAGGCCAGCTTGATATCAAGATCTCGCAGCGCTTTCGCGAATTCACGGAAACGCCGTGCTTCGGGAACGGCTTCTTCGTGAACCTCGAGGACCAGCTGTCGATTGCTGGCTCTGTTGCGCAGCTCTTTCATAGATTGAATGAGTTCTTCTCCCAGAACTTCGTTAGGATCCGTGTTCAGAAACAACGTGCCCTGAATGCTGGCCTCTTCGATCACACGAACCGCTTCAGCGCGGCACTGCTGGCTCAGACGCGTTTCCTGCCCAAGTTGCGTCGCAGCGCCGAAGAGCTGGAACGGAGTTTCCAGTCCGGTCACATCGGTTCTCACCAGTGCTTCATAACCCAGCACCTTTTGATCGAGTCCAGTCACGATCGGCTGGAAAAAGATCTTCAGGCGTCCCTGGTTCAGTACTTCGTTCAGACGAGAAATGAGCCAGCGTTGTTCGAGTTGCTGCTCAACGCACGTA
>JAXMBU010000039.1:0-69035 GCA_046349735.1 Planctomycetaceae bacterium
CAACTCCCGGACCTCGACGCGGAATTGTCCCCTGAAAGCCAGCAAGCAGTTTACGAAGGACATCGGCCGAAGTGTCCTTGTACTTTTTCGGAGGACTTACAGGCTGAGGAAGTTGCTGTTGCGCCGGGATCGCAAACTGCTCAAGCGTTTCTAAAAACTCATCAGACGCTTCGGCCGACTCACCTTCGACTGGGGCCATCCATTCGATTTTTGCCGAACAACGCGGGCACTTGCCTCGAAAGCTGGTTTTGCCCGCCTTCAACTTCAGTTTCGCGCTGCAATGTTCACAGGTGAGCGAAGAACTCATGAATCACTAGTCACATCCACAGCAGCAAATGAATTCACACTCGTTGGACGCAGGTCCAAAGAAACGCTTTGGACTCGATGTCGTCGCCGGGAACACGAAGATCTCTTGCCCGGAATCCCAGGCAGAGTAACTCACCAGGATGCCGATTGTAGGGAATGTCTGTCGAGGGCACTAAGACTCTACGAAATGACCATGAGAATTGCGAGCGCGAAGAAAAAGCGTTCGCGGTCCCTTCAGGATATCACGCTGCACGGCTGTTGATGCACATGATAAGCAGGATGGTTGTAGGCTGCCTCAGATTTCGTCTGTTCCAGACTTTTCTGAGCTTGAGCACTGGATCAGCGGCAAAGACAAGAACCGTTTCAAAATCCTTGAGGGAGAACTTGGGCGGATGTGAAACAAGGATTTGTTGAAAAAAAGTACTGGTCGCTGAAACTCAGGGGGTGGGACACTTCAAGGATAGTCGACAGTGGCGACATCGCCGCCGTGATCAAGAAAATGTGAACGCACGAAAAAAGCCCACCGAATGAATCGGTGGGCTTTTCAGAGTGACCCCAAGGGGATTTGAACCCCTGTTACCGGAATGAAAATCCGATGTCCTAGACCTAACTAGACGATGGGGCCGAATGAACGACCTGTTCTGATCGAGGAGGATAGCGAACCATCTTCCGGCAAATCAAATCAGTAAGCCGTTGAGTCGCAGGATTCTTCGGAACGATCTGCAGCCAACTTAAGTTTTTCGCCCAGAATCGCCTCCAGCACCTCCTGGCGATGAACGGTCACATCGCGTGGCGCTTCAATACCGATTCTGACCTTGTCCCCTCTGACCTCAACCACAGTCACTACGACATTGTCATTGATGACAATGCTTTCGTTCTTCTTCCTTGATAAAACCAACATGGAAACCTCCCAACATCCTGCGAATGCTCCCCGCGACTGTGCCCAGCGAGTCAAAATACGCCTCTTACATGCTAGACGTGCCCAATCACATCGTCAACATGCGTTCCGGCAATTCCTGCCGGAACTGGTCCGGAGTTCGCTCTACACGAAAAAAGGTGCCTGTTTCTCGCAGAAACGGCACCTTTTGATCAAACCCTCAGCGTCACCGAACAGGAAACAGGCTCCAGACCAGTGAGTTTCCCCTTATCCATGGGAAAATTTAGATGAGTTCTTTCAGCTTCTTCAGAGCGCGAACTTTGACGACCTTCTTGGCTGGCTTTGCAGCAATCTTGATCTCTTCGCCAGTTGCTGGATTGCGGCCAGTTCGTTCTTTTGTTGCAGGACGGGTGTGCACATAGATCTTCAGCAGACCTGGCAGATTGAACACTCCTGGGCCCTTGGAGACGTTTGAAGAGATCAGTGCTTCAAGAGCTTCCAATACGGCCCCAACTTCCTTCCGGCTCTGTCCGGTGGCGTCTGCCAGGGCATTCAAAATGTCGGTCTTTGACAGAGGCTTATCAGACTTTTTAGCCATCGGGAATTCTCTCCTTCAATTCAATTTCAGAACGGGAACAAACTGGTCACAAAGAGGGGATGTCTTCGGAGACACGAAAAACCCTCGTATTTTTGCAGGAAGTAGAGTTCTGATCCTCGGAGGTGTCAATCGATCGCAGCGGTTAAAATTCTGATTTCCTTCAGTTTTGCTAGGATTTTTCGCATCTTTGCCTCACCTCTCAAAATCCTGGCGGACTCGCAGGTTCACTCCGGGATTTCATAGAACTTCTGGTTACGATTCCAGCATTCCGTCCGTGCTGCTTCCAGGAACAGGCGTTGCGTCTATGTCGTTGCGAGTCATCTCAGGTCAGTATCGTCGTCGGCTGTTGAAGACTCCCTCCGATGATTCCACTCGACCATATACTGATCGAGTGCGACAAATGGTATTTGACCGCCTGAGCAAACTGATTCCCAATGCTCGCGTCGCCGATGTTTTCTCCGGTGTTGGGTCGATGGGGATGGAGTCGCTCAGCCGCGGGGCCAAGTCCTGCGTGTTCTTCGAAGCGAATCCGGAGATTCATGAACTGCTTGTTTCCAACGTTAAGACTATTGCACCCGAAGCTCGAACCATATGCTGGAAAACGGATGTCCGCAGAACATCTTTCCGGCCCAAAGGCGGTGACGACTGCTTGCCGTACACCCTGATCTTCTTTGATCCTCCTTATCGAACGGCCGATGAGATCGCTCCGGGAAAGCCACTGTGGTCCAGTCTGAAGCGACTGGCTCGCGACACGATTTCCAGTGCTGACTGTGTTCTGGTTCTGCGGACTCCGGAGCATTTTGAGACGCCCGAGTTGGCCCAGTGGCAGGTTCATGACTGCTGGGAAATCTCCTCCATGATGATCTGGATCATGACGAAACCCGGTGCGTTCGCTGACGATGACGATGATGCGTTGTCAGAGACCATTGATGTGGAAGACGATGCTGAAAAGTCCAGCGTCGTCGAATAGTCTGGCAGCACGCTGCGAGTTTCTGATCGACGTCGCCGTATCGAGAAATCTCGGCCGATGCCTCGATCCAGGCCGTTTCTCCAGAGCAAGCCATTAGTTTCCGCGACGATCTTTCCGCGAAACCCATGGCATGTCCAGCTGCTTCAGATTCTTGGTCATGAAGTCGGCAATATCTTTGTTTGCCTCCTCCACTTTGGCTTCCAGAAAACGCTCTGCACGAATGTTTCCTGGTGCAATCACCAGCTTGCGAAACTCGGCATAGGCGGCATCTTTTGGGTCAACTGCCTTAAAGAATTTTTCAGCGTTCTTCAGATCTTCTTTGTTATCCTTCGCTGCAATGATATAGACCGCAATTGGCAGCGGTTTAATGGCCTTCAGGATCGAGGTTGAGTTGATGCCCTTTACGGTCGTGGCGGGGCTGTAGCAGATCAACGCTCGAACGTCCTGGCCTCGAGGTGTGCTGGTCGCCAGAGTTGGGCCGTCGGGGTAGGGCTTCTTGTCCCAGTCCGCTACAGCAAACGCAGCCGCAACCATGGAGCTTGAGCCCATGGAAACAATACCCAACTTACGAACATTCAACTTTTCTGCGGTGTGCTCGGACAACAAAAACGCCTTAATTGCTTCCATGTCGGCCGTGACCATCAACGGGTAATCCTCCGTGTTCATTTTCAATACTGAAGCTTCTTTGCCTTCCGCCAGAGGGGGAACACTTTCTCCATGCTTACGAAGGTCTGCGGTAATGACTGCAAACCCACTTTTCTGAAGGGACAACGCCGTGGATTGCCAAATCAGCCGATTGCGAGCATCGACCTTGTCCGATCCCTCAGTGCTCGTCAGAAGAATCACAACTGGCGATTCTTTACCTGCCTGGGACTCAAAATACGTTGTGACAATTGGCCAGCCAGCCGCATTAAGAGGCATCACGGTGCCCACGTCACTACCAGCCGGAGCCCCCGCTTTCTTGCCTTTTTCGGCAGTGGGCGATCCTTTTTGAGGCACTGCGGCCTTGGACTGAGCCGCACTTTTCTGCTGTGCGAAACACGGCTGCCCCGTGGTCAGACCTAACAGCAGGGCACACAACACGGATGCGGTAGTTCGCAACACGGGCATTATTCGGCTCCGAAAAGCAGGTGGTTACGATCGGCAGGGTCAGTTCAAGAAGACTGACTCTCCCGATTTTCGGACAAGTTACGCGATGGTCAAGTCTAAGCGGGCGTTCCCTGGGAAATACATCAAACGCTCACACAAGTTCGCCCACCCACGAAGCTTGGGAACTTCGTGCTGCGGTGCCGGTTGAGAATGTCGGCTTTCGGCCCCGGCCTTTCGCGTTATGGTCAGTGGCTTTTCGTTGGCAAAGTCAGCCTCTATCATCCCGTCTGTGCAGTCTCGCCATTCGAATACTGATCGCACCCGATTTGGAATTGTGCTTGGCCTGAATCCCCTCAAAACAGGAGATTTCGCCGGAAACTGCTTATCATGTTTCCAGAGAGATCTCGCGGGATCGTGGCCATGGCGAGACAAAGAGAACTAAGACGTACGTTAGCTTAAGAAGGTTGATTGCGATGGGTCTGTTTGCCGGCAAGAAGGGCATTGTCTTGGGGATCGCGAACGAGCGATCAATTGCGTGGGCGATTACTGAGTTTCTGCATCGTGAAGGTGCGGAAATGGGATTCACGCACCTGCCAGACTCCGGAGATCGCCCAAAGAATCACAACAAGGTGGCCAAACTTGTCGATCCGATCGGCTCGAAATTTCTGATGCCGATGGACGTCTGCAACGACGAGCACATTGATGCCGTGATAGCGAAGGCGGTTGAAACCTTCGGCAAGCTGGACTTCATTCTTCACAGTATTGCGTTTGCTCCACCCGCAGATTTGACTGGCCCAACGTGGGCCTGCAGCCGTGGTGGTTTCAAGACAGCGATGGAAATCAGCGCCTACAGCCTGTTGGCCGTCGCTGGTGCCGCGAAGAAACGCGACGCGCTCAGCAGTGACTCCAGCATTCTGACTCTTTCCTACTTCGGTGGTGAAGAAGTTGTCCCGGGTTACAACCTGATGGGAATCTGCAAAGCCGCTTTGGAATGCAGCGTGCGATACCTGGCCAGCGAACTGGGCCCTGCGGGAACTCGCGTCAACGCGATCAGTGCGGGGCCATTGCGAACCGTCAGTTCGAGCTGAGTGGGTGACTTCGACAAGATGCAGATTGTGAATGCCTCAATTTCGCCACTGCGTCGAAATCTTGATGCAGAAGAAGTGGGCAGCATGGGCATGGTCATGCTGAGCAAGCTGTCCAGCGGCATGACTGGCGAAATCGTTCACGTTGACTGCGGCTTCAATATCATGGGGGCACCTCCCGCCGATTTCCTCGAAACGGCCGCAGCAGCACGCTGAAGTCCGCTTCCGATTTCGTCATCTCTCCACTCCCAAACCGCCGAAAGGCGGGATTGTAGAGCTCGGTGAGAGGACGAATGCGAACATAGTGAGTGAAATGTCAAATCTTCGAAAGCGAATCGGTATTGCGGTCGTCGAATCAGCCGGTCGAGTTCTGGTCGGAATGCGACCGGCCGGTGTTCCTCTGGCGGGCCTCTCAGAATTCCCTGGCGGAAAGTGCGAAGCCGATGAAACACCTCGCTCCTGCGCAGTTCGTGAATGTCGAGAAGAAACCGGCTTGCTGATTGTTCCACGAGAGCACCTGGCAACGGTTGAGCACAGTTATGCACACGGCGATGTTGAGCTGCATTTCTGGCGTTGTGGCCTGAGTCCCGGCTTGCCGGATCAGGCTCCTGCGACATTTCCGTTTCGCTGGGTGACGTTTGAGGAACTGGCAACTCTGGAGTTTCCGGAGGCCAACAGGACGGTTCTGGAGCAATTGCTTCGTGAATAAACCTTAACTGATTGCGGCAGTACACGCAGACTTTTCCGGAAGTGCATACTTTTTTGTTTTACAGCTGAACCCCTGACCGCGGGAATTCCAAAGGGCACTGGCAATCATTGAGACACAGGGGTAGAGTGTCACGTTGTTACTCGTCACGAGTCATTCCGAGTGAATTACAGGCAGACTATGTCCCTGGCTTCTGAGGCATCCCACGCCGACGGCAACCCACCATCGGCCTCAACGACCGCCACCGCGATCCCTAAATTTGAACGACATGATGAATTCTTTTTGTCGCTCAAACGGAGGGTTGATCAGTACTTCCAAAGTACCCACAAGTCTCCTCGAGACTGTTGGCAGATGTACGTCAAGAGTGCAGTAATCCTGACGTGGTTTGCGGCTTCCTATGCGTTCCTCGTTTTTGGTCCGGTCTCGTGGTGGACCGTCGCACCAGCTTGCGCGTCGCTTGGACTGGCGATGTCAGCCATCGGGTTCAGTATTCAGCATGACGGTAGTCATAGAGGATACTCACGATTCTCAATCGTTAACCGCATGGCTGCATTGTCTCTGGATATGCTGGGCGGTAGTTCTTACTACTGGGCCCGAAAACATAATGTGATTCATCACACTTACCCCAACATCACGGGACACGATGATGACATTGAACTGGGAATCCTTGGCCGATTGTCACCTCATCAGCAGTACCTGAGCTTCCATCGCCTCCAGCATTTTTACCTGTGGTTTCTTTACGGTTTCATCGCCATTAAGTGGCAGTTCTACGATGACTTCCGTGATCTGCTGCGTGGCCGAATCGGAGTTCACTCTGTCGTTCGTCCGCGAGGTCAGGAGCTGGCGATCTTTATCTTTGGGAAAATCTTCTTCATTGTTATGGGATTCGTCGTCCCCATGATGCTGCATCCGTGGTGGCAGGTTCTGGCGGTGTACATGGGTGTGTCATTCTTTCAGGGCGTCATGCTCAGCATCGTGTTTCAGATGGCGCACGTCGTTGAAGAAGCTGCGTTTCCAATGCCCGAATCTGACACAGGTCGTATGACGTCATCCTTCGCGATCCATCAGATCGAAACGACGGTCGACTTTGCCCCCAACAATCGATTGCTCTCGTGGTTAGTTGGCGGACTCAATTATCAAATCGAGCATCACCTGTTTCCGCAAGTCTGCCATATTCATTATCGAGCGCTCAGTCCGCTGGTTCGTGAAACCTGTCAGGAGTTCGGAATTCGCTACAACGTTCACCCAACATTCATGTCAGGGCTTGCCTCTCACTACCGCTGGCTGCGCCGATTGGCGCTGGCTGAAGGTCATCATCCCGGCGGTGCTCACGCGTAGCAGCCTGTTGATTGAATTGATCAGCCGGAACGCGTCAGCGTCCGGTTCCTGCAACTAATAGTGCTGCCTTCAGCCAGCATTCGTTTTCAATTCCGCAGGACAACGCCGACTGAAGTCGGCACTACGAAATAAACCAGCGGCCCCTGTATAGAACGGCGCTACGAGATTATCTCACTGACAACTTTTCCGTGCACATCAGTCAGCCGGTAGTCGCGGCCACTGTAGCGATAGGTGAGTCGTTCGTGGTCGAGCCCCATCAAATGAAGAATGGTCGCGTGCAGATCATGAACATGGACGCGATCTTCCACCGCGGTCAGGCCAAACTCGTCCGTCGATCCATAACTGATCCCGCCTTTCACACCGCCGCCGGCCATCCACGTTGTGAAACCATAGTGATCATGATCGCGGCCCATCTGACCTTCTGACGTCGGTGCCCTTCCAAATTCACCTCCCCAGACTACCAGAGTCTCTTCAAACAGCCCACGCTGCTTGAGATCTTTGATCAGCGCTGCGATGCCCTGATCGCAGGCCAAAGCCAATCGGCGATGCCCATCGACAATGTTCTCATGGCCAGTGTCCCAGGCGATGTCGTATCCGTCGATGGAAAGAGACAGCTGAACCATTCTCACGCCGCGTTCGACAAGTCGGCGAGCGAGCAAGCAACCTTTGGCATACTCGCTGTCTCCATACATCTCGAGCGTCTCTTTTGATTCCTTACTCGTATCAAACGCGGCCGGAACAGCGAACTGCATTCGAAAGGCCATCTCCATCGTCTGAATGCTGGCTTCCAGCTGAGGATCATGCTGCTGCCGTTGCAGATCCAGCAGGTTGAGTCTTGTCAGCAGGTCGGCCTGATGTCGCTGGTCCGTTTGAGGCAACCAGTTGTTCTTCAGGTCCTGCATAATACGATCAGGCTTCATCTCGTGAATATTCACGTACGTGCCCGCAAAAGCGCCAGGCAAAAACGCGTTGCCCCAGTTGGCCAGCTTGTTGCGAGGCTGCGCGCGAGGGCTCATGGCGATGAATCCAGGCAAATCCTGATTCTCGGTGCCCAAACCATAAGTCAGCCATGATCCCATACTGGGACGAGTCGGCTGGAGATGCCCGACATTCATCATCATCATCGCACTGGCATGTTCCGGCGTGTCGGTGTGCATCGAATGGATGAAGCAGAGATCATCAACCAGTTCTGCCACGTGAGGAAATATCTCGCTCACCCACCGACCGCACTGACCATGTTGCCGAAACGCATACGGCGATGGCATCAGCCCCATCTTTGTGTTTCGCAACGACTTGCGATCAACAGACTCGGGCCGCTGACCGGCGTGTTTCGCAATCTCCGGCTTATAATCGAACGTGTCGACTTGCGATGGCCCGCCTGGCATAAACAACTGAATCACATGCTTCGCCTTCGGAGCAAAATGCGGAGCCCGTGGTGCCAGCGGAGAATCGGAATGGCTCACCACGTCTGCATGTGCAACGCCGGAAACGGCATTCGAAGGAGCCAGCATACTCGCCAGCCCCAGCGTCCCAAAACCGGCCCCGAGCTGCCGCAATGCATCACGACGATCAATCGGGCGCAGAGGATTTCGATGAAACATGGCGATTACCTCACGAACATGAATTCGTTGGAACTTAACAACACCTGAGCGTACCTGTCCCAACTGGACAAATTGCTTCCATCACTGGCGGCACTGACAAAACTCAACCCAAGTTCGAGTTCTGTCGGCTCCGGGTCACGAGCATACAACAACTGGTATGCGTGCTTGATACGTTGATCGTTCGCATCGCTCAGCGAATGCAATCGAGCGACCAACGCTTTGGCTCGATCAATCATGAAAGGACTGTTCATAAAGAACAGATACTGCTGCGGCACGATACTGCTGGGACGCTGCTCAACCGTCGATCTCATCAGCGGAAAATCGAACAGACGCAAAAACACATCCGAACCAAATGCATCACCATTTCGTCCCACTTTTGCATACAGCGTTCGACGTTTCGTTTCCGTAATATTGTGATGAGATGGACCGCCGAGCGAAGCATCCAGCTCACCCGTCACAGACAGCAACGAATCGCGCCAGGCCTCCACATCCATCCGACGAGGACTCATTCGCCACAGCAGTCGATTGTCACCATCCGCCTTGTAAGACTGCTCGTTGTAGTCACTGCTCAGTTGATAAGTGGCGGAGCACATGATCTGGCGATGCAGGGATTTCAGGGACCAGCCCCTGGCGACAAATTCACTCGCCAGCCAGTCGAGCAATTCCGGATGAGTCGGGCTCTCACCCAGCGTTCCGAAGTTACCGGGAGTACGCACAAGTCCGGCTCCAAAATGATGCTGCCAGATTCGATTGACGAAAACTCGCACGGTGAGCGGATTCTGAGGATCCACGATGGAAGCCGCCAACTCTTCTCGACCACTGCCTTTCGTATAACGTGTCGGCTCAGCTCCCGACAGGATTCGCAGAAAACGGCGAGGGGCCACATCACCTGTCTTCAGCAGGTTACCTCGCAGAGCAACCTTCATGTCCTCGTGCCCGGTTTCGTGCAACGCATGAGCAGTCTCCAGAGCGGGCGGAGCATTCTTCTGCAGTTCAGCCAGTTTGGCTTTCCATTGATCCAGCTGTGCCTGTTCTTCGGGAGTGGCTTCTTCTTTAGAGGCCTCTTCGGCGGCAGGATTCTTCTCATTCCTCGACCGCTTGGGGAACGTTTTTATCTTCTTGTTTAACTCCTCAACCACATGTTGATGATCACGGAATTTTTGGACGACATCCGCTGTCGCCAGTGGCATTTCATGAGTCGCTGTGTTGTTAAAGATGCCAGCCAGAGAATAGTAATCCTGCTGAGGTATCGGATCGAACTTGTGATCATGGCAGCGAGCACACGAGCCGGTAATGCCCAGCAGTCCACGCGTCAAAATGTCGACGCGATCATCCAGCGTTTCTGCTCGCGACTGAGCAATGCTGTCAGGGTCACCTCCGTCAGATTGATACGTCGGCCCCAGCGCAAAGAAACCAGTGGCGACGGCCTGCGAGGGATCTCCGCTTAAGTCACCAGCAACCTGCTGGCGGATGAATTCATTGATCGGCAGATCGCGATTCAAGGCGTCAACGACCCAGTCTCGATATCGCCAGGCGTCATCTAAAGCTTTATCGCCCTCCAGAAAACCGCCTCGCCCATCGCTGAACCGAGCCACATCCAACCAGTGCCGCGCCCAACGCTGGCCATACATGGGTGAGTTCAGTAATTCATCCACAAGCGATTCAACCGCCTTCTGCCGATCAACGGCAGCCGCTGTCGTGAATGAATGAGCTTGTTGCGGAGTCGGTGGGACCCCAATGAGATCAATAAAGATTCTTCGCGCTAGAATGTGTGTGGCCGCGGGTGCAACCACCTGGATCTCAGTCGTCGTTCGACGAGCCATCAGAAAACTGTCGATGGGGTTAACCACGGCATTCGAAGATTGCAGGGCCTTCTGTTCTGGCCGGTCTCCAGACCGAGCCAGCCCATCCGACCGAAGGTCTCCCTCACGTTCCCCAGCCGTCAAGGCATCCGTCGAAATCTGTGCTGCACTCAACACAGGCACTTCTGGTCGTCGAACCGGCTGCCAGGCCCAGTGACTCTGCTGAGCTTCAGCCCAATCGAACTTCGACCAGTCCCTGCGCGATTCCGCAGCGGGAACGCCGGGAGTTGACGTCGCTTGCGGCCACGGCGCCCCCATTTCAACCCACTTCGCCAGAGCCTCGATTTGACGTTGTTCAAGCTTTCGATCGGGCGGCATTTCGATGCCGTTGTATTTGATCGCAGAGATCAGCAAACTTTCCTCTGGCTTGCCAACCACCACTGCGGCTCCCGATTCGCCGCCCTTGATCATGGCCTCGCGGCTGTCCACATAGAGCCCCGCCTGTAACTCAGCCGCATCAGTGCTATGGCAATCGTAACAATGCTGAACCAGGACTGGTCGAATCTCAGCCTCAAAGAATTCAATCTGCTCATCAGTAAACGTCGGCTTATCAGTAACTGCAGCGGTCTCATCGACGGCCCAGGCAATCTTACCAATCGCGATCGCAACAACACAACCCCCGATCACGATGCACAGTTTTGGGATCATAGGATTTGTCGCAGCAAAGCATGTCGGCGGGAGATTGGAGCGCGGCGACCCAGAAATGAAGCCGCGTCCAGATCGACTGTGAGCAGAGTTTCATACCGTAACCGACTTCTCACGGAAAATCGATTTGGAATTGCTGAATTCAGGAAGGGCATCGTTGAAGATCTGAAAGTCATGACTTGCCACAACACCTTTCTCGGAAGATGCGCCCAGATCCTCGTTGGGGGCGCTTTAGCCTCCGCTGTCCGGGCGTGGGGCTTATGGATCTGAAGCGAGCGATGCATCCTGTTTCTAAGTTTCGTCTGCATGACCTGGAAGCATTGGTGGTGTACTCGGAGAAAAGGGGCCATAGGGGTGGGCTGGCAAGGTGATGCTGTCATGTCGGCCAAATCGCCGGAGACAGGATGAGGCCGAATTGCGCGTGATAATGGCCGGAAATTGACCCGGTTTGCCTGCCAAAATTCCGGGAAAGGACGTGTTTCTCAACGATATCCCGGGAAAACTCGTCCGGAATTACCGACGGGCGAATTGAAGTCGCATCTCGAGGCCGTTTATCCCTCTTGACCTGAAGTCGATTGCTGAACTGTAATTCCCCCGCTTGTTTCGTTGGGGAAACGGCGTTTTTGCGGCCGCCCTTTTGTTCCTGTAGGGGCGGTACGTGCCACGGCGCCCGGAAGAATTCACGCTGCGATGTTCACCACTTTTGACCGATATTTGCTCGGACGATTGATACACACGTTCGTCGTGTTGTTTGTGTCAGCTTACGGTTTGTACATCGTGATTGATCTCTTCACGAACGCTGACGACTTCCATGGGAATGCGTCAACGATGGTCAACCTGATGATTCAGATTGGCTTGTATTACTACTATCGGGCGTTTGAGTTTTTCGAAATGGCCGGGCCCGTATTGATCGTGGTTTCGGTCATCGCCGTACTAGGTCTGCTGCGCAAGAACTCGGAAACGTTTCCAATCCTGGCGGCCGGGATTCCTGCCTTTCGACTGTTGAAACCACTCCTCGTCGCCGCTCTGATTTTGAACGGAGCACTGATAATAAATCAGGAGTTCATTATCCCGGCGTTTGCAATTCCCCTGCAGACACCGCGTGGCAGTGAGATGGCTCAGGTACAGACTGTTGAAGCTGTCTATGACCATTCCAATTATCTGATGCATATTGATGGGGATCAGATTCTGGTCAAGGAGCAGACGTTGGTTGGTGCTGACTTTCAGCTGCCAACACCCGAAATGTCTCGCCACTTTTTTGTGTTGAAGGCCGAGAAAGCTCGTTTTATCAATGCGACCGAGACATCGCCCTCCGGCTGGCTATTGCAGGATCTGATCAGCGTCTTTGATGAGAACATTCTGACGGAAGAAGGGCGGCAGCGAGTCATTCCAGGCCGCAATGGGAAAGATGTCTTTATTGTTTCCGATGTCAGCTTTGACCAGTTGTATAACCGGGGCCGGAATGTTCAGTTTCTCTCATCGGCTCAACTCATTCAACGACTTCGCAACCCTGCGACAGGGCCAGTTCCCGTGCGGCGTCAAAGTATCGCCTTGCACTGCCGAATAACTCGCCCAATCCTGTGCCTGATCAACATTGCAATGGCATTGCCCCTTGTTCTAAGAAGAGAATCGCACAGTCTGATTACAAATATGGCAGTTTGTGCTGCGGTCCTCGGAATCTTCTACGGGATCGCGGAAGCCAGCTTTGCTTTGGCCGGGACAGGCTTGATTGCCGCGGACCTTGCCGCCTGGATTCCCGTGTTTATTACCGGAGTTGCGAGCGCCTGGACTTCAGGCCTTGTGCAAACCTGAGGAAACCAATGAGCACCCTGTTCCTTCGGCCTCAGAAGTGGCCCAATTCCGAAGGGCGTGTAGAGCGCGAGATCCCGAGGGCCAACTGAAAAACGGCGTTGTTTCTCAGTTGCCTGATTGAACGGAGGGTCCGGGTTGCGCGGCTTCGACGTTTGTGGACGCCCTCCGTCGATTTGAAAGCTGGCTAAACCAGTTCTCGCATCGGTTCTCGCAAATCGACGAGGAACTGAGGTCGTCCCGTTGGGTCAGACAGCGTGGTGTTCATCACGTCGATGCCCAAATTGTGATAGGCCGTCCCGATGATTTCCTGGACCTGGACCGGTCGCGACGCCGCATATTCCCCGAGCCGATTTGTGGAGCCAATCGCCTGTCCAGTTCTCATTCCGCCGCCAGCCATCAGTGCACAACTAACCTGCGGCCAATGGTCGCGTCCGGCACCGTCATTGATTCGCGGCGTACGACCGAATTCGCCCCAGACCAGGATTGTGACGTCATTCAGCATGCCACGTTCCTCAAGGTCCAGCACCAGAGCACTGACCGCCTGATCAAGTTTTGAACCATGGTCACGGACCAGATCAAAATTCTTGCCGTGACTGTCCCAGCGGCCATATGAGAGCGTGACTGAGCGAACCCCGGCCTCAACCAGACGGCGCGCCATCAGGATGTGCTCGTTGCAGGTTGGAGCACCATCGTACTGGTACTGGTACGGTTTGCCGTCACCATAGCGAGCACGAACTTCGGCTGGCTCCTGAGAAATATCGAGTGCCGCAGCCAGACGATTTGACGTGAGGACACCGAAGGCCGCTTCAGTAAATGAATCAACTCCGGCCATCATCCCACTGGCATCGGTCTGACGCTTGAGCTGATCGAGTCCCTTTAGCAAAGAGCGTCGATCATCAAGCCGATCCAACGTGACACCGTTTAGCGTCAGATCTTCCATTCCGTTTCCATTTGGGCGAAACGGCTGGTAAGCCGCGCCCAGGAAACCAGCTGGACCTGGCTCCGACCATGGCGTGTGAGAAGTCTTGTCGGCTAGTGCAACGGAGGCTGGAATGCCCGGGTCACGAGGACCGTAGATTTTTCCAAGGACAGAACCGATGGCCGGGCGACCTCCGACCGATTCAATGCTCCGACGATCCCATCCTGTCAGACATTGAAAACCGTCATGAGCTCCAGCGCATCCAACAACGGATCGAACAACAACCAGGCGATCCATGATGGCCGCAAGTTTCGGGAAACATTCCCCGATCTGGATTCCCGGCACAGCCGTGTCGATCGGATTGAATTCGCCGCGGATTTCGCGTGGAGCCTCGGTCTTGATGTCCCACATGTCCTGGTGAGGAGGACCGCCGCCGAGAAAGATATTGATGATTGATTTATTCTGGCCGGTGGCTGCCGTGCCAGCAACGGCTTCGGCTCGCATCAAGTTCGCGAGATTGACACCACCAGCTGCTCCCATTGAGAAGCCGCCGATTTTCAGGAAACCTCGACGAGAAATTCCGTCGCAGTATTTCGATGCACGTCCAAGAATTGTCAGCATGGCAAACTCCGGCGGTAAAGGTGGGTACCGGATCATCATGAGCATCGATGGGATGCTCACAACGGTAAAGGCGGGGATCTATTTAGGAGACATCGACACAAGGATCGTTGTAGACTTGAATGATTTTCGCGTCCACACCGCAAGAGTGCGGTTCAAAATCGCTCGTGTCCAGCCCCGGTTCCGAGGTTTCCGATAGATTGAGGTTAGAGAGAAGACTACCTGCCGTCAAGAAACGATCGCTTTTGACGGTTGTAGGGGCACCATTGAGAACGGGGAAAATTCAGGTGAACTTGTTTCCGAACGCGAACCGATTATCATGTGTCCCGCGAATCACTCTGTGTAACCTCAGATTTTGATCGTGAGGAGAGATGGCAGAGTGGCCGAATGCGCATCATTGCTAATGATGTGAGTCCAGAAATGGGCTCCCAGGGTTCGAATCCCTGTCTCTCCGCTTAAAAGCCCGCAGTTTCCTGCGGGCTTTTTTGTTTTTCGGCCATGAACGTTTTGAAACGTCCAGACTCTCCCGAAAGTGCAGTTAAAACAACACTTGTCTGGACAACTATTTCAGCCGCGCCTATAGTCAGGTCGAAAATCGCTGAATGTCGCCCGGTGATGGTGCATGGGCGACCCAACTCCTGCTGTCATGGCATTGCTTTCAGAGAGACGATCATGTTCAACGACACTCCGCAGATGGTTAGTGAGACTGATGTTGTTGTGATTGGTGGTGGTCCGGCCGGTGCGACAGCATCGACGCTGATCGCTCAAAAGGGTTACAAGGTCCAGTTGTTCGAGCGTGAAAAGTTTCCTCGGTTTCATATTGGGGAGTCCATGATTCCGGAGACCTATTGGGTTCTGGAACGACTCAACATGCTGCCGAAAATGCGAGCCAGTAAGTTCGTCCACAAACACAGCGTTCAGTTCGTCAGCGCGAATGGTCGTCAGTCGGCTCCGTTCTATTTTTATGACAACAAGCCACATGAATGCTCTCAGACGTGGCAGGTGGTTCGCAGCGAATTCGACATGATGATGCTCAACAATGCTCGCGAGCATGGTGTTGATGCTCACGAAGGCGTGCGAGTTCTGGATGTGCTGTTCGACGGCGAACGTGCGACAGGCGTACGAATTCAGGACTCTGATGGTCAGGTTCGACAGATCAATGCAAAGGTCGTGGTCGACGCCAGCGGCCAGAGTGGCATGCTGATGAATCGCATGAAACTGCGAGTCTGGGATCCGCAACTCAACAAGGGCGCGATCTGGACTTACTGGGAAGGCGCTTACAGAGACACCGGACGTGATGAAGGTGCGACGGTTGTTTTGCAGACAGAAAACAAGAAGGGTTGGTTCTGGTACATCCCGCTTCACGACAATCGCGTGAGCGTTGGGGTGGTCGCTCCGTTCGATTATCTCTTCAAAGGTCGCGGGACGCACGAAGAGGTTTACAAGGAAGAAGTGGAACGATGTCCTGCGGTACGTGATCGTGTTGCCAATGCGAAGCAGGTGACAGGTCACTTCGCGACAAGAGACTATTCTTATCGCTCAACCAAGGTTGCTGGGGACGGATATGTGCTGGTGGGCGATGCATTCGGATTTCTCGACCCGCTCTACTCTTCCGGTCTCCTGTTGGCTTTAAAGTCCGGCGAGATGGCCGCTGATGCTGTTGTTGAGGGCTTGCAGATGAATGACGTCTCGGAAGCTCAACTGGGCAAGTGGGGGCCGGCCCTGAATCAGGGGATTGACCGGATGCGACGGCTGGTTTGTGAGTATTACGAAGGGTTCAACTTCGGAAGTTTCGTTCGCAATTTCCCTCACCTGCGTGGTAAAGTCACTGATCTGTTGATTGGCGATCTGTTTACAGACAAGGTGGACGTGGTCTGGGAGCCAATGGAATCGTTGTACCCGGACGGGAAAGAAGTTCCAAAGCCATGGAATTCCGGGACAGATCCAGAGGTTGCCGCCACAAAACAGAATGAACTGGTGTTGCCTGACGGCAAAAAACCTTAGTTGAATCAGACTATTCTGATTGACGAACTGTACAATCAACACCGTTGTCGACATGTCGTTCGACAGCGGTGTTTTTTGTTGGCGAGGCGGTCGGTAGGGATTTGCAGGAGTTGTGCACTAATGGCTGTGTTTCGCATCAACACGACGCCCGGCAATCGCCAGTTGCGTCAGTTTGGGCTGCTTTGCATCGTGTTGCTTCCAGCGATGGCCTGGGTTTGGGGCGGCAGTAGTTCGACGATCGGGGCCGCAGCGTTGATCGGTGCAGGGCTCGGTGTGCTTGGGATTCTTGCACCAGGATCGCTCAAACCGATTTTTGTGGGGCTTGTTCTTGTTTCGTTTCCAATCGGACTGATCGTCGGTGAACTAATTCTGTTGATGATCTTTGCCGGCGTGTTCCTTCCGATGGCTCTGCTGTTTAGACTCATCGGCCGCGACGTGTTACAACGGCGGATGAATGCCGAGTCCGAAACTTTCTGGGTACCAAGAAGTGCACCGACCAACGTTCGGCGATACTTTCAGCAGTATTGACGATAATCTGAGTGTCACATCACGAATGTTGATGCGATACTGCTTCGATTCGAATTGATCAATCTGGATTTGACTTTTCTGCGGTTTCTTGTGGAACACTGGTATGGCCGACAATAGCTCGCCTGAGCCTTCAGACAAAGCGACCAAATTTGAACAGGCTGGTGAAGAGCAGCCGATGGGGCTTCTGGCGGAATTCTGGTTGTTCATTCGCGAAGAAAAGAAGTGGTGGCTTACTCCGATCGTGCTGGTCCTGCTCCTTGCAGGAGTTGCGATCTTCCTGAGCGGTACTGGAGCAGCGCCGTTCATTTACACGTTGTTCTAGTCGATTCTTATCGGCGAATCGCTGACCAGTCAGGATGAAGGAGAGAACTCGATGCGAGCCTGCGGCACGATACTCGACACCAGTCTGTTGCCGGCTCACGAACAAATCGCGTTCTTCACGTCATTCTGCCGCCTGCGGTCCGGAACAATCTTTTGTGGCTTCCAGATTGGTCCCAAAAAACACGCGGCCACCAGCACCATTGGGCTATGCCGGTCCGATGATGAGGGTGCTACGTGGGCTCGCGTCCCGACGAGTTTCGCCACAAAGATCAATGGTGTTCCAGGAGAGCTGGGAGCAGCGGAGTTAGTCGAAGCTCATCCGGGACGACTCCTTTTGTTTTCGACCTGGTTTGATCGCAGCGAACCCGATCGACCGCTGTTTGATCCCGAGACGGAAGGCATCCTGAAGTCTAAACAGTTGCTTGCTGTTTCATCTGATGATGGGCAGACGTGGAGCGACTGGAAAGAGATTTCAACCGGTGATCTCAAGGGTTGTGCCATGACAGGGCCTTGTCTGAGATGGTCCGATGGCACGGTGGCATTTCTCTTTGAAAGCTTCAAAGAGTTTGATGATCCGAACCCCGGACGACATGCCGCATGGATGATGCTGACTCAGGACGGTGGCGAAACATTTTCACCTCCCATGCTGGTTGCGCAGCATCCTGAGCATCAGGTGTATTACTGGGATCAGAGGTTATGTATTGGCCCGGATCCAGGTGGTTGGACAGCCTTATTCTGGACACATGATCTGGCCAACAAGCGAGATCTGAATGTGCATATCCGGCATGGTCGTGTGGAAGCATCTGGTGGCAAAGCAAAGCTGATTTCGCAATCTATCCAGGCGACCAGCATCCCCGGACAGATCGCAGCTCCTCAATACCTGCGCGATGGTCGACTTGTGGCATTTGTGGTTGATCGCGATCGACCGGGAACGATGACGCTATGGGTTTCATCGGACGAAGGTCGGTCATGGCCCGACAAACAAAAACGTGTGATTCACGTGCATGAAGAGCGAGCGGCTCTGAGTCAGGGACGCGATAACATTGACTTTAAACAATACTGGGAAGACATGGGCAAGTGGAGCTTCGGGCATCCGGCTGTGGTGACTCTCGGTAATGGCGACTTGCTGCTGGCATGGTACGCTGGTCAGCCGGAAAGTATGAGTCTGCATTGGGCGAGAGTCTCGATCTGAGGCCCTTCTTTACACTGAAATCGTGATGCGATAGCCTGCCGGGAACAATACTGCGGACGCGTTCCGAAGAGATGCATTATGACACCCGATCTATTACGACTGACCAATCAGACTCGACGACATCTGCTGCAAACCGCGGGGCTCGGCATCGGTTCCATGGCGTTGCAGGCCCTGTTAGCGAAAGACGATGTTAAATTAGCCGATCGGGAAGCAGAAGCTCCCAAAGGCGCGCGGGCACCGATGTTGGCTCCTCGTGCGAAGCGAGTGATCTATCTGCACATGGCGGGTTCGCCATCGCAGCTCGAGCTTTTCGAGCATAAGCCCGACTTGCAGAAGCTGCACATGCAGGATTGTCCAGCCTCGTTTCTGGAAGGTAAGCGATTCGCATTCATCAAAGGCGTGCCGAAGATTCTGGCCGGGCAGTTTTCGTTTGCTCAGTATGGCGAGAGTGGCCAGTGGATCAGCGAATTGTTGCCGCATTTCGCATCGGTTGTTGATAAAGCTGCCGTGATCCGAACGGTTCAGACCGATCAGTTCAACCATGCTCCGTCGCAGTTATTTATTCATACCGGAACGCCACGGCTGGGAAATCCGTCGCTGGGCTCGTGGATCAACTACGGCCTCGGAAGTGTCAACGAGAATCTGCCGGGCTTTGTCGTGCTGCTGTCCGGCGGCAAGACGCCGGATGCCGGAAAATCTTTGTGGGGATCTGGATTTCTGCCTTCAGTTTATCAGGGTGTGCAGTGCCGCACCGTTGGTGATCCGGTTCTATATCTGAGTGATCCGGCGGGGATGGATCGCAAGCTGCGTCGACGGATGCTGGATACTCTGGCTGAAATGAATGCTGCCGAGTTTGAACGCTCCGGCGACCTCGAAACTCAAACTCGTATTTCGCAATATGAGCTCGCCTATCGCATGCAGACTTCCGTTCCGGAAGTGATGGACATCTCGAAAGAGCCGAAGCACATTCTGGAAATGTATGGCGCTCAGCCGGGTTATGTTTCTCCTGCGGAAAGTGCTGATGATCCGCGAGTGCTCTACAAGGGCGATGATCCGACTTTTCCCAACAACTGCCTGCTCGCACGACGACTGGTGGAGTCGGGCGTTCGCTTCGTGCAGCTTTATGACTGGGGCTGGGATCATCATGGTTCATCGCCCGGTGAAAGTCTCGATGAAACACTGCCGATCAAATGCCAGCAATCTGATCGTGCGGTTGCGGCCCTGATCAAGGATCTGGATCAGCGAGGCTTGCTGGAAGAAACGTTGATCGTCTGGGGCGGTGAGTTTGGCCGCACGCCCATGATGCAGAACAACGTCAACACAGAACTCAAGAAGGGGTTCGTGGGACGCGACCATCATCCATATGCTTTCACGATGTGGATGGCCGGCGGCGGCATCAAAGGCGGCACCGCTTTCGGAAGGACCGATGAGTTTGGATATTACCCCGTAGAGAATCCCGTCACGATTCGTGACATTCAGGCCACCATTTTGAACGCAATGGGACTTGATCCGTATCGCTTCAGTTATCTGTATCAGGGTCTGAACAACCGCCTGATTGGTCCTACGGATGATGGCAAAGTGTTGAAAGATATCCTCGTGTAAAGGGCTCTCGCCGGGTACGCGATATAACAATGAAAGAAGGCATGAACTTCAGAAAAGAGTTCTTTCTTCTTTGCTGCGGAGTTCCAGCCCGAATTTTGTCAGCGACTGCACATTCACCGTTTGCGTCGGGCGAGGATATTGCCGGACTCGAATAAGTTCCGCATCCGGCCGGGGCCACGAGATGGGGGCGGAGTGTTCGCTCGCTTCTGGTTTATGCAGCAGACTCAATATGCGGGCAGTAACGCCAGCGTCTATGACGGCACGATGAGCGTTTGCGATGGTCGGAATTCTCAGTGTTCGCGCGACGGTGGCGAGTTTGGCATCGCGAGCTACTCGGAGGCGTCGAGCCAGTTGCATTGTGCAGATCTTTTGCAACGTCCTCGGCATCTGCAGTCCACTGACGGCAAACTCCGAACGCAGGAAGCTAAGGTCAAAAGAAATATTGTGAGCCACGAGGTGCGTCGCGTCAGAAACACAGTCGAGGAGCTCAGGAATCAACTGAGTAAATGTAGGAGCCTGCTGCACGGCGGAGTCAGAGATGCCGTGGATCGAAGCAACGTAGGTCGGAATTCGGCGGCAGGGATGCACGAGTGAGTCAAGCATCCGCACAACTCGGAATTGCTCGTCCAGAACGATGATGGCGATTTCGACGACGCGATCTCCCTGTTCAGGCGACAGGCCGGTGGTTTCTACGTCCAGTACTGCAAACCGTGACACTCAAAGGATTCCTGACAAGGATGGCCTGAACTGCGGCAAAAACTGCTGGAAGTCGAGAATTCACTCTGCGGATCATGCATGCGAATCCGTGCTGATCGCATTCAACTTACAACACCTTCGGGCAGTCGCTACAGTCCCGAATGTTGCGGCCGGAAAACGTCGCAGGATATTCGCTCCGTCGTCTTTACGGAACTTTCTCCATGCAATTTTCAGCACTGCTTCGGGGCTTTGTTGTATCCGCTTGTCTGGTGGTCATTGTTGGCTGTCCGTCTCCTGCCAAAGTCAGCGAACACGAGGACAGCTTTTCCGCAGAAGCAAGAAATGTTCTGCCGGTAACTTTTACGGATAAGGAACTGCTGCAAAGCGGGACTGGTGTCATGGATGATGATGCGCCGACAAAGTTTGAGGAAACCGATTCCGGACTGAAATACCGGGTTTTACGGAAGTCCGATGGTCGAAAGCCAACGGCACGTGATACTGTGACAGTCAACTATCGCGGCTGGTTGGACAGCGGCAAAGAGTTCGATAGCTCCTACAAACGTGGCGAACCGATTTCATTTCCTCTCAATGGTGTCATTCCGGGATGGACGGAAGGCATGCAGCTGATTGGCGAGGGCGGCATGATCGAATTGTGGATTCCGTCACGGCTTGGATACGGTGCGGAAGGGTCGCCAGGCTCTGTACCGCCGAATGCAACGCTGCACTTCATTGTGGAGCTAATCAGTGTGAATTAGTCGCGGCGCGTTGATGTTGTCTGTCGTCGCCAAATAAAAAAGCCCGGTACTGTGTCAAGTACCGGGCTTTTGCGTCTTTTCCGGAGGGATCGGGCTTCTCGATTACTCGGGCTTCTTCTCTTCGCCCTTTGACTCGCCTTCTCCTTCCACTGGAGGACGTTGGCCGCGACCTTTCCCCTGTCCACGGCCTTCCGCCATGCGGGCTGCTGCGGCTTCAAGCTCGGCCCTGTCGAGAGCCCCGTCTTTGTTTGTGTCGGTCTGTTCGAGCCGTTCACGCATGAATGGCGGGATCTCGTCACCGCTCAGTTTGCCGTCCTTGTCGGCATCAGCGCGTTCCATCATCTGGGCCAGAAATTCACGACCACCGGGCCCACCCTGACCGCCGCCCTGACCACCAGATCGTTCGCGAGCCATCGCAGTCATCTCTTCCTTATCGATCGCACCGTCTTCGTTCTTGTCAGCGCGGGAGAACATCGACTGCATCCGTTCAGGCACTTCGTCCTTTTCGAGCTTCCCATTCTTGTTTGCATCCATGGCAATCAGACGATTGATCATCTCTTCTGAACCACCACCGCCGCCACCCTGGCCACCTCCCGGAGGACCACCGAATCCACGGCCCATGCCTTCGAAGTTGGGACGCATCTCAGCCATGTCCAATTTGCCATCGCTGTTTTTGTCGAGAGTCTTCAGGGCCGTTGCGGCATTGGCGATTTCTTCAGCGGAAAGTTCACCATTCTTATCTGCATCAATCGCTTCGAGAACCGGATTTGGGAATCGTGGTCGGCCTTCCTGGCCACCTTCTCGCGGACGTTCCTGTCGCCCTTCCGGCGGGCGTCCATCACGGCGATCACCTTCCGGTGGCTGAGCGATGGACAGGGCGGGAACAGTGAGCGTCAGAACGAAAGCTGCAAGCTTTATGGGCTTCATCGATATTCTCCGGGTGTACTGAAGACAGGATAGTTCTTTTCAACCAGTCCCTGAATGAACCCGGCTCAACGCTGCTCAGACCGCATGATTTTGAGATTTTGCGGAATTGTCCGCCTGTCGAAATACTGCCCCAAACTGCTATCCTACGGACGCTGGCGGGAACAGGCGAGTGTTCAGCTGTGGTGACGACCGGTGCTTTGGCACTGACGATCCGACGGCGTCGTCCGGCAACTGGCAGATTCGAATCGCTTCAACAGGAGGCGATCTTTCATCCGTTCGCAGGGATTCCGCGATGCCTCTTTTTGAAATCGAAACTGAAGCCCACATCATGATTGGCTGGGCTTCCAGCCTGGAACAAGCTGAGCACATGGCTCAGAAGTATTATCCCGAAGAGAAAGTTTTGAGAATTACGAAACGCCCGCGAGATATCTGGGTCATCTCCAAGCGTCTGCTGGGTCTCGAAGGCAAAATGCGTCCTTGTGACGTGGCACGTGATTGTCTGGCACGCGCGTCGGGTGATAAGTTGCACGCCATTCGATTGTACATGCTGGATACAGGCTCTGATCTGACGGAAGCACAGAGGGCTATCGAGGCCAATATGTCGATCGGGTGGTAGCAAACTCGCCAACGTTGAGTTGGAGGTTGCCCGCAAATTGTGCCCATCACAACCCGAAGCGTGAGTTTTGAAGTTGCGTATTCTCAGGCCCGGAGGGTCGACACATCCAATGCCGGTGGCGTGAGCCACCGGTAAGCGAACATTAAGAATCTGAGGCCCGGAGGGCCGATACAATGGCGCATGTGACGGCCCTTCAGGCCTGAGTTGCTGTGTTTTTGCAGTCCGGTGGCTCACGCCACCGGCAGAGGATGTGCCGGGCTTCCAGCCCTTACAAGAATGCGCAACTTCAAAAAAACGTCATCGAGGGATCCTTAACCAGCACACTCAACAGTTAACCCCTCGCTGACGCTTCGGGTTGAGAAGATCCTTTTGATCAACACCCATATTTATCAATTCCCTAACATTTCCCTTTCCTGCTGTTGCTCGCAACGCGCTGATCTGAAGCTCTGAATTCATGAACCTGCTGACTCTCGTTCGAAGCCGTTTTGTTGGTCCGCTTTCTTCGCTCGTTTCGGACGTTACGCCGTTGCTGGACATGATTCGTCCTGCACAGGATGCGAAGTTTGGTGACTTCCAGGCCAACTTTGCGATGTCTCTTTCAAAGCAGCTGGGTAAGCCTCCGCGTGAAATCGCCGAGGCCTTCATGAGTCAGCTGCAAATCCATGATCTCTGTGAAACGCCCGAAGTTGCCGGGCCTGGCTTTATCAACCTGCGACTCAAGGATCAGTTTCTGGCCGAGCAGGTCGCAAAGATTGCCGGCGATGATCGCCTTGGGGTGCAGCCGGCGGAATCTCCTCGCCATGTGATCGTGGATTTTTCATCCCCCAACGTGGCGAAGCCAATGCACGTCGGCCATCTGCGCAGCACTGTGATCGGCGATGCAATCTGTCGCACGTTGAAATTTGCCGGACACAAAGTGACCAGCGACAATCATATAGGCGACTGGGGAACTCAGTTCGGAATGATCATCTACGGATATCGTCATTTCCGAAATCAGGCCGCCTTTGAAACGGAAGCTGTGGCCGAGCTGGCTCGACTTTATAAATTGGTCAATCAGCTGTCCGATTATCAAGCCACAGTTACCAAACTCCCGGCCACTGAGCAGGCCGTGGCCGATGCTCGCAACTTGCTGACTCAGCAGGAAAAAGCGGCCGCAAACGACGAGAAAATCAAGAAGCAACTGAACGGTCTGAAGAAGCAGCTCGCCGCCGCAGAAGACGCCTTCAAGTCGGCCACCGAGACGGTCAACTCGGTGCAGCAAAACGCCGGCTTACTGGCCATGTCGAATGCGCATCCGGAGATCGCTCGCAAGTCACGAGAAGAGACTGCAAAGCTGCACGCAGGCGACGCTGAAAACAATTCACTCTGGAATCAGTTCCTTCCAGCATGCCTCGAAGCCCTGAATCGGATCTATGTGCGACTCGGAATTGAGTTCGACCTGACTTTGGGCGAAAGCTACTACAATCCCATGTTGGTTGGAGTTGTGCAGAGTCTCAAAGAGAAGCAACTGGCTCGACTCAGCGAAGGCGCAACCTGCGTGTTCGTCGAAGGCAATGCGGCACCATTCATCGTGCAAAAATCGGACGGAGCATTCACGTATGCCACAACCGACCTGGCCACGATTCAGTATCGCCGAGAAACCTTGCACGCTAACGAACTCTTGTATGTCGTCGATAAGCGACAATCAGAACACTTCCAGCAGCTCTTTGCGACGACTCTGCTATGGGGAATCAGCGATCTCAAACTGTTGCATGTGTCTTTTGGAACAGTCATGGGCAAAGACGGTAAGCCGTATAAGACTCGATCTGGCGACACGGTCGGGCTTGAAAGCCTGTTGGATGAAGCCATTACGCGGGCTCGACGCATCGTTGATGAGAATGATGAGAAACGCCGCGAAGGAGCCATTCTGTCCGGCGAAGAGCGAGCTCGAGTTGCGGAGATCGTCGGCCTTGGAGGCATCAAATATGCCGACCTGCATCACAATCGAGAGAGCGATTATGTCTTCGACTGGGATAAGATGCTGGCGACAACGGGCGATACCGCCGCTTACATGCAATACGCCTATGCTCGTATCTGCGGAATCTTCCGCAAACTGAATCTGGATCGCAATACGATCGCCTGCAGCGGAGCCGCAGTACTTTTGACGTGTCCGGAAGAACGTCGTCTGGTCATGCAGCTGTTGATGTTCGGCAACGCTGTCGACAGTATGTTGGCCGAATATCGACCGCACCTGTTGACGACATGGCTGTATGAAACGGCCGACTCATTCAGCAAGTTTTACGATCGTTGTTCCGTGCAGGATGCAGAGTCCGAAGAACTCCGGACGAGCCGTCTGATTCTCTGTGACCTGATGGCTCGGGCAATACGCACGGGCCTGTCGCTCCTGGGGATTCAGGTTGCGGAAGTGATGTAGGGCCGTCAATGCAACGTACGGTCTTCTGGTTACCGCCCAGCCGGAGGCGCCGGAGTATGTTGTATGGCGGCGAGGGGCATCTTTTCATCTTCAACCTGTCGTGTCGTGAGAAGGACTCATGCTCAAGTGGGCTGAAGCCCACACAGTGCAAGGAAACTCACCGATGCGAGTCGAATGAAGTAGGGCCGACGTGATCAAATCCCCTGCACACACAGTCACGGCAAGCCGCGAAATCCTTCCCTGCAAGGAGGATCTACGAATTCCGCGACTGCACCCATCTGGTCAGTTCCAAGCACATGATACGACACCGTACGACTCGTGCCGTTACACTTCAATGTGGCACCAGCCTGCGGCGAGACATCACCTGCTGCGGCCTGCACCATCCCCCAAGCTTGTTTGTGAAGACCGTATAGAAGTCTCTCGCGAAATCTCGTCCGGTCTTATGTGCTGCATAAATCTGTTGCCCGAGATCAATCAGACGTCGGCGATGCTCGGCCATGCGACTCATCGTCTCAGCACGAATCATGTGGGGGCACAGATTCTGAGCAATCAAATCTCGCACAGCGGCGGCAATCTGCTGAGGATCGTCCGCGACGATTCGTGTGAATCGCGGATCAAACCACGAATCACGGCCACCGAGACTGGCGGTAGACACGACCGGCAAGCCGCACAGCAAATACTCCGTTGCTGCGTACATGGTTCCTTCGCAGGCCGACAGGCAAAGTCCCACACGTGACTGATTCAGCAGAGTGTTGACTTCCGGTTCACTCAGAATCTTTTTCGGACCATCGTAAGTGAACTTTGCATGAGACAGGACGGCCTTTGTTTGCCGAAAGTAAGTGTCCGAATCTTCCGGAGTCATGGTGCCACCAATAATCAGTAGCGACTGAACGTCTTTCGCGAGTTCATGACGTTTAAACTCCGTCATGCGGGCGTTGTAAACGGCATCGTAAAGCTTGGTGCTGTCCGGCTGAATGGAGAACAGCCGCTCATCGAGGAACGCATTCTGATTGATGAAATGTGCGGAAATACCGCGAGCAACAAGTTCACGACAGACCGAAACATCGTTTACACAGTGATGGATTCGATGTTGAGGGCGCAATTGGCGAGCACGCTGGTCGAGCCATGCAATGTCATCGGCCGTCTGATACCAGAGATACATTGCCAGACGCGTAATGGGCTCCTCGGGCATGAATTCGCCCGCATCTTCGTGGCCCATCGAGTGATACACAATCGGCGGGTCTGAAGAGAGCCAGCCGCACACGATTGCCCGCCGTCCAGTTGTCGCCTCAGTCGTTTCAAAATGGCAAATTCGTCGCCAACAAAGCGAGTTGCACGGCGCAGCCCGACCGCTCTGGCTGTTGACCAGAGGGTGCTGACATCACCGATATGCTGTACGAGACTGGGGGTTGGAAACAGCACTCAATATTTCGACGCTTCGCCCAGTCTCCAATCACGACGTCAATTCCCGCCGGATAGTCGTTTCGACATCGTTCAATCGCCGTTGGGTCCGCCAGAAACTCTTCGGCAGCCGTTCGAGAAAAGATCAAGGCCACCGCACCGTAAACCCACGTCTCACGAAACTCGTGCCAGCCCGCTTTCTCTTCCGTGTAGTCCGCACAGCAATACGGCGAGATGACGAAACGATCATCGTCCGGCCAGCGGATCTGTTCCAGATAATCACGAACCGGCAAATGAGAAGGCCATAGCGCATCATCCTGAATCATCAGAAAAGCATTGGCCGCCGGAGACCTTCGCAGCAGTTCTGAAAGCGACAGATAGAAATTTCGCCAGGCTCCTGCCGCAGGATTGCGAACAGTTCTGGACGCCGCAGAAAACTCTTCAGCGACAGAGACCTCGCCGTCAATAAACAAATGTAGCTGATCCCAGCCGCAGGCCTGAAGACTCCTGAGACATCGGTCCAATGTCGGTTGGCGGCGCGGAGCTGTCGTGATGCCCACCGCCCATGACGTTAAAGTGCCTCCCGAGTAATCCGGCATTGGCAACATCTGCAACAGTTGCTCGACAGTTCCTCGTTCTTTCAATTCCTCACTGCCGGAATTGGACGGCAGATCATCCTCATCCGCAAAAACCAGCGGGAGACTCGCTTCAGCAAGATCTCGAACCCTTTTTAGGCGTTCGGCCAGCTCAGCATTGGTAGCGAGCTGGTCATCCGCCAGAGCATTCTCGCTGCGTGACCATAGCACGGATGCGACGACAGGATTGAGATCCTCACGTGTTGGCAGAAACGAACGGCAACACGCATCGCAGGTTTCCTGATTGATTTCCGCGGCAGAAGCGTCCAGCCCTGTTAACAGGTCACGGATCAAGTTGCAGTGTAAATTGTTTCCGCTCGCGACACGGTATGCGCAGTTTTCCGGGTGGCGAGTGGTCATCAGAATATATCCGCAACTGGAGCATCATAAAGACTGAAAATTCACTTGTCAGAGTAATGCAAACTGATGGGTACTGCCAGGCAGATCATTCCCGGTTCATTCGCGCGACTGACGCTGCTGTTCGTTCAGAACCAAAGTAGCCCTCTCGCTCCGTCGAGAGGTGCCTTGCAGTTTTCGAATTCAGCAATCAATGCAGACCACCATGTGCCAAAGCCTGGCGCGGGGCGACAGGCCCGACAAAGCATCGCCGGGCCGTATCAAGGCTCGTCTCGTCGGAGCGAGCCGGCTACTTTGCGATTCTCCGTGGACGCGCGCCATATTCAGTGTCGTTGTGGCCGGTCTGTGACCGAGCCACTGCCTTCCGACCGCAGGTCTCCAAATGGCCAGCTACACAGTGGCAGCGTTGGGAGACCTTCGGCGCGATCCGTGCGGGGGCACAGAACCGCACACAACACGGACCCGAGTACAACACAGGCTTACTCAGCATCCTCATCTTCAGCAGGTGCGACTTCCGGAGCCGGCGGAACGACGGGTGTCTCCGCCGCGATCTTCGCCAGCGCCGCGGCAGCTCTTGCTGCCTCTTCGTCGATCACATCGCCAGGGATAACCGCACAGGACACAAGCGTGTCGTCCTGATCGAGGCGGATGATTCTGACGCCCTGAGTGTTACGGCCGATGGTATTGATGTCTGAGGCTCGAATACGCTGGATCTTGCCGCGAGACGTTACCATCAGAACTTCGTCGGAATCGATAACGCTCAGCACGTCCACAACCTTGCCGTTGCGAGCGGTCGTCTTGATGTCGCGAAGCCCTTTGCCGCCTCGACGCTGACGACGGTATTTCATGTTGCTGCCAGGGTTTGATTCATCACCAGCTTCGGCTTCTGCAGGCTCGTCAGCGACAACAGCGTCATCACTTGGTACTGCAGAATCATCAGCCGGCAATGCGTCATCCGGAGCCACTTCCGCAGGTCCGAACGGAGTCCGCTTGCCGTAACCGTGTTCGCAGATACTCAGCAATGTGCGATCAGGATCGGCGACCACCATACCCACAACGATATCGCCCTTCGACAGGTTGATACCTTTTACACCGCGAGTTGCTCGGCCCATCGGGCGTGCGTCTTCGTGGTTGAAGCGAATCGCCATACCGGTCGATGTCGAAAGGATGAGATCGTTGTCGCCTTCGACAATTCGCACGTCGACCAGAGCATCTCCGTCGTCAAGGCGGATCGCGATGATGCCGCCCTTCTGAGGTCGACCGTAGGCTGACAACGCGGTCTTCTTGATGATACCCTGGCGAGTTGCGATGACCAGGTACTTGTCATCCGGGAAGTAACGCACGTTGAAGCAGTTGGCGATGCCTTCGCCTTCTTCCAGCGTCATCAGGTTTGCCAGTGCGCGGCCTTTGCCGGTGCGAGGCTGCAGCGGGAGATCATAAACTTTGATCCAGTGAACTTTGCCCTTGTCCGTGAAGAACAGCAGATAATCATGAGTGCTGGACACGAACAGATGCGCGATCGGATCTTCTTCGTCGGACGTCGCGCCTTTGATGCCTTTGCCGCCGCGATTCTGGGCTTCGTATACATCCAGCGGAGTTCGCTTGATGTATCCTCGCTGCGACATCGTCACGACCATCGGCTGTTCGGCAATCAGCGCTTCTTTGTCGTAGTCACCGAGTTCTTCTTCAGAAATTGTCGTGCGGCGTTTGTTCGGGAAGCGGGCTTTGAGCTCTTCCATGTCGGCTCGAACAACCGCTCGCAGGTTGGCTTCGTCAGACAGCAGTCGCAGATATTCGGCAATGTTGTCGAGCAAGTTCTGATGCTCGGCAACCAGCTTTTCACGTTCCAGATTTGCCAACGAACCGAGCTGCATCGAAACGATGGCTTCGGACTGATTGACCGAGAGGAAGTAATCGGTCGCTTCGCCATTCTCCAGAACAAAGGCTTTGAATCCATCATCGCCCAGAGCACGGGAGACTAGTGCCGACGGGATTGGAATGGTCTGCAATGCTTCTTTTGCGGCGGCGCGGCTGGCGGAGTCGCGGATCGTCTTGATGATGCGGTCGATGTCGATCTGAGCCAGCAACAGGCCTTCGACTGTATGCTTTCGCTTGCGAGCTTCACGCAGCATGAACTCCGTGCGACGGCGAATAACGTCGACGCGGTGGCGAATAAACGCGTCCAGCATCGAACGAATCGGCATCAATTGTGGACGATTGCCGTCCAAAGCCAGCATAATAACGCTGACGGTCGTTTGCAGCGGGGAGAATTCGTAAAGCTGATTCAGGACCACATCTTTATCGGCATCGCGTTTGAGCACGATATGCAGACGCACCTGCCACGACGGGACGTTACGGTCCGTGAGGTCAACGATACGCGAGATACCGGCGATACGCTCATCGCGGACCAGCACTTCAACTACGAATACGGTCACGAGAGTTTCCTGGTATGGAATTTCTGTGACAACAATGACGTCAGATTTCCCTTCCGTCTCGAAGTGTGTTCGCGATCCGCAGTGTCAGCGTTGACCGTCCTGAAATAAACGCCTGGCGTCTGTGTTCCACAAATATTTCCGGTCAGGAAGTCGGTTTGGCATCGCGTCGAGTAGTTCGTCGAGCGACAAGTCTGGATTGTCAGGTAACCACGAATGACCGCTTCGCAGACTTCCGCCATGTTGTGCGGAGGAATGCTGGTCGCCATACCGACCACCCAATCCGTTCGAACCATTCACCAGCAGGTTCGGAAAGCGAGCTGGCAAAGACCAGCAGGTTCGAGACGATCGTTGTCATAGGTTGGCGTGTAGTCGACGGTCTCGCGATCAATGTCGCCCATCATTTCCCGCGGCGGCTGTCGAGGGCGAGCTTCGGTATCGCATCGCGACCGGAGGAAGCCCGGCGAGCGAACCGAAGTTCCCCTGCTTGTCGATCAACACTTCACGCATGACCCAGTCCTGAGCCATGCGGACCAGCGTCAGGATAATCCCCGCGCCCTCACCGTGAGGGTGATAGTTACCGCTGGTGTCACCTCGATCTTCGCACGCTTCTTTCGACCTCCCGTTGGGCCGAGGTTCAGGTCGTTCATCGCGACCAGAATTCGTCGCTGGGATGGTTTCAGACCATCTCGAACATCCGGCAAAGCGCGACTGATGATGACGCTCATCGCGTAAGTCAGATAGCTGGTCTGCATCTCACTTTGAATGTCCGTCCGGAGCACTCGAGGATCAATTGGCAGACTGCTGTCGCTTTGAGGATTGTCGGTGGACAAGCGGAAGATCTCCTGAAATGACTGAGCAATCGCAAGTTCTTTTGCGACAATGATTTATGTCGCAGTACGGCCAAGCGGTAATTGTAGCAGATTCTGCCGGTTTCTCAATTCTGTTGGACACACACTGTGCGGAAAAACCGAACTTGACCCGTTTTTCAAAATCGCCGTATAACCCCGTCTAATCGGCCACTTTTCAGGCGTCAAGCCGCCAAAAGTGCTGATCAGCCTGCCGGCCATTCGTGCCGTGTGAACGTTGCCATCATCGGCAACACCCATCCCAAAATCCTCTCTCCTTCTCAACCCCCATCATTCCGAGATGACTCACTTCTCAGGAGACCTTGTCATGCAGGATGCACCTGTTTCTAACGTGCCAGGCTACTGTCGCGAAATCGCACCGGACGCGGCGGCATTCTGGTTGGCGGTACTTTCTGGTGATTGTCATCGCTGCGGGAATCGGAATGCAGGTCTCGCGTGCTCGCAGCAGTCAGGCGGCCGAGCAGAAGGCAGCTGCAGCGGTGGTTCCTGCTGAGTCCGAAGCTCAGAAAACTGCGTTTGCCCGAGTCAACGGCGAAGCGATCACGTATGAAGCTTTGGCCAAAGAGTGCGTCGCCAAGCATGGCAAAGAAGTCCTTGAGAACATGATCAGCCGGACCATCATTCGTCAGGCCTGTGCTGAGAATGGTGTGACCGTTTCAGAAGCCGAAGTGGATCAGGAGATTGTTGAGATCTCCAAGAAGTTCGGTCTGGCTGTTGATCAGTGGTACAAGATGCTGGAAGCAGAACGAGGACTCAACGCCGAACAGTATCGTCGCGACATTATCTGGCCGATGCTGGCTCTGAAGAAGCTGGCTGGCAAAGAAGTCACGATTACTCGTGAGATGCTAAAGATGGCTTACGAAGACAACTACGGTCCGCGAGTGAAGGCTCGCATGATCGTGCTTGATAATCCTCGTCGTGCGACCGAAATGTGGGAGAAGATCAAGAACAATCCTGACGACTTCGAAAGTCTCGCACGAGATTACTCGGTTGAAGCGAACAGCCGAGCTCTGGGCGGAACCATTCCTCCAATTCGCAAGAACTCCGAGGGAACTCATGAAGCTCTGCCAGGCTGCGTTCCAGTTCAAAGAAGTTGGCGAAATCTCCGGTATCATTCAGGTGGTCCAAGCCAATATGTGATTCTGAAATACGAAGGCCGTACGGAACCGATCGAACACTCCACGGAAGATGTGGAAGCTCAGTTGCATGCCGAACTCGAGCGTGAAGTAGAAACTGGTTGGCGAGACCTTCGAAAGCCTGCAGAAAGCCGCGCGAGTGGACAACTTCCTGACTGGCGAATCTCGCGGCCGTGTGGAAAAGGCGTCGCGAACTGCAACGGCAGCGGATGAGCCAAGGACTCGGTAACAGGGGCTAAGGCACCAGCGAACAAGTAACCCACCAACTCATGGCGAGCGAGTTTGGCGTTAGCCGACCGGTATGCCGTTCTACCGGCCGGTTCACACCGGGCCGCTCGCCGAGCAGGTACCTTATTTCTTTGCCGCGGCGCAAGACTTAATCGCCCCCGACCATGCGTCGGGGGGTTTATGGGTTTTTGCACCAGCACGATGAAGAACCCCGTGGTGCAGAAGCCATTGAACCACCGGGGCGGGCTCGGTGGCGTGGTGGTTCGAAGAATAGTTACGGCAGAGCCGTTGATGGACTGATTGGTGTACCGTACACCCCATCGGCAAATCGACGTCTCTTCGACAGTGGCATGTAACAGTTGGGCGTACAGCGTTCTGTAGTGCCCCACCATTTGATCGACCGAATGCTGCGTTTCGATCAGTTGTCTGCCTTACAAATCCCAAGCTTTGAAGCGAGCTCCGGATTTTGCAGAATTCGTACAAGTGCCTTCGTGAGATCCGGACCTTTTCCAAGTGGGAAAATCAATCCGGTCTCGTCGTGACGAATCAGTTCAAGATTGGGCAATATCGCTGGCGACGCAGGGAACTCCCAGGCTCATCGCTTCCATCAGACTGTTTGACATGCCTTCGAATTCGCTGGGCAGGACGAAGGCATCAACAGCATTCAGCAGCGGCCAGGCGTCGGCTCGATGCCCCGTAAAGATAATCTTCTCGCGACAGCCCAGCTGGCTGGCGAACGTAGCCAGAGAATCACGTTCGGGGCCTTCACCAATGAGCACCAAACGAGCATTCTCGACGACCTGATGCAACAGTTGAAATCCCCAGATCAGATCAGGCAGCCGTTTCTGCGGAGCCAAACGCCCCGAGAAGCCGACGACACGATCCTCAGGACGCAGGCCCAGAATCTCCCGAGCCTGCTCCCGAGTATAGTTTTCTGGCGGGCTCGGCATCGCATTGGGAATGATCGTAATCAATCTCTTCGGCACGCCTAATGATTCGTAAAACGAAGCCACGCTGGCCGAGTTGGCCGTCATCGCGCTTGTGCGGCCGATGAGTCTTCGATCCATGGCCAGCTGCCAGCCGCTTTTCCACGAATCCACACATCGCTCAGACACAACAACCTTGCAGCCAGCAGGAGCAATCCCTGGCAGCCTGATGTAGGAATTGGCCGCGAACAAATACGACTGCACAACATCGGGCTTGAAAGCTTGCAGTGACTTCCGCAAACGCAGATACGTCAACGGGTCGAATCGGAATCGCTTTCCCAGCACCTCGACAGAGATCCCGGCTGCTCGCAGTTCCTCCGCATACGGGCCACCGCGATTCAAGGCGATCACGTGAACTGCAAACTCATCCCGTGGCAATCCCTTCGCCAGCAATGTCAGCTGGCGTTCAGCACCGGACTGATCCAGTGTAGGGATTACAAACGCAATTCGTATCAACTTCTTCTTCCCGGAGACGTCAAAGGCCTCAATGGCCCGACAGAACTTCCGGGGGAGTGTAGCAGGCGAACCGCGAAGCATCAGTCCTCTGGTTCGAGATTGTGACTTTGGCATCAACCATAGAGCGTCTCTGCCTGAACGTGATTGATCTTGCGGCAGCGGAGTTTGTCGCCGGCCAGCTTTTCGCCCGCCGGATCGATATAGACTCGCCCAGTTCGTCCGGGATTTACGCTCATCACATGAATATTGAAGATGAATGCTCCGTCATCTTTGGCGGTAAACCAGTGGACATTGTCCTTCAGGTCGGACACGGTGGAAAACGACCCCGGTGCAAATGAGCCATCGATAGTGGGCTTCACGATCATGTGCTCTTTTTCGTCTTCCAGTCGATCATAATGTCGGCCGTGAAAGTTTCCCTTCAGAATCAAAAATGCGGTGGCCATGTTGTCGTGACCGTGAGGAACCACGGAACGCCCCTTGTTCAACGCAAACACCTGATGGCCAAAGACAAGTTTTGTGGGAAGGCCTTCGACTTTCGGCAAAGTGGCTTGAAGGCTCAACTCGCCGCGTTCTTTGAATTTCACATTGGCCGACAGTTTTTCGAAATGGATGAACTGCAGAAGCTCCGGCAGATCCACCTTGCTGAAGAGTTCTTCCACTTGCTTCTGCCAGTCCAGTTGTTCCAGCTTCTTTCCTTTCAGGTCGAGGCTCATTGTGTTGAGCTTCGCCAGCCACCGTGCGGCGATTGGGCGAACGTCTTCCGCGAAGGCATCGCCGACAAACAGTGTGTCCAGCAGAGACCATGTCAAGAGTGCTCCCAGAGTTTGCTGGTGAAATTCGCGGCGAGTTGGTGAAGTCATGCTAGTTGTCCCCTAAGAATTTGAGCCTGAGATGCTAGCCGATCTGTCTGCAACATCAGCGAGCCATTCTGTCGCCAGCCGACTTGTTTTCGCCGTTTCGATCATCGCCTAAGTCGCTGGTCGACATTCTATTGGATCGGCCAGCGCCTCAGGCTCACGAGGTGTTTTTTCTGGGTCTCCATTGGACACGCTACGAGTTTTCATAGCGACTTGCAAGATGGAGGTGCAATGATCACGATGCAATTCCGCCGCTTGTGTACTTCCACGGCTCAGAAAAGGGGTCAGGAGCCAATAGCCAAATGGCCCGAATGGTGCTGCGCACTATTGGTTCCTGACCCCTTTTCTGAGACCGTAGCCCGCCTCTTGCTTTCTATGGCTCAAGGAGAATCCGTCATGGCCAAAGTGCGTCGTCGTCGCTTTCTGCAAACTTCCACGGCTGGTGCTGCGGCACTGAGCTTGGGAGGATTGGTTTCGGCAGAAGCAAGGCCGGTTGCTTCGATTGCAAAGGGAATATCTCTGCGGATTGCTCCGTTTCGGTTCGATGTCACTCCGCCGATGGGGCATTCGTGCTGCGGAGGCTGGATTAAACCGATTGAAGCCGTTGATGATGCGCAGGAAGCGATTGGATATGTGCTGCTGGGGGCTGGTGAACCGATCGTTATTTGTGCGGTCGACTGGACCGGCATCCTGAATTCAGCCCATCTGGAGTGGCGGACAGCAATGGCCGAAGCGGCGGGCACGACTCCGGATCGCGTTGCCGTCCATTGCGTTCATCAACATAACGCCCCGATGGCCTGCCTCGACGCCGAGGCTTTGGTGGCTGCCGAAGGCGACCTGCCGCACATCGTCGATGTCGCATTCTTTCGCGAATGTCTCAATAAAGCCCGTGCTGCGATTAAGGAAAGTCTGGTAAAGGCTGAGCCTGTGACTCACGTCGGGCATGGCCAGGGCAAAGTGATTGAAGTCGCCTCAAATCGACGAATCTATGTCGATGAGACAGGAAAAATTCTCGGCATGCGTGGCAGTGCCTGCACTGATCCAAAACTGCGGGCGATGACGGAAGGCTTGATTGATCCTTACCTGAAAACTGTGGCCTATTTTAATGGTGATAAGAAGCTGGTTGCCTGTCACTACTATGCGACTCATCCGATGAGCTATTACGGTGACGGACGTGCAACGAGCGACTTCACCGGGTTGGCTCGCAAGCAGCGTCAACAGGAAGAGCCCGAGACGACTCATATCTACTTCACGGGTTGTGCAGGAAATATCTCAGCCGGCAAGTACAACGATGGCACGAAAGAGATGCGGCCGATTCTGACGAAGCGAATCTACGATGGAATGGTCGCGTCTGAGCAGAACATCCAACGACAGCCGGTAGAGAACGCTGAGTGGCGAACAGCCGAAATCCTGCCGCCAGCTCGCGTGAGCTTAAATGCGCAGCAATTGGCTGCCGCGATCAGCAACAAACAGAACAATGTCGTGGGGCGCAATCGACCGGCTTATGAACTGGCGTGGCTGCAACGACTGGAGAAAAAGATTCCTATCCTGCTAAGCTCATTGCGGATCAATGAGATCACGCTGCTCCATCTTCCGGCCGAAAGCTTTATCGAATACCAGCTGCGAGCTCAGGAGTTTTCCAAAGATCGCTTTGTGGCCACTGCGGCTTACGGCGACGGCGGCCCGTGGTACATTCCAACCAAAGAAGCGTATCCGAACGGCGGCTATGAAGTGAGCGTCGCGTTTTGCGAACCAGCGATTGATGATGAACTGACGGCGGGCATTCGCAAGCTGTAGCGTTTGCATAGGAGAAGAATCCCGTCGACAGAGCGACCAATGGCGTGGACTTAATCTCGATTTGCCGCAATGGGGCTTGTCCTGACGTGTCAAAAATTTGGTATTGCGACGAGATTCAGCGAGACAACTAACGTTCTGATTTCGCCTCGTAGAGGCGGTAGCAAATAGCCCCAGGCTTTAGCCTGGGGAAGACGTTTGAAAATGAACATTAAGCCGTGGAACGGCGGCAGCAATGTGCTGGTATCGTTAAAAAATAACATCGCTGTCGCCGTTTCACGGCTGATGGATCGTGTTTTCGCATCCCACCCCAGGCTGAAGCCTGGGGCTAAATGCTGCCGCAGCTACGCTGCGAAACACAGTCCGAGACAACGGGCCAATGCTTACGTGATCCCAGGCGATGATCAACACGGAATTTCCTTAATTCCACGCCATTGGTCGCTCCGCCGACGGGACTTCCCCTGCAAACGGCGGAATGCGCATAAAAAACGCCCTCCGAAGATGACTCGGAGGGCGTTTTTGTTTTGCTTCTTTGAGTGTCGCTGAGAGTTGGACGCTTCAGAGAACCTCGAACTCGAAGTGGTGCAGAGGCCGTTAAACCACCGGGGTGAACCCGGTGGCGTAATGGGGCGGTCTTCAGCAATTAGCTCAACAGGTCCTTTACGCACTCACGTTCTTCGCGGAGTTCGTTGATCGTGATGTCGATCTTGGACTGAGCAAACTCACTGTGAGTCTGGCCCTTCACGATGGAAACCTTCTTGCCATCGCTGACAAGCGGGAAGCCGGTGATCAGGCCTGGCTCGATGCCGTAGCTACCATCGCTGCAGACTGCAGCGCTGAAACAGCTGCCGGCGGCGGTCGGACGAATCACGCCCTTCACAGTATCCAGAACAGCATTCGCTGCTGACGCCGCACTGGATGCGCCGCGAGCGGCGATGACTGCAGCACCACGCTTCTGAACGGTGGAGATGAAGTCACCCTTCAGCCACTCGTGATCGGTGATCACTTCGGTCGCTGGCTTGCCATTGATCTTCGCATGATAGAAGTCAGGGTACTGAGTCGCGAGTGATTGCCCCAGATGCCAACATTGCTGACGGCTGCGATTGGAACGCCGGCCTTCTGAGCCAGCTGCGATGTCGCTCGGTTCTGGTCCAGCATGGTCATGGCGAACCAGCGATCAGAAGGAACTCCCTTCGCGTTGTTCATCGCGATCAGGCAGTTCGTGTTGCAGGGATTACCAACCACGAGCACTCGAACATCAGGAGCCGCAGCAGCAGCAATCGCGCGGCCTGTGCTGGTGAAGATCGGTCCGTTGATGCGGATCAGATCGCCTCGTTCCATACCGGCCTTGCGAGGAACACTGCCGACGCACAGAACCCAGTTGCAATCGCGGAAGCCGTCTTCCAGATGATCGCTGTCAGCCTTCACAACCCCAGCCAGAGTCGGGAACGCACAGTCATCCAGTTCCATGTGAACGCCGTCCAGAGCTTTCAGGACGGGAGGCACTTCTACCAGATGCAGAATCACAGGCTGATCAGGTCCGAAGACTTCTCCGGATGCAATGCGATAAATCAGAGAATAACCAATCTGGCCTGCCGCGCCAGTGACGGCAACACGAATCGGAGACACCATGAAACACACACCTTTTTCGGTAGACACACAAAGACCAGCGACAAAACGCTGGAGTGGATGGAAAGGGATGACGCAGTATAGTGTGAAACACCATCGGCGTTCAAAACACCGCCACCGCGATCATTCCTGCGGGTTTTTCAAACGTGGTACGACTGATAAGACAGATTCCTTTTCCTTGCCAAATCTCTGTGCGGTGGCGAATCAGGACGCGTCTTGAAAAGAGCCGCGAAAGCTTCGATTAATGCGGTTTTGCCAGCCAAAGGTGCAGCAGTAATGTGGTTTCGAACCGGGCCTGAGAGAAATCACGTTGAGCGTCCGCGACGGGGAAATACGGGCGAATTGAAAATAATGTGGGCACTTTATGGAGGCGAAGGGCTTCGGATTTGCCGGGGATTTCTTTCATTGGGGCATTGATTGCCACTCCCCAAAGGTGAACCCGCAGGAGTATACTTTGGCCACGCTGGCTGACAGCGTCTGGATAATTGGCAGACAAAAATCGGCCTGTTGACGAGTCTGGCAACAGTCGTCGACGAGAAAATGGTGTGTCGAACAGTGCTTGAGTCGTTCAAACCGAGTGTGTGAGATCTGGAGAATCGCATTATGAGTTCCCAAGGTTTGAGCCTTCCGGATTCCACACGTGAACGACTTGAGCAGTTTCGTCAGCGTGTTCGCGTCATCAAAATCGCCGAAGGAATTTTGGCCGGCCTGTTTGGACTCGTCCTGTCCTATCTGGCCGTTTTCATCATTTACCGCTTCATTGATACCTCAGCCCTGGTGCGCACGAGCCTGTTGTTGTCAGGATCTATTGGACTGGCGGTCCTGTTTCCGCTGAAGTGTCACCGCTGGGTCTGGGGAACTCGCAGCATGGAGCAAGTCGCAAGGCTGCTCAAACAGAAATTCCCCGCGCTCGGTGATCAGTTGTTGGGCATTGTCGAACTGGCTCACAGCGACAAAGATCTGGGCAGTAGTACTCGATTGGCTCAGGCCGCGATTGATCAGGTCGATTCGGTTGTGCGGCAGAGAGATTTCTCCGACGCGGTTCCTCGACCTAAGCATCGATTCTGGGCGAAGACGCTCGCCGTGCCCGCCGTGTTGGCAATTCTGGCGCTGGCGATCGTACCTGCAGCCGGCGTCAACGCGATGTCTCGGTGGTTGATGCCCTGGAGAAATGTGGATCGTTACACGTTTGCTCAGGTGGATGGATTGCCGAATAAGATCGTTGTTCCGCACGGCGAAGATTTCTCCCTGGATGCAAAACTGGCCGAGTCAACTCGCTGGTCCCCCGCTTCAGCTTCTGCAAAGTTTGAAGGCCAGCCCGTCGTGAAAGCTGGCAAGCAGAATCAGAACTACGAATTCAAGTTGCCGCCACAGACGGAAACGGGCACGTTGAATGTCCGAGTTGGCGACCTGACCAAGGGCGTGAGCGTTGAAGTGGCCAATCGGCCGGAACTGAGTTCACTTTCAGCGTCGGTCACGTTGCCCTCTTACCTGCAATACAAAGAACCAATCAAAGCCGATGTGCGAGGCGGAGCCATCTCGGTGTTGAAGGGATCTGTGGCCGAGTTCGAAGCGGAGATTAGTCGTAACCTCACCGAAGCCACGGTGAAGAATCAGCCGGCCGCTGTTGATAAGAATCGCGTGAAGCCGTCACCTCTCACGGTTGCCCAATCAGATGTTCTGGATTTCCGCTGGCGTGATGAGCTGGGCCTGACTTCTCGCGATGCCTTCAGTCTGAAGATCAACGCAATCGAAGACGGTCAGCCAAGTGTGATGTTGCAGCAGGATGAGCCGCAGCAGGTTGTGCTTACGACAGACGTGATAACGTTCGACCTGCAATCGCGAGACGACTTCGGTGTGCGCCAGATCGGATTGGAGTGGAAGGGCGTTGAGCATCCTGTTCATAACCCGAATCCCGACGTCGGAGAAAAACTGGTCGAAGGCGGCGCGCCGGAGAAGAAGATTCTGTCTGCGAAAGCCACATTCTGTGCCGACACCGACAAAGTGCCAGCACAGACGATCGAAGTGCGAGCTTATGTGGAAGACTACCTGAAAGAACGCGGTCGAGTTTACTCGCCAGCTTATGTGCTGCATGTGATGACTCCGGATCAGCATGCGGTTTGGATGATGGAACAGTTGCGTCGATGGTCGAGCCTTGCAGATGACGTGTATGAAGAAGAAGTTCGTCTGCATGACAAGAATCGAGAGATTCGTCAGATGGATCCTGATCAATTGAACGCTCCGGAAACTCGTCGTGAAATTGAACAGCAGGCAGCGGCAGAGCGAGCCAACGGTGATCGACTGACGTCCGTGACTGATCAGGGCGATCAGTTGCTCAAACAAGCCCTGCGAAATAAGGAGATGATGGTCGGGCATCTGGAGACATGGGCGGGGGCTCTGCAGAAGCTTCGCAACATCGGAGAGAACCGCATGCCGTCCGTTGCCGATTTGTTAACTCAGAGTGCGAAGGCTCCGGGAAAGAAGCCTGCCAGTTCAACTGCCAGCGCGAAGTCTTCGCCTCAGGCGGGAAACAACAAGGGAACCCAGACTGGTGAGCCTGGCGAACCGAAGAAGCCGGGGCCCGAGCAGCCAGCGGTTCCAAAGCTGACCGATACTGAGTCAGGGTTCAACAAGCAGAATCCTGCAGATGCTGATGCAGAAAAGAAGGAAGCTTCGAAAGCCGGCAAAGGAAAGTTTGGACTGCCTTCAACGGTTCTGCAGGGCGGGCCACCGCAGGACAAAAAGAAGCAGACAGAGAATCCAGCCGAAGAAAAGGTCGACGAAGCGGTGCAGGAGCAGACCGATCTGCTGGCGGAATTCCAAAAGGTCCGTGAAGACCTGCAGAAGATCATGGACGACCTTGAAGACAGTACGTTCGTTAAGCGTTTAAAGGCAGCTTCTCGCGAGCAGCTTGAAGTAGCCACGGCCTTGAATCGCACATTGTTCGATAGCTTCGGTGTGAGCGAAAAGTCGCTGGATGAAAAACAGAAAAATCAGACCGAACGGATTGCCGCGACTGAACAGGGCCAAAGCCAAAAAGTTCGCACGATCCAGGATGATCTGGAAGCATATTACGATCGACGCAAGGAAGAAAAGTTCCAGCGTATTCTGAAGGAGATGGAAGAATATGAGATCGTCAGCAAGTTAAATGACCTGGGAGATCGCGTCCGAGATAATCGTAGCGGTGAAGCAATCGCCAAGGCCGAATTCTGGGGTGATACTCTGGATCGCTGGGCTGAGGAACTCGTATCTGCCTCAAAGTGCGGCCAATGCAAAGGCTGCAAAGGAGACAGCCTGCCGCCTTCGATTGTTCTGGAAGTGATGCGTATCCTCGAAGGCGAAATGGATCTGCGTGAGGAAACTCGATCACTAGAACAAGTCCGCGAAGAGACAGAAGCGGTGGCTTATCAGGACAAAGCAGAAGCTCAGTCGGAGACACAGCGGAAACTCTTCAATCGACTTGAGAATGTTGTGACCGACATTCGTTCGCTGCCACTGGGAGAAGAGAAGTTTGGGAAGGAAATTCAGTTGCTTTCGGCTGCCGGGAATGCGATGACGGATGCGACTCAGATTCTGAGCCAGCCAAATACTGGTCCGCAGGCAATTGCTGCAGAAACAGAAGTGATCGAACTTCTGCTGCAGGCCAAACGAGCGAATCCAAAAAGCGGTGGCGGTGGTGGATCGAATCCCGGCGGCGGTGGAGAAGGCAATACCGATCAGGTCGCATTGGAACTCTACGGTCCCGGCTCAGATCCGAATGCTCAAATCGAACGACGAGAAATCCGTCAGGCCACAGGGACGAACAACGATCAGACGCCTGCTGAGTTTCGTGATGGAATTGATGCGTTCTTTAATGCGTTGGAGAACAGGAAGTAAGTCATAAGGTGTTGAAAAGTGAGCGGTACGGCGCTAGCCGCCGGTGTGTGCCTGAAAGCTCAAGGCCAGACAGACACCCGTGGCTAGCGCCATCCGGCTCACACAATGAACCTCGCGACAACTGGCTTAAACGTAAACTCCGGAGACTCCGTGTGCTGAAAACCGTGGCCGCTTTTTTGTTCGCGATTCTGTCGCTGTCTGCCGCCTGCTCCGCGCAGGAAACTCAGGTGCGATTTGGAACGGATGTGCCTCGAGACGTCGAACAGATTTACGAACGAGGTCTCGAATGGCTCGCGACGAATCAGACGCCCGAGGGGAGTTGGCAAGGTGGCGACAGCGGTCCCGGAATCACGGGCATGTGCATCATGGCGTTTCTGGCGAGCGGTGAAGATCCAAACTTTGGTCGCTACAGCGAGAATATCCGGCGTGCGGTTCGCAGCATGATTAAGGGACAGAAAGAAGCGACCGGCTTTTTCGGTGGCAACATGGGCCACAGCAGCATGTATCATCATGGTTTTGCCATGCTCGGCATGTCAGAAGTCTATGGTGTTCTGGATGAAGAGACTCTGTGGGATGCAGAAACCAAGGCGGATGAGCGACGCAGCATCGGGGAATCTTGAACTCGCAGTGCGAGCTGCTGTGACATCGCAAAAGAACAACCCGTTTCATGCGTGGCGATATGGTCCTGAAGCGACCGATGCTGACACGTCCGTCTCCGGAGCAGTCCTGATGGGACTCCTGGCGGCTCGCAACGCAGGCGTCAAAGTGCCGGATGAAGCCATCGATCAGGCACTGGACTACTTCAAGACGATGACCACGAATCGTGGCGAAGTTGGCTATTCCGGAATTGGCGGCGGAGGTTCCGCCAATCTCAAGGCGATCGCTGCTCTGGTCTATTCCATCGGGAAGCGGAAAGACTGGAAAGAATACAAAGGTGTGCTCGGAGCGATCACAGTCAATCTGGAACACGAAGAGTACAGCTATCCGGAGTACTTTCGCTACTACACGGCTCAGGCTTTGTTTCAGGGCGACTTCGAAGCATGGAACAAGTGGAATCTGAAAACGGCGAAACAGTTGAAAGATCTGCAAAGCGATGATGGCAGTTTTCAAAGCCAGCATGGACCAGCCTACGGGACAGGAATGTCATTGCTGGCGATGGCTTTGAACTATCGGTTTCTGCCGATTTATGAACGATGAGTATTTGTGGTTCGTGAAGGATGAGCATTCCTGCCCGTCGAAACACAGTCGGACAAGAATGTCCAACCTACAAATCAGAGACAGAATTCAACCGGACGCTAACGCGTGCCGGCTGATCGTGCAAAATCAAGAACCTGAAGCAGTGACTCTTCTCTTAAGTGAACTCCATGATCAAATCCATTCTGCCGGTCACTGCCATACTGCTTTTGTGCAGCGTTTGTTTATCCGCAGATGATTCCACATTGGTCTGGAGTAACGGCGACAGCCTGAATGGAACGCTATTGCGAGCCGACGACAAAGTCGTTGTCTGGGAATCGCCACTGTTCAATGATCCGCTTCAGATAGCAATTGAACAGCTGTCGTTGCTGAAGTACCCGGCTGTTGCCGAACCAGTCACCCCGCCAGCAGGCTTTCGTATCCTCACAAGAAATGGCGACCTGCTGTTTGGCACGTTGAAGTCGGCGAATGAAACGTCGCTCACGTTTGAGAGCTCACGATTCGGAGCCTTCGAGATTCCTCGAAATCAACTGGTGAGCTTACAAGGTTCAACTGGCGGAGGCGGCGTGATCTATTCCGGGCCTCGTGGCCTTGATGGATGGCAGCCTGCTTTCCGACGTGAGACTCAGGAAAACGGCAGAGTTCTCGGGGCTATACGTCTTGCAGTGCCCGCCGCCCCAGCAAATCCCGCTGCCAATCAAGACGCTGAGAAACCGGTTTCATGGTCGGAAGATCCGGAAGGCGGCATTATGACGAATCGCGCGGATGCTGCGCTGTTCTTGCCTCAGAAGCTTCCTCAGAAATTTGAGATCGAAGTCGAGCTGCATTCGAAAAAGACGCTTTCGTTTGCACTTGCCATTGGACGCGATGCCAAAGCCGGGTTGCGATTGGAATCATGGGTCGACGTGTTGGTGGCGGCTAACGGCAATAAGTTTGCCTCGTTACAGCAGATCTCTGAAAAAGACCACTTTCTGCACGTCCACGTTTTCGTCGACTACACCAAAAAGATAATGCAGGTCTACAACCCGGCGGGTCAGAAACTGGGAGAAGTCGCCATCACCGGACTTCGCGGTGGTGCCGAGGGAATTCTGCTGCGCAATGGCGAATGGGATTTGAGCCTTCGTCGATTGCGAATCAGCAACTGGGATGGCAGTGAGCCGCGATTTGCCGCCGGCAAAGAAAATCGAGTGCAGATGGTCGACGGCACGGTGCATTTTGGTGCGATCCAAAGTTTTTCTCCCGACACGTCCAGTCTTGTCATTATGAAAGAAGGCGCTGAACTGCCACTGCCTGTTGATCAGGTGGCATCGCTTGTTTTGGCCGTTGATGAAGATGCTCCGATCGCAGCACGTGGTGCGACTCATGTGGTTTGGGCGGATGGTGGCTTTGTGTCGGGATCGTTAGTCTCGATTGCCGATGGTCGTGCGGTATTGCAACCGACTTATTCTCAGACGCCCTTAAACTGCGATCTGACGAATGCTCTGCGAATTGGGCTGACTCCGGGCCAGAAGGAATCAACTCAGTCAGATCGACTGTTTCATGCGGGTGGTTCACTGCAGGGAAGTCTGGTCGTTGATGGTGAAGCCGATACTCCGATCCAATGGAAGCCGCTGGGAGGCCTGAACGCTTCGACGCTGAAGAATGGTGGCGACGCACGGTTTGTGCGAGCAGACGGGATGAAGCATTTCTCAGAGAATCCTGAGATGCTGGCCAGCTTTCCGGATGTGATCTATCTGAAAAACAATGACGTGCTGCCATGTCGTGTTGAAGGCTGCACAGTGGACCAGATTCAGCTCGCATTACCGTTCAGTGAAGTCAAAACGTTTGCTCGAGAACACATCAAGGCTGTCGAGCTTGCCGGAACCGGACGAATTCACCAAAGAGGATTCGGAGCCGAAGGCTGGCGAGGTGTGGCTTCGCTGAAGGTGCCGAAGAAAGCTGTGGCGGATCATGAACAGAAGGCGGGAGTAAATCCAATGACTCCTGCTGAACAAATGGCACTTGAGAAGGCCGCCCTCCTGAAACAAATGGCCGAGCCAAACCTCGCGCAGGTCAAACCGCATGCTGAATCCATCGTTCTGCGTGGCAACGCGTCAGCTTCTCATCCGTCAATTCTGACCGGCGACACGGTTCGCTTTCATATGAAATGGCCGGTGCAATCGTATGCTAATTTAACGATCTCATTGTTTGGTTCTGGAAATCGCAAGGATGAAACCTCAACACACGTTTCCTTCTCCCTGATGCAGACCAATCTTCAGGTTCTGGATCGCTTGCCGCCTCAGAACCAAATGTTCTTTCGAGGATTCGGGGGCCAGAATGCCGAAGAAATCATCCGCGCTGCCAGCGGTGAAGTCGACGTCCAGCTTGTGGCTCGCGACGGCAATCTGCTGGTGTCCATTGACGGTAAACAGGTCAAAACGATTAAGCTGAACCCTGACGGGGCTGGATCAAAAGGACTAGCCTTCAACGCGAATGTCACGATGACTGGGCGAGTCATCATGAATGGTCAGGTACAGCAGTCAAACGGAGACGGGGTTGAGATTTCAAGATTTGAAATCGACAACATGTCGGGGGCATCGATTCGTCAGTTCATCGAAGAGGAAGCTCGCCTGGCGACGCTGACGGTTCCTCGATTTCGACGCGACAATCCCCCGACACATGTGCTGATCGCGGCCAACGGAGACCTGCTGCGAGGACAGTTGAAGTCGATTCGTGAAGCCGACGTGCAATTTGAATCACGGCTTGAAACGTTAAGAGTTGATCGTTTGCGAGTTGCCGCAATTGTCTGGCTTGATCCACCAAAGAAGGATTCGGGTAAGAAAGTTGAAAAAGCCGCAGCAGAAAATTCGACAACCGATCAGGCGAACGCCGCAGCTCAAGGTGGAGAGACGAAAGTTGCACCAGCGGTATCTGAAGCCACTGTCGAAGAGGATACTGAAAACGGCTTTGTGATGGGCGATGAAGATGAGTCATCCATGCAGGCCATGCTGGCCGACGGCTTCAGCATCACCATGACACCCGCTCGATTGGAGAACGGTCAGATCAAAGGCCACTCTAAGCTGCTCGGTGATTGTGCCTTTCCCGCTGCCACAATCAGAGAACTGTTCCTTGGGGATCCGGACAGTCGAACAAGCATCGCGGCATTCGATCAATGGATCGCGCGGAATGCTCAGGAGCCGGATTGGGATATCGCGGCGGAATCGGGTGGTGCTTCAGAGGGTGCTGCAATGATCGGGCAGGTCGCGGATGACTTTGAGCTGTCGTTACTGGACGGTTCAAAGTTTCGACTGAAAGACCACGCCGACAAAATCATCGTTTTGGATTTCTGGGCCACCTGGTGCGGTCCATGCGTGGCGGCTCTTCCCGATTACATTGCAGCGACCTCCGAATTCGATTCGTCGACGGTCATCTTCGTGGCTGTCAATCAGCAAGAGGCATCCGATCAGATTCGAGGCTTCCTGACAGAACGCAATTTGTCGCCGATTGTGGCCTTGGATCGCAGCGGAGCAATCGGCCAGCAGTTTAAGGTGTCAGGTATTCCCCACACCGTGATTCTGGGAAAAGGCAATGTGATCGAAGACGTGCATGTTGGTTATCAGCAAGGTGGCGGCGAATCCATGCAGATCGCCATCCAGCAACTTCTCGACGGCACCTGGAAACGCCCCACTCCTGAAGCCGCTCCCGCTAAACCTTTGGCACCGCCGAAAGAGCCGATTTAGGTTTTCCGGATTCGACCTGAGACTTTGGCCCTGCGAACATCAGCCGGAACGCGTTAGCGTCCGGTTTACACATTCTGAAGTAGGATGGGCATTCTTGCCATTCTTGCCCGTCGCCGGTTTGTCGGACAAGAATGTCCAACCTACGTCTTTGAGTCTGCCAAAGCTCTCGCTTACTTCGCCACCAGCCCTTCATTCACATACAGCTTCACGTTATGAGTGCCACGGCCACCGGCGACGATGTCGGGCCGGTTATCGCCGGTGAGGTCGGCAACGATCAGGTCTTCGGTCGCCATGCCACCGGCATCAAGAACGTGGCGAGTCCATTCTGTGCCATCTGCTGTCGGAGAATAAACACTCACGCCAAATTTCTCCGGGGTATCACTGTGACCGAACGCGATGTCGTCGGAGCCGTCGTCATCAAAGTCGGCTGTCCATAACGCATGACCTCGGCGAAATCCCTGATCGATGACTTTCCGTTCCCATTTGCCGTCCGCAGACGTGGGTTCCAGATAAACGGCCAGATGATCGCCATGCATGGGTTCAACAGATGTCAAAAAACGTTGAACATTCTTGAGACGACCGATCTTCACTTCGCCGGCTCCGTTGAGATTTGGATCGGCGTTGCCCGTGATGCCGTCGCCCAGTCGGACCGCAGTCCAGTCACTTCCGGAACGAATTACCAACGACACGCCTTCTCGACTGGCGGTGATCGTGTCGACTGTTTTGTCGCCGTCGAAATCCACGTGCCAGTGATTGTGCATGCGGTTCAAATCGCCATTCAGAACAGTCCCCGGCCAGCGTTCCGTGGCGGGGCTTGCGGGGATCTCATAGGCCAGCAAACGCACACCGTTGCCAACGCTGGCGTTGAGCGGTGAAATGACCAGTTGAGGTTTCCCGGTGCCCAGCACATCCGCCCAGCGCATGCGATGGACGTTGGTTTCTTCGCCAATGGCCGCGACCTGCCAGAGTGCATTCGGATCTGCAGTTCGACGGATCCAGTGCAGAGTTCCCGTCTTCGTCCATCCGGCACCGATCGCAAAATCGACCTGTCCATCGCCGTCTATATCGTGAGGAGCAATGCACACATTATCGAGCGGCGTCTGATCCTGCAGAATGACATGAGCTTTCCATGACGGCTGCTCATACCAGACGACTCGATTTTCGGTCAGAGCCACGATGTCCTGATCTTTGTCGCCGTCCACATCGGCGACCGTCACCGCGTAACAAACTTTGCCGACGTTGGGATCGATGACTTTCTCAGTGAACGTGGGGAAGTCACCGGCCAGGGCTATTGCTGAAGACAGAAGAACGGAAGAGGAGAGCGGCAGGAGGCGGCGAAACATGAAATTGCTCCAGGGGCATTCTTGAGGCTGATAATAGGCGGGAGTCTCAGGGCCACGATCGAAGTCTGAGATGGTTATGATTTCCGCTGGAACTGCGGAGCCCCTATGGTAGCGACATTGACGGGGGTGCAGGAATCTTCGAGAGGCAATTGATTCCAGTCGGCTCTGGAATTACAACCAGCGGTTTGGTCGACGTTCGACGAGTTCCCGTCGACGGAGCGACGGGCGTACGGTACACCCGTCGCTCCGCCGACGGGCCTGATTTGTTGTGGTGCGTCTGGAGTCTTGATCGATGGTTCTTGAAAACTCTACTGCTGTTGGCCGCGTTGCTCGATTGTTTCTGATCGCGGGCTTTCTCCTGCTGCCAACTGGAGTTTCTTCGGCCATTACACAGGATGCTGCGGCTCTGCAGTGGTTTAAGGCCGAGGTCCCCGAAGGTGCGGCAAGCGCGCAGTTTCGCTGGGCGATTGATCCTTCGGCTGTTGACGCCGAGTCCGCTGAATTGACAATCGTGACGGACGATCACTGTTCGCTCTACGTGAACGGCCAGCGGATTCTGAAGAATGCGGCCTTGAAGCAAGCTGACGGCAATGTGGAAGCCGCTGGATACAACGTTCGGTCGTTGCTGCGACAGGGACGTAACCTGATTGCCGTCGAGGTCAATTCCGAAGACAAGGTGGCGGTGTTTGGTTTGTCAATGAGTGCTCGCAAAGGCAACGAGATTCGAAACATCGGCGGAGGCTGGAAGAAAGCTCCTGCGTTGCCGCCGGTTGGCTGGCAACAGACAGATTTCAACGACCGGGATTGGCCGGAAGTGAAAACTGTCGCGGATGAGCCCGGCAATCGTTTCAAAGTTTCAATGCCGACAGCCTTCGCGGCTCCGGTGATTCCAGCCAAAGCGCGCACGGCTCCGTTTCAGTTCGAAGATGGTGACCGAGTTGTCTTTGTGGGGGCAACGTTCTTTGAGCGAGCTCAGTTGTCGGAACATCTGGAGGCAACTCTTGCTGGTACGCTGGGCAACAAGCAGGTGATTTTTCGAAATCTCGGCTGGAGCGCTGATACAACTTATGCGGATTCTCGCGGCATCTTTGATCGGCCGGAAGTCGGATATCTCCGCATGGTGGAGCATATCCGTGCGGAAGAGCCAACAGTGGCCATCATCTGTTACGGCCAGAACGAAGCTTTGACGGCGGGCCTGACTCCGGAACAGTATTCCGATCAGCTCGGGCGATTGTTGGATGAGCTGACAGCCTCCGGGATTGCCTGCGTGCTGGTGTCGCCACACGAACTGTTGCCAGCAATTCCCCCCGTGCCTTCTCCGTCGCGTTTCAATTCGAGAATCAAGGTTTACTCGGAGACAACGGGTAGTGTCGCTCAATCACGCGGCCTGTTGTTTGTCGATGTGTTTAGCGGCTTCACAAGACAGTTGAGAGACATCGATTTTGCGATCAACTCTTGCTATAAGATGCCGCCGGAGGTTGAAGAGAAGCAAGGGGACTCAGACTCCTCATCGAATTGGATCTACCATTCGCTGGCTGAAAACGGCATGCATTTCACCGACTACGGGTATGCGTGTGCCTCGATTGTCTTCCGAGATCGCCTGTTGAACATCCCTGCGAACCTGCCGGTCGTCGAAGTGGATGGCTCAGCGAAAACCGTGACCAGCACGGATGCAGAAATTCGCAACGTAAAATGGAATCCTGACGACAGCACAATGGTCAGTTTTGAGGTGCAGGAGAAGATGTTGTCTGCTCTGCCTTTGGTCATTAGTGCGGGTGCTGCGAGTGCCAAAGACGTTCAATTGCACGGCGGAGTGATCTCACTGGGCGAGACGTCACAACAGCTCCGGCAGCGTTCTTTCCTTGTGGCCAAAGAAAGCCAATTCAAACAGGGGCGATCTTTTGCTGCGGAAGTGAATCCTCAGTACGAAGCGATGCGAAAGCTGCTGCTGAAGAAGAATGAACTGTACTTCCATCGCTGGCGACCACAGAACATTACGTATCTGTTTGGCTTCCGAAAGCACGAGCAGGGAAACAACGCGGCTGACATTGCCAAGTTCGATCCGTTCATTCAGGACCTCGAAAAGCAGATTCACGAACTCCAGCAGCCACAGTGGCGAACTGTGGTTCTGAAGACAGGCAAATAGTAGTCCGTAAGACGCGACTGTCTTGTAGCTGAAGTCGTGAGACTTCAGAAAGCCCCGAACTCTCACGAGTCCGGCTACGGTTCGATGTTGAGTACGAGAAATTCTGGGTCGTCCCTGATGACGATCCAGTTCGGCCTGCGTACACTTCAGCAATCTGATTCTTTGAACTGTCCTGTTTTGCTTTAGACATCCCAATGCCTTCAAATCTCACCGACGCACAACATGAAGCGGTTGAGCATTTCGAAGGGCCGCTGATGGTGCTGGCCGGGCCTGGTTCCGGCAAGACCCGCGTGATCACACATCGGATCGCTCGACTGCTGGAACGCGGCGTCGCCCCGGAACATATTCTCGCGCTGACGTTCACAAATAAGGCAGCTCGCGAGATGCAGGAGCGAGTTGAAAAGCTGCTCGGTGGGCTGCGAGTTCGCGTCAGCACGTTTCATCGGTTCTGCTCCAGAATTCTGCGGCGGTTTCCCGAGCATGTAGGGCTGAAGAATAACTTCACGATCCTCGATCATTCGGATCAGGTCTCCATTATTCGGCAGATCATGAAAGAGGAAAGGCTGGACGGGATGTTTCATGAGCCCGGGCGAGTTCTGGGCCGCATCAGCCGTGCTCGCAATGAAATGATCACTGCCGAACAGTTTCGGCAGCAGTTTGAGCAGCGTCCCGGGAATCCTTTGGATGCCATCGTGTATCAGGTCTTCCCGCTGTACGAAGCGCGTGTTCGGCAACAGAACGCGGTCGACTTCGATGATCTGCTGCTGCATGTTGTCCGGCTGATGGATGATGAGCCAAACGTCCGCGAGCAGCTGGACCATTACTTCCGCTTTATTCTGGTCGACGAGTATCAGGATACGAATCTGGCTCAGTATCACATCGTGCATGCGATGTCGCAAATTCATCCGAACCTCTGCGCGACGGGAGATCCGGACCAGTCGATCTACGGCTGGCGCGGAGCACGGCCGGGAAATATCTCCACGTTTGAGCGAGACTTTCCGGACGTCCATATCGTCTCCTTGGATCAGAACTTTCGCAGCACACAGCGCATCGTGAGATGTGCCGATCAGTTGATCTCGAATAATCGTCGACCGCATCGCGGCAAGCTGATGACCGAGAATCCGGAAGGCGATTCCGTCCGCCTGTTGTTGTTCGAGAACCCCGATGCTGAAGCTGACGGCATTGCGGAAGAAATTGCGGCTCAGGTGGCATCCGGAGCTCGCAAGTATTCTGACTTCGCCATCTTCTACCGTGTCAACGCACTGTCGCGGTTGTTGGAAACCGCATTGAGTCGACATGGAGTTCCCTATCAGGTTGCGGCTGGCTATTCGTTCTTCGAGCGAGCCGAAGTTCGTGATCTGATTGCGTATTTGCGTCTGATTGAGAATGAATCTGACGACGCTGCGATGGAGCGAATCATCAATCGCCCAGCTCGTGGAATTGGCAATACCACGCTGCTCAAGCTGCGGAATTATGCAGACAAGCATCGCATCAGTCTGTTTAGTGCGGCTCGTGAAATTCGCAGCATTGAAGGCATCACACCAAGAGTCCGCAAGGCCGTCGAGGGCTTTACTGATTTGATCAACAAACTGCACGAGCAGTCTGCTGAAGGTCGAGTGTCCCCGTTGATCGAGCGACTGATCGCCGACATTGACTACATGGCGCTTTGGCGAGATGACGAAGATGAGGAGGCCGATGTTGATCGCGCGGCCAACGTGCACGAACTGATCTCAGCGGCCCGGCAGTACGATGCTCTGTCGGAACACATCGATGGTCAGCGTAAAGAAGAAACAGGCATGCCGGCGTTTCTGGCGGAGGACGATCGAACGTCGCTGCAGGGGTTTCTGGAACTCGCCACGCTGGCCAATGAGACTGACAATCTGGATGCAAGTCAGGGCAGCGTGACCTTGATGACTTTGCATGCATCGAAAGGTCTGGAGTTTCCGTCGGTTTATATCATCGGGATCGAGAGTGGCCTGATTCCCCATGAACGTGCCGTCACAGATGGCAATGTCTCAAGTTTTGAAGAGGAACGCCGTCTGCTGTTCGTCGGGATCACTCGCGCCATGCAAAACCTGACATTAACACAGACATCAGAGCGGACGTTTCGCGGCATGCGGCGCACGACGATTTCCAGTCCGTTCATCGCGGAATTGCAGGGCGTGATTGATCGCAAGGCGTCCATGGCAACGCCTCCACCCATCACCGCCGCGCTGCTGGATGAACGCCTTGAGCAGGCTCGGCGAAGATTCGAGGCGGCTCAGAAGATCGGTGATCGCAAGTTGATTATGACGGCGGCCGAGTTGGCGGCGAAGAAAGGTCTTCCCGATGCCTCCGCCACCACGGATTCTCCCGGTGTGTTTCAGTTTGCAATGGGTATGAAGGTGCGTCATCCGCGATATGGTCGAGGAGTCGTGACAGAACTCTCCGGTGGTTCAAGTCGAGCCACGATCAGCGTGCAGTTCGAAAACGATGGCCAGACTCACACGTTTGTCGCCAGCCGCTGCCCGTTACAGCCTGTCGGCCTGCCGTAAAATGGTGCTCAGGCTGCACGCGTGCAAACTGTACCCGATTTGCCAGTGTTTTGACTTAGCGCGATTCAGGCCCGGGAGGGCCAACATATTCTTTGCCGGTGGCGTGAGCCACCGGAGTATCAAGATCATACACACAAGGCCTGAAAGGTCGACACATCAGCGATTGTGTCGGCCTTCCGGGCCTTTGGAATTTCTTTTTCGTATTCCGGTAGCTCACGCCACCGGCAGAGGATGTATCGGGCCTCCAGCCCTTTGAAACTCGTAAGCACAACACTGACGCATGACGTTGTGATGCCCTCGATTCTTTTTGGCCACACCATAGTCAGGGACTTTGTCTCCACGCCCATGCGGCTGTGACCTACGCCAACAGCTTCTCCACAACGTGACCTGCAACGTCGGTCAATCGAAAATCGCGTCCCTGATGGCGATAGGTCAGACGCGTATGATCCAGTCCCAGGCAATGCAGAATTGTCGCCTGCAAATCGTGCACATGGATCCGATCTTCGATGGCGTGGTAGCCCAACTCGTCGGTCTTGCCAATCGTTGTGCCAGCTTTGATGCCTCCACCAGCCATCAGAATTGAGAAGCCGAACGGATGATGATCTCGGCCTTCTTTCCCCGGATTGATGCCTCGTCGAATCTCATGCATCGGCGTTCGCCCAAACTCACCGGCCCAGATCACCAGCGTCTCATCCAGCAGACCTCGCTGTTTCAGATCCTGAATCAAGCCGGCAGCCGGAAGGTCGGTCATATCCGTGTTCTTTTTCAGATGATTATTCAGATCTGAATGATCATCCCAGGTCGAATGATACAACTGCACAAATCGCACTCCGCGTTCGACCATTCGCCGGGCCAGCAGGCAGTTCGATCCAAACGGACGAGTCATGTCCTGATCGAGACCATACAGCGTTCGAGTCGCCTCGGTCTCCTTCGAAAAATCAACCAGCTCAGGCGCGGCCGACTGCATGCGGTAAGCGAGTTCATAAGCTTCAATTCTCGCAGTGATTTCAGGGTCGCCGGTCTTTTCGAATCGAGCTGAGTTCAGTCGAGTAATGGTCTTCAGTCGTTGACGCTGCATTTCGGCAGACAGACCGTCCGGATTCGATAAGTGCAGAATCGGATCGCCCTGACTTCGAAACGTGACTCCTCGATAATTCGACGGCAAGAATCCGTTACTCCAGAGTGCAGTGCCGCCGTCAACTCCTTCGCCGGAATTGGACAACAGGACCACAAAGCCCGGCAGATTCTGAGATTCGCTGCCGAGTCCATACGTGACCCACGAACCCATACAGGGATGCCCGAATAGTGTGGACCCGCACTGCATCAGCAATTGACCTGGATCATGATTGCTGGTGGTTGTGTACATCGATCGGACCATGCAGAGGTCATCGGCACAAGATCCAAGATGCTGCGCATAATCCGAGAACTGCATGCCGGATTGACCGTAGCGGCGAAACGAGCGAGGGCTTCCGAAACAGCGAGCATCACCTTTGATCACCGGGTCAGCCAGTGTCTCCAGAAACGAGGCCGGGACCGCTTGTCCGTGCAGTTGATTCAGTTTTGGCTTGGGGTCGAACAGGTCCAAATGACTGGGGCCACCCGACATAAAAATGAAGATGACGTTCTTCGCGCGGGGAGAAAAATGCGGCCCGGTGACTGGCGATGAGAGTCCGTCTGCGGCAAGCATCTGGCTGAGAGCAATCGAGCCGAATCCGAAAGCGGAATTCTGAAGGATGGCTCGACGATTTAGTCTGGGCTGCATGTCCATCGAAGGTATTCCCCGACTCAAACAAGACCGTTCGCCGTTTCAGCGACGGGCATGAAAAAAGCATGTCTGTGGGAAGACATGCTTGCATTGCACCATGGAACTGAAGCGTCGTCAATCACATCGACGAATTCAATAGCCCTTAGTGAGCGTGATCGTGTGTTGCGTGGTCTTCATGAGAGATCTCACCACTGTACGGCTTGCCATCAATGGTGATCGACAGCTTTGCTGTGGACGTTTTTTCATGAAGAGCTTTGAGCAACTCCGGCTCCACCAGCGAGTAGTCCGAAAACCTGCCTTCCGGCTGACCATCTTTCTTCAGCCCGCCGAGTTTAAACTGGAGCGGCTGGTCACCCTTCTTGATATTGATGACGATTTCGGACGCTTCCGAGAACACGGCATTCTTTGCGGCTGAATCCAGCAGGTAAACCATGAGCGTTCCAGCTTCATCGTCATGGACAACTTCCGCGTGGTAGTTCTCACTCCCCAACTCAACCAATTTCCCGTGATGCGGCCCCTCCGTCGGATGTGCATGTTCATCATGGGCATGCTCTTCGCCTTCCCCATGAGCATGGTCTCCATGATCATCAGAACTCGCCTTTCCGGCCGGCGCTGCTCTATCATCGCAACCGAACGAAGCCAGAACGGAGCTCATCAGCAAAACGACGAACCCACGAGAACACGGAAGCAACATCAGATATCTCCATAAAACCTGCAAAACCATTCGACAGGATTTTATCAGAGACGACGCTGCATTGAAACGGCGGTAAGTTGCGCAGAAATCGCCAGGATAAGTAGCGTTTTTTTTAGTCTCGGGGAGTACTCTTCAGTCCTCAGAGAACGATGCGTTCAAAACAGAAGTCGCATAACCGGACGCTAACGCGTTCCGGCTGATTGATCAGTCTACAGCAACGTTTCTAAGGTGCTTGGCAAAGCACCAGGCAGGCGTTCTTCAGTAGTTGTCGAAATGCTGGCTGCTCGAAATCACCAACATGCCCCAGCGAAGTGTAAAACGTCGTCCCGCCATCGGCTCGCTTGTTCAGCCACGCGATGGGTTCTGCCGGCTTGTCCGGGATCGTTCCGATCAGCAACGGCTTCGCAGACGATTGCAGTGGACTGACCTGATACAACGACCCTTTACCAATCAGCTCTTTCAGGTCCACCCGGTCAGAATTCCCGGTGTCCACGGCAGCACCTTCCGCCAGCGTGGTGATGGTTGCTCTCGACCTGCTCCGTGTGACGGGTAGCTGCTTCCGATCACTTCTCTGTCAAATTCTTCCAGTCAGTCCGGCCTTCCGGGGCGGGCTTGTCACGGCAGAACGAATGATTGGCCGTCCGAACGTCACCAACGGCTTTCCGGCTGCGATGAACTCACGCACAATCGTCATTTCGAACTGGGCAACAACGTTCGACGTCGAACGCTGAACAACGCGATGTCTGCAGACTTCAAGACCTCCAGCCCCGGGAGAATACTGCCGTCCTGAGCATCGCCATAAACAAGGCTGACCTTGAAGTCTTTGCCAAGTTCAGTCCGAGCAAACTCGGTCAGAGAAAGCTCCGTCTTGTACTCAGGTTCTGACATCAGAATAGCAAGGTGCTTGCGATTGTCGTCCTTGAACCGGAACGGCTCACCGCCCACAAGATCTGTGCTGGTCACTGTCGGGCACCAGTACTGTTCGATGTGTTCGGCGATCAGGTCATTGCCAGTGAAGTGAGACACAAATGGAGCTTTCGCGGGGTTGTACATCGTGTCCGTCATGTCTCGCATCAGCACGACGTTTTGCCCCTGCCGAACCATTTGGCGAATTGAAAACGGCCGTCCAAGAACGCACATGTTGGTATGAACTCCCATCACGATCACGTTCTGAATCCCACGTTGCTTTATGAGATAGAACGCTTCGGCACTGTCTGTGATCGCGTCGATGTCCGCGATTTCGATGGCTGGATGTTGGCGGCTCCACGCTCGATAGTTCTTCACAGGCGGATCACAGTCGCAGCCTCCGTCGGAATCATCAATCGGAAGCTTTTCACCTTCGCGAGTTTTATCGAGATACACCCACCGCTCCAAAGGAACATCCGTCTTCACGACAGGAGCCGTCTGAGCCATCTTGCGCTGCGGAGTGTCTTTGTAAAAATCCATCGTATCACTCGGGCAGTGAATGATAAACACGCCTTTCGCACGAGCTGCTTTGATCACTTCATTCATTCGCGGAGCCATCTCACCAACTCGCGCGGCCGACTGTTTGCACCAGTGGTCATCCCACATGTCGCAGACCACAATGCAGGTTTGCGACGGCATCCATTCGGTGGACTTTGTCACCGAGTGCCAGCGGTTGGTTCGTGGTTCAACCTCTGTCCGAGACCGCGTGTTGAGAATCAGCTTGTCTTCCGCCGAAGCGACGACGGTGACCATTGAGATGGTCACGGAGATCAACGACAGAAACCGTAGTACACTCGACATCAGAAAGTCCTTTACGAAGCTCACAGAGACAACGCCAGGCCAGGGTAGTAGACGTAAAGAGGCCGCTAATCCTTGTTACTTGTTGGCAGATTCAGCCATCACGGGAGCAATAATTCGCGACTGATACTTTGAGTTATGATAAATCGTGTTTGTTGCTGTCGCGGCATCCTCGGGAAACTCAATCGTCGCTGGTTTGCCATTTTGAGGATTCGGTTCATACAGCGGCGCACCGGTGCTGGCCACAGTGACTCGAATTCGATGACCCTTGTTAAAGATCTGACTGATCCAACCCACATCGAACGCCACTTTGGCTACCTCGCCGGGCTTCAGCATCACCTCATGGTCAAATCCGTCGCGGTAACGCAAACGTTGTGGATAGTCCACAATCAGAATTGATCGACCGTCGGGATACACGTCAGAAACGCGAACAATGACGTCCGTATCTGGCGCTGTGGAGGACATAAACAGCTCTGCGTGAATTCGTCCGGTCCATTCGATCGGCGATTCAATAACCGGCGTTGTAAACGTTCTTACTTCCGCCTGCTTCTCGAAGCCGCTGGCATCGGCCGCTCCGGGAAATGATGTGCCGGGGATCTGCATCGGATGACGAGGATCACTGATCAGGCTGGTCGAGCCGGTTTCTTGCGTCGGAGCCTTTGGCGTCAGCAATCCGTCGGCTGCGAGGAACATCGAAACCTTGTTGGCGGCCGGAGGAAAGTCGTCTGCCGTTCGCCAGACATTGCCCGGAGCACCCTCTTCTCCGACAGCTCCCATGACGTAGTAACGCACGGCCGGTTCTTTGTCGACGCCGGTCGCTTTGCCCTTCAACCAGTAATCAAACCAGCGAATCATGTGCTCGTGTTCGGGCCATGCCGCATCTTCGGGATACGTGAGCTCCGCAACTTTGAATCCTTTATTCAGTCGCCCATGAAGCCATGGCCCGATGATCAACTGTTGCTTGCCACGCGAGTTCTCTCCGCCGTGGTGTTGTCGCCCCTGAAAGCTGGCGATAGATCCCTGATTCATAAAGTCGTACCAGCTTCCGATCGTGAAGCACGGCACGTTCATCTTCGCAAAGTGCAGCGAACAGTCCTCGTCCTTCCAGTAGTCATCGTAGTTCGGATGCGTCAGCCATTCCTGAAGCAGTCGGTCGTTGTCCTCAGGGTTGCGACAGTTCCCCGCCAGTGACTTGAAACGAGCAGGACGATTGGTACCGCCGATGCGATAGCCCTCATGAAACAGGCTGAGTCCTGTATCGACCATGTACTGTGCCGTCAGATGCGGCGGCTGAGTCACCGCGAGAAAATTCTGAGCATAGCCGGCCTGAGAACTACCGAACGTACCAATCTTGCCGGTGCTCCACGGCTGAGTTGCCAGCCATTCACAGGTGTCGTACCCATCTTTTAGTTCGCCCCAGCCGAGAGCTCGATAGCCAACCCATGTGCCTTCGGATTTATGCGTTCCGCGATAATTCACCATCGCGACGACATAGCCCGCTTCCGCCAGTCTTGCCGCGGCCTTGCGAGTTCCCGCGCCGCTGATGTCAGCATATCGCTGTTCAAACAACGCCGGCCACGGCCCCTGACCTTGCGGGAAATAGAGATATGCCGACAGATGCTTCCCATCACGCATCGGGATCATCTGATGTTTCTCAGTGACCGTTCCAAGGTCAACATCCTGGAATGCGTCGACTTTCGACTGCAGGACCAACGCACACATCAGCAACATCAGCAGGGCACGCATCTTTGAACTCCGTTGGCTACGTTGGCGGGACAGACTTTTCGATCGCAGGCTGGTTAATCTAGCTGCCCCCACACCGGAGACGAGCGAACCGGCAAATGAATGAGTCAAGGCAGCTGGATGAACAGCATTTCCCCTGTTGAATGATTGGCCGGAGGCACCGGTGAGAGACCTTTGAACCAATCGCGACCGGCTCGTCCCGGTGGTTCATTGGCTTGTGCACCAGTCGTGTTGAAGTGGAGAAAAAAAAAAAAAAAAAAAAAAAAAAAAAAAAAAAAAAAAAAAAAAAAAAAAAAAAAAAAAAAAAAAAAAAAAAAAAAAAAAGTAAGGTGTGTGCGCGTGCTTCTCCTTCCTTTTCCTTCTTTTCCGTGCCCATAGCAGGCGCTTTTTCAACCACCCCGGCTGGCGGGGTGGCGGAACAAGTAACCCAAAACAAACGCCCTCTGGAAGTCCCGGACGAGTCCCTGGGCAGCCATCGAATTGAAACCCCAAATGCTCTACGACAAGCCACTCAGCAGCAGCCAGTCGAAATCTCAACAGCGAGGTCAAGATGTCCCGAGTTGATCGTCGTCGTGTTCTGAAACACTTAGTCTGATTGGTATCGGCACCGCCACATTCCAGCGAGCTCTTCTGATGAAGTCGCTAAACAAACCGGGCCATTCCTGAGCAGATCACCTACGCCGAATGGTGGCCGGGAATTACTACCCCGACGAGCAGCGAACCTGCGTTGACGGGACGGCTTAACGGTGTTCGAGACGATGCCGAGTAAATCGTGGCAGAAGATCTGGATTCAGTATGATTCTAATGCCATCATTCCGATTCTGATCCGGAGATGGGCTGATCCTGCTGTCAAAGTACGTGCTTCTGCGATGCCGCTGTGGTTGCAGGATGCCAGCGATGATAGTTCAGCGATTGTTCCGCCAGAGAACACGGATCCTGCGGCGTCAGACGGTCTTTCATTTCTGACGATTAGTGAGTTGGGAAGTCGTCTGCGTGCCAAAACAACGACTGCCGTTCAACTGGCTGAACATTGTCTAAAGACCCTGGAAGAGAAAAATGGAACGCTGAATTGCGTGGTCACTCTGACCAGAGATCTCGCCATGAAGCAGGCCGAGCGAGCCGACAAAGAACTGGCCTCCGGACATGACCGCGGTCCTCTGCATGGAATTCCCTGGGGAGCCAAAGATCTGGTCTCCGTCGCTGGCTATCCCACAACATGGGGCGCGCCGCAGTTCAGGGATCAGCAGTTTGCGAATGATGCCCGAGTTGCTCAGCGACTGGATGAGGCCGGAGCGGTCCTGGTGGCCAAGTTGTCGCTGGGAGCCTTGGCGATGGGTGACAAATGGTTCAATGGACAAACAAAGAATCCATGGAACCTCGAACAGGGTTCCAGTGGATCGTCAGCGGGGTCGGCGTCAGCTGTTGCTGCGGGGCTGGTGCCTTTTTCCATCGGTAGTGAAACACTGGGAAGCATTGTTTCTCCGGGGCGTCGTTGTGGAGTGGTTGGTCTGCGTCCAACTTTTGGACGTGTCTCGCGTGCAGGCTGCATGGCATTGTCGTGGACCATGGACAAGATCGGGCCGATGGCTCGCACGGCCGATGACTGTGGCACGGTTCTGGCCGTAATTCATGGTCGCGATGATGCGGATCCAACAACTGTCGACCGCTGGTATCAATGGCCCGTGAAAGCCGATCTGTCCAAGTTGCGAATTGGACGAGTCACCAATTGCGAGACGTCACCACCTGATCAGGTCGCTCTCGATCTTCTCAAAGAGCTGGGAGCTACTATCGTCGATATTGAACTGCCTCGAGGCATTCCTGATTCCCCCTTGAGTAGCATGCTGGATGTTGAAGCCGCCTGCATTTTTCAGCCGTTGACTCGAACAGGAAATACCGACGGCCTGAATACGTGGGGCGATATTTTTCGAGCCTCCCATTTCGTTTCGGCCGTCGATTACCTTCAGGCCTCTCGTGCAAGATTCGAACTGATGAAACAGATGGCTCGTGTGTTTACGTCGGTCGATCTTTATGTCGGAGGCGATGATCTGGGGATCGCCAATCTGACCGGCCATCCCTGTATGACATTGCCCGTCATGATGGCCGACGTGAAGCCTCAGCCAAGACCGCTGTGCTGCACGATGACGTCCGGTCTGTATGACGAAGCCACATTGCTGGCGATAGCGAGGCTCCTCGAAAGCAAAGCCGATGTCGTGAAGCATCGACCGCATTGAGTTGAGATAGAGAAAGGCTTGAAAGTCTCCTTAATCCTTCTCAACGTCGAATATGCACGCCGTGAAGGCCTCGGGCTGCGCGACTGATGTTGACTCCAATTGAGAGTTACATCGGAGACCGCCGGATCGTTCTGAAAACGGTATGACTCCGCTGGAATCGTGTTTCAGGATTGGAGCGGCCGCCGCAGAAAACAGGAATCACTAAAAAGCGGCCGCCAGGAGCATTTGCACGGCGTCTTTCGTTCTTCTGATTCAATGTCCGCGAAGCAGCCCCGAGTGCATGGGGAAGCAGAGACCACGAGCTTGAACCATCTCTGGGACGTGGTTTTTCGCAGAACGACATCGGGGCCGTGGATTTATGAAGAATTTTGGCCGACCTCTCATTGCGACTTCGATAGAGTTTTCAGGGCGACGACCGTGAACCGTGCGAGGGTATTGACGAATCGCAACAAAAAATTGTGCGGCAGAACGTAATAGTCCATCAATGTTGCGCTCGGCGCGAGTGAGATTCAGTCAAACCAGCGGCAGACGCAGACAAATTACAGTTCTCGGGCGATGTGACGACTCGAGCAGCCCGCTGGCTTTTGATCAATTCAGGATACTGTTTTGAGGAGACCTCTCAACGTGATAAAGACTAGTTCTCTGACTTGTTTGCAGTGGCTGGCTCGTTGTCGCCGTCATCTTTGTTCTGATTCACGACGACGAGTTGCAAGGCCAGGGCGATCGTGCACTGAATCTCTTGAATTTCGCAGCCTGTTGACGACATTCACGGTCACCAGCCTTGCCGACTCAGGATCCGGAAGCTTGCGGCAGGCTGTTCTGGATGCGAACGCGACGGCAGGCGAAGACGAGATTCTGTTTCAGTCGGGGCTCAACGGGACCATTTCTTTGACCTCGGGGCAAATGACGATTTCCGAGACGGTCGAAATCACGGGGAACGGAGCTGCAAATTCAATTATTGATGCTCAATTGACTTCTCGAATTTTTGAAATCAGTTCCGGTGCTGTTTCGCTAAGTGGCCTGACACTGCGCAACGGACAGACCACGGGAAACAATGTCAATTATGCCGACAATACGAATAACGGAGGAGCCATCAAGTCGTTGTCGTCGGGGACGTTGACAATCAGCGGCTCTACCCTGTCGGGGAATTCGACGTTCGGCGGTGGCTCCCACGGTGGTGCAGTTTTCTCTGACACCGGAGCGATCATCATTAATGAGAGTGTTCTTTCCGGAAATCGTACGACGGGCGACGGTGCGTATGGTGGAGGAATCTTTAGTCGAAGTGGTGAAGTCACGATTACTCGCAGCACGTTATCCGGGAATCTGACTGAGGGCGCCTCGTCCGATGGTGGAGCGATCTTCGTCGCAAACGGCCCAATCTCCGTCAAACAGAGCACTCTTGCTGCAAACTCAACGATGGATGCGTTCGCTGATGGTGGTGCTGTCTTTGCCCGCAACAACTCGGTCGTGCTGAGTCAAAGCACAGTCTCAGGAAATTCGGTGCAGGGAAGTGGAGCGCGGGGAGGTGCAGTTTTCTCAGGTTATGGCACAGTTACAGTCAGTCAGAGTACTGTTGCCCTGAATAGTTCCGTCCAGAATGTCGGGGGAGGGATTTTCAGCTATTCCGGATCAATTTCGATCCGCAATAGTATTTTGGCTGGAAACACTGACAGCGGCTACGGGCCGGACTTACTGCCGTCACTCAATGCCGGTGACACGTTAAGTGTTTCAAGCAGTCTGATTGGTCGCAACAATGGCACAGCTCTGACGGCAACCGGAGACATCAATCCGGATGCTAATGGAAATTGGATTGGAGGCGATACGGTGCAGGCGGCCGTCGACCCCATGCTGGCGGCGTTGGCAAATAACGGCGGCTCCACGATGACTCATGCTTTGCTTGAGAACAGCCCGGCTTTCAACGCTGGCAGCAGTCTGCTGGCGGTTGATATTCTTGACAATGATGTGCCTCTTACGACTGATCAGCGAGGAGCAGGATTCAGCCGTATCCAATTTGGTCGGCCGGATATGGGAGCGTTCGAATCAGCGGCATTGGATTCCCCGGATGGAACAACCTCCAGCGACACGTTTGTGCTGGCCTACTCCAGCACTTCAACCTCCGGAAATGTGGTTGTGACGATTTCAGCCAATGGAGGTGCAGTGAGAGAAATTGGCACGTTCCCGATGAATCTACCGCTGACCATCAATGGGCTTGGTGGATCAGATTCTGTTCGTGTTGAGGGGACTACAGGTGCTGACACTATCGTCGTCAGCAGCACCGGTCTGACAGTGAACGGGGCGAGTTTGATTCTGACAAGCGTTGAGACAATGACACTGGCGGGAGCCGCAGGCAGTGATCAGTACAAGTTCGACGCGGACGCGGCGCTGGGATTGTGGACACTGGATGAATCCGGTGGCGGAACGGACACGATAGACTTGTCCTTAACCGCTTCCACCGTGGCGTTGAACCTGGGGCTCGCCGGAACTCAGGCAGTGCATCCAGCGAATCTGAGTTTAATTTTGAGCTCTGCGATCACCTTCGAAAACGCGGTCGGCGGTGATGGCGCGGACACAATGACAGGTAACGAACGGGACAATACTCTCACGGGAGGCCTCGGCGACGACACGCTCAATGGGGGCGCTGGCAGTGATTTGTTGTTGGGTGGACTCAATAATGACACTTATGTGTTCGCAACATCGACGTCCGCAGAAGCCGATCAGGTGTCAGAGAACACGAACGAAGGTATGGATACAATCAGCTTCTCAGCCCTGTCCACAAACGTCGCTCTACATTTGGGCTCCAACCTGACACAGACCGTGCATACGAATCGCACGCTGAAGCTCAATTCCCCGAACACTTTTGAAAACGCCATTGGAGGTTCGGGAGCGGATTCTCTCGCAGGAAATGCTGCAGGCAATACTCTGACAGGAGGTGTAGGCGACGACAGGCTCAACGGGGGTGCTGGCAGCGACCTGCTGTTCGGAGGACTCAATAACGACACTTACCTGTTTGATACGACTGCTGTCGTAGAAGCGGATCAGGTGACGGAGAATACCAACGAAGGCACCGACACAATCAGCTTCGCCGCATTGACTACAAATGTCGTTCTCCATCTGGGCTCGAATGCAATTCAGAACGTTCATGCCAATCGAACGTTGAAGTTGAATTCCCCTCACACTTTTGAAAACTCTATCGGTGGTTCGGGAGTGGATTCTCTTGCCGGGACTGGCGGCAACAATACCGTGGCAGGAGGTCCCGGCGACGACACGCTCAACGGCGGTGCCGGCAATGACTTGCTGTTGGGAGGACTTAACAATGACAGATACCAGTTCGCGTCCGCCTCAGTCGCGGAAGCCGATCAGGTGACGGAGAATACGAACGAGGGCACCGATACAATCAGCTTCGCAGCACTGACCACAAATGTTGTTCTGCATCTGGGGTCCAACCAGACTCAGGCGGTGCATACGAATCGTACACTGAAGCTCAATTCCCCGAACACGTTTGAGAATTCCATCGGGGGTTCAGGAGCGGATTCTCTCGCAGGAAATGCCGCAGGTAATACTCTGACGGGAGGTGCAGGCGACGACAGACTCAATGGCAGTGCTGGCAGCGACCTGCTGTTCGGAGGACTCAACAACGACACTTACCTGTTTGATGCCACAGCTATCGCAGAAGGCGATCAGGTGACGGAGAACGCCAACGAAGGTGTCGATACAATCAGCTTCGCAACTCAATCGAATGCTGTCGTACTGAGCCTCAGCTTGACGACAGTTCAAACCGTCCACTCTAATCGAACGTTGAAGCTGAATTCCGCCAGTACGTTTGAAAATGCAATTGGTGGTGCAGGCAGCGACACATTGATTGGAAATGCTCTCGACAACCGTCTCACGGGCGGCAATGGTGACAACATTCTGGTCGGGCTTGATGGCACTGATATTCTGGAAGCCGGCAGTGGTCGTGACTTCCTGATTGGTGGTTTGGGACTCGACACGTTGAATGGCGGAAGTAACGACGACATTCTGATTGCCGGACGCACAACCAGTGACAGCAGTATCAGCAATCTCAACACGCTTCGCACCGAGTGGATTTCTGGCAACGCCTATGCCACGCGAATCGGCAATCTGCGAGCCGGTGTCGGTAGTCCGGTCGTTTCGTTGAAATCGACGATTAATGTGCTGAACGACGCTGGTGAAGATGATTCACTGACCGGTGGAACCGGCACTGACTGGTACTTCCGTGCTGTCGATGATGTCATCACGGATCTCTTTGCCGGAGAAATCATTGACGTGCTGTGACAGCCTGTCCGGCAAACGAGCGTCACTCCAGCGTCCGGTGCGGAAGGGCGGAAAGTCTCCTTTTGGGGTCTTCGGCGTATGATTGAAACGATTGACCGGACAAAGTTCAGCACTTGGCAGTCTTGCGTTTCTTTCCAATTGCACCCTTTTTCTGCGCCTTCTCAATAGAGTCCGGTGCGTAGGGCACTTTGCAGCTGATCTCGCCAACATCAACCACGACGGTACCAATTTTCTTACTCGTCTTCAGAACAAGTTCCGTGAGCGGCGACACGTACGTTCCGACTGCAATCATAAAGCTGTTCATGGCAGATCGCACAGCATTCGGTGCGCTGTGAATCTCTTTCTGCACTCGGAGAACCAGTGACTGCAATGTTACCAGATCCAGATCAGAGTTATCCTTAATTCCGACAAGGCTGCTGAGCGTCGCCCATCCGGCCAACGCCACCTTGTCCTTTTTCGAATCGATCCACTCCGTGGCCAGGTCCCAGCCGTGCAGGCTTTCTGCGGCAACCCACGCCACCGTGAAGTTGCACAACGCATCACATGTCGCCTTTTTAACCCAGTTCTGCAGATCCTTCTTCGACATTTTGTGGTCATCTGCGATCAATCCCGCCAGATACATCGCGTCGTAGATTCCGGTGGCATACAGATCCAGCGAAAGTTGATAGTCCTTTTTGAGCCGTTTCTGAATCTTTTTCAGTTCCTCAACTTTTACACCAAACAGGGGCTCAGCAATTCCATGTTTCGTTAGCACCTTTTTGATGCTGTCGCGGCCTAAAGCTCGGAGTTCTTCAACGATCTCTGCCGCAGTCATGAATGCACGCCGCCAAAAGAGGAACTTTTGCCAATTTCGGATTGCCGATTTCCAGCTTATCACAACATGAGTTGCGGTTTACAGCATCAGGTTCACGATTTCACAAATGATGATTGGCCGCGTATTACTCGGTTGAAGGCTCTGGCGATCCACTTCGACGAGTTGATTCAGCCGGTAGTGGTGACGAACCATGCGGAGCCAGCCCGGCTCGGGAATGTCGCAGACTCACGAAGGAGGAAATTACTCGTGTCCGGCTCCACGGATTCCAGCAGAGGCATTGGAGGAAGCAATTATTGGTCGGAGCAAAGAGTTGGGAAGAGCTTTGGAAGCTCGCGAGAGAATCGTAGAGAGAGTGCTCTTATGTCTCAACGGAGAATCTGTCAGGCTCGCGAAGGACATCGATCTTCTTCGTCGTCAGGAGCAAAAGGCGAAGGCCGATATTGGAAGACTTATAGAAGTTCTGAAGCGTCTCGGTGCGAGCGGGCTTGCCAGTGTTCAGTCCGAACTTTCTCGTTTAGAGAAAGAACAGAAAGAGATTCGTCGGCAAATCTCGAGGATTGAAAAACAGCAGGAGTCGTTGGAGCGAATCACTGATGACGCTCAGGCATTCGTTAAGACCCGGGGTGACGTCGGTGAGCTACTAGATGCCGCCACTAATGAGGAACGACTGTTGATCCTTCGGTATTATGTGGAAGTGGTCGAACTTCACGCGACCGATCCAAAGGGGAAAACGGGAACCTACGCCCTAAGGCTATTCCCGGAAGTCAGACCTGATCGGGGCTTTGACTGGCAAGAAGAAGACCCGGATTGTGGCCCCGATGGCGGACATCCCGAAACGAAACACGGGGACGTCTCCCAAGTGGAAAACGTCCCCGTGTTAACAGATTCTGGTTCGGTTCGAGTAACCGACCAAAAAGCTCCTCCGGTAGGACTCGAACCTACGACCCGGCGGTTAACAGCCGCCTGCTCTACCAACTGAGCTACAGAGGAATCTTTTCGCTGGTTGACCTTTGCCTCTCAATGTCTTCCGACAATGAACGGCAGAGCGTTCCCTGCGAGAGGGAGGAAAGTAGCGGGCGACGTAGTTGGTTGCAAGTCTGATTCATGCCTCTTGCGGCGTCGATTCCGATTGAGAATCAAAGAATCGGCAGATTCTGCAATCTCCGACTGCCAGAACTCCATTTTCCCGCCGCTTTGACCAGTCACTCCTTTCTCTGAGATGACACTCACTCCCGTCCGGTTCGCCGGAATTGCAAGTCGACGGCTGAATTTTCGGGGATCACCGCGGTTCCGTGTCCCTTGGGCGACTCAACCGACGCTGACGACACTGCGGACTGGAACGACCAAGCGGATCGACGGCGGCTTCAGTCTCGCGAATCGGGGGCGGACGATTGGTTTGAGGTGCTCGACGCGATATCATTCTGCCAAACGCGGTTCCTTCGGGCCGACGTGATTCCGTTTCGGCTTGCCATTATCGCGAGCTTTCTTCTGGAATATTGAACTCGTCGGACTATGGACGAACTGCAGCACGAATGCGGCGTGGCCGCCGTGTACCACCTGAATTCCGGTGATCTGAGCCCACTGATCCCCAAACTTCGCAGGAAAGATAAGTCGTTTATCGATCCCGCGACCGAGGATCCTCAGACCGTTCGCAATCGCGCGTCGCGTCTGATCCCAGGCATGCTGCTGGATATGCAGAACCGCGGCCAACTGGCGGCCGGTCTGACCAGCTACAACCCGGCTCGATTGCAGCTGATTCAAACTCGCAAGGACGTCGGCGGAGTGGCCGAAGTCTTTCGTATGAATCATGAAGTTGCTTATAAAGAGTTGATGGCTGAGCACGCCGGACAGGCCGCGATCGGCCATGTGCGTTACGCCACCTGCGGAAAAGATGATCCCAGTTACGCACAGCCCTTTGAACGCCAGCATATCGCTCGGTCTAAATGGTTCAGCTTCGCGTTCAATGGCCAGCTGGCGAATTACACCGAATTGCGAGAAGAGATTCTCTCGACAACCGACTTCCATCTGACTCGCGAAACCGACACGGAAGTTCTGCATCATCTGATTTCGCACGAGCTGTCCGTCAACGCCAACGTGACGCCGGTAGAATTGTTGCGGATCCTTTCCAAACGTCTGGATGGATCGTGGAACATCGTCTTCCTGAATGCACGCGGGCAGATGTTCGTTTCGCGCGATCCGCTGGGGATGCGACCACTGTGTTACGCCGTTGAAGGTTCGATGTTTGCCGCCGCCAGTGAAAGCGTCGCACTGACTCACCTGGGCTTCTCGGAAGACAGCGTCAAGAATGTTCCGCCGGGCCATGTCGTGGTTGTCGACGGCCAGACCGTGCGAGTCGAAAAGTATGCGGAAAGCCCGAAGAAAGCTCACTGTTTCTTCGAATGGATTTACTTCGCCAACGCCGGCAGTACTTTTGACGACGCGGGAGTTTACCTGTCACGCAAACGTCTGGGTGAAGAACTGGCTAAGCGAGAAACGCTGAAGATCGATGACGACGTGATCGTTGTGCCGGTTCCGGACACGGCCAAAGCCGCCGCCGACAGCATGGCGTTCAAGTTGAAGGTTCCGTCCCTCGAAGGGCTGATTCGCAATCGCTACATCGGCCGAACCTTTATCGAAGGCAACAATCGCGCTGACAAAG
>JAXMBU010000040.1:0-66795 GCA_046349735.1 Planctomycetaceae bacterium
GTGTATCCACACAGAAAAGCACAGGATTGAGACGAGTACTGTTCGACGGGCTCGACGGTCGACGCGTTGCAATCCATTTGGGGAAAGTCTCCATGGCCTCTGCCCGGGAAATTGCCGGTCATGTTGATCATTTGGTCGGATGCCGACGGTCCAGTACCGATTGCCGGAGATCAACCCGCGATTGGATTCAACGCATCCGAAGCGACTGGCCAAAGCTCGCCAGTCGTCTGGCGAACATGGGTTTGATTGCAGCCCCACTTCAGGCAGATCAGCCGTTCACAGATTTTGTAGACAATTTGCTTTCCAGCCGAACCGATGTGAAGCCCAATACTTTGAAGCTATGGCGGCAGACCGCCGAGAAGATCAGATTGTTCTTTGGAAACTGGATGATTCGCAGTCTCACCGCAAAGGACGGCAGTAACTTCCTTCGCTGGCTGAGCACATCGGTGGACCTCGCCGGAGCGGGGCTCTCCGCGTCAACGCCTGGAAAACATCTCACCATTGCCAAGGGTTTCCTGAATGAAGCGGTAGATGCGGAGATCCTGTCAGCGAACCCGTTTCAAAAGATACACGGTGACAGAACAGTTAACCGACGTCGCCGCTGTTTCATTCCGGCGGAACGGATCGAGAACATCATAGATTACACCGACGATCTCGAACTTCGAGCCATCATCTCTCTGAGTCGCTGGGGTGGCCTCAGGACGCCGTCTGAGCCCTTTGCCCTGCAATGGCAGCATATTGACTGGGAACGTCTCAGGATCACGGTCCCTGCGGTCAAAACGAAAGTGCGGGAGCTACCACTGTTCCCGGAGTTAGCGCCTCACTTACTGGCATTGTTGGCCGGTACACAGAATCGGTTGCCGGATGATTACCTATTCCCCCGGCTGAAACAGTTCAGTGATTCCAACCTCCGTAAACTGATGAAGCGGACGATTCTGTCAGCAGGTTCGGCTCCGTGGCCGAAGATTTTCCACAACCTGCGGGCATCACGCCAGACAGAGCTGGAAGAACGTTTTCCCCGGAAGACGGTTTGTGAATGGATGGGCAATAGCGAAACGGTCGCTGATCAGCACTACCTTCAAGTGCTGGAGGAGCACTTTGACCGGGCTGTCGTTGGAGAATCTCCGGCAGCCTATCTGTTGGTTTAGCGACAGATGATAGCTCGTCCAAAATCCAGACTGACAGGAAGTTGTGATTGTTCGAAGCTCGTTTTCACTTGATATGATTCGGTTGGAAGTCACTTTGGCTGGAGCAAATACGATGGGAAAGCGTGGAACTGGCGAGGGTACAGTTTTCAAGCGAGTCGATGGGCGATGGGTTGGCTCCGTCAGCCTGGGCTTTGATCAAAACGGTAAGCGAATCCGCAAGGTCGTCTATGGTAAGACACAAAAGGAAGTCAACGACAAGCTGGACAACCTGAAACAACAACGGAAGCATGGAGCTAAGTCCATTGTTGGCAAGGACACGGTCGAAGGATACCTGCAGCGATGGCTTGATGATGACGTGGCGATCAATCGCGATGAGAAAACTTTTCAGGAATACGAGGGGACTGTCAGACTGTACATCACACCATTCATCGGCAGCATAAAGCTGACGAAGCTGACGGGTGAGGATCTGGTGGGATGGCAGGGAAAACTCGCCCGGAAGAAATTCACGGCCAACATGCGACTCCGATCGATCAGGGTTCTCAGGAACGGGCTAAACAAAGCTGTAAAGCTGCGAATCCTGCCATTCAATCCGGTCATGGCACTCGATAAACCCAAGGTGGTCCGAAAGGAAGTAGTTCCGCTCGAACCAAAAGTCTGTCACGATCTTTTCGCAGCGTGCCAGCAGCATCGACTCGGAGACATCATCATCCTGGCAGCGATGACAGGACTCCGGAAAGGAGAGCTTTTTGCCATTGAATGGTCGGCAGTAAACTTCGCGGACGGGGTGCTGGTCGTGCGTCGGCAAGTTCAAGAGCTTCGCGGCTTGAAAGTAAAGGAGCCCAAGACCAATGCCGGTAAGCGAGTCGTATCGCTCGACCCCGTTGCGATTGAGGCTCTTCGAAGTCGATTGAGAAAGGCCAAGGAGGAGGGTTTTGAACCAGACGAGGTGCCGATCGTGTTTCCGAACATCCGAGGAGGTTATCTTCGCGGTTCAAACTTCGACCGAAATGTCTGGTATCCAATCCGGGATGCGGTTGGGATTCCGGACACGTTTGTTTTCCACGACCTGCGACACACGCAGGCCAGCCTGCTTCTCGCTGCGGGGGTAGACCTCAAGGTGATTCAGAAGCGACTTGGGCATCGTGACTTCGCCACGACCGCCAACACATATTCACATCTTCTGCAGGGGGCTCAGAATGAGGCGATTGAGAAGATGTCAGCCATGATGCAGAAGTCAGCTCCACCAAAGCCGGACCCACAGTGACTGAAAACGCGGTGGCTACATTCCGTGGCTACACGGCAGAAACAAAAAAAGCCAGTGTCACCGTTTCGAGCGGTAAAACACTGGCTTTTTTGAGTGCACCCGGTAGGGCTCGAACCTACAACCTTCGGTTCCGAAGACCGACGCTCTATCCAATTGAGCTACGGGTGCGTTGTTGCACCGGACAAGGGACTCGAATGGCGACGGCTGAAACAGTCGCGGATCGAGAAGGCGGGAGTTTATCGAAATTGTGGTCTCTGGCAACCGTGTTACTTTCAGTTCCCGTCTTCCGGGTGCCGTCTCGGAGTTTTGTATGCTCTACCATCACAATTGGCAGAGTCGGATGGTGCAGCTTGTGCCGTCGGCCCTGCGAACTCACCACCGGGCGTTACGAAAACTAAAGTCGAAGAAGCGGCCCGTATTGGAGGCCAGATGACTCTGACTATGGACCGTTCTCAAGCTCTTCCCAGCGAAGGAAGGAGGCTTCCAGCTTCGCACCGACACTGGCCAACTCGGTGGTGACTTTCGCAATCTTGTCGCCGCCGCTTTGGTAAAACCCCGGCGTGGCCATTTCCTTCTCCAACTCCTTCTGGCGTTTCTCCAGGGAAGCGATCAGTTCCGGCATCTGCTCAAGTTCACGCTGTTCTTTGAAGCTGAGTCGACGTGTTTTGGCCACAGCAGTCGTTGCTGTCGACGTTGTTTGCTCAGACGCCTTACTGCTTCCCACAGCGGTCGGCTCAGTGTTCTCGCTGACGGCGTTATCGCGTTGTTCTTTAATTCGCAACCAATCATCGTAGCCACCGTCGTACTCACCAAGCACTCCGTTTCCTTCGAACACGATCGTACTGGTGACCACATTGTTCAGGAAGGCTCGATCGTGGCTGACAAGGAGAACCGTCCCGGGAAACGCGGGCAACATGTCTTCCAGAAGCTCCAGAGTTTCCGCATCCAGATCGTTTGTCGGTTCGTCAAGCACCAGGATGTTGGCTGGCTTCGACATCATCCTGGCAAGCAGTAATCGATTGCGTTCTCCACCGCTCAGGAACTGGACCAGCGTCTGAGCTCGCTCCGGCGAAAACAGGAAGTCCTGCAGAAAGCCCATGATGTGACGCTTCTGCCCGTTAATCATCAGGAAGTCGGTCCCGTCGCTGATGTTTTCGCGTGCGGACTTTGTGTCATCCAGCTGATTCCGCAGCTGGTCGAAGTAACCAATGGCGAGGTTGGTCCCGAGACGAACCTTCCCCTGCGTTGGCGTCAATTGGCCCAGCAGCAGTCGCAGCAGAGTCGATTTGCCCGCTCCGTTTGGCCCAACGATTCCAATTTTGTCGCCGCGAAAGACGGTCGTGGAGAAGTTGCGAATCACCGGTTCGCCGCCGAAAGAATGAGTCACTTCCTCCAATCGAGCCACCAGTGCACCGGAACGTTCGGCTTCGAGAATCTGCATCTTTGCAGTTCCCATCTTCTGCCGACGCTGTCGTCGCTGTTCACGCATTTCCTTCAATGCTCGAACGCGGCCTTCGTTGCGAGTCCGGCGAGCTTTCACGCCCTGGCGAATCCAGCGTTCTTCTTCGGCCAGCTTCTTGTCAAACTGTGATTGCTCTTCCGCCTCCGCCGCCAGTAACTGATCACGACGCTTCAGAAATGTCTGATAGTCGCAGGTCCAGTCAAAGACTCGGCCCCGATCCACTTCAACAATTCGGTTGGCCATATCCTGCAGAAAGACTCGATCGTGAGTCACAAAGATCAGGGTTCCCGAAAAACGTTTTAGAAAGCCCTGCAGCCAGACAATCGAATCGATATCCAGATGGTTCGTCGGTTCATCCAGCAGCAGGATATCGGGCTCACGGATCATCGCCGCCGCCAGGAGAACTCGACGCTTCATCCCGGCTGACAACGATGCGAAGAGCATATCGGCAGGCAGCTGCATCTCGACCAGCAAATCATCCAAACGATCCGCGCCGGACCATTCGTCGGCGTCCGCCAGATCCTGACTGGCCTTTTCATAGGCCTTTTCTTCCGCTGGTGTTAAAGCCATGCCTTCGTGCAGTTTTCGGCCGATGTTCCGGTAGTCAGCGATCGCTTTGCCCAGCGGACCGAAACCTTCTGCGGCGACTTCATAAGCGGTGCGATCGCCCCCCTGAGGAACCTCCTGGTCGAGGCGAGCGATCAATGCTTCCGCCTGCAGATCAACGGAACCATCATCCGGGCGCAGGAGACCGCAGATCAGCTTCATCAGCGTGGACTTGCCGGCGCCGTTGCGTCCGACCAGGCCGATGCGTTCCCCTCGCTCGATGTGCAGGGTGATGCCTTCGAGAAGGTTGGGTTTCGAATAGGTAAACGACAGATTATTAAGGCTCAAAAGTGGCATGGGGCGGACTGTAGCCGATGACCCCAGCCCTGCGAATCCTGTCCCCTGCAATTATCATCTCAGAAACAGCAGTCCATTGAATTCACGGCGGAAGATCTCCTCTGCTACGATTCAGGCTGGTTTATTTCATCGCATGTACAGGAGCTGTTTTATGAATTCCGCTAGATTCTGGTGTGGACTTGGACTGGGCGTCGCTCTGACGATTTCGCTGTCACAGTCTGCAATCGTTCGATCTGTTCAGGCCGCCGACGAAAAGGCAAAGGAAACTCCGCCCGTGCTTTATGAACTCCGCACTTATACGTCCCCGGAAGGAAAGCTCGACGAACTGAACGCTCGGTTCCGCAACCACACCATGGCTCTGTTCGAAAAGCACGGCATGAAGAACATCATGTACTGGGTGCCGGTCGACAAGCCGAACACGCTGATCTATGTCATCGCCCACAAGGACAAGGCCGCTGCCGATGCATCATGGGCCGCGTTCCGCGAAGATCCGGTTTGGAAGAAGGTCGCCGAGGAAACTCAGAAGAACGGCAAGATCGTGGAGAAGGTTGAATCGGTCTATATGACCGCTACTGATTATTCTCCGATGAAGTAAGTCAACACTTGAAATTGGGGTCGCCAACATTAGCCGCTGGGCGCTAGCCCACGGTTCTGAACCGGACGCTAGCGCGTTCCGGCTGATAACGCAAAACGAACTTCTTAGTCGTTTAACGCCCAGCCTGAGGCGCTGGCCTCTGTGCCAGCCGGCGCCTCCGGCTGGGCGGTAAACAGAAACCCTCGGTTGTGTTCCATTTCTTCCACCGGCGGTGCGTCTGTTGGCGACCGCCGGCTGCTCTCTGGGATCCTTTCAGGATCAGTCGCAGGGAGTTCCACTTTTGCGATCAGAACGCCGGAATGCAGTTTTCCTGTATCCGGATTCGTGAGAACTCTGGACGTCTCTTTGCGGGGCATCCGAATTCTCATGAATCCGGCTACTCTTGCACTGTCGTGGAACAATGCCGACTGAAGTCGGCTCTACGAACTCTATTAGCAGCCGGAAGGCGACTTATTGCACCAGCCCTTTCGTCAGCTGCAGGAAGGCTGTTTCGAGGTTGACTTCCTCTTCGCGGAAAAGGGTAATCCGAAAGCCCGCGTTCACCAGTGCAGTCGGCAGTGCACTGTAGTCTTCCACCGTGGGCTTCATGGTGACTTCCAGAAGCTGGTCTTTGGTAATGTTAACCGCTTCGACTTCGTCCAGTTGTTCAAACAGCTTTGCTGCACCGTCAGTTCGCTCTTTGACTCGAATGTTCAGCATGATCCGCTGGCGAGCTTTTCGCATGACTTCAGCGACATTGCCGTCCACAATCATGTGGCCTTTTTCGATCATGCCAACGCGAGTACACACATCGGCAAGCTCTGGCAGAATGTGGCTGCTGACGATCACAGTCTTTTTCATCTCCCCGAGACGCTTCAGCAGATTTCGAATCTCAATACGAGCACGCGGGTCGAGTCCACTGGCAGGTTCATCCAGCAGCAGAACCTGAGGTTCGTGCAGCAATGTCCGAGCGAGCCCGATTCGCTGCGTTTGTCCTCGAGACAACTCGTTAACCATCGCGTCACGCTTAAACGCCATGTCGACCAGTTCCAGTTTCTCTTCGCAGACCTTGCGGCGGGCGGAACCATTTATTCGATAGGCGGCCGCGAAGAATTCGAGATACTCGATCACCGTCATGTCATCGTACACGCCGAAAAAGTCCGGCATGAAACCGACCAGACGCCGAATTTCTTCCTGATCCGTATAGATCGATTTTCCGCAGACGTAAGCTTCTCCATGGTCCGGGTTCAACAGCGTTGCGATCATTCGCATCGTTGTCGTTTTTCCGGAGCCGTTCGGGCCAATAAAGCCAAAGACGTCGCCTTCTTCGAGTTTCAGAGTAATGTCGTTCGCAGCGATCAGATTGCCGTAACGCTTGGTCAGATTTCGAGTTTCAATCATCGGGAAGCCTGAGTTCGATGGAGTATTGCGGTGAAAGCTGACCGCACTTTGACTCCGCAAAGATTAAGGGAATGACGTTCTTACGCCAATTCACAATGTCTGTTTGCAGAATGTTCTTTGACGGCGGCGATTGCACCCAGAATTCATTGTTTCCGCAAGCAGAACTGCTGGAATCTCGGCGGATCTGTTGAATCCGATGGCCTGTTTTTCCACAAAAATGCATCTGTCAGGCAGGCAAACATCCCCTGTAAATCCCGGTTGTTTTAACTTCGAACCACCAAAGGCGTCAGACAGCGAATCCCATGTGACGGAGCATGCATCGCGACCGTGCTGACCTGATTCCGGGCCTGTCGGCAGTCCCGGCCAAGGAATCACTTCGCCATCATTTTTGCCGCCTGAAAAGGGAAACAGCCTCAAACTCAATTGAGATATTTCAGCACAGAGACCTCTGCTCAGCGCCCTCTCAGCTGAGGTGTTCCTGTGTTTGCAGCCGTGAGGACACGGGTTACTGACTACAACGATTGCAGTGACTGGGGGGATTCGTCGTGAAATCTCCGGGGGGCTCTACTCAACTTGTGACGTTCCCGACGTCGCAGACCTCCCAATCGATACCCTGGATTCCACCGTTCTGGCGCTAATTCCCAATGTGTTGACGGTTCTGAGCTAATGTTGACGTGACACATCCTGCGCTGATTTTCAGACGCGTTTGGGGATCTGCGGTGACAAAAAGCCGCTGTCATTTTGAGGAACGAGGAAAGATGAATTCCACTTCGACTCTGAACAACGACGTTCAGCCACACCTGTCTGGAAAAGCCGATGCGGGCGATACAGCCTCTAATGCGTGTCCGTTTCCGGAAGGTTACTGGGTACTGGTTCGAAGCTCTGCCGACAGCAGTTCGAATCATCGTGTGAATGTGGGCGGACCGACGTTCGCCGTGGGGCGTCATCCTTCAAACAGTCTTTGCCTTTGCGACAGCACCGTCTCCGGACGACACGCGGAAATCCTGACAATCAACAAAGATCTGTTCGTCAGAGACCTCAACAGCACCAACGGAACACTCCTTAACGGACGGCGAATTCAGCATCTGACGGGGTTGCGATCGGGCGATGTACTGCATTTTGGCAGTGTGATGTATACGCTGCAGTCGTCGACCGACGAATGCACCAGTTCTACGGTCACCGCGGATGTCTCCGCCGAAGCATTAGCTCAGTTACAGTTTGATAAACTGCTGCGACGTCCCGCCCTGCGTCCCTATTTTCAGCCGATCGTCCGCCTGAGTGATACGCAGCGAGTCGGTTTCGAGATCCTGTCACGAAGCTATCTGCTGGGACTTGAGACTCCCGAGAAAATGTTCCGCGTCGCCGCCTCGCGAAATGTCGAAGCAGAATTGAGTCAGGTGTGCCGAACGGAAGGCCTTCGCATCGGTGAATCTTTGCCGGGCACTCAGTTCTATCTGAATACTCATCCAGCCGAGATCGTCGGCAATGAACTCTTCCCATCGCTGGAACAACTTCGGGCCGAGTTTCCTGAGATGCAGATTGTTCTCGAAGTTCACGAAGGGGCAGCGGCCTCCAGCGCATTGCTGCAGGAGATTCGTCGCGTCACGCGTGACCTGAGAATTGGACTCGCATACGACGATTTCGGAGCCGGACAGGCCCGCCTGAAGGAACTCTTTGAAGTGCCGCCGGACGTCTTGAAGTTCGATGTGAAATTTGTCCACGGTCTCCCGTTCACAACGCCTCAACACCGAGCCACCATTCAGTCGCTGATTCGGATCGTGAAAGATCTGAACGTCGTACCGCTCGCAGAAGGAGTTGAAACGGTCGACGAAGCCTCAGTCTGCTTTGAATTAGGATTCGAACTGGCTCAGGGCTTCCTGTTCGGCCGGGCTGAGTCGGCTTCACATTGGATCAACTCCTGACGTTTCCCGAGTCAAGAACGGAAAATCATCCCCGAAGTTTATCCCTCTTCCTGTCGTTGAAACTCCTGCAATGTTAATGCAACGTCCTCCCCACGTCAGATCAAATGACTCAGCATTGCTGACCGCTCTGCTGGCCGGTGAAAGCTTCTGGCCATCAGATCCGTCATCAATGCATGAGCTGGGTTTGTCAGAGCCGTTTCTTGAAGCCATGGTCTGCCGTATCCTGCGGTCTTCCGGAAACCTGTCGGGGCGAACGATCGCTGGTGAACTCTGCATTCCGTTCCGCATGATCGAAGGGCTGATGGAGCGGCTGAAGAATCGACGCATGGTTTCCCATTGTGGCAGCGCCAGTCTTAATGACTATGTGTTCGGCCTGACCGATGAAGGTCGGCGTCGTGCTGAGCAGTTTCATATTGAGTGTTCTTATGTCGGTCCCGCTCCGGTACCTCTGGCCGATTATGTCATTTCCGTCGAAGCCCAGGCAATATGCGATCAGCCGGTTCGCCGTGAAGAACTGGACGACGCATTCTACAACGTATCTGTCTCCGACCAGCTTATGGACATGCTGGGGCCGGCGATCAACTCCGGCAGCGGATTGTTTCTCTATGGTGCTCCGGGGAATGGCAAGTCGACTCTTGCGCGATGCCTGACTAGTTGCTTCGGGCAGGAAATATGGATTCCCTATGCGGTCATGGATGGTCGAGAAATCATTACTCTGTTCGATCCGGCCTACCATCAGGAAGTCCAGCAGCCGGGTGATGGACTCTCTTACGATCGTCGCTGGGTACGAGTTCGTCGACCGACGGTTATCGTTGGTGGCGAGCTGACTCTGGACAATCTTGAGATTCGCCATGACTCAACCTGCAACATCAGCGAAGCGCCTCTGCAGATGAAGAGCAACTGCGGCTGTCTGCTGATCGACGACTTCGGTCGTCAGCGAGTGAAGCCCGAAGAGCTGCTCAATCGCTGGATTATTCCACTGGAAAACAAACATGACTACCTGACTCTCGCAACCGGCAAGAAGATTCAGGTTCCGTTCCAGCAGCTGATTATCTTCTCGACGAATCTTGATCCTGCGGATCTGGTGGACGAAGCGTTTCTCCGGCGTATTCCGTATCGAATTGAAGTTGACGATCCGGATGAGCAGGAGTTTCATCGTCTGTTTCAGATTGCGGCGGACAAGCTGGGTTGCAATTACGACCCGGAAGCCGTCGAGCATCTGATCAATCGCTGCTATCGCGAAGAATCACGACCGATGCGTCGCTGTCATGCGCGTGACCTGTTACTGCAGGTGCGAAGTTATTGTTTGTACCGCGGCCTGCAGTTTGAAATGCTGGCCGAGTACTTTGATCGAGTCTCTGAGTGTTTCTTTACACGTGTTCCGACTCGCCCCCTGAATGCCTCTTTTGAGATCGCTCAGCCGACTTGTCGCTGAAAGGAGATTTCACGTGTTAAAGACTGAAGTTCAATCAACCGCCCTTCTCGCCGATGCCGAACCAAAGGCCTCTACGGTCTCCGGCATGACGGAAATCGCGGGTTATCGACTGCAGGAACGAATCGGCATGGGCGGATTCGGGGAAGTCTGGCGCGCGATCGGCCCGGGCGGTTTTCCGAAAGCCGTGAAGATTCTGTTTGGCAGCCGCAGTGGTCCACAGGCAGAGACTGAACTCCGCTCGATGAATCGCATTCGCGAACTGCGACACCCGTTTCTGCTCAGTATCGAACGCATCGAAGTCGTCGACGGCCGAGTCGTCATTGTCAGCGAACTGGCAGACAAAAGTCTTGACGATCGATACCGTGAAATCACCGCCTCGGGTCAGAAGGGAATTCCACGCGAAGAATTGATCGGATACCTTCGGGACGCGGCGGATGCACTGGACTTTATGTCCGAACAGCATGGACTGCAGCACCTTGACGTCAAACCGGACAACGTTCTTCTTCAGGGCGCGCATGCAAAGATTGGTGACTTCGGACTGACGAAAAGTCTGAATGCTTCAGGCCATTCGATCGTGAACGGCTTCACGCCCTTGTACGCTCCGCCGGAGCTTTTTGATGGTCATCCGGAACGAGGCAGCGATCAGTACAGCCTTGCGATTGTTTACCAGATGATGCTCACGGGTGTTCCACCGTTCAATGGTCGCTCGGCGGCCCAATTGACGTCTCAGCACCTGAAGAGTGCTCCTGATCTTTCGATCCTGCATCCCTCCGACCGCGCGGTAGTGGCACGAGCACTTTCCAAGAATCCAAAGACCCGATTTGCCAGCTGCCGACAGTTCATTGATGAACTCGCAAAGCGACGCTACGCAAATTCTTCGCTGCCAAAGTCCGGCGGCATCCCGGAAGCCGAGGCTCCTCGGCCTCGAACGGAATTCGTTGAGAATATTCAGGCGCAGGGGAATCCCGATCGATTACTGCCTGCAGCAACACCGCTGCGTCCACCCGTCAACGCGAGCCAGCCTTGGATTGTGCGTCCGACCATTTTCGTCTCCATCGGCGGGCTTGGTGCGTCGGTTCTTGGGGAACTGCGCAGTCGTATTCAGAAGGCCTATCCTGGTGGGGCGATTCCTTCAATTCAGTTCGTCTGTATCGATGCGGACTCTGTCCAGATCGACGCGATGGAGCGTCGTGCGGCCAATGAGCAGATCACCACACTCGCAACCGTTCGAACTCCGCTGAAGACTTCTCACGAGTATCGAAAAACTTCCGGCGAACACCTCAACTGGCTCAGCCGACGCTGGCTGTTTAATGTGCCGCGTTCGGGCAAGGTTGAAGGAATGCGACCGCTCGGACGCCTGGCATTCGTTGATCACCAGGAATCGATTCGTACTCATCTGGAAAAGGCGATCGATCGAGCCTTCAAAGTGGAATCTGTCGACGCGTCGAAGAATACATCATCACTGCCATTCTCTCGCGATGCGATCGACATTGTTCTCGTAGGCTCCATCTCAGGTGGAACCTGCAGCGGCTCGATCATGGATGCTGCGGTCCATCCTCGCGGCTCGACGCTTACCGCCGTGCTGCCTGTCTGCGGTGATGCTGCACGGGACAGAGAACTCCAGCCAGACGGCGGATATGCAGGATGCGAATACGCTGAGTTTTCTGCAAGAGCTCTATCACTTCAGTCTGCCTGGCGTTCAGCGTCCAGGGGCTTCGAAGAAGTCTGACACTGAACAAGCCTCCGCGATTCCATTCGACGAAGCCGTCTTTGTTCATCTGGGCGACGATTTGGCTGACGTCGATTTCCACAACGGTGCAGAGAAGATCGCAACCTATCTGGAAATGCGAAGTCTCACGAAAGCTCGCACGGAAATGGATGCCTGGCGCAATGCGTCTGCTTTGCAGGAAGATGGCCATAGCTCCATGCAACTGCGGACCTTTGGTCTGGCGAAAGTCGCCTGCGAATCGTGGGATGTCGCGAACAGTGAATCACAGTCACTGACATTATCTCTGCTTCGACGCTGGACCGCTGGTGCAGCGGCTGAAACAAACGAATCGATCGCGCGCACAAGCCCTCTGGGAACATTGTTGCATGAGCTGGCTTTGACGGAGGAAGGTGTTGTTGAGCTTGTGCCCCGCCTGCTGAATGCCGAGAGAACTCGACGAGTTGACGAGTACGCGTCTGTGATCTGGAGTCGACTGGGTTCCTTGTCAACCGCCGCAGAAATCCCGGGACAAATTGCCGGTCTGATCAGTCAGGAAACAGGTCTGAGCGGTCAAAAGAGTGCGATTACGACCGTTGTCGAGGATATCCGTAAGGATCTTTCGGCCGGTCTGGGGCGTTCTGTGACCAAAGTGGCCACACACCTTCAGACTCTGCTTGACACACGTGGACGACTCAACGCCGTCGAGAACACGGTGGCGCAGCTCCTGAAATCCGTTGATCACTCCATTGCAACGAACACGCGGCAACAGTCTGAGTTGCGTGCGGCATTCGCGGATCTTTGCAACTCACTGGCATCTCAGTCCGGTTCGTCGCTGGGATCTGTTGATGGCAACTCGTTGCGACCATTCTGCAGACAGTATTGTATGTTGCTCGTTTGCCAGACGGTCTGTCAAAGCGTGGGAACGCACCTGCGCAATCTCCGCGACGGCATAGCAAAATTTGGTACCGAGAAACTTTCTCTTCTGCGTCAGCGAATCAACGCCATGTCGGCGATGGGGACAGAATCGAAGTCCAGTCATGGGCAAAGTCCGTCGCAGATGCTGGACGCGTTTGATGAATATCTCGCGAAGAATCGACGCTTTGAACTTTCTGCTTTACTGCAGCGTGATCCGCGAACTACAGACCTTCAGGTTCTGAATTCAGAGGCCGCCAGCTTCCTGTTTCAGAGTATGGGACCGCAGTCAGCGGGACTTCCGGAAATCGGGCCTCAAACGACCGACGCATTTCCCGCGACAGCTCGACCTCTGTTGCGAAATGTTGGCGGTGGCCAGCGAGTCCTGGCGGCAATTCCTGAACAGATTCCCGGCGAACCATGGAAGCAGCGAATTCAGTCTGAATTCGGTCCATGTGTTTCCGTGTGTCCGATGAATCGCAGTGATATCACGGTTCTTTGCGAAGTCGAGGGGGTGGCGATTTCGGCTTTGATCGAAAGCCTGTCTCATCTGAAGCCAAGAGTCGTGGAGCTGGCCGGTCGACTTCATTCAAGACAGGATATTCACTGGTAACTCATTCCTGCGAAAGCTCCCCTGGGGCGGCGTTCATCCACATTCGTGGACTCACTTGCCCCAGGCCGATTTGTGAGAGCCTTTCAGGCTCAATCGCAACTCAATAGCCAATCTATGTTCAACGTGCACTCCATTCCGTGCAGAGCGATCTAAACAGGCAAGTTTGTCCGTTTGATGCGACCTTGAAACGCCGCCGCATTTATGGATCCTGGGTGACATTAATTCGTTGATCGACCCTGCTGATCGGAGTTCTCTGCGTCTTGCCATCCGGCCAGCGGATCGTAACTTCTTTCACGGAGTCGACCTTGCCCAGGCCAAACGTTACCGGCAACTCAACTTGTGATTGATAGCTGCGAGTTGGCATCACCAAACGAGTCAGCACTGTTCCATCCGACAGCGTCACTTTCACCTCGGCTCCGATTGCATCCCGGTTGCAGGTTGTGCCCTGCAGTTTGAACTGGAGCCAGTGATGACCAGACTGCTGGTCGTTGCGTAGTAAGCGAGGCTTACCGCCGGAGCTGAACAATGCCAGATCCAGATCTCCATCACGATCGATGTCCGCCATCGTGGCTCCTCGCCCAACCATTCGCTTCTGGAAGTCTGCTCCGGTTTTTGCTTCCGACAGCATCACAAACTCGTTCTCAAACTCTGTGCCGCAGTTCCAGATCAAATGCGGAGGCTGTTCATACTGCTGACTGGCCTGAACCACTTTGATGTCTTCTTCCAGATGCCCATTATTCTCAAACAGGTCCAGTCGACCGTCGAGATCCGCGTCGAGAAACAGAACCCCAAACTTCAGGTCCGTGCGAGTCACTGGTCCTATGCCATTGGAAACCGCCTCATCTCGAAAGATCGGGATCTCTGCTCCCGGACTCTGACACACGTACAAAGCTGTCATTTCTGTGGCAAAGTTTCCGATCGCGATACCAATCGCATCGCTGTTGCGAAAACATCCCGTGTCGATGCCCATCGCTCCACGAGCCATCCCGGCGTTGTCGAAGGCAACACCAGCCGTTGCGGCCGACTCCAGAAAGGTCCCATCAGCCTGACTAACGAACAGCAAATTCTGGACGGTGTCGTTGGCCACGATGATGTCGAGTCGCCCATCGGCGTTCACATCACAGAAAGTCGTCCCCAAAGATTTAGAAGCCGGGACTTTCGTGTTGGGATCGCGAACCTGAACCCCGGCCTGTTCCGAGACATCCGTAAAACGACCTTCTCCGTCATTGCGATAGAGATACGGAAACGCTCCTGTGAAATCTGTCGGACGACCGTAGGCTCGCAGAGTTCCATCCAGAGTGAACTCCATCGACAAGTCGAGTTCCCTCGACCACTGGATATAGTTGGCCACAAAGAGGTCCAGGTCACCATCGTTGTCGTAGTCGAACCAGCCGCAACTCGTACTCCACTCGGTGTCACCGCCACCGACACCAGCTTCCGCTGTGATGTCTGAAAACTTGCCACCACCTTCGTTGCGAAACAGATGGTTTAGACCCAGACAACTGATAAAGACATCGACGTCGTTGTCGTTATCGAAGTCACCACATGCGACACCATTGCCGTACATCGCGACGTCCAGGCCTGACCCCGCCGTGACATTGGAGAATTTTCCAGTTCCATCATTGGCATAAAGTGCAGATGTCGGAGGTTTCTCGGGCTGCTGTTTGGCCCATGGCCAGACGTTGGAATTCACACACAGCAAGTCCTGATCGCCATCGTTGTCGAAGTCCAGGAAAGCACCACCACCGCCCATGGTTTCCGGCAGGAGTTTCTCGCCGTCGGCACCATTCTCGTGGACAAAATCAATACCGGCCTCTTCAGTGATCTCCTTGAAGAGAACCTCGGGGATTTCCAAAGTCGGCTTGACACGTTCTGTAGGTAGCTCCGTCGGACCAGCCTTTTCCACGACCGCTTCCGGCGGTTTTCTTGTCAACAACCAAATCAGGACACCGGCGGCCGTCAACACCAAAAAGACCCCGAGTGACCATTTGATCGCCGAACCCACCACTTCGTCGTTTTGAGTTTCTTCGGATTCTGTTTGGTTCGACTGATTCATGTCTGGTTCGTTCGTATCTATGAATTATTCGTTTAACCCGTGGCCGACAGGCCAGGCGGTGTGAACACACCTGGCCTCGCGGCCACGGGTTAAACGAGGAAACGTGTTGTCGGTACGACTTCAGCAACTGCTCGCCGCACCGGTATTCTCAGCGGCCGCTATTCTTCGGCCTGTACTGTTGCAGGTTCCGTTTTCTGTTTCCTCTGCAGATCGTAAATCACCAATGCTTCCGACGCGAAGTCTGCTGCTGGATACTTCTGACGCGCTTTGCTGACCGCTTCTCCACGAGCTGTATCATCGATCCTGTACTTCTCGTGAAGCTTCTGATGTTCAGCCGCTTTCTCCTTGTCGTTCAACTGTGCATACAACTGGCTCAAATTGTAGTGAGCGTCAACATTCTCTGAATCGATGGCGAGCGTCTTCTGGAAAATCTCCACCGCTTCTTTGAGTCTCGTCGCCCGCTCCTCGGATCGAGATTCACCGCGAATCTGCAATGCACGGTCAAAGACCGTCTGTCCCAGCAAATTGATCACTTCGTAGTCCTTGCTGAAATCAAACTTCCGCTTGATCGTCTCTTCGGTGTGATATTCCAGCACCTGACGGAAATTCGCTTCTGCCTGTTCCAATGCACCCTGCTGACGATTGATGACACCACTCAGCCAAGCCATGGTCCACGGCGGCGCTGGCGGATCTTTGTGAGCGGCCGCACGCTGCACAGCCGCGGCCGCTGCATCCAACTGCCCCGGCCCTGCTTCGGCAACCAGCACGCGAGCCAGATTCAACGGCCCATCGAAGCGTCCAAGTTCTTCCACTTTTGTGAAGGCTTCCGTGGCTTGCTTCAGCTCGGCCTTGCCCTTCAGGAACATTCCTATCCCATAATCATTCCATCGCTGCCATTCCGGAATGTCTCGTTTCGGATTGGTGACTTCAGCAGCGACGCCTTCAACGGGGAACGTCACTTCGTCTTCGGCCAGGACAAGAATCGGAAGTTCATTGCGATACTTCTCACCCTCTTTGTGGCCTCGAATTGGTCGTCCCAGCTCCTTCGTTTTTCGGTCCACAAAATCCATGTAGATCGAATCAAACTTGCGATACAGCAGACGCACGCGTGCCTTCACCGGAGCCTTAACGTCGTTTGGCATCGTGAAACTGTAATGCACGGTCTGACCGGCTCCTGGCGGAATCTGGTGCACATACAACGGCACGAAGATATCCTGAGCATTGCGGCGATCGATGCGGTTGCCATGTCGATCCAGCATAAAGTTGTTGACGAAGTGCGACCACGGATCGACACTGTTGTCTTCCTCCATCATGCCACTTTCGCCGATCTTCAGATCGCCGGCATTGACGGAAACCTCCAGCCAGATTTCATTGGAGTCCGTCGTTCCCTGAGTAAAGTGATGGCCCATTTTCACGGTGCGAATCACTGTCTCCAGCAGATAACGATTGCCCGGCTTCAGGGTCGGCACATTCGGTCTCAGTGGAGCCGTCAACTGACCTTCAATGGTGCCTCCTTCGCGGACGCCAAACAGGTCGACTCGCATTGTGCCTTTCAGAAACTCATCGTGAGCCTTGATAACGTCATCGTTATGAGTGAGCCAGTTGAGTCCTGAATTCGCCGACGGGAACAGGTGATTGTGAGTTTTCAGCTTTCCGGATTCATCAAAGAACTTCGCTCCAAAGTCGGCCGATTCCTCAAGCGGCATATGGCAGCCATTGCAGTCGACCTGCGCTTTCTCCGGATAATAGAAGCTTCGTGCCCCATGGCCGGAAACACCACTGAGCAACCAACTGTCGTAATGGTTCTGACCTCGCAGCCACTCTTTGTAGTGGTTCAAAGTGAACGGCAAGTTCACCTTGTGACAGGCTCCACAGAACTCCGCCGATTTATGCAGCGGCTTCAGAAACGTCTTCTTGTGGAAGGACGGTTTGGCTTTCACAAGCTGATTATTGATCCACTGCAGAACCGTATTGTCGCTCTTCGCGAACGGATAGTGTATCGGTTCTTCGATCGTGTAGTCTGCATTACCGACATTGCTGTTCACGTTGGTAATCGCATGACAAACTGTGCAGGAGATTCCGGATTGTGATGTCGGATGATTCAGCATGTCGAACTTCGGATCATCGAACGCTCCGCTGAAGAATGGAACCGGGTCATGACACCCCGCGCAAAAACGCGAACCCTGCACGTTACCATCTCGCTTGAATGAAACTTCGCGAGTTTCCGCGACGCTTGCGAGATAGGCCGGATTGTTGAAAGAACTGAAGCGATGTGCGCTCTTCGACCAGTCGTCGTGAGCATCCTTGTGGCACTTCAGACAGTAGTCGTTCATATCCAGCGTTTCCGCGCTGATGAAGTTGCCGGTTGCGGTGCGAGCCAGCGAAGGCTCAAAGTACTTCGTGCCTTCTTTTGGTCCCACGACGTTCCATTCTCGCGGATCCTGAGCCTGCCACCAGATCATTCCGAGAGCAGCTGCACCAGCAAGTCCGGCCCAGACCAGTCCCTGCTTCCATCGCATCTTTGGACCGACCAGACGATGCATCCAATACAGCCAACCACCGACCAGCGGCGTAACGACATGAGCCCAGTAAACGGCGGAGCGAGCTGCCGGGCTCTTGAGATCGATCAGGCCTTCGATCCGCAGCAGCAGAAAGCCAGAGATCAACACAACAATACAGACAGCGAATAACGCGTAGCCGATCATCACGGTACGGCGAATCTTCCGATCCTTGGTGTTCAGCATGTGAATCACGCCAAACACCAGAAACGGCACGACAATCAACAGCCCCAGCACACTGTGGAGCAAAAACATCCACGAATAGAACAGGTCTTCATAAGTCTGCGAAGTCCACCACTGCAGGAACGTAACGCCACCCAGATAGGCGCTATTCGCGCCGATCAAAGCCAACAGCGCCAGCACGATGTTGAACACAATTCGCAGTTTCGGGCCGATGGCTTTGCGAACAACTTTCTTCGGTACAGTGCTCGTCGCTGCTGTCGATCCTTGACCGCCATTCAAACTGCTGAGTACAGGATTGTTTGATGAAGAGGAATCCGTCATGAGAAATCGCCTTTTGATCCCAAACGCAATAAAGGAATGATGCGACGGAGGAAACAGAATCGGGCTCGCGGGGTGCTGATTCAATCAGCCGGAACACGTTCGCGTCCGGTTTCGCCTGCTTTCAGCTTGAAGCGGAACGGCGCGAGCCGTCCGGTCTGAGCAGGGAGAAGTGGTCAGTCACCGGACAGCTTGGGCTGTTCCGCTACAACTGACCGACACCAGGCTGTGCCCGAACAGCGTGCGCTTCGATGTTGGCAGACAACATGAAGCCCGCTGCCACGACAGCCATCAGGCACATTCCGGAGGCACATCAATCTGCGCCGGGAAGCCACGAGTCACCCGTGCGCTGCAAATGCAGACAAAAGCGTTTTGGGGGGACGAAGAATCAATCAGGATTCCGAAGTCGACCATAGCCAATTCAGAATTTCGCACCGCGCCACCGGGTACTACTGGAGGAATCGTCGGGAATCGTGGGACCGAACGGCATTCAGGTCCGGAGCAAGGAATTTTGCGTTCGCCATGCTGTCGAAGAGTGGCCTCAGCCGAGTCATGCCCCATGGAAGCAGCGGGCGATGATGTCCGAGTATGCAGGTAGTCTCCGCACGAGGCAAAAGCTCGACCGGATGTCATTGCGGCCAAAACCACGATCAGCAGCAACCGACCAAGTGTCCTCCCAAAAGTCCAGCCATGGCGCAACACAAGCGTGGATTCGCAGCGATCATTGCTGGAACCAGTCGTTGCGGCAGTATCAAAAGGCTGAAAATCGGCCATTTGGGGACCTGTCAGGGAGTACGTTCGACTCATTGTATGGTACGTCGCTGAACCCGAATTCCGCCAGCAGATTTACAAGGTTCCGGGGAATTCTTTACCATGCCGGGCGTGCTGAACAAGGAAGGTTGAATGCGCAGGACGTTTTTTCCTGCCGGCGGAGCGACGGGCGTAGCCGTACACCCGTCGCTCCGCCGACGGACTTTACGCAACTCTCCATCAACGAAAACGTTCTCGAATTTTCCGGAACCACCGCGTTCTCAATGATTTTCGTCGCGGCTGAACCTCCTATCGTGAAGGGTTACCTCCTCGCTCAGGAAATCCCCAAATCCGGTTAAGGTCGCTGGTCAGTTCAGGAGTTTTCGCCCGCAACAAGAAGTTCCGCCACATGCTTTAACGCCCTTCTTCTCATTTTCCTCCGGCTCTTAGCATCTGCATCTGCATCAGACGTCAAAGTTTAATATTGCCAGTCGTTCGCCCTGGACCGATCGCAACGAATCCGCCCATAATCGCTCAATGCCGGCAGAAAGAAGATGATCAGAGACATCGTCCACGACGCGATCCGAAGCAAGTTCACGGAACTCCCGCACGGATTTTTCTCCCGCTGGATTTCCATCAGAGCGATTCAAAAAGCAGACGCCATCCGCCAAACGAAAGTGCGAAAATTCGCTGGGAATGGAGCCAAATTCGAACCGATCAGAAATATTCCTGTTGAGATCAAAAGAGACCACTTCGGGATGGGTGTAGAGCCCTGAACCATGCCGATCAGCAGCGTGCCGACGAAAGCACCTTTCCAGCGAAGCCGCAATCTTTCCATCACTCTGCAGAACAACCTCTCGCCAGGTACTGTACACCAACTCTCCGTGCCCCTCGTCCTCCCACTCAAGTTCTGAAAGATCACAGAATGCCATCGCGCCAGAGCATCTAATGCAATAGAGTATAGCCGGGCTGACCGCAGCGAAAGGTGATTAACGTCGAAGATCGCCCAGCCGTAACCCAAAAGGAACGCCGCTTTTATTAAGGGCTGGCCTGCTCCTCAGTCAACACGATCTCCTGCCGAAGCCCACCAGAGTCAGCCCTGTTGTGTAGATCAGCGATTTGTACGCCTTTGTAGCAGGCTGAATCAACCTGAGCATAAACTCGCCACACTCTTCTGCATCTGACTGATCACAATAATCGCAGACTCGACCACATCCGCGAAGACTGGAAAGGTGCGAATGCCGCCCTCGGCGTTCACATCAGCCTGAATCATCCGGAAAGTCCGCGTTTCCGCCATACGCAGAGCAGATAGAAACTAACCGGCGACCATCCGGAAAAAACGACGAAGCCGCATGAGTCAGTCCTTTCAACGAGATCACTGTCGCCTTTTCACCCTGATGCTCGATCAATGAACAGGCTCTACCGCGCAGAAGTCCATAAATCGCAGACGAAGATATCTTCCAGCAAGAAACGTTCAGGATACCAGCGTCGGGTTTTCCGACCAAGATAAGGCGGGCATGGGCGTCGAGATCGAACAAGGTTAACCTTACGGTGGATCGTAATCATCGTCGATAAGAGATGATGTATACCGGAGTTTGCCCTTCGAGTCTCGAATTGACAAACTTCTGGCGAGATGCGGACGGAAACTGCCAGTACAGCCAACGTGGGCTATCCACCGCCGAGCTGAGCCTTGCAATAATGCATGTTCTGCGCCAAACCAGCCACGATTCTAACGGAGAGCACCTTCGCTGTTGGCGGGGACCAGACCTGAGTGCAGTTTTTGGGGTCGAGGGCCAGATGCAAGGCCTCGCCCTGACGGAGTGAGACGGGCTACTTCGGGATACCCTAACACTTTGAAGTCTGTTCAATCCCCGAGCAATCAGACATGAATGAGCACCCATGTCTCCGAATACCTGCTACTCATCTCTCGATTCCAAACAGTCTCCCGCTTCATCTATGAGACGAGGTAGTAATGCCTGTCGCTCCCGCCGACGCGTTTCCAGCTCCCGGCAATCATGACGAAACGCTCTGGATCTTCTCGAAACCAGAGCGTTCTCAATGATTTTCGTCGCAGCGCAATTCACTGCAGTCATCAAAACGGTCAAACGGCTGCCGGAGCAAATTCGCGGATGTCCGTGACTTGGCCTTTGATGGCCGCCGCGGCCACCATAGCTGGGCTCATCAGCAGAGTTCTTCCGGTCGGGCTTCCCTGTCGTCTCGAAGTTGCGATTGCTGGAAGATGCACAGACTTCGCGGCCCTTCAGTTTGTCCGGGTTCATCGCGAGGCACATCGAGCAGCCCGCTTCACGCCACTCGAAACCGGCCGCTTCAAAGATCAGATGCAGACCCTCGGCCATCGCCTGTTTGCGCACCAGCTGAGATCCTGGAACGACAATTGCCTTCACGTTCGGAGACACATGGTGCCCCTTCACGACTCGAGCTGCCTCGCGCAGGTCTGACATACGTGAATTGGTGCAGGAACCAATAAACGCCACGTCAATCTTTGTCCCGCTGATTGGCTGACCTTCCTGAAGACCCATGAATCCTGAGGGTCTTCCTTGATCAGCTTCTGCTCTTCGGCCTTAACTTCGCTGACCTTTGCAGAGGCTGGCTGACGCCGACTGACTGAGCCGGTGTAATGCCCCAGGTCACAGTCGGTTCGATATCGGCCGCATTAAATGCGACCACATCATCGAACTGGGCATCAAAGCGCTTGACGCGAGGCTCAGCCACCAAAGCCGCTGCACGATCAAAGTCCAAAATCTCTTCGGAGAAAAATGGTTTTGCCCTTCAGATAATCGACAGTCTTCTGGTCCGGATTGATGTACCTGCAACGAGCACCCCCTTCGATGCTCAGTTGCAGACTGCCAGCGCTGTTCTTCCATCGACATGGCGTCGAAGGTTGAATCCGGCAAACTCTGTAAGCATAACCCACGCCGCCCTGAACACCCAACTTCTGAATGATGAACAGAATCACGTCCTTAGCATAGACGCCCGGACGTGCAGTTCGCCATTGACGGACAGAACTTTTTCGCACCTTGGGGCGATTCAGGAACATCGTCTGAGTCGCCAGGACTTCCGCGACGTTGCTGGTGCCGATCCTGATGGCAATGCTGCTGAAGGCCTTACGAGTGGCTCGGGGATTGCCGCCGCGGATAATCGTTTTCATGCTGGGTTGAGTCAATCCTGCTCTGGTCCTACAATATGCATGATGCCCTGACGGTCGTCTTTCAGGTCGAGAAAGACGCCAAAACTTTGGTGTTCTTTTCGATGGCCGACATCATCTGTTCGGCGAGATCATCAAGGAACGGGCGTGCCTGATTGGCGGTCGGAACAATGTGGTCGACGGTCGCAATGGTGCGTTCCGGGAATGCGACTTTCAGCTTGCGGTCGCGTAGGATTTCAAACGCCTGCGGACTTGTCACTTCGTGAATCAGGTGCAGGCTATCAAACAGCTGAGTCTGGCCTCCGGGCAGATCCTTAACGGTGTGAAGATCCCAGACTTTATTGAACAGATTACGCTTGTCGGACATTGAAACGATTCGTCACTGAAGAATTCTTGGCGATAAAAAGACCCACGTGGGTTCGCCATTGTAGCGACAATTCGCGGCTGAGTCAGCGAGCGATACAGTGAAGAATTCCAGTTTCAGCCTGTGAGATTCCGCAATCTCGGCAGGATTCGGGGCGTTTTGAGCCCTGTTTTGTAGTTGACGACCGCTTCGCCCCGCGTGATTGGTGCACAACCGGCATCATCTTTGAAACATCCTGAGACAACCGATGTGGAGGCGAATTCTGTTCCGGGCGGAAAGTGCAGGACCTTTCATCGCAGTCTGCCGGTGCCGAATCGACCCCTCGGGCCTTGCGGCCTGTTGATTTAATACCAACCCGAAGCGCCAGCGAGGCAAAGAACGCAGAATTCCTCGCTGGCGCTTCGGGTTAATATATGTCTCACACCAGAATCTCGACTAAATCAACAGACCGCTTGTGCCGAAGGTGAGCAGGTTTGGCAACCAGAAATGAGATTGTCCGACTACAAGCTCCTCAAGCTGAGTGGCGTCGCCGAAAGCGACAAGAACCGGACGCTAACGCGTTCCGGCTGATGAAATCAACAGCCTCTCTCAGCACAGGCTTTTCTCAGTGCCGCGCAAATCATGAAATCACTTCATGCACAACGTTACCGGCCAAACCGGTCAGTCGATAGTCTCGACCACTGAAGTGATACGTCAGTTTCGTATGATCAAAGCCCAGCAGATGCATAATCGTGGCATGGAAGTCGTGAATGTGACAGGGCTTCTCTGCAATCTTCTGGCCAACATCGTCGGTGGCTCCATGGACATAGCCGCCTTTCACGCCGCCGCCCGCCAGCCAACAGGTGAAAGCATCCTTGAAGTGATCACGTCCATCCTGCTGACTGACATTCGCTGATGGAGTTCTTCCGAACTCGGTACACCAAACGACCAGTGTTTCCTCCAGAAGTCCTCGCTGCTTCAGGTCCTTCAACAGTCCGCCGATTCCCTGATCAACATTCTGAGCCAGTTTCTTGTAGCCCTTCATGTTGCTGTGAGCATCCCAGTTGCCTTTATCGACGACTTCAATAAACCGCACGCCACGTTCCGACATCCGGCGAGCCGCCAGACATTGCCAGCCAAAGCTCTTTCGGTCATCACGATTGATCCCATAAAGCGCGAGTGTAGCATCGGATTCGTCAGCGAAGTCGAACACTTCGGGAGCCTTCTGCTGCAGCCCCACGGCCGCTTCGAACGAATACATTCTCGCGGCGAGGTCGGAGTCATCTTTGCGACCTGTGAGGTGTCGCTGATTCATCCGCTGAAGAAAACTCAACTCACGAGCCTGAGCTGCGGCCGTAAGCGGATCGGGTGACAAGTTGGAAATCGGCTCAGCGCCAGGAGTAATCCGAGTTCCCTGGTGATAGGCCGGCAGAAAATTGCTGTCCCACGACTGAGCACCGGCGTAAGGCAGATTCTCTGCAAACACAACATGCGATGGCAGATTGGCGTTGTCTGTTCCGAGCCCATAACTGACCCAGGCTCCGATTCCAGGCAACGTCTCAGCCATTGTGCCGGAGTGCATGCTGAGCGTGGCTTCAAAATGGTCACCTTTGTCTCCATGCATCGAACGAATCAGGCTGATATCGTCCATGCATTGACCGATATGAGGAAACAGATCGCTGACGAGAATGCCTTCTTTCCCTGCGCGATGATGGCCCCACAGGCTTCGAGTGTAAACGCGATCTTTCCCCGCGGTTTTTCCGTCGGCGGCCGTTAACCCGGGCTTCGGATCAAAGCTGTCGACATGGGAAACACCACCGGGCATAAACAACAGGATGACTCGCTTAGCCCTTGGCACGAAATGCGGCTGGCGCGGCGCCAAAGGATTCTCCTTATTTGCCAAAGCCAGCGACGGCAACAGGCCAAACATCGACGCAGCGGCAGAAGTCCGGAGACTTTGAGTCAGCAATTGTCGACGAGATGAAGACGTATTGTTCATGGCATTGGGTCTCGGGAAGAGTTTTCTGATGCTTGGGGCTTGATGCTTGGGGCTTGGGGCGACTGAATTTGAAATTTCAAATTTGAGATCTCAAATTGTTCCGGTCAATCAATCAACAAACAGGAACTCATTACTGCTCAACAACGATCGGGAAAAGCTGGCCCAGGCCAGTTGCTCGGCCTCTGATTCCGACTTGCCTGCATCAATCATCTGCTGCCGATACTCGACCACAAAATTGCGAGCATCGTTCAATTCTTCTTCAGTGGCCTGACGACTTAATGTTGTTTGCCATGCCGACTGAATCCGGGTGTCCGTGTCACTCGCTGCAGAAGTCAGCTGCGTGGCAAACGTAGCAGCGGTCTCTTTCATAAACGGGCTGTTCATCAGATAAAGAGCCTGCAGAGCCACTGTGCTCTCTCGACGATTCTCTGTGGTCTTGTTTGGATCCGCACCGTCGAACAAAGCCATGAATGGATGCTTGGTCAGACGAGGCGTCATCAGATACACCGACCGATACTTGTGGTCAAAGATATCGTCGAACGGATTGCCCTGGTTGTATTTGAGTTCCGGCGTCGGCTTGAATGGATGTCGTCCGCCGTCACCATCCTGCAACTGATGGCTGACGAACAGGAGACTGTCACGAATCGTTTCAGCATCCATACGGCGACGATCAAATCGCCACAGTAACTTGTTGCTTTCATCCTTCCGGAGGTTGTCATCATTTGGCAGTGAGGAAAGCTGATAGGTGGCTGAATTCATAATCAGCCGATGCAGGTACTTGATCGACCAGCCGTTTTTGACAAAGTCAGCCGCCAGCCAGTCCAGCAGCTCTGGATGAGTCGGCTTTGATCCCTGCAATCCGAAATTGCTGCTGCTTTCGACGATGCCGCGACCAAAATGGTACTGCCAGACTCGATTCACGATCACTCGTGTCGTCAATGCGTTGGTATCGCTGGCCAGCCAGTTCGCGAACTCAAGCCGTCCGCTGGTGCCGGTTGGAATTTCGGGGAACTCCGAATTCATTACCGACAAATAGCCGCGTCTTGCCACCTCGCCCTTCTTGTGAATGTCGCCCGCAATGCGAATCTTCGTGTCGCCGGTCTGTTGTTTTTTATCGCTGACGGCCCACGCTTCCAGAGATTCATAATCCTTCGGCCACGCTTCGTTCTTCTGCATCGAGACAAAGAATTCTCGTTCTTTTTGATGCTCGGTCCCGGCATGGGGATACTGAGTATTCTCGAAGTAGCCATAGAGCCCGTAGTAGTCATTTGTCGTGACCGGATCAAACTTGTGATGATGGCATCGAGCACATCCGAGCGTGAGGCCCATGGTCGACTTGCCAATCGTGTCGATCGTGTCATCAATAATCAGGTTCATTTCGGCAAACGCCGAATTGGCAAATCGACGACTGAGAGCGATGTATCCGGTTGCAATGATGCGATCGTTGGCTCGGATGTTTGACGGATCCTGTTTGGCCAGAATGTCGCCTGCGATCTGTTCGCGCAGGAATTCGTTGTAAGGCAGATCCTGATTGAACGACTGAATCACATAGTTGCGATAGTAACGAGCTTCCGGGATAGGCGTATCCGTTCCGTCGCCGCTGGTGTCTGCGTAGCGAGCCAGATCCAGCCAATGCCGCCCCCAGCGTTCGCCATATTGTGGCGATGCGAGCAATCGATCGACGACCTTGGCAAATGCGTCCGGTGATTGATCGGCAACAAACGCTTCGACATCTTCAATCTTTGGCGGCAGTCCGATCAAATCCAAAGTTGCTCGACGAATCAACGCGCGGCGTTCAGCAGCCGCAACAGGCGTCAGTCCGTGCGTTTCGTGACCAGCCGAGACAAACTGATCGACCGGGTTTCGGCACCACGCGGCATTAGCCACGGTCGGAGGTGTCGTTTCTTTAACCGGTTGAAACGCCCAGTGTGATGCTTTGTCTTCGCCCGTTTGAGGCATCGCGGCAGAATCCGGCCAATGCGCGCCGTCGTTGATCCACTTTCTCAGATCGGCAATCTCCGCCTCGGTGAGTCTCTCCTCAGGCGGCATCACCAGTTTCTTGTCTTCGGAGAGCACTCTCTGGATGATCAGACTGGCATCAGCGTTATTGGCGACGATCGGTGATCCGGTCTTGCCACCCTTCCCGAATGCCTCGGCCGTATCCAATCCAAAATTGCCCTCGGGTGTTGTCCCGGAATGGCACTCGGCACATTTCTGCACCAGCAGCGGGCGAACTCTGTTTTCGAAGTGTTCGCTTTTCTCGTCACACCGAGCGATCGAACCGCTCAGGGAGAACATTCCGAAGCAAGCTGTCAACAGGATTGCCGTCTTCTGCAACGACTTTACATTTCGCGCAGCACAAAAACGCTTCGTGTTCATGGCGCTGGGGCTTTATTGAGGTGGGATAACTGAAGGAGGGATTCCGGCTGCTGGCTCAAGGATTCCCTGACGCCCGCAACCCGACTTATGCATGCTACAAGGCTGATTTGCGAAACACCACTCTAATGATGTCGACAAGTCGCCTCAGTGCATTCAAGGGTGGTCACGAGCCCTGCAGAATTCTCGAAATCAACAGCTCAGCTCGGGAATAAACCGGTTTATCCAGCTCGGGTACGCTTTTGTCTTTAGGTCTCAATGACGAAAGTGTCCCGGCAGGGCACATCGAGTGGATCGATCTGGCACACATGGAGATTGTGAGTTGCATCGCGTTTCACTTTTGAAAATCCTGCTGCCGTTTCTGGCAAAGAATTCGGCCGCAAGTAATCCTGAAAGGCTTCGCGGGATCGCTTTCACATTCCGGACTACCTGGACGGCGCCAAGTTCGGCGTCCAGTTTGTCTTTCGCGCATCGTTGGGGAACGAGAAAGAATCAATTCTTTCAAGCTATGAACAACCTTGTCTGTGGCCTTTGCGATTCGTCCGTGTCTCCCTTGTTATCCGTGATGAAAATGCAATTGTGTTTTTTGACCACGGATTGCTCGGAATACACGAAAAAGATCAACGGCGGAACGTACCATGACGCCTGAGCCTCCGCCCCAATATGGCACTGTCCAGCTAGATACAGCCCCGAGACGTCAGTGAGGCGTTTTGCGTTACACCTCGATCCATCGCTGATGCCTCGGGTCGGGAAGGACGGCACTCATTTCAGGACTATTCTTCACAGTTCGAGCGAGCCGCAAAAACGCTGGTGGGAAACAACCAACTTTTTTGTAACACCTTGTTTTGGCCGCACAAGTCTTAAATTTGCAGTATCACTCGCGCGACGTCTGCAGATGTTTGTTAAATTTGAAGAGCCAACACCGCCGCTAAATCCTGTAACGAGAGCTTTGTTCCATGGAGATTTGGGTTGATGCCGATGCCTGCCCGGTTGAAGCCAAGGAAGTCTTGTACAAGGTGTCCAAACGACTCCAGATTCCGATGACTCTGGTGGCCAATCAGATGATGTGGATACCAAAGTCTGATCTGGTTCGATTCGAGTTGGTCGGAGCAGGTGCTGACGTGGCTGATCGACGGATCGTGGAGCTTTTGAATGCCGGAGATCTCGTGATATCTGCCGATATTCCGTTAGCTGCGGCGGCTGTGGCGAAAGGAGCCACCGTCCTGGATCCTCGCGGTGAAGTCCTGGACGCACACAACGTCGGCTCACGCCTGGCAGCGAGAAATCTGATGGATGAACTTCGCGGCTCTGGATTAGAAACCGGAGGCCCTGCGGCCTACAGCGCCAGAAACAAACAGGACTTCGCCAATCAGCTCGATCGACTTCTGACGAAACTTATTGGGGCAGAAAAAAGAAGGTCGGGGGCCTGAGGCGAAATCGACATCGTACGCCTGACAAAAACGTAGCTGGGCTAACCGTAGCTGGGCTCGTGAGAGCTCAGAAACGCGTGCGAATTCAGCGTCACCGAATTCTCACGAATCCGGCTACGAGCCCATCCCGAAGGCTCACGAATCCGGTTCCCTGGGCAAGTCGGATCAGTTTGCAATCTTGTACAGAGTCGTATCTGTTCTCAGATACATAGCTCCATCTGAAAAGGCAGGAGTTGCGAAAGTTCGGCCTGGCACTTTATTCTGTCCCAGAGCTTCAAATTTTACGCCGGTTTTGACCCACGTGGCGCCGCCAGCTTCGTTCAGAAACAGAATTCGACCATTCGCCAATACTGGAGATGCTGAAAAGTTACCTCCCAGTCGCTCCATCCAATGACGTTCGCCCGTCTTTGCATTAACACAGGAAGCAATTCCATTGTCAGCGACGAAATAAAGTTCATCACCAACAAGCAACGGCGAAGGAGTGCTCGGAGCACCGCGATTGATGCGCCAGGCCACATGCGTATCGGTGACATCGCCTGTACCGCCCAATCGCACAGCCATCAATTCCGGGTTGTCGTAGTCATGATTGTAGAACACCATGCCGTGCCCAATCGCTGGCTGCGGCACAACGGACCATCCCGGAGCTCGGACTTTGCAGATTTCCGTTCCTGTCTCCAGGTCGTAGACAGCCAGATGGTCAGGCCCCGGTGCGAAGACCTGTGCTTTGCCGTCGACCATAGCCACAGTCGCGGTGACGAACGAATGACTGATCCGAGCGGCCACTGAACGAGGTGTTCGCCAGGCAATTTTCCCGGTCTCTGTGTCCACTGCCGCGACGAAGGGATCTTCCGTGCCATCACAGGCCACAACCAGCTTGCCATTCATCAGAACTGGCGAACCGCCGCTGCCATGCAGAGGATTGTATTGGAGTTCTGTGTTCAGCCATTCCACGCTGCCGTCTTTGGAAGACAGCCGAGCCATTCCGAGCGCACCAAAATGCACGAAGACACTTTCGTTGTGGACGATCGGAGTTGGGCTGGCGTGACTGTTCTTGGTGTGGATCGAGGGAACAGAGTCAATGCGGCGTACTTCGCGATCCCAGATGGTTTCCCCTGTCTTTGCATTGAGTGCAAGAGCTCTCAGCGACAGCTGATCACCTTCCTGAACTGCAGTGGTCAGAAAAACCCGTCCACCAGCAATAGAAGGGGACGACCAGCCAAGACCGGGAACAGCAACTTTCCAGGCGACGTTCTCGGTGTCCGACCATTTCAGAGGTGTCTCTGGTCCGTTCACATGAGCGTCAGAATTCGGTCCTCGAAACTGAGGCCAGTCGCCGAAGAACATCAGTCCCGCAAGTGTAAGTACGAGTTTCATGGTTGGGGAACCTGAGGCGGGATAAATTAAAGGATGACCACGATGCGGCCGCTGAGCAGTCTTGTGGTTTCGCAGCAGTTCGAGCGGAACTTTTTTGTGGTGGAAGTCTGTCGAATGATCTCTGAATTTGCAAACCGTGGCACTTTCTCGAGGTGCATTACGATGCGTTCTGTGCTGTGTGAGTTGTCATTCTGAGCAACTGCAGTAGATTCTCGCGTGAAGGGCAACCAGAAGCAGGATTCTGTATATCCTTATATATACGCTCAAGATGGCAGAAGTGCCCGATCTGAAGAGTGCAGGCGAGAATCACGATCCAAACATGGATTGACTCCGAATCTGCAACAACAAATTGCAAGGTTGTTTTCATGGCTGATGCTGTTTCTCCTTCGACAGAGGCAACCGACTCCCTTGGAGTGTCATCGGGATCAGCGTCTGAATTTCGTGATCATGGTTGCCTGCCCAATTGGGAAACAGGTGATCTGCCGGAACCGTTGCCGTTTACGATTCGCAATGTCTTTCGCACCATTGGCCCCGGAGCCATCCTGCTGGCGGGCTCCATTGGCGGCGGCGAATGGATCGTGGGACCGTTAACAACGGTGCGTTACGGGACCGAGATTCTGTGGGTCGCGACCGCTGGAATCTTTCTGCAGATGATCTTCAATCTTGAAGCCGTGCGGTACACGCTGTATTCCGGCGAACCAGTGCTCACAGGAATTATGCGGCTCAACCCCGGCTCGAAGTTCTGGGGCGCGTTCTACATCCTGATTGGCATCGTGCAACTGGCGACTCCGGCGCTGGCTCTGGGCTGTGCGAACGTTCTGTTTACGGCGTATTCGAACGAGATGCCGAACTCCAACGGCAGCGATGCCAGTACAGTGATGTGGATTGCTTACGGTGTCCTGGCACTCACAATCATCCTGCTGCTGTCGGGAAAATCGATTGAACGAGTGCTTGAGAAGCTTTCGTGGGCCATGATTATCTTCATCTTCGTGTTCCTGACACTGGCGAACGTGTTGTTTGTTCCACCGGAGATTTGGATTCGCACCGCCAAAGGCTTTATCACACCGGGGCAGTTACCTCCTAACATGGACTGGGCACTGCTTGGTGTCTTCGCGGCCACGGCGGGTTCGGGAGGACTGGGAAATCTTGCGATCTCAAACTGGTGTCGCGACAAAGGCTTTGGCATGGCGGCCTGGACAGGATCGATCGGCGGAGTTCTGGCCGATGGGCATACGGAAGTGTCTGCCATTGGCCGAGTCTTTGAGCCGACTACGGATAATGTCCGTCGCTGGGGCACGTGGTGGAAATACACACTTCTGGATCAGTCCGTTTTGTGGGCCGTTGGTTGCGTTGTCGGCATGTTCCTGAACGTCAATCTGGCGCTGGCGATTGTTCCGCCGGACAATATTCCCGCCGACAATGCGGCAGGTGCCTTTCAGGCTCGATTTATGGCGGAGCAACTGTGGCATGGTTTCTGGGCATTAACGCTGATCAACGGTTTCTGGATACTGTTTTCGACGCAACTGGGGAATACGGACTGTTTGACTCGCGTTGTCTTCGATGCACTCTGGGCTGGCTGGCCGAAGTTGCGACGCTTTTCTTCGAAAGTGATTTACGCGGCGCTGCTGTCGATCTTTGTGGCGTGGGGCGTTGTCGCGTTAGCAATTGGTGACAGTGTTGTGAGTCTGTTCAAGATTCTTGGGCTGGTGGCGACGCCGATTCTGGCGATCGGGGCGTTTCAGATTTTTCGAGTCAACATGAGATTCCTTCCGGCAGAAATTCGTCCACCGTTTTGGCGGCGAGTCTGTTTGCTGATCTGCGGAGTCGTCTACGCGATTCTGGCCGCGGTGTGCATTCCGATGCAGGTCATGAGTATGCTCGGCTACAAGTGAAGATACATTCACCACAAGCGTCCCAACCCCGACAAAACGCGTTTCCGGAACTGCAGACGCTCGGATAATTCTGTTCGGCTGGTCAAACTCGGTCTAGAATTGGCTGTCCGGAGAGAACCGCTGATCATCGTTGTTTGGCAGCCGGATTCGTGAGAATTCGGATGGCATTGAGAGTGGCGGCCAGAATTCTCACGAATTCGGCAACGCTCAACACGGAAATCAATGCAGAGAAGTCTCCATAGTGGAACTACGGCAACAAGGTTGGCCCGAGATGATGTGCTGGACACGGGAATTATGAAAACCTCTTTTCGATGTCCAACCTGCCAGTTTGAATTCCGAGCCGACGAAAAGTATTTCGGCCGTCGAGTTCGCTGCCCGAATCCGGAATGCATGTGGCCGATCACATTGAATCTCGACGTAACGGTCGGCAGCGACGTAAAGCCTGCTCCTAAGTCGAGGCCTTCGATGGAGGATAAGCCGGAAAAAAAGGATCCCGATGTTGTACGACGCTCCGCACCGGGAGAAACGAAGAAGAAGGTTGTCGCCGCTCCGGCCGCTGCAGAAGCGACTTCACACGTGGTTCCGGAAAAGACGAGTTCAGCAAGGCGTCGATCGCATCGTCTCGGGCAGGATCGCGGATCGGCAAAGTATCGAGCCCAGACGCCAAGTGCATGGAAACCGCTGCTGACGGGACTAATCGCCACGACCTTAATCGGCGGCGCGGTATTGGCTGGGTATACCTTCTGGACTCAGCCTTCAGATCCAGTCAATGTTGTGGCTGCAGGGAATACAGACGCGACGGAGCCAAATTCTGCAGCTGCGGAGAGCGCCGAAACTTCCTCGCAGCAATCAGTCGCCAACGATCAATCGTCTGTTTCAGCTACACCAGATGGCGTACAGTCCGCATTGCCCGAAGCCAGTTCATCTTTGGCACTCGGTGCAGCTCAGACGACATCGGCTGTAAGTGGAGCCACACTTCGAAAAAATGCCGCGCGGCAGCTGAAGCTGGAAGAGAAAGTCATTCCATTTCTGAAGACGCATTGCAGTGATTGTCACAACGCCACTGAACAGGAAGGTGGGATTGCTCTGCACGATCTGGAGTCGGTCGATCAGTTGCTGAAGGATCGAAAGAAATGGGAACGTGTTTATCGCATGATCAATGCCGGGGCGATGCCACCGTCAACTTATGATCCGAAGCCTGAGGAGCCTGTTCGGAAGGAAGTTGTGGATGCATTGTATGACGAACTCTACAACTTCGATTGCAGCATCGTGCATCATGCAGGCCGGTCGACTCTGCATCGCCTGAACCGAGCCGAATACAACAACACCATTCGAGATCTCTTTGGGATCAAACTGACTCCGGCTGACAAGTTTCCGCAGGATGATGTCGGAGAAGGCTTTGATAACATCGGCGATGTGCTCAGCCTGCCGCCGTTGTTGATGGAGAAGTATCTGGACGCGGCGGAAGAAGTCGCTGCCGCAGTCATCGACACGCGAGACTTTTCCAAAGGGACGACTCAGAAGTTTGAAGCCGCTCAGTTCAAATCAACGCTGGACGGCAACGTCAATGAACAGGGCTTTTATATTCTGCACACTCAAGGAACAGTGTCCGTTCCGTACGACGCGATCGCAGAAGGGACTTACAAGATTCGGATCGAAGCGGCTCAGACAGAAGCGGGACCGGATCCTTCCAGGATGGAACTTCTGGTCGACGATAAGCCGGTCAAAGAGTTTGACGTGAAGGGCCATCGCAAACCGGCTGTGTTTGAACATGACGTAAAAATCGCCGGAGGGAAACGCACGATCGGCGTTGCGTTTACCAATGACTTCTACGACGAGAAAGCTCCTGAGAATCGACGCGATCGAAACCTCGGCATCAAGTTTATCGAGATCATCGGCCCTGAAGGCGGTGGGACTCCACAATGGCATGAGACGCATCGCCGCTTCGTGACCGTGGTACCCTCAGGGTCTGTCTCAGTGAAGTCAGCAGCCACTACGGTGCTGCGACCCATGCTGTATCGAGCATTCCGTCGTCCCGTGTCGGACGGCGAAGTGGATCGATTTGCGTCGCTGGTCGAGCAAACCGTAACGCAGCATAAAGAAACTTACGAATACGGTCTGTTTGTCGCCGTTCAGGCCATGCTTGTGTCTCCCGATTTTCTGTTCCGCAAAGAAGCTGACCCGGAACCCAATCAAACTGAGCGAGTCTTAAACGAATACGAAGTGGCGACTCGACTCAGCTATTTTCTCTGGAGCAGCATGCCTGATGATCAGCTCTTTCAGCTTGCGGAAAACAAACGCCTGCTGGACCGATCTGTTCTTCGTGAGCAAATCGAACGCATGCTGCGTGATGAAAAGTCCGCCTCACTGGGACAGAATTTTGCATCGCAATGGCTGAACCTTCGCAACCTCGCGGACGTGCGTCCTAATCCGGAAGTGTTCCCGGACTTTGACGATTCACTGCGAACAGCCATGGGGCAGGAAACACTCATGCTGTTCAACACGATTGTGCGAGAAGATCGCAGTGTCGACGAATTCCTCGGGGCCGACTATACGTTCGTCAATCAACGTCTGGCAAAGCACTACGGCATAAACGGCGTGACGGGCGATCAGTACGTCAAAGTATCCCTGCAGGGAACCAATCGTTCAGGCGTTTTGACTCATGCCAGCATCCTGACGCTGACTTCAAATCCCGGACTTTAAAGTCCGGTGAAGCGTGGCAAATGGATTCTGGAAAACATCCTCGGTGATGCGCTGCTCCGCCAGCACCTCCGGGCGTTCCTCCTTTGGAAGAAAGCACGAAAGACGTCACGGGGCTGAGTCTGCGTGAGCGTTTAGAGCTGCATCGCAAAGATCCGGGTTGTGCGTCCTGTCACAAGGCAATGGATCCGCTGGGAATGGGCCTGGAGAACTTTGACGCAGTCGGCCGCTGGAGAGAAAAAGACGGCGAAAAGCCTGTGGATGCGTCCGGTGATCTGCCTTCCGGCGATAAGTTTTCAGGGCCGGCCGAGCTGATGTCGATCATTCGCAGCCGTCAGGAAAAATTCTCACGAACGCTGACCGAGAGATTGCTCGTCTATGCTCTGGGGCGCGGCCTTGAGTACTATGATAAGTGTGCGGTTGACCAAGCTGGATCTTATGAAAGAACGAGGGAATCGGTTTTCTGCACTTGTGGAAGGAATCGTGACATCCGATGCTTTCCTGAAGAAGAGTTTGACTCGAGAAACTGCAATCGGAGCTGCACAGTAGCTCCGGTTTTATCCTTTGGTTTTTCCAAATCTGCAGCTTTGTTTATTTTACCCCGGCAACTGTATCGTAGCGCTGGCTTCAGCCAGCCGCCCTCAAAAACCAAACCCCAACGCCGTCTGAAGTCGGCATTACAAACTGACTGATCGCCCTGATCTTTACAGGAGTTTGAACATGAGCCAACGACACCTGCATCGCCGTACTGTTCTTCGAGGAATCGGTACTGGTCTCCTTGCCGTTGCTGGAAATTATGCAGCCGACGAAAGCAGCACTGGCGGCTGGGGCTGTGGCGAATGCTCCGGTCCGCATGGCGTGTTTGTTCTTCGCGAACGGAGCCATCATGGACAAATGGCGTCCGACAGGTGAAGGCAAGAACTTCGAACTGTCTCAGACCTTGTCGCCGCTGGCTGAAGTGAAGGACGATTTGCTGGTTCTGGAAGGATTGACTCAACGCACCACGCTCCAGGCCAGCGGCGACGGCGGCGGCGACCATGCTCGCAATGCCAGTGCCTACCTGACCGGAGCTCAGCCGAGAAAACTTCCGGAGCCGACATCATCGTTGGCCAGTCGATTGATCAGGCGATCGCGGAACGCATCGGATCGCAAACCAGCCTGTCGTCGATTGAGCTGGGCATTGATCGCGGTCGCAATGCCGGCAACTGTGACTCCGGCTACAGCTGTGCTTACTCGTCCAATATCTCCTGGAAGACATCGACAACACCGTGTGCCAAGGAAGTGAATCCTCGCTTTAGGCCTTCGAACGCCTGTTCGGCAGTCCGGAAACGGCTGCGGATCAGGAGCGACGCAATCGCAATCGTAAGAGCATTCTCGATTTCGTCAGCTCAGATGCGAAACGCATTGAAGCCAAACTGGGCGGTGCTGATCGACGTAAACTGGACGAATATCTCTCCAGCGTGCGTGACCCGAAATGCGAGTGGCTCGTGCTGAGAAAAGCTCGAAATTCCGGAACTGGCGTTGCCTGACGGTGTTCCAACGGAGCTGAAAAGAACATATCAATCTGATGTTCGACATTCTGACACTGGCCTTCCAGACAGACACGACTCGCATCGCCACCATGATGCTGGCGGACGCCGGCAGTAACCGCCTTATCCGGAAGTCGACGTGAAAGACGGCCATCACGAACTGTCTCATCACGAGAAGGATGAGTCCAAGATGGAGCGAATTTCCCGCATCGACAAGTATCTGGTCGAGCGTTTTGCATACTTCCTGAAGACGCTGAAGAAACACCACCAAAAAAAAGTGAAGAAAGGTCGAATCTGTTGAATAACGGCATGATTCTGTACGGAAGTGCAATCTCCGACGGCAATCGTCACAACCATGACGATCTGCCAATTATCCTGGCCGGACGCGGTGGTAACACGATACAGTCAGGACGCTACCTGAAGTATTCCGCTGAAACCCCGCTGAACAATCCCTGTACATCTCTCCATGGCGGAACGCATGGGGGCACCGATTGAGAAACACGGAGACAGCAAGGGCAAACTGGATCTGGGTTGATCTGTTTTCACAAGCATGGCCAGGACAGCAACTCGCTTGTAGCCGCAGTATCGATCGATGAACCAGCTGTGAAACCAAGCCAGTCCCTCATCAGAGAAGTTTACCGGCTGTATTCCGGTTACGATAAGCAGCGTCACCATCCGCATCTTTGATGCGGCACATAATGCCCTCCGGCGAGCACTCGGTCATAGACCCTGAATACTTCATTCGGTTTGCGCAGTGACTTTCGAGTCAAACTGGGAATTGATACGCGGTGCGACCATAGGCTGACATGTAAGGCCTGTTGGTCGAAATCACATGCAACTCCAGCAAGGATTTCAACAAACGAAGACCGCGATTCCGCCCCGAATGGGGCAACCACAACTCAGCCTGGGGCAACGCCCCAGGAACGAAATCAAAGAATCCGCCAAGCCCCAATGGGGCGGCACAAATTCATGATAGACCGACGAACGAGATCATAATCACCAAATGTTCCGCCCTTTCAGGGCTCAATCACTCCTATGGATCTGCTTCCCAGGGCGTTGCCCTGGGCTCTCATGTTGATGGCCCGTTGGGCCGAATCACTAAGGTTCAGGCTCCACTAGAGGAACCTTACGACTTGCCGTTAAGGTAAAACCTACGCTAAGGGAATTGGCAAAGAGCACTGGGTGTTTCTAACCTGCGCACTTCATTTCGTGCAGAGCCAATTTAATCGGCAGAGTGATAGCAGTATTGCATCACTCAGGGCTTGGCAATCTTCCGTAGGAGTTCGTCCGCCTGGATGCGAACCTGAGGCGCAAAAAACTCCTTCGCGATCTTTTCGACGACAGTGTTGAGTCCGGCTTTTTCGGATTCAGACAGGCGTGGCCAGAGGTCATTCACAGCCCTGAGACATGTACGGACCAGAGACGGTTGCTCCACCTGAAAGTTGTTCTCCGCCAGCTGGATTTCGTTCGCCGTCTTTCCCTTTAGTGAGGTTGGATCAAATGGCAGCAGTGCTTCGTTCAGAAGTTCTGTAATGACCGCAACTCCATCAGTGGAACCGTTCCTTGCCAGGCCAACAGCGGCGTTTGCTCGTGCAAATCGATCGCCGTCCAGAAGCATGACCTTTAAGAGATCCATGGACTCCGGGCCACCAATATTTCCCAATGCAAAGGCAGTCAGGTGACGGACGACCGGCTCCTTATCCTGTGCACACTTCTTCAACTCCTGCATCACGGCAAGGTCCGAGATCGTTGGATTCTCAAGTGGAACAGTTTTCGTTTCGGCTCCTGCGGTCGTCTTATCGTCCTTAGCGGAATACCCGGTGATCGAATCGAAGTGGCGTCCCGCGATCACGGAAATTGACATCAAAGCACTTTTCCGCACTTCAATGTTATGAACTTCCCCGGCTGCCTCAGTCAATACGGGCAGAGTCTTCTCGTCAGCCTTCAGAGCACCCAGAGTTCGTGCGAGATACTCCTGATGACTAAAATCCTCTTCTGACGGCGACTGAGTTTTCAGCGACTTGCTCAGGAGGTCCGTCAGCGAATCAATCACCAGCGGATGCTGCGCCAAAGGCTCTCGATCCGCAGGTGGTTCGATTTCTTCATTTCGCAGCAGGTCGGCCAGCCCAAGAGCTGCTCTCCAGTGTCGATGTTCGCTGCTGCTGCCCAGCTCAGCGACAAGTTGCTGCCAATCGCTTTCAGCGTCAGCGAGCTGCCAAACAACGCCCAAACGGCCACCACCGCCATCACAATCAAAGCAGGAATCAGGAAAAGTTGGCATGATGTAACCGGCCGACGGCGGTGTTACAGGTGGCAATTCCTCCGGACGACTACCCGGGGATGCATAATTCTCACGAGGTGATGAATCAGATCCAGACGACATGTGGAGTTCCAGTACAGATGACCAGGATTACAGATTAATCGGAGCAGATGATGTCACCGCGTCCTTTTCGGGCGTGGTACAAATCGCAGCCCCGGGACAAGAGTTTGTCCATCCGTCAAACACGCCTCTGTCGCAGCGTTGGCTGGCATGCATTTCCAGCCTCCCGGATCATACGCTGGAATCCGGCCAAATTCTCTGCTCCTGAAGATGTAACAGGTTTCGGGAATCAAATCAGCCGGAGTTCCCGTTTCCTCGTCATTTCCTGATTTCCCGCACGTAAATGTTGGCGAACTCCGCCGGGCCGATGACGTAAAAGTCGAATGGTGCCAGGTCAGGAGTTGGATTGTCGGATGTCACCTCTGTTCCATTCACACTGACCTTCATCAGGCCGTTTTCAACGACACCTTCCAGCCTCGACCATTCTCCAATTTTTGTGAACTGAGTCGGCAACATGCCGCCTGGCAGTCCGAGGCCATCGAATCCCTCGCCTGGTTTAATGTCAAACAGGAAGGCATAGTCTTTGAATCGCTCTTTGGACTTGAGCATTTTTCCCGGCACGGTCTCGGCCTTCCCGTCATAGGCCAAAATCCAATCTCGAGAATGCCAGTTGTCTTCTCCTTCCTTGTCCAGTTTCCAACCGTCGAGATTCAAACCATTATAGAGACTCCTGTAGCCACGATTCGCGATAGCCACCTGCTCCGGCTTGACAGGTGTGTCCGGGAGTTCGCGAATTTTCAGATTGCGATAATGGACGACTCCGCCCTCTGACTCGATGCAGATATAGCCCTTTCGAGGACTTGCGTCTTTGCCCTGAGTGACCATCTTTCCGTTCACAGCCAGGCTGATCGCTCCATCGTTGCATTCGATCCGATAGTGGTTCCACTCGGGAGAGGGTTTGGAGCGTTCCTCAGTCGGAAACGCGCGACTTCCGCCTCGACCGTTGACCGGAGTCATCGTGGCACCATGAATGGGAAAGATGTCGCCGTGAGTCGTATGGCCCTGACTTTGGCCATAAGCATTCTCCAGCACCTGGACTTCCACACCTCGATGAAACGGAACACCTCTCGCCGTGATATCATCGGCCCAGACAAAGATTCCGGCATTGCCGCCGGGAACCATGTGTCGCCACTCGAGTTCGAGGACAAAATTCTGATACATCCTTTCGGTACGAATCTCGCCAATCGGTTTTCCCGTGCATTTGAGCATTCCGTCTTCGAAACTCCATGTTTCGGCGGGCGTATTCACGAGCACCCAGCCGCTGAGATCTTTCCATTTAAACAGCGATAAAGTTTTCATCTGCTGAAGCGAAGTGAAGACCAGAGTCCAACAGGAGGGATGCGACACCAGCAACGAGCAGAAACTTCAGGAACGCCATCATTGAACTCCCCGGGCGCGGTCCACACGCTGAAACATTGAAGTACCAAGCGATGCATTTCGAAGGTTATCGCCATCGCTGGAATATGCCAGCCATTGGCAAAAAGACCTGCCCGCCCGAAATGATCACTCACACGTTTGTGGACTAGCCCAAAGTGACGGTTAAACGGCCTGAAGAAGTCCGCAGAAGGCAAGGAGGGCCGACGCCAGGCCACTGGCCAACAAAAGTTCAAAAGATTTGGCCGAGCACGGAACTGGCTTTCGATGGTGTAGACAAAAGCAGGAAAACGTGGCCTGTCTCAGCTTTCCCCCCGCGAATGGGTCTGTTGATTTAATTAGTCGGAACGCGTTAGCGTCCGGTTTTCGTGGCAAAAACACAGCAAATTCAACCGGGGGCCAGCGTCCAGCGGCTGATAGAGCGACTCAATCAACAGGCTGGAACAGCAACGGAATCGCTTGAGTCAAGGCGACTGCTGGCTGCTGATTTCAGGTTGGTGGAGCAATCAATATCGTGGACGAGGTAACTCAGGGGCGAGAAAAGATTTCTGGAGAACTCTGGCTGAGGTTTTGTTGAGCTTCTCCCTGAGTGCAAAAGGAGGTGTATCTAACCGCCAACTGGCGGTCGATTATGACATAAATGACTTTGTGTCGATTTCGCGACCACCTGAGATATCCTGCAGCGAGTATGCTCGCAAACACTGTGTGAATTCAGGCGTCATGATACCCTCCTCGACCCCTCAGCTTCTTGAACTGAATCGACGCTGGCGGTACGGCATTGGCTGGAACGCCGCCGCGGCGGGAGACAATCTGGCTCGTCAGGAGCTCCTGGAGATCTCCATGCGTCGACTGTGCGCTCTTCAGCGCGGAGGATTCTGGCAGATATCTCCACGAAAGTGCCATTTCGAAGAGACGGACGATCTTCTTCAGAACTCTGCTCGTCCGGCTTTGGAAATATCTCTCCGATCATCAGCCAGAAACGCCCGTTGATTATTTTCGTCTAGCGGCCTGTCTGATTCGTCGTGAGCCGATTGATCTGTCGCGGCACCACTTTGGACACTCCATGAAGGCGGCGAATGCAACGAGTTCGATCACGGATAGGGACTCATGGGACATCCGCAACATCCGATGGCGGTCGGCGATGATACTCTGGATCCGGAAAAGCTAAGCCAGTGGACGGAGTTCCATGAGTATGTCGAGAAGCTTCCTGAAGACGATCGATCGCTGTTCGATTTATTGTGGTATCAGGGCCTGACAATGGGCGAAACGTCTGAGCTTCTGGGCGTGCCGCTTCGGACACTGGGGCGACGCTGGAAGCTGGTGCGAGTTCGGCTTTATCGAGACTTGATGAGCGAACCCGGTGAACATCAGTTCGATTAGGGCTTCGATGAAGCTTACTTTCGTTCCCCACGGAGTTTACCCCTGCGGCTGGTTTATGCGGGCCTTTGCACGACAAATGTCGCAGCAGAAATTGGAATTGGAGTGGACTTAGTGAGCGGAAAGGCGTCGCCTCCGGTGATTATTTTTCATGGTGACTGGCACACACCGAGGCTGCCGTGCCGCTTAAGCAGAAAACACCTGACTTGTTCGAAACACGCTTCTTTTGCTTGGCACTGGTCTGGATTGTTTGATGACGACGATTGATGACCTGCTGCAGCGTTGGGAAGAGCATCAGGATTCCGGATGTCCCGTAACGCCGGAGGAGCCTGTGTGCGGATACTCCGGAACTGCTTAAAAGAACTCAAATGGACGATTCGGCGCGCTTCAGGCTGTGGATTCTCGGATTTCGCGATCCTGAGTGACTCGGGCTTTACGGTGGCGGCCAGGCGGAACGTCCAGGCCTGGAGCTTCATACGCGTGTCCTGATTCCCTTCCGAGTACCGCATTGAGCGGCTTCATGCATCGGGAGGCCTGGCTCCGTGTACTTAAGACGGACCCTGTGCTGAACCGCCGTGTTGCCATCAAGTTTCCTCGCTGGCAACGGCTGTCGTCTGAACAGGCGGCTCGATTTGAGCGGGAAGCGAGGGTGACCGGACGTCTGGATCATCCGGGTATCATTCCTGTGCATGCCATGAGGACGGACAGTGAGGATCGCCCCTGTTATGTGATGCGTTTTGTCGATGGCGAGACTCTGCAGAGTCGGATCCAGAGGCTGCATGCAGAACATCCCGCCGCCAAACCGGCGGTGTTTTTTGAAAGTGACGAGTTTCGTCAGCTGCTTCAGAATGTGATCGCCGTCTGTAACATCGTGGCCTATGCCCATGAGCAGGGGGTGATCCATCGCGACATCAAGCCTGCCAACATTATTCCTGGACCGTTTGGAGAGGTGTTGCTGCTGGACTGGGGCCTTGCCAAAGTTGCGGGAGAAACGGCCGAAGATCTGTTGTCGTATTCGCATGCCACGGGTGACTTTGACACACTTGAGACACGGGAAGGTCAGGTGCTGGGAACGCCCGCATTTGCGAGTCCCGAACAGCTGCTCGGCAGAACGGATGATGTGACGTCTTTGTCGGACGTCTATTCACTCGGCGCGACACTGTTTGCCATGCTGACCGGAACAAACTCCTGTGGCAGCAGTGCGTTTCATGAGCACCTGAATCGCCTGAAAATGGGGCAGCGTTTTTCGGTACATGAACAGAATCCTGCCATTCCCGCCGTGTTGGAAGCGATTTGCCGGCATGCGATGGAGATCGATCCTCGCCAACGTTACGGATCGGCGCTGCAGCTGGCCGACGATCTGAATCGCTATCTTTCTGGAGAGGCCGTCAGTGTCCTGCGTGATCCTGCTCTGGTGCGACTTGGAAGATGGATCCGCAGGCGGCCGGGACTCGCAGCCGCCTCGGCCACGGGCATTCTGTTTGCGTCGCTGGCGGGGATAGCGGGTTCTGCGGTTCTGGGCCAGAAGAATCAGGAGCTGCGTTCGAGTAATGACAAGCTTGTTGAGGCGATTGAGGATTCTCGAGCGGCCAACGTTCATACACTCGGCGCGCTGCGGACGCTGTTTGATGACGTAGTGACACAGAAGCTTGGTTCACAGACAGAGCTGACAGAGGTCGATCGGGAGTTCCTGAAACGGATTCGCCAGCAGTACGAAATCTTTGCCAGCCTGAAAGGTGATTCGATCGAAAGCCGAGCGATTCGGGCTGAAGGGCTGCAGCAAAGCGGCAGAATTCTGGCACAACTCGATGAGGAATCTGAAGCTCGCCGACAGTTCCATGATGCCGCAGAAATATACGAGCAGCTTCTGAACGAAACGGGCCACGCAAAATATCGTCGACAACTCGCCTCGACTCTGTTCGATGTCGGCACTGGCCTGCGGAACGCTGGTGAATTGACAACGGCGGAGCAGACCGCTGAACGAGGAATCGAGCTGCTCGCTCCGATACTCAAACAGTCATTCAGCTCGACCGCACCTGCGGAGTCGTCAGCGAGGGATCCCATTGCTGCGGAAGATCTCAGGGATGCCATCGAGGCCTCTGCTCAACTGCATGAGTTGAAAGGCGGCATACAGATTACAATGGCTCGCTGGGACGATGCGCTCAAGTCGTACACGATGATGAAGGACATTCGCGAAGAGCAGCGGAAGTCCGACAAGGACTCTCGTCAGACGCTGGATCAATTGGCTGGAGCGTATCGGGCGATGAGTGACATCTGCCAGAACCTTGGCAATCTCGGCGGACAGCAGGAATACACCGCCAAAGCTCTGAAGTATTACCGTGCACTGATTGACTTATCGCCGGACGACCGAATCCTTGTGAAGGGATTCTGCTGGGCCAGCTACGATCGCTCTTACGCTCATGAACTTTTCGGCAGGTATCCGGATGCATTGGCGGAGCTTTCCGAAGCCGTCATTCAGGCCAGCCGAATCGCCGAGAAGTATCCGCTGAGTGACGAGTATCGTGGACTGATTTCATCCATGCAGATGCGGCGGGCCGCGATTCACGGTCGCATGGGGCATTTTGTGCTAGCGGAGCAGGATCTGCGTCAGTCGATGCTGCCGCTGGAAAAGATGGTGCAGGATTCAACGAACAGCATTCAATGTCATCAACTGATGCTAAGAAGTGAGCTATTACTCGAACGACTGCTTCATTCGTACGGACATCTCCGTGATGCTGAAGCGACCATTCGCAGAATGAAGACGCATGGGGATGCGTTCTCGAAAGCCTTTCCTGAACCTGCGGCTCAGTCATGGGAACTTGGTTCGCTGCACCATGACCTTGCCATGATTCTATCGGACGACAATCGGCATGACGAAGCGGCTCAGTTGCTGCAAAGCCAACTGACGGATATGCAGGGTAAGTCAGATTTGTCGGCTGCTAATGTCTATCAGGCCAGCAGTTTTGAGGCACGATTTGCGCAGATTAAAATTCTCATCTGGCAAGGCGATCTGCCCAAAGCCAAAGAAGTAGCCGATGCCGCCGCAGCGTCTGTGGAAGATCTGAAACGCAGTCTCTCGGAACGTTCATCAACGTGGGACATCGTGCCGAATTATCATCTGCAGTTGAGCAACTTCTATCACTCTTTCGGTGATCAACCTCAATGCCGTCGTCAGGAGACTCAGCAACAACTGGTTCTGGAACGAGTTGCGAAGAATGCTCTCTATCCGCCGGCAGGTCAGGTTCGGATAGTCAACAGCCTGATCGAACGAGCTGATATCTTCACCGACCGCGGCGATCAGGGTGCGGCGGTTCAGCAGCTGGAGCTGGCAGCGGCAACGCTCCGTCAGGCGATGAAAGCCAACTCTGATGAACCGAGTCTGAAGAAGGCGCAGGCAGATCTGAATCGGGCAAAGGCACGTCAGGCACTGGATCAGGAGCAATATTCCGACGCGCTTGCACTCTGTGAAGACGTTATAGCCGCTGGACCGACAGCGGCGGATCGATCTTTGCGGATTCTCTGCCTCGCGCATTTGAAGGATCCACGAGCGATGACCGAACTGACCGCGGAACTCGACCAGGCCGTCGAATCGACTTCACTGCCAGAGTTGATTCGCGCCTGTGGGGTCATGGTTACCAACAACACGGACGCTGTTGGGCTGGAGGCAACGACCACGGCCGCGCGAAGACTTCTGGACAAAGCGAATTCCGAAGGAGTCTTTCTAAAGCCCCCCGTGCTGACACGCCTTCGAGCGTCAAAGGAACTCCGCGAACTGAGTCGGCACCACGACTTCACAGAAGCTGTGCAGAAGCTTGACACACAGGGCGTGTCGCGAAGCGAGTGATCTTCGTCGGATGGGCATTCCTGGCCGTCGTCGAACACAGTCGGACAAGAATGTCCAACCTACAGCCTAAGGTCCAGCCGATCCGTAGCCGGATTCGCGAGAATTCGGCTACAGCCCCAGCGTCGAGCTCCGTGAGACAATTACAATTTGTGTCGCAGACTCGTATCGAACACAGGAATCTCGAAGAAGATTTCCCTGAGGTCGCTTTCGTTGTTCAGTCGAACGCGGATGCTCCATGAATAATGTCGTCTCGCGGCGGTGTTCGAACCTGAACCAGCGGCTTTGGTGATCGTCCCGGTGGAAGGCAGATTGCCGGGGATCGCAAACGACACTGGGACCAACGTGCTGCCCTGCGTAACCTGGCAGGCTTCCGGCGTCACCAGTTTCGTGACGTCATACACTGTCGATGTATAAGAAGTAGAACGAGACCGGCCATTCTGAGAATTGGTGAGGACGCTGATGACATCATTGGTGTTTCCGGAGCGAGCGTGAGATAAGACAGTCTCTTCGCACCGAAGTCGCACATGAAACGTTGTGCCTTCGGGGAACGACAATGGGATCGTCACCAGCCCGGAAAAGTCGCCGTTGATTCGACCCGGCAGGGTTTCCAGATTCAGTACAGAACGGTTTCGAATCCGATTGATCCACTGCTGCCAGATAAAGAGCAAAAGGAACAGAGCCAGAGCGACAAGGAATACATAGACCATTCCGGCGTTCTTCAACGACGCCAGGTAGATCCCCAGCGGAAAGATGATCAACACGTAGGCGAGCATTGCGGCGGCAAGGAATCCGAGGCCGGCTCGATTGGACAATCGAATTTCCTTTGCCTGCCATTCCTCACGCCATAGCCACGGCTGATCCGGGAAAGAGGCTATTCGCTGACGAAGACGTGACGAATCAGAAACGTACCAGTAGAGGCCGACTGTGACGCCTGCTCCCATCAGAATGGGTCCACAAACGCAGGCCACAAGTCGAGCCAGCTCCGGCCCTTGCCATGGCTGCCCCTTCATCACCCCTCGAAGAACTCGCACGAGTTCAGGGACGTAGTTGCTGCCGACGACAATCCCGATCAATGCCACGCACTGTATGAAGCAACAGAGTAACACCCCCCAGAATTTCCGCATGTTTCAATTCTTATTCTGCTTGCATATGGCTCTGAGAAGATCCTCGAGCTACCGCTGCGGATCGAAAAAGGAGTCTCCGCCACCGACTTTACGTCGGTGGTTTAAAGGCCTTTGCACTACACGAGTGTCACCTGAAATTGGAAGCAGAGTAGAGCAAAGGCCTGTTCTCACCAGTATAATCCCGGTGTCGTGTCATGCCTGAGGCATCATATCAACCGCCCGAAGAAACCGGTTTAGGAATTTGACACGGCTTCTAATCTCTTTCAGCCGGAAATCTGCTCCGAGTATCTGGCCGTTGAGACCAATAAAGAAGTCATCACTTTGGCTGACGATTGTCCGTGGGATACTGCTGCCATTGATGTTGACGACCCCGACGTTCTCAGCAAGAAACATAAATTCTGCGTACGAAAGTGTCCATAAAGGCACAGACATTCGGTCGGGCCAGAAAACGAAAACACCGCATAAAGCCAGTTGACTTTATGCGGTGCCTGAATGTGCCCATCCACGAATATTCCGGCGTGACCCTACTTCGGCATTGGCAACACAATCAAGGCGTCCTCAGCAAAGGATGCCTCCGCTGCTTGACCATTAATCTTGTACTGAACCTTCAGCTGCTTCACGCTGCCTGGCAGCGGGTCGCCACCAAAGCTCGAGTTATAGCTGGCTGACACCAAAGTAATGATCGGCAGATCACCGGCCTGCTTTTGCAGAACGGCAGTCACATCCTTCTGAGTCGCACCGGAACCATATTCGGCTTTGACGATTTCCAGTTTCATCTTGTCGATACCAGCCGTGGCAATCAGCTCTTTAACATCGACGCCTTTACCGCCCAGTTTCTGAGCAATCACCAGCATGGCACCGGTCGCATCGTCCTTCAGTTCGGGAACCTTCATCAGCCTGATGGCCATCTTCAGATTGTCGACTGTCGGATAACGCTTCAGAATGTCGACCACGAGTTTCTGCTCAGCCGTCTGTTGAGCAGCATCGTAAGCCTTCTGACACATCTCGGTCCGCTGTGCGTCGGGTAACACAAATTGGCGAGCAATCCGAATGTAACCTCGCAGCGCACGAACCTGATAGGGATTCGACGGAAGCTTCGCCAGATCAAGAAGGACGGGAGCGGCGTCTTCCGTCATCCATTCTCCCAGCAGTCGGCTGCTGGCATCCTGAAGTTGAGCATCGTTACTCCGCGCGGCTTTACCAACGGCCTGCAGCGCGGTGGTTCCACCCATGGCTCCCATGATCTGAAGCAGAGTCACCTTGACTGGCGCCGCTTTGACTCGATCCACCGCAGATGACAATTCCTTTGCACATGCTTCGCGATCGGCCATGCGAATACTGGCGGCCTTCAGGGCCTTCTGCGCCGTCTCGGCATCTTCAGCTCGCTTCGGCGACACGACCTGAGCAATCAGGACTGATAACTGTTGCAAAGAAACGGTTTCACCCAAAGCAACCAAAGCTGCGGTACGGACCGCACTGCTGCTATTGTCGAGAGCCTTGAGAAGCTGCGGAACAGCTTCAATCCGACGCTTGCCTACAAGTTCAAGCAGTAGCGGATAGGTGGCCCCTTCCGCTTTTGGAAGCAACGCGACGATCTGAGCATTCACATTATCTCCTGGCAGTTCTGCCAGAGTATCCCTGGCTGCTGCTGAGAGTTCGGCGTCCTTATCAACGGCAATTTTCAGCAACGAATCGAGGCAGCTTACATCACCAACGCGAGCCAGTGCATCCACAGCTGACAGTCGTACGACCTGTGGTCCCTGCTCCGCTGCCTTCAGAATGGCGGCCAGCACAACGGTGTCTTTTCGATCAGCCATCGCCTGAACAATCAAAGCCGCACGTTCGTCCTGTGACTTCGACATTTCCGCGACGAGAACTTTATCGATTTCGCTGCCGGGAAATTCGCGAGCCGTCCCGAGCGCCAGTCGAAAGAGTCCACGATCTGTCGAATGCAGCTGCTCAACCAACAACGGAATGCCGTCCTGGCCGCGAGCGAGAATGGCTCCGCGAGTCGCCTCGATGATTCGCTGAGGATGAACATCGGCTGCTCGCACAGCATCATAGATTGCGATGGCGTCCCCAGACCTGCCTTCAGACTGCAGTCGCTCGGCACACAATACACATCCTTCCGCGACATACGATCGGACTTCAGGAGCAGCCTCTGCCAGCGCTGAACGAAGGGCCGCTGTTGCGCCGTCATTCCCGATTCGTCCGAGGGCAACGGCGGCGGCAGCGGCCACGTCCACGTCAGCATCTTTCAGCTTGCCGGTCAGAGTCTCAACAGCAGCCGCATCTCGTCGCACTCCGATCGAATTGATCGTGCCGACCAGCAGTCGCCCCTGCAATGTTCCCGCCGCAGTCCGCAATGCTTCGTCGGCTTCAGGGCCGGGAATGGCTTCCAGAGCAATCCTCGCCCACGACGACAGTTCCGGAACAGGGAGAAGTTTTGCCAGTTCGGTGACCGCAGCTCCGGACCCAAAAACAGCCAGTTGCTTGCAGGCAATCGCCTTGTTTGCTGGTGCCGCATCGGATTTCAGGACGGCCAGCAACTCCTGTTCTTTCTCCGGCGACGCTGCAGGTCCATCAGCCAGAGCAAGATTTGTGAATGTCAACGCTGTCAGCATGGCTGCGACAACGACACGTTGCAAAGAGGATCGATGAATTCTCATGAGTCTATTTTCCTGTGAGATGAATTTGGTAGGAGAGTTCAAGCAGCACGTCACTTTGCGAACCAGAGATTTGAATTTTGAAATCTCAGATTGGCTGCGACGCTACGAAGATCGTAAGCCGTGATTACAGCCTCCACGGTTCTCGCAGAGCTTCCGATCGCAGTCGGTTCGCCTGTTCATCATTCACAAATTCATGAGTCGTATTGTCATACTTCACCGTGCGTCCCAGACTCAACGCGATATTGGCGGCGTGGCACGCGATGTGTGCATTGCAGGCCGCATCGGCATTGCCTTTCGGTTGGCTGCGAGTCTTCACGCAGTCAAGGAAGTCACGCACGTGATAAGTCGCCGGGTAGCCGCCAATCTCTTCCACCGTACGGCCCGCCAGCAGTGCGGGTGAGCTGAGGACCAGCTTGCCGCTGTCGCCCGCTTCGACCCAGCCGGTTTCGCCTTCAAAGCGAACTGGACATGATCCCAGCGGAATCCAGCCGGTTTCCCGGAAGATCAGCTGACAGCCGTTTTCGTATCGAGCCACCAGCTGACCATCTTTGGGCGCATCGTATTCCACTGGCGGCGGACAATCGCCGACAGCCCATTGGCAAAGGTCGACACAGTGAGAGCCCCATTCGAGCACTCCGCCGCCGACAAGACCGCCGCCTTTTTCAAAGTTAAAACCATCCAGCAGTTTGGGATTGAACGGACGCCACGCGGCCGGGCCGAGATACATATCCCAGTCGACAACAGCCTTGTCCGGTTCCGTTTCCGGAATCAGCCACCCGCTCATCATGGCCTGCATCCCGGCTGGATGAGCAAACACTTTGGTCAGCTTGCCGAGCTTCCCGGTGCGAGCCAGCTGACACGCAAAGGCAAAGTGTGGCAGGTTTCGTCGTTGAGTTCCCGCCTGAAACACTCGCCCCGTTCTTCGCATGGTTTCCGCAAGAATCAGGCTCTGAGCAATATTCTTGGTGACCGGCTTTTCACAATACATATCTTTGCCGGCTTTGGCCGCATGCATGGCCATCGTTGCATGCCAGTTCGGCCCTGTGGCGATCAGAACCGCATCAATGTCTTTGCGATCCAGGACCTCGCGAAAGTCCTTGTGCATCGAACAGTCCTGATTGCCATACTTCTCATCGGCAATCTTCTTCACGGCCTGACGACGGACTTCCTTCACGTCGCAAACAGCAATGAACTGCACATCCGGCTGTTCAAGAAAGCAACCGAGGTCGTAGGTACCGCGGTTCCCGATTCCAATTCCACCGACAGTGACTCGTTCACTCGGAGCTACCGCTCCGCCACGACCGAGTGCTGAAGCGGGAATGATGGTCGGAGCCATAACGGCGGCCAAAGATTTTTTCAAAAAGCGACGTCGAGGAACCTGAGGTGACGCGTGGGACATGAGGATCTCCTGGGATTGCCGATGGGATGCAAAACACACAGGGAGTTCCCGAGCGAACGGCTTGCGATACTGGATCCAACGGCGCTGGTTGCAGTCAGGACAGCTCAGCACCGTCAACCGAACTCACGGACTTCCAGCCTGTCAGGATACGCTGGAACACAGCCGGATACCAGGCTGCACGATATTCCGGAGGGCATGGGGTGCAGTCGCGGATTTCGGTAGGTCCTCCTTGCCGAGGAGGACTTCGCGGCTGGCCGCGACCTGTGTGCACGTGAACCGCAGTTCTAGGCCGATATCCAGATACGGGTTGCACACTCGGTTCGCCTTGAGGCGAAAGTCCTTTCCGGCAGAAAGGACCTACATTAACAATCATCCGCGACTACACCCGAGGGCATGATAGTCCAACCGGCGGGGGAACAGTTCGATTGCAACTGTCAATTAACGCGGCCGCCAGGATTTCAGGCAGCCCCGCTCCGACTGGAATTCAATGCTGGTCCACGGACAAACAGGAGTCAACCATCGTGTTCATGACCGCATGAACTTGACTCGCGGTTCTTACAAGATGGCTTCTCCGTTGCGTTTTATAACACATCGAGGAATGCTTTCAGAATTCTCCTGGCGGACTCTCCAGCACGTTCCTGCGATTCATGAGCCCGTTCCAAAACAGCGGACGCAATCTGACGACCCATTGCTTTCGCACTACCGTCGGCGTAGACAAAATTCACACCGTAGGAATGACTGCTGCCAAAGGTTCCCACTCGCAGTTGTTGCTGCAGTCTGTCCTGTTGAGCTTCCTCGTCGGTCATATTGGCGAATCACCGACGAGTGCTACTTCCTTGACATTCGGGTAGGCTGAATTCCCTAAACTATTGCCGTTCCTGAGAGTACCGCGATCTCCGTAGAACCAGATCTGATTGTCGCCTGACAGCTTAAGTTCTCCGGCCAGCAGGGTTGTCGCTGCTCCGTCAGGAATGGTGTCCAGCGATTCGGAACTGTTCAGATAAAGCAAACCGTTGCTATCCACGTCGATGGGCTTCTCCACACTGTGATGGACGCCGGCATAGCTGCTCTTGCCATCGGCAGAATTTGCATCTGACGGACAACTCAACCCCGAAATACTGGCAACCGAAAGCGGTGATAGAGTCGGCAATTCCGGCGGCCCCTGTTTTGGGTCGTACAAAGGCTGAAAGCCGACATCCGGCATCCCCATTGCGCCATCGAGAGATTCTACAGGCACGGTTTCGGCTGGAACTTCGGCCTCTGATGATTGGGCTTCCGGAGCATTCGCCAGTGACTGCTGATACTCAATCCATTTTTGCAGATTCTGGTAGTAATCTGCTCGAACCTGAGGTTCGCTGAACGACAATCGCGGAATGTTGAAATCAATCTGTTGATAAACACCTTGCTGCCCGAGGAACGGCAGCAGTTGTGGAATCCAGCCAATGCGATAGCCCGGATCCGTGGCAGCCGGAGTCTGTCCGTCAATCCCTGTTTCGAGACTTCGGATCGGTCCCACTGGATTAATACAGCCCGGAGGCAGCACCGAATGCTGCTGGTGATAACTCCGAAACGCGACACCGATCTGCATCAGATTGTTCAGACACTGCGTCTTCCTGGCCGCCTCTCGCGCCTGCTGTACCGATGGCAGCAGCAGTGCAATCAGGATCGCAATGATGGCAATCACCACCAGAAGTTCCAGCAGCGTAAACCCACGCTGGCGATCATGGAAACCTCGTCGATCGAGCATCACTAGAACTCCTCCAGTGTCGAAAGGTCTTCCCGATTGCCAAGATTGGAGTATGTCTCCAGATTGATATTCTCACTCAGGAATCGTACGGAGCCGTCCGCGAACACGAACTGAGCACCTCCGGTGTGTCGACTGCTGTACCCGCTTGTCGCCGTATCGGAAGGGGCTGTCAGCGGCGTCATTGAACCATTCCGAGCTGGAGTCGGGCCACCAACGTCCCAACCCTTATTGATCGCAACGCCCGTGTTTCGAAGCGTGGACATTGTGCCTGACATCCAGCCTAAATCACGGAGACCCGGCACCATAATTCTTTCGCCAGCCAGAATCGTGTTGGATGCTCCGTCTCGAATCTCCTGATATCCGACTCCGCTGTTCAGAAACAGCAGTCCATTATTGTTCATGTCAATCGCTACGTCATTGCCGCCGAAACATCCTGCGTAACTTGAACCGCCCACGGATTGACGATTATCAGACGGACATTGAAACGCAGGGATCGACATGGCTCGAGCTCCCATATTGGCCGGGGCGTACACACTTTCGTTGAAGTTAATACTGCCAAATATTGCGGCCTGCTCGATAGCCGGAAGCAGTTGCACAAGCCAGCTCATATGATACCCCTCTTCCAAATTATGAATCGGACCAGTCAGATTCACAGTTCCCGAGGGCAGTATCTCAAAACCCATCTCATAGTTATGCATGGCGATGCCGAGCTGCATCAGGTTGTTCTTACATTGCGTCCGCCGAGCCGCCTCGCGTGCCTGCTGAACGGCTGGCAACAACAGCGCGATCAGAATCGCAATGATGGCGATGACAACGAGGAGCTCAATCAGTGTAAAGCCACGCCGAAAGAGTAGCCGACGGCCACCTGTCGACGTCGACTCTAACAAAGGACAATACGAATTGTGAGACGATGATTCCGGACTGCGGCCCCGCAAGGCATCTATGTTCATGGTGTCAATTTCCTGGTTCGTGTGACCTGAAATGGAATATCGGAATTGGCTGGATAACGTGAAACCACCGTGCAGGTTCCATCCTGAACTTTGATCGTCACCTCGGCCGAATTTGTCTGATGAATGCTGCCCGCCGGAACTTTCCACGTCGTTCCAGTCCACGCGGGATCTGTGGAATACGAAGTCGCAGCCAGAGTAAGCCCTGCCTCGGCCAGCTTCTCTGTCTGCAAGTGCAGCACCTGTTGACGTGAGTGCCGACGATCACTCAATGCGCGACTCACCTGCTGAGCGATCAGCCCGGCCAAAATCATGAGCACGACCAGCGCGACGATCGTGACCGCACCGCGACGCGATTGCCGTGCGGCGTTTGACGATATCAACGGATTGTCCGTTAAGCTCCGACCGTACGACCGCCTTTTCAGGCCGTCGTTCTTCCCTTCCCCACCGAGTTCACCTCGGTGGTTTACGGGCTTTTGCACTACATACGTCACGTTCGCCGCTGGACGTGAGGTAGTGCAAAGGCCTGCTTCCACCGGGGTAAACCCGGTGGCGGAGTGTGGTTGAGCATTCAAGGCATGTGAAGAAATCTTCCTCATGGTGTCACTCCCCGCAGCACGATCTCGACCACTCCAGGTTTGGCAATCGCCGAGTTCACCGGTGGGTTCGTGACCTCCACGGGCTTTTGTCGATTCGAACCGCCATGCCCAGCTGCTGAATACTTGACCAACGCCGTTGGTTCCACGATTCGGACAACAACAGCCCCGGTTTCATCCTGCTGAAAATGAACCTGACTGCCCGCCGGGAAGATGAATCGATCTGCAGCGGTCTTCGCGTCACCCTGCCGAACAACTCGATTCAGGATGCCTCGATCAGTGCTCCACGTAACACCCGTCTGATCCGACATCGCTGCGGTCAGAATCTCAGGAGACTCCACTTTCAGACTTCCGGAACCCGCATCATTCCGCAACTGCTGCTCTGCTCTCAACAGCGACATCAAAAACATCGCTTCACGTCGATCAGAAGTGTCCGCCTTCAGGATGGTATGCAACACCGTTCCCGCCAGCGTCAACAACGACGAGGCCATCGTTAGGTAGATCATGGTAACATGAAATAACGATCCACGCCGCTGGAAAACCTGCCGACCGGGAGTTTCCCCTGGCCCTTTGTGACTCACATTTTCCAGACGTCTCATGGAGTCGCCTCCCCGGCTTTTCGCCAGATCACGATCGAAACCTTTTGCTCCGGCATTGATTCCATCAACGGCTGGCGAATCGTCAATCTCAGCGGTTGCAGGGCCTTCGCGTCTTGCGAAATTGGCATCAGTTCTGTCTCCAGAACCGCATGACGATATCGCTCCTGAAACCAGGTCGTAAGCTTTGGCAGACTCGCGGGATCAACGGTCTCCGGCAACAGTGCCTCCACATTATTCAGCTCCAACATCGCCAGAGTTTCAAAGCGTTGAGCCATACGCTGTCGGCGCACGGCGGTCATGGCGGGCACAAGCATCGCGATGGCTGCTCCCAGAATGATGGCACCGATAATCGCTTCGATGACCAGCACCCCGTGCCGGGAGCGTTGACTGGGGAATGTTATGAGAGTCTTCTGCATGATTCAGAAATCCAGAGAGCCGTCTTCAGCTCAAATCATTTAACAGCTTGATCAGCGGAGCAAAGAAAGCCACACAAACGAACATCACCATCAATCCCATGACAAGCAACATCATTGGCGCCAGGATTGTGGGGATTCTTCGCCAGATCCTGGCTCGGCGAGATTCGATCGCTTCCGCCAGGTGACGAAGCCCCCAGTCCAGATGTCGTGTTTTCACAGCCGAACGAAGGAAGGCCGCCTCACGATCACCCAGCAGGCGAGTCGCCTGTAAGGCCTCGATCGTATCTTCGCCATTCATGACTCGATGCCTCAGCCCACTGATTCGCTCGGCCGCGCGACCTGGCGGCATATTGATCATGATGGAGTCGAGGGCAGCCCCAAGCGGATGACCGGTTGCAGCGGAAAGACTCAATTGCCGCAGGACGCCCGGTACCCAGTACCCTGGCCAATGTTCCATCAGCCGATGATGTCCGTGGATCAATCTGCTGCGACCTGTCGAGTACATCCACCACAGACAGGTACAGGCACATCCCGTCAGCGGCAAAATGAACAGAAACCACCCGGAAAGAATCTTGTCACTGATTTCGATCAGAGTGACCGTGACCGAAGGCATCGTGACTCCAAAGCCATAAAAGATTTCCTTGTACTTCGGAATGATAAAGACCATCAGAAACGACACGACGCAGAACATCGCCGTACCGATACTGAACATCATCAGCAGCAATGTTTCCAGGGTTACTGCTCCCCCGCTGGCCGTCTGGACCGACCCACTGATCCGCTTTGCCTCATCGACAAGCACATCAGCTAAGGTCCCTGTGCTTTCGGCGGTTCGAATGGCCGAAACCGTCTGATCCGGCAGCAGATCCCGAATGGTTGTCATTGATGACGCCAGAGAATGGCCTTGTTCCATCATCAACCGGAGTTGTCCGATTTTATTGGCCCAGTCTCCGTTGCTCTCTGCTTCATGGGCTCGCAAACTATGCAGCAGCGTCTCACCATGCCCAATGCCGCCGGCCAGCAGCATCAACAGCGATGTCTGCCGCAGAGGTTCCGACTGGTGAGTCATGAAGAGCCACATTTGAATATGATTCATGGCAGCCACCACACAATCATCGACAGATCATTCAGCAATTTGATCAGTGGCATAAACAGCGCGATCACCATAAAGCCGACGACCAGCCCGGCACTGACAACGATCAGCATCTGAAACAAGACCGCGATGAAGCTTCCGTTTCCGGATGCAGCTTGCTCCAACGCAGCAGCATAGCTTTGAAAAGCCTGAGAGGTCTCCTGACGCGCCGCTTCGGAGCTCTTACTGCCGGACACTCGGAAAAGCATAGACAGCGGCAGTCCGGACAGTTGTCGAGTGTAAGCCAGCTCCGGTGTCCCCGTTTCGATGACCTCTGCGATTCTCTTGCCGCTTTCCGCCACAGCACTGAAACCACTTGCCTTTGACGCAATGGCAATCGCATCCGCTGGGCCGACTCGATTACGAACCAGAACCCCCAGAATGCGGGCCACACGCGCCTGCATCAGCCAGCGAACGGAAAGACCCAACCCGGGAACGCTTTCCCATAGTTCCGCCGTCTTCGGCAACACCAACAGAATATGCAGCAGCACGAGTCCGCCAAACATCAACGCTGCCATGGCGAATAGCCCCGGAAGTCCCGCCATCCCGGCCAGATCACTCAAATGGATGAAGAGTGTTGTGATGCTCGGCAATTCAACGCCAAAGCCATAGAAGATCTCTTTGAACTGCACCACGACAGAGATGAGCATGACATGCATGCCCAGGAGCAACAGCGTCATCGCAATCAATGGACTCAGAAACATCGCGGCAAAATGATGAGATTTGAGCTGCATGCCACTGAGCGTCGGGACCAGCTCTGCAATCGCTGTCGCCTTGGTCTGTGAACTCAAATCCGAGTTCATAATCGTGCTCACTTCCCCGGGCAAAAGTCCGAGCCCCGTCAATGATCCATGCTGACCTCGCTCAAGCTGATCCGCCATCCGCAGCAGTATGCGGCGAAGTCGATAAACAAACCAGAACCAGGAGACCGCCCAAAACAGCACGACCAGCATTGGTAAAAGCGCTGCACTGATTACCAGCCCCTGTCGACCTTCAGGAATCAGAATTGTCAGCAACAGCATCACAATAGAAGCAAAGACACTGGTGACCATCAACCACGGCATTGACATCAGAACCGGATGCTCAAATGGTTCTGCCGCGATCGCGCGCACCGCCACGTGAGCCGGCATATCTGTCAATAAGGCTTCTCGCAACCGATCGCCAACGCGCAATTGCAGCATTCGCGGGAGTTCGTGTCGCTGTCCCGCCAAAGCCGAATTGATCGAAAGCTCAGTCGCGTTCACCAGCGTCATTTTTCGCGACTGCAGATAACTCTGCAAAACGTTTTGATCGTCGGCGTCAAAGACACCAAAAATCGAAACGCCTGTGGGCAAAACGGCCTGATACTTATACGTTGGCATACAACCTACATTCCGATATTGCGATAGAGTTCTGTCACCGGCCAGAACACCATAATTGAATACGTCAGCACACAGCCTCCACCAATGACAATAAACAGCATGACCGGCATCAACAGCTTCAGCCATGACAGATTTCGGTCCAGACGAGCTCGATAGAACTCAGCTACCGAGCGAAGTCGATGCACCATCCTCGCTTCGTCATGCTCAACCTGCTGCAAACACACACTCAACAATGAGGGCAAGCGATACCGTGACGTCCGCGACATTGTTGCCTCCTGAGCCATCGCTCCACCGGATTCAATTCTCTTCGCGATATCACGACAGGCCATTTCCAGTCGATAGTTTCCGGTTGCTCCACCGGCCAGCTTCAAAGCATCCTGCAAAGGCAATCCTCGCTCCGTCAACAATGACAACATTCTGGACAGTGTGTAGCTCTGCAGATCACGCACAAGTGCATAAACACCCGGCAACAACAGCAGCAGACGCTCCGGACCTTTAAACGCCATCGCAGCAGCTCGTCCGGAAGCCGACCAGATCAAAAGCAGCAGCATTCCTGAAAGAGGAATCAGCAGCGTCCACCATGGCATATCACGATTCCACTCCAGCAGTTTCCAGAGCAGCCAATGAGTTTTCACGTCCCAGTAAATGAACGTGTCCAGAAACATCTGCAGCGTGTGTTGAAGAATCAAGACAACAAGCACGCAGGCCATGGCGACAATCGTGAGCGGATAGGCGGCCGCCTGCAGCAGTCGACCTCGCAGACTGACAACATCCGTGGCGAAGTCTCCCATCATTTCTATTGTCAGTCCCAGATCTCCGGAACGAACCCCGGCTCCCACAGCCGAAGCCAGCATCCGCCCCTCAACAGCCGCTTCCTTTTCGACAAGTGCTTCCAGCGACTGCCCCTGATTGAGCCCGTCGGAATCGCCTGAGTCAACTGCTGCAGACGGCGTCCACGTCCTCGACCAGCGTCCGCCGATTTCTCCAGCGGCATCGCGCGGACCAGATGGCGAACCTCTTCCGAGAGATACTGAATGTCTTCCAATGTTAAAGCGGCTGTCATTTCACCGTTTACCTTAGCGATCATCACTCTCAGCAACACCTCTTCCATGACTGGTATAAACGCCGCCACGGCTTTTGTAGCCGCCTGCTGCGGTATCTCATTCCCGCCGATTCTGCCAGCGTGGCTAACTGCCGCGCGGTCCCCTGTTCAAAAGAATGGCCGAGCAATATCTGCTTCAGCCAGTCCGGGTCAAGCATTTCTGCAAGAACCATTCGGCCGCATATCCTGTGATCCACACCTGCTGCAGGTGTCTTGCGATCTGGAGTAACTGCGTTTGTCATGTGATCAAATTTCCGGCATTTCTCCAGCGTTTCTGCCTCCGCGAACCGTGCACTAGCCACTAAGTGGCAATGAGAACAACGCTGTCGAAGTCGCTGGCAGATCCGCCCGCAGCCCGCTTCACTTGGTACAGTTCAATCTGCATGTCCAGCAATCGCGTCAACGCTTCGCAGGCACTGCCAGCGGCATGGAATATGTAGTCAGCACCGGGGTGGCCAGTCAGCGCCGCCTGAAAGCCCTTCCGCAGTTTGGGGATCTCCAGATTTCCCCGACCAGAATCATCCGGATCCTGACATCAACGAGCAGAGCCCGTGGCCAGTCGAAACCTGCTGTGGGCCGAACCTGAGACTGCATCAGCTCCGTCAACTGCGACTTCAATCAGATCCTCCAGCATCATAATGCAGCGAGCACCACGCGACTGAGCAATGATCTCTCTCAGACACGCATAGACCGTTGTTATCTTCCCACGCACCGGATAAGACCTGTCGGCAGGATCACGCAAACCGTAGCATCAAGCTGTCGAGTCAGCGGCACGAGTATATTCTGCGGCAGCCCCAGTTGTGCGAGCTGCTGCGGTCGATCGTCTCTGCGAACATGCGAATGGCAGCCTTTTCCCCATGCAGCGTCAGGAAAGTCGTCACGCGAACCTCCGTCAGACTGTATTCCCGAGCGACTCATCCTTCTGAGGAACATCAGTTCGATAGGTCAAGCCACTAATCACCTTCAACCCGATGATCGGGATCGCCAGTTTCGCGATCAAAGCCGGCGACAACGCCACAGAGCACGCAATCGACTCGCCACTGCGCCATCAGAGACGACTCAGACGGCACGAGATGCACATCAGCACTGGCCAGCACAGCACGCAGGCTTCACTCAGAATCAGCCGCACAATGTTCGGCACAATCATCGATGTCGCTGAAAGGCTACCAAAGGCTACGACGAAAGATGATGAAATAGAAGCTTCAGAACGGCAAATCCAAAGATGAAGTGATCCAAACGACCATCCGTCACCGTCAAACCGGGAAACGTACGTTGAACATTCCCTGTATCCGACAAACCTGAAGCCGAACGAGATCAGCCACTCTGTCGCAAAAACCGTCCCGAAATATGTTCCCCGTGGTAGCCGAACTCGTGAGAGTTCAGTTCAAAATCCGCGACTTCAGCTACGGAAGTTATTTCGGGACTTTTTCCTTAAAAGAGGCAAGTGCTCGCCCGACTGATGTCCACTCTCGGACGAACACCGAGAATGCCTGTAAACGTCGCGCATCACTGTTCCGCAATGGACCGCCAGGTGCGGTGTCTCGCTCAGATGGGATCTTTCGGGATCGAGTGTGCGTCGCGTTTAACGCGTGGCCGACGGTATACAAAGACGAAGAGGCCGGGGCTGTCGGCCACGGGTTAAGCAGAGGACTTGCGAGACACTACGCCAGGAGGCCGATGGACCGGAGTGAACCAGGTGAACCAGAGCACTCTGCATCCAGATCCTCGCCAGCGTCAGTCTTGTCTGACAAACTCGAGATTTCCCGCTCTGCCAGTTCAGTTCACCACTGCGAATTCGCTCGTCAGGTCAACCAGTCCTCATTGACGACCCTGGTTATCTTCAAATGTGCGATTTCTTCAGGCCGAGCAATGCCACCGTCGAGCCGGCGGGAATTCACAGGCGAGTTAACACATCGAATTCAATGACTAAACTACGAACATGGAAGATGCCGGAACGTCGTTCGAGACAAGACCACCTGCGCGATTTTCAGAGGTACATCGCCCGGCCAAGAATGTCTTTGGTGAAGATCTGGCGATCTATTCGGCTGATCCGATGACTGGATTTTTTCGCACTGGAAAATGCGAAACCTGCGGTGACGATCACGGCAGCCGCACCGTCTGCTGCGCGTGATGACCGCCGAGTTCCTGCAGATTTCAAAACGTGCCGGAAACGATCTGTCGACGCCAGTGCCAGTATCGCTTTCCAGGACTCAAGGCCGGAGATCGTTGGTGCCTCTGTCTGCCTCGCTGGCTACTGGAAGCACTCGGCACCGGCATGGCCAGCTTGCTCGATCCTCATCTCCGCTGTGGGCATTTCGATGGAAATCCTGCTGGGTATGCCGATCGACGCAGATGGATATGTTCTGCCGACTCCGGAAGACGAAGACTGAACTGCCGGGCGGCTGATGCCGTTCGTTGCTGCCCCACGACAGAACATCATGCTTCAGGCAGTGAGAATCGACGTCGTATTCGAATCGCGAGACTTCCATGAGCATCCAACTAAAACGATCAGGCTTTCACGAATGGCACGACCACGTTGAAGGTGTAGGGTGTAGGTATCGGCAATCGAATCGACACGCATGTCTCGCGCACTACCACGACGGGGATTTTCGAGGTCTGTTTGGCCATGAAATGTTGGATTTTCACAGGACAATCTCGACTTCCTGGCACGCGCAACAAACCGCTCAGTGGCTTTGGTTTGCAGAGGATATCTCACTGCAGAAACATTGACCCGGTTTACGAACTTACCCGATCTGGAATTAATCCAGTATAAACCGGAAACCTTACGGAATTGACTTTTCACGTTTCAGGAAGTTGCGAACAGTCATCAATCACTGGATTAAGGCGGCAAAGGGATCTCAACGTCGACGATTTCCCAATGCAACCTTTGGCATTACAAACCCGTCGAAACGTTCGACGGACTGGAGCGCCGGCCTGGGTTCGAACTCGAGCTTTACTGGGCGAACCCTGCGACTCTGGCTGGATTACCGGTCATGAAGGAACTGAAGGTGTTGAAATTCACCGTGCGCGAAATCTCCGAGGTTATCGGACCTCCCTCGCGTCGCCCCAGAATCTCCCGGGAATTGCTGACAACTCATCAAAATCGATACCACAGCAGAAGTGCTTGATCATCAGTCGCCAGCAGGGCATGATTGACGGAACGTTTGTGTTAAAAGAAATGATCGATATTTCGAACGCGCCGTGTATAACGTTACCAACTGATCATCTTGTACTTTCGATTACGGAAATCGAATCTCAAACGATCATGCCACGCTCGTCGCCCGCAATCGGACTGCCTCGCTCGGTCGAAATCTGGAACCGCTAAACGTTGAGAGACTGCGACATTGAGGAACAGCGGAGCATAGTCGGCTAAGCGTCCTTCGTTAGCGTATCATTTTCAGCGATTACCGGAACCTCACTTCTTCCTGCCATGGTTCTCCAGGCACCCTGCTGAGCGCACAAGCACTAGTACTCTGCATCATTCGCGGACAGTGGAGTACGACCTCCTTGAAGGTATTATAACGAAGCCGTGACTGCCCTGACGATCACTGATGGCACTCCGAACGTGCCCCACGGCTCCACGGCCTCGATGCAGAACACTGCACATGCTGGAAGCGGGAAAAGACGCATATCGCCTGTATGCGCACCTGTGAGGCGAAATATGCTGGCGTTCAGATTCTTACGGCTGGATTGTTCTGCGGTGACTCACTGGCTGTGGAGATAACGCGGCGAGACTGCTAACCAGAACACCTCGGAATCATCGACGGAATCAACGGCAAGGCAACATGAGGATTACGTTGCTGGCAAATCAGCCGAATCACCGCCACGCTGAACGTCGCTCATCATGAACCGGCTCCCTTGGATTGACAAAAACAGACCGGATTGAGTGCTGTTGCCTAAGCTCATGTATCCCGGGAGTTACGCAGTTCGTGGCAGTTCTGGCCGATATTGACCCGTTTGCGAACCGCCGTATGATTCGCATCACGGATTCTCTCTCCCTTCCTCTCAACTCCCGTCTTCATTTCTCTCCCGGCTTCTCCTTTTTCTCTGTCCTCTCAACGTCTCTCCAGACAATGTCGCGAATGATTTGCGGCAAAGCATGAGTATTTACGGCGACTGAATGACTCGGCGGTCCATTCTGATGCTCGTGGCAATCTGGATTACGCCAACCCTGTTGCTGACAAACAGAGCCATTGCGCAGATTACCGAATGAGTCCCCGATGCCATCTCGGCCGTCGATTCTTTGTCGAACGACATCACCGCATCCATTGAGGTCACCGGTGACTTTGAAGAGACGGTCGGTAAGAAGTTCGGTGGATTCACCTGATCAACGGGAACGCCAGAATAGTTCAGGGCGACCTGACAATCACGGCGTTGCCCGCTCAGTTGCTGCGTTTTAACAGTTCCCGTGGATTCTCATTTTTTGATGTCGCCGTTATGCGGAAGACCTGACACTTCGATCTACTGACAGCCAGCGATCGGTGGCTTCACGAGCATTCGCCTGCAGACATCGAACGTACCAAACTTTAATATCAGACATACCACAGCCGCCGCGACGGTGATCATCCTCTATTGCGAAAGGGATTGCGAGAACTTTATCCGGACGACGGTACGGTCACGACAGTAAAACTTCAGCCAACTCAGGATTCATTTGCCCCCAGTTCCATCATTGCTCGCGAGAACTGAACGATCAGCCAGACGAGTCAGATCACCTCGTTCGAATGATCTGCGCACGGTACCATTCTGAAACCTCGAAGGACACGATTCCGGAAGGCGAATCAACATCATCTCGGGCAGCGTCAACGTTTGATCAGGCATCGACGTCGATGTGCGGGGACAGGAGTTTTCTCCCGGTATCGATACGGCCTGTGGTGATCGATTACCATTTGGACGCAAGCCGGTGAAGGCGACTCCATAGAAATGGCGACCTGGTTGTGCAGTCAGCCGATTCACGGTTCCAGGTTTATGGAAGGCAATATCGTCATTCGACAGAACAGAACACGATTCCGCGACCCACGCATTCTTCGACGCAACTGGCAGCCAGGCCCTGATGCTGAATGCGGAACGCGAACCGATACTGGGCTGGGAGAAAGGAGCAGAGTTTCGGGTCCGTGCGGAACGGATGCGGCAGACAACTCAGGATCGTTTCCATACTCAAGGCCCACGGTTGACATCGATCCCTGCAGCAGCCGGGCTATCGAATTCAGGCCGGATGTCTTTGTAGAACCGGGCCCTTCTCTCTTTACGAGCGGGGATCCATTGACCGGTCAGCAGGTGGTTGACGTCCCTGGGTGACGACCAGCGTGAACAATCAGTTCATTGTGGGTGACACGCCGGTTTTCTATCTGCCGAAAGTCAGTGGTCCCGCAGAAGATCCAGGAATTCCGATTCGTCAGGCCACGGTGACTCACGACAGTATCTTTAGTCTGCAGGTGAATACCGTCGGGATCTGTACACTTCAGGGGATGCCTAAGCAACCTGGGGATGAAGCTGGATCTGCTGGCCCGCGACTATCGTTCCAGCCAGGCGCCCGGCGCATCGGGACTCAGGCCGGTACGGTGGCAGCAATTCGCCAGCACTATCAGAATGGGACACTCTATTATCGAGTACGATTCAGGAGAATGCTTTGGGCCTTGGTCGGCAGGAGGTGGTTCCGCCAGGATTCATCACGCGGGGAAACCACGGCAGCGGCATCCCCGACAACAGCTTCCCGGCGGCACCCGGCCAGTCGCTTGGCGAAATCGGATATCTGTCTGATCGCAATTATCTCGAACAGTATCACGAGAATCGTTTTGACTCCGACAAAGATGTTGAAACCCTGCTGGGAATTCGGCAGGATCAGGGAGCCTATTCCGGAACCATCTGGGGCCGCACGGATCTTAACGGGTTTGAGGCCAATACTCAGTGGCTGCCTCGAGCGGACCTCTACAGCTTTTCGCAACCTGTGTTTGACGGTCTGCTCTACTGGAACATGCACTCGAGCGTCGGCTATGCTGACATGCAGCCTCAGACGGGTCCAACAGATCCGACGGAACAACCACCATTCCCCACGACGGGCTTCAACAACTTGAACGGCCAGGCGTATGTAAAAGACACCTCCGGTCTTGTCGCGATGACTCGCCATGAACTCGACGCACCGTTCCGTATTGGTCCGGTCAACTTCGAACCCTTTGTGATGGGAGAAGCGGCCTACTGGCAGGACGGCGTCGCGACTCAGTCCATCGATCGTTATCTGCTGAACACCGGTATTCGAGCACGCATGTCGGCGTCGCGAGTCTTCCCGTTTGTTCGCAGTGATATCTTTAATCTGAACGGACTGGCTCACAAGCACGACACGTTCCTGGAGTATTCGATCACAGATTCAAGCCGCAGCAGCAATGAGATCCTGCAGTTCAATGAAATCGACGAAAACAGTCAGGAGCGTTTCCGCTCGCGTTATCCGCAGCAGGTTTTCGGCGGGGTGATTCCCGCCGAGTTCAATCCTCGCAATTATGCGATCCGTACCGGAGCCGGTCTATGGGCCAGTGCTCCTTATCACGAACTGGCTGACAATATTCAGGCTCTGCGAATCAGTTTCCGCGATCGCCTCCAGACGAAAGTCGGGCCCATCGAGGCTCCTCGAATTCGCGACTGGATGCTTTGGGAATACGGAGCCTCTTTCTTTCCAAAGTCTGATCGCGACAATTTTGGCGAAGACTTCGGATTGCTTTACGGACACTATCGCTGGAACGTCAGTGACCGCAGCAGCCTGTTGACCGATGCATCCTGGGACCTGTTTGACAACGCCCAGAACATCTGGAGTGTCGGAGTTCTGAGCCAGAGAAGTCTGCGAGGAAGCGTCTACCTGGGCTATCGCGAAGTCAGTGCGACGAACTTCTTTGAAAGCAAGACGATCATCGGAAGTTATAGCTACCAGATGAGTCCAAATGGACTTTACTCCGCCGCTTACGCTTATGACATTGCCGCAACGAATCCCCGTGGCTCGTCCGTCACCATCTCTCGCGTCGGTCTGGACTGGATTCTGCACTTCGGTTCAGTTCGACTTTAGCAAGAGCGTTGGGCCGTTGGCGTTGAAATTCCCCGAACCACGCTTCGGTGCCCCCACGACAACAAATCTCAGCACGCTGATGGGAATTAACAGAAGCTCGTGCCCTGCGTCGCCCAATACTCCGCGGAACGACAATGCAGCGACCGAAGTTCAGGACGGACCAAACAGCACCGCCCGTTGGGCGTCACACGACACACATCCGAGGGCTGCAGTCCGAGAAAAGTCCGGCACAGCCGTTCAAAGCGTTGCCCCTCTCCGACACAAAGAAAGCTCGAAAACGTTGCCATTTCCGAGCTTTTCCAGTCGCGGCGGCCGGACTTGAACCGGCCAATGTTTCTACTGGGTCCGACGTGATGACCGAAGAAAGTGGCCACACAGGTGGCCCATTTGGGGCGGATCCTGACTTGCTGACCGTCATTGAGGCATGGCCAAATTTAAGTGCGGATGCTCGGCGAATGATCGTCAATTTGTTTTCCCCGGACTGAAGATCACTTCCCCGGATCATATGGAGCTTTGCGTTCTCCGACTGGATTAGGTGCCCCTGAATGGCGATTTCCCATCGATGCCGGTAATCTGATGAGTTTGGATTTTAGCCTGACGAGCATGGCCCCAAACGCTGTGAGAGTTCGATGGACGAAGCAGCTGATAAAACCCCGAAGGAATCAAGCGACAAAACTTTGGGGAAGCAGAATGGCCAAGACGGCACGTTATCTGGAGATTCAAAGTCACCCGGGGCGACCTTTTCCAAGAGAGCCATGACTTGGCTGGGAAAGCTGGATCCTCGTGTCCGAAAAGGAAACGACACCTCTTTGGCGAATGATCTCGGTACTGAAGCCGTTCCCAACGTTGATATCCCACCCCTCACTCGACCGGCCGAGGAAGAAGGCATTCCCTCGGGCTCCTCGATAAACGGTGAATCCCACGTTGAAGCGGTGAGTGAATCGTGGTCAAAAGCACTTGCCGCCGCAATGGCCATGCACGCTGGAACAGCCGCAAACACCATTCGAGCAGGGATTGCTCAGTCCCTGATTACTGCAATCCGATCAATCTCATCAGAACGGGATCGTGACGAAATTCTGCGATGGTTTATTGATGCTCGGCAAGTGCTTTCAAATGCCGATCTGACAAAATCCGAGGCTGCATCCCAGATGTACAAATCGGTCGACACTCTTCGAGCCGGCAAACTGATGGCGAACATTGCCGTTACATCGCTTCAGAATTACAAGGCTTCCTCCCTGCCGTTAGCTTTGAAAGTCGCCCTGCCTGTGACAGCCTTGGGGACGGCGATTTTTGGGGCTCAAGGGGCAGGAATTGCAGCCTTCGGTAGTGCGATGGGGGCTCCAGTTGCTCTGTTACTGTTTCTCGGCACAGCGGGCGCGACATCAATCATTGAAGCATTCATTCGGGATAGAAGCGTCCGCGATCCGCTCACCAAGCTGATGCTGACTTTCGTGGCCTTTGAAACGTCCAGGAGAGCGAAGAAAGAATTGTTGGCTGCGATGCGGGCCGATGCCATGACGCCGCTGCGGGCCACTGTGCCGGATGAAGACTTGCCGCTTTTGGAGTTTCTGCTTCAGATGGATCCGATCTTATTCGAACGCCATGTGATGAGTTTCTTTGAACAATGTGGCCACCCAACTGGTTTGACGGCCCGTTCGAACGATTTC
>JAXMBU010000041.1:0-66536 GCA_046349735.1 Planctomycetaceae bacterium
CAGTTTAAGGTGACGTTCTCGATCAGGAGTCTTATCCGTAATTTCAAGTATCTCGTGGTAGAGAGGGGCAGCTTTGCGTTCAAGTATCACGAAAACCTGTTGCCGTCCGAATCTTCCCGAGATTCTCCAAGAATCCCGGCAGGTAAAGAAACGGTCCTCCAGCAAACTTGGTTTCGCCAAAGAATGTAGGGGGGAATCGGAAGGTCGTGTCCCCGCTTTCGTACTTCGTATTGCCAGCGCGAATGTCGTAGCTGCCTGTACGTAGCTACGAAAGGCGAAAATCCTGCGGATTGGTTTTACCGGATCTCGACACGCAATGAACTTTTGCCAACTTCTCACCTTGAAACCGATTATTGGCGGAATCGAAAGTGTGGAGTTTGTTCATCATGGAGATTGTGTTGGAGCAGATTCTCAGTTTCACCAGATCCGCATCGAAGTTTCGTTTCGCATAGTTCTTCACCCTCCGATCGAGCCGCAGAATCGAGCCTGGTGCTCCGGCGCATCTGCTGTCAGACCCTCTCTCGATTATTTGCAAAGAGATCACGAGATCATTCATGAGTCAGACATTCTCACTGCTACCCCTGATCGTCTCGAGAGACGCCGCTCCGGAACCTAGACAACAGTCCGCTACGCTCGCAAATGCAACCTGGCAATTCTTATCATTCGACAAGATGGAAAAGTCAGTGTTGAGAACGGTCGGGCACTGCCGTCAGAGTTTTCACCCTGGACCTAGGAGTTTAGTGAAATTCTTCACATCAGTGGGCGGTCTTCTGGAAGACAGTAGAGCGACTCGGCCGCCACTAACATGATCAATCAAGTTGTCCTGCCCCCAACGTTACGGCAAACGGCACGGGAACTTATGACACGCCGCCATGGACTCGGTGTTTCGTTCATGGAACGATCAAACCGGGTTGGTCGCTACTGGATGAATAAAATGCACTTCAGCAGCTAAAGCCAACACGCTGTGGATGTGTCCGTCAGAATTTTGCCATTTCCGGAATCCCAACAAAGGGAGGCACGAAAGCATTGGGATGCTGCTTATCTCCAGTGAGATCTGATACACGCTTCAGCACAAACTTCTTCATCTCGTCGATATCAAGCTTCTTGTCTCCGTCGGAATCAGCGTCGTTCGCGGGATCCAGACTCTCGATGATTGCTTTTGCAAACGCTCCGCTCTTCCACACATCATTCTCGAAACTGTTTTCTTCTGGAAGACAAGATGCAAACGTGATCTTGCCTGAGTCCTGCCAGATATTGTTCTGTCGCACTCCGATCGCTTTCGCTCCTTCAATGACATTGAATGCTCCTGAATGGCAGGTATCTGCGAAAAGTACAAGCGGTGAGGAGACTTTGCGAAACGCAAGGCTTAGCTCGGCATGCGATATCCCGGTGATCGCGATGTCCTCGGGATTAGAATCGTGCGCCAAAAAGTACCAAGTGTCAGAATCGTCGTAGACCCCATGGCCAGAGAGAAAAACAAGGGCAACGTCTTTTCCCCGCAGGGCTTGTTTTTGCAGCCACTGAGCCCCTTTCTTAATTTCCAAGACGGTAGCTTGTTCGTTGACAAGCGTCTTGACCACCACATTGGCGTACAGTCGGCCCTTCTGCTGCTGCCATACCGCGGAGAATTTCTCAGCATCCTGATCTGCATACCGAAGGTTGAATCGCTCATCAGCGCATTTTGAGATGCCGATCGATAATACATAAAGATTGCTCTCGGGCTCGATAATGGTTTGGGACTTGACACGTATTCCTACCGTGTCCGAGTCTGTCAAGCCAATGGAATTCTTCGCCGTCAGGGAAATCGTTTCATCACCAGGCCCAAACTCGACCGGATATTCAAACACCTCAGTTCGTATCCCGGCTGCGTCAGATTTTTCACTCAGCACGGCCCGTACCGGGATATTCCTGCCACCAACACGAATCACTACCTCAGTGACCGGCTGATCGACCGGCGAGATGAATTCAGCTCTGACGACATCTTCATATCTCATTAACTGTCCCGCTTCTGGTGAGAGAATCCGAACTTTAGGCGGCACGGTCCGGCTGAAATCGGCGTAGTTGGCAATCTGGATCGTCGCAGGTGGATCCGGTAGTGCCGCTAGTTCCTTCAGCACCGTATCGGCCGCCATTTCTGCACTTCTTAGTGGCAGTACGTTTCGAATGATACGGCGCTGATTCAACTGTTGCTGAAACTGATCGAGTCGATAAAAACTGGCCTGATCCTGGCGACTTTGATTTAAATGCCAGCCAACATAACGAGCTCCATCTGCCGAAGCTTCATAATAGCCCTGCTGCGTCCATGCCACCCACTCACCGTCACGTGCCACAAAAAAACTCAGCATTGGCTCAACAATATCGGGTGCCTCCGCCAGAGTGATTTTGGTGGTGCGGCGTTCGAGAACAGGTTCACCTGATTCATCGAATTTGACCTGTTCATTGCCATTCTCATCCCTGAATGTTGCAGTAGTTTTGTATTCCATTTCCACGACGTCACCCGGGCGATAGACGCCTTTGGCGATATTACTCATGCGCTCATAGAAGCTGGTCGACCCAAAGGAAAGCAATGCATCCCCGCGTTTCAATCCAGTTTGCATTGCATAACTCCCGTCAGGAACGAATTCCACATGGGATCCGTCCACCAGAAAGTCAACATCGCCGAGTATTCTGGGCGTATTCAGCTTCCAGATTCGTATCGTGCCGTCAAGAGACGATGATGCAAGAAGTGATCGGTCAGGGCTTTGGGAAATCGATGTTACCATCGCAGTATGCCCAATGAAGTGTCGGCGAATACGCAATTCCGGAAGAGGATTACCACCTTTTTCGGGATTTGGTCCCTGTACAATTTCGCATTCAACCAGTTCCCCGTTCTGCGTACCGATGATGAGTGACTCCTTCGTGCTACCCGCATAGGTCATGGTAGCGAAGCACATCGGGCGACCAAATTGTGTCGGGTGCGGCAACTGGTGGATATATCTAGCGAGATAGAGACGTTCCACGTCATGAAGAGGGTGAAGGTTGATTTTGCTTCCGTCTGCTTGTTCTGCAAACAGATCGAACATCCCGAATTTCCAGTCTTCCGCAAACGTGCCACACCCACCGTATCGACACCCACCAACAGCGTCCTCAACATCCTTCGTCTTTTCGTTCCGCTGCGGGACGATTGTAAACTGTCCAAACTTCGGGTAGATGGGCTGAGGCTGATACCCGAAACTACCGTTGGTGATTGTCCATCGCGAAAGATTCAGCTCCGTATCTAGGGCACCGTAATTATTGTAGTGATATTGCCCGCCAGTAAGATAACTGCGTTTGAAGCTGTGCTTTGCGTATCTGATCGCCTTTCCATCTTCTGTCCAGCGGACATTCCAAATAGGTTGTCCAACAGACTGCAATGGAGCATTGAGTTGTTTTCCGGTCTTTAAATCCCAGACATGGATTTTTGTCAGCATGTCACTGCAACCACGACCCCCGGTTCTCGTCGACCAGCTCACCGCGACAGGGTCAAACTGTGTTTCAAAAACTCATGATCTGGCCGTCTGGCTGCCGGTATGCCGCCATCCAGTAGGGAGTGTCATTACTTATTGTTGGACTGGCACTGCTAACGTACCAAGCATCTGACCTGCCGGAAAAATCCATTGCCGCATCTGTTGTAAAACGAGAACCCGCAAATGGAGGATTTATGCTCCGCTCTGAAGAAGAGTACTATTGATAAACGAAGGAAGTGAATCCCATTCCTGTATCGCCCTGAGTTCCTGGACGGAAAAACACACAGTGCCATAACTGTTTGACAACACCAGGTACTGTGCGTCCGGCGAGAACTGAAAAACTGCGTCTTTAAAAGGCTGCTCAAGACGAATATCTTCTTGTTCCACTGTCTGGCCGTTTTCGTTGGTGACCGTTCTTTTTACCGGTACCGATCGGACAACAATTGATTTTCGCCACTGAATCGAGAACGGCGAACTCGCTTCCCCCACATGGCTGTCCCATTTGTAAAGGATCAGTTTGCCGTCGCACCCCCATGTTGCGGCGCATTTGCCATCCTCGGAAAGACGACGCCTGCGTACATCCCACGTGACCGGGAACGAGTTGGTGCATTCGACCCGGTGGATCTGAGGTCGCAGATTCGTGGAACCGGCCGCTATCTGAAACGCCAACGGCAAGAAAACTGCTCGTCGGGCGAAAACGCCATGCAATCCACGTCACCCAGATGATAGCCGAGCGCCCCCCGTAACCTCTCAATGTAGCATGAAGCGTTTGTCTTGAGATTCCACACTCGAATCACTTTGCCGGCGGCAGCCGCCAGCCACGTGCCTTTGGAGCTAACGGAAAGTCGCTGAATTGCCTCGCCGGAGAATCCATCAGCGTCCGTGACAAGCTGAGGCTGCTGATATGGAGAGAGAATCTCATCGGCCTGCAAAAATCGACCTTGTGACATCCAAGCGAGTGCAAATGAGAATGAACGAAACGGATTTAGGCATCGACGGGTACTCCGAAACCTTGATTGGCCTTCGTCATCTCCGCTCGCATCTTACGGACGGACGAATCACATGAGCGATCAACGGGCAACAAGTTCCCAGACTACATAGGACGACGCGCTCCCACCCTTGCGAGGATGGCTCTACCCCGTCCCCATGTTGCAAATCGGATGAAACCTATTCAAGCCAATCGCTAAACTCTTCGAATTCTTTTCAAGAAAGCTCATTCATTAAACAGCCGAGCTCATTCAACAGGAGCAAGAAACCACTTCACGCAGTTCGAAAATCTTTGTCTGCGGCGAAACGGCGCGCGGTGTTAAGTTGATTTGTTGCCAAGGGTTTACGAAGAGTGGTCAACTCGGTCTGATGAGCAGTGTCTAACGCTGTTTCACCACGAGAACCGAGATGACCACACGAGAATTGTACAAGGCGATTGGGGTTGCTGGCTATGAGCCGTTGGGCTGCTGGCGAAAAGAAGGTATTTTTCATTTGCGACTTCAGGCTCCGGCGGCGCTCTATCGATGTCCCAGTGTGGAAATCGCGACGTCATTCGGCGAGGTCAAGTGGATCGCATCGTTCATGCCCGGTCGAATCGGTATGGATCGTACGGTTCTTGCCTCATCAAAACTCCCTGTCTTGAATGTCGTATCTGCCAGCGTGTGTTGAACGCCGCTTCTCTCAAATGTGGTTCCCAAATGCAACTACACAAAGAGTTTTGCCAGGATCGTTGTGGATCTGCGGAAGATGACGATCCGCGATGTGGCTCGCTACCCTCGGAGTTGGTGAAGGGATGGTTCGCGGTATTGATAAGTCGTACCTGCAGAAGCATATTCGGCAACCTTCGACTGCGAGACCTGGAAGTGATCGCCATCGACGAAATCTACGTTGGCAAGAAGAACAAATTCTTCACGATCGTTATCGACTGGCGGACAGGGGCCATCGTTTTTGTGGGCGACGGAAAGGGCCAGGATGCGTTAAAACCCTTCTGGAAACGCCTCCGAAGCTCCAAAGCGAAGATCAAGGCCGTGGCGACTGACATGTCGGCTGCCTACTACGCGGCGGTCATCAAGAATATACCGACGGCACTTCAGGTGTTCGATAGATTTCATATTGTGAAACAGATGAATGACAAGCTGACTCAACTACGTCGCGACCTGCAACGAAGCAGAAGTGATGAACCGGAAACGTCCTGAAGGGCATGCGCTGGCTACTGGTCAAACACCCGGACCATCTGGACGAATCGAAGAACGAACGTGTTCGCCTGCAGGAAGCCCTGGACCTAAATCGTTCGCTGTCAGTCGCCTACTATCTCAAAGAAGATCTCAGTCAGATCTGGCAACAGTCAACGAAAGCCGTCGCAGCAAAGTTCCTCGATGACTGGTGTCGCCGAGCTTCGCGTCCGCAATCAAAGTCCTGATCACCATGGCCAAGACTCTGGAAAGCCACCGTACAGGAATCCTCAACTGGTACAATTACCCGATTCCAACGGGCCACTCGGGGCGGATCAACAATAAGATTGGAGCTCTTCAGAGAATGGCCTATGGTTACAAGGATAAGGACTACTTCATCGCCAACCTTATGCTCCACCTCGCCAAGTTCGCCTCATTGATAATCATCATTAAAACACGCGCACTTCATTCTCGCAGAGCCTCCGTGGATCCTGTGTATTTTACCCTTTGTTGTCAACTCACGGACGACCATTTCAAAGCGTCCGCCGCGCTATTCACGTCTATCTTCTGTCTGGGCGCGATCGTTATCTGTGTTTTGCAAATGAAGAAATCATCTCATACCACAACTTACAGTGTCCTGAACAAAAAGCACTGTATGAGGTACTCGTGGAGCACATCGATCTGGCACAGCTTGCCAGAATTCTTGAGCATCACACCTTCAGAAATTGCAAGTGCTGGCGGTGCTGAAGTCAGGTCGGTGCGGCTGCATTCTGCTCAGCTCCTGAAGAGCCGGGATTGAATTCGTTTTGAATCTGCCTTTCCAGTGCCGCGTGTATCAGTGATCTGCCGAGTTGCCCGGGGTCATTGCTGTGTTCAACAATCAGTCGAGCGAGTCTCTTTGATGTGGGCCGCTGAGTTGTGTCGCAGTTCACGTCCACTGATGGATGGAGATTACCGGAACGACCGTATTCAGAAAATTAACAGCGAAAGCTGTTGAGGAATCCAAAAGCAAACTCCGCTAGGCGAGTTGACAGCTTAGTACCTCGGGTAGTATGGCAACAAATACTTAAACAATTGTCTGGCGGAGGCTCCGGATGTCAATTGATGGTCGTGGTTTGTTGTCTTTTTGTGTACTCCCGTGTCGCTGGCCGTTGCACAGAACCTCGCTGCGGTATTGATATGGGGGCCAGGGATCGCCGCAGTAAAGACGCTGCAGCAGAACTGGACGGATGAGGAATCGAACAAGTTCTACAACGTGCCCTGCAGGATCACGGCTTGTTCCGTATGACTGGTTCCTGCATCTGGAACAACCGACTTCGGCAGATTCATTTCGAGCTGCCGAAAACATTCGGGCAATTTGGTTACATTTCAAGAACACCAGACGCTAAGAACCCCGATGGGCTTCCAATTGGCTTCATCAAGGATGCGTCGTATGAGGACGAAACACCGGGACCGCTGGTTTGACATGTGCCGCCTGTCATACGAGTCAGATTAATCACAATGGAATCTGCATTTGATTGATGGTGGCCCGGCGATGGGCGACTTCGAAAGGCTGATGACAGAACCGGTTCTGAAGAATACCTCAGCGGACGATCAGAAATTCTCCAGGTTCGCCGCAAAGGTAAAGCTTCCTGCGAATTCGTCCGATGACGTAAAACAGAATCTGCGTTCGACGGTGCGATCAATCGCCGATCTGCGTTCAGGATACAACGCAAGAAATCTGCCTTCGGACGCGCGCATCGATTCGGTCCGGGCCGAGTTGACGCATTCGGAGCGATCTTTAACGAAGTCGCGGTCACGTTCCTTGATAAGCCGGGCAACTGGCATGCAGCCAATGCGCCGGTCAGCTATCCTGCCTGTGGATGCACCACAGCATAAAAGAGTCCAATGGAACGGTGCTGCAGAAAATAATACCAGCCTTCTGGGAGCGATTCTGTTTGGAACTGACGGCCGGAGCACTCGGCAGGAATGCGGGCGAAGTGCTTGGCGTGTTTGGACATGTTGAAGTCAACCAACAAGAGTTGTTGATTCCACGGCGGTACTCGTCAACGGTCAACAAAAAGAACCTGATTGGCATCGAAACTTCCTTGCGATCGCTTTGGTCTCCGCTGTGGCCAGAAGCTGAACTTGGGACACTTGATAACGGGATGAAGACGCGGGTGAGGCTATCTACAATGATAAGTGCATCAGATGCCACTCTGTGATCGACCGGATGAAAACCTAGATCGTGCTGTCGGTGAGAAGATTGAGGATGTTCAAACAGATCAGCAGCTTCTGATCAACTTTGGACACGAAGCAGACACGGGCCGATTGCAGGGGCGACGCAAAACGCTGCTCGGCAAAGACCGATTTCCTCAACGGGCTCCGATTGGCGTCATCCTCAAACATGTTGTGGAGCGTACCATTCTGCAACCTGCACTCAATCCCACTGCCATCCAGCAAGCATTGACTGGAGCCGATATCGTCAATCCGCTGGAGGGCATTGATGCGCTCAATCCGGGTTATCGTATGACGGCAGTCATTGAAGTCGGTGACCAGAAGCTCGTTGGCCAGTTTGATTCACTTTCGAAGGAAGGCAGTCAGGTCAAGATTGAAGGTGGTCGCTTTCACCTGATGGAGAAGGCACGAGACATTCTAACAGAAGGACTTGGCGACAAAATTGTCGAACTTCGAAGTACGGAAAGTGTGCAGGCGGCAGCTGCGATGGCAGAGAGCATTGTATCACTCGACACGACAGAAGCTGTCGCTGGATTGGATGAACCCGCAGTAGCGACCGTCATCAATGCCAACGCAGCGATCATTATAAGGCTCGACCACTGAATGGAATTCCGGCCACGGCACCGTACCTTCACAATGTGGTCGGTGCCAACGCTCGCAGAGCTGCAAACCCTGGCTGCAGCGAAAGAAAACGTATCACGTCGGCAGTCAGGAGTTTGATTCCATCAACGTCGGTTTCAAGGATGACCCGAGCCAACCGTTGTTCGACACAGAGGTGATGGCAACTCAAACAAAGGCCATGAATTCGGAGGCGACCTTTCTGAACCGCAACGTCGGGATCTGCTTGAGTATTTGAAGTCACTTTAACTGAGTCTTCCTGTTCTTTTAGATCTTCTTCAATGGCCCTGATTCAATGCTTGAAATCATTTCACCGAAAGAACCTCAGCAGATCCAGCACATTGTGGAACTGACGATTCGGCAGTTGCAAATGCGTTATGGTGGCGATCCAAAGCTTAAAGTCCTTCGCGGCGTGCATCCAAAGAGTCACGGATGTTTCTGCGAAGTTTGAGATACTCAAGACGTTACCAACAGGCATTCCTTCCGTGGGGCTGTTTGCTCAACCGGGCGCGTGTGTTTGAGAGCGTAGCGAAATTGATTTTCTAATGCCGCTGTCCTGGTGACCCCGGATTCAACGGGCGGCATCCACGGAAGTCGAGGAATGGCGATTAAGCTCCATGGCGTAGAGATGGTTCGCTGATCGATTCAGTCTTGTCGCGACACGTGCCAGGACTTCCTGATGATCAATCAACCGGTTTTTGCCTTTGCCAACGTGGAGGACTACGAAGTACTCAGTCGCAGCCTGGTTGAATACAAAGGATGACCCAAAAGGATTCTTTGCGGAGCGTCTCGCAATTCCTCCAACCGCACCAACAAATGCATCTGAAAAGAGGGCTCTGCAAACGTTAGCCAACATCAAAAGAATTCGAGCCGCGAATGTCGCTGCGGGTATGTTTCAGGAACCACCGGCCAGTCCCGTTGACAACGATTATTTCGGGGCCGCACCCTTTCTCTGTGGCCCGGATCACGTGATGCGGTTTAAGGTGACTCCGGTGAGTCGTTCGGTCGCGGTTCCGAATGTTGCTGACGACAATTATTTGCGAAATCCTCTCTGAAGGCCAGAATGAAGCCTGGCTACCCTGACGGTGAAGTTAGGTTTGAGTTCGCTGGGTCTGATTCGCCCCGCTAGCGAGATCCAGCCGAACGTGGACACAGAAGACGCCACATTGGACTGGAAGGGCAGCGAAGATCCAGGCAAAGTATGTCACGGTGGCGATTCTCACAATCCCACTGCAGGATTTTGGACACTCCCGAGCAGAACCAGAAAGATGAAGCCCTGATTCACCTGGTGGCACTGCCTTTTGGAAGCTCACAGACCGCTGGGCGGCATCAACAGACTGCGTCGAGCTGTCTATCAGGCTTCCGTGATGTTCCGGACTCTCCCGAAGTTTGAACCGAGATAAATGGTCCAGGAACGCAGGCCATTTGGTCTGTCATGCGTTGAGTCCATTTCTGATCAACTGCCATTGAGTTCAACCGATAGTTATTTTGATCAGCACATAGGCCACCTGCCAATGAATCGACCACAGGAAGACTTTCCGACACGTCGACATCCATATCGGCGAACTTCCGGCGGCGGTCTCGGAGTCATCATTGAATCGACAACATCAGGGCCAGTACATGGACTGACCGCCGGGAGCATCTATCGGTTTGTTCTCGGCGTTGATCAGCAGCCCAGACCGATGTCGAACGATGAAATTCAGAACAAATTGAATGATGCGTTTGCCGTTCTGCTGCTGCGAACAGAGATTTTTCCTCAAACTCTGCGAGCGATCCTTCAATCTCTTGACGCCATCAACAACGATCCGGCAAACGGCCTGCCGGACCAGAAGAGCTTTCGTCGCGGACGGAGGGCAGATTCACTGGTCTGCAGAGACCGCGGCCGTTCCCCGGAGTTTCAGATTTGCGATTTCTCGTTCACGAAACGGGCGGACCGGAATACTGATCAGCACCGGTACGAACTTTGATTCGACCAGTGAGTTCCTGCAGGCACTGGCCTGGGATCCAGTGAATGGAGTCTTCAACTACTACGAGCGCCGCGGAGGGGTCTGGGTCTGGGCCGGAAATTCGTGGCACTCACTGACTCCGCCATCACGCGGAAAGGGGCCGTTTGACAGTCACGTCAACGGTTCCCTGGGTGATGAAGGAGTTGAAATTCCCGTGATCGCATTGGCACAGCCAGTCGTCGGTCATCACTGACGACGTCCTGCCACCAAATGATCCGCTGCGAAACGAGCCATTGTGGCGTAACAAAAGCGGTGCCGAAGATTTTGAACTTTCCGTTGTGCGACCTGGAATTGAACAGTGGACCCGGACTCGAATTCAGGCGTCGATCAGTGATCCCGCAAACGGAGCCATAAAGGATACTCAAAAACTGCTTCGGCACCTGTTTGAACCGACAACCGTCAACCTGATCGCTTCGGCGTCGCAGAGTCGCTCGGTGACGCCCGATGGCGTCGTACCACTGCCAATGACATTCTTCTTCAACTCCGACGTTCTGCTGGATTTGATTGAATTGGATCCAAATATCTCCGTGCCCCAAGTTTCCGGAGACGCTTACCTGCACAGTCTCCAGACATTTGATTTTCATTTGAGGACAGTGGACTTTCGCCAGGACGGAGACACTCACTTCGCGTTTCTTGTGCCGGAATTTGCCTTCGAAGACCTTGCTGTAATCAGCGAGCTGATGCAACGGAAATGCCTGACTCCAAAATTTGTCGCCAGTGTGCTGATGATTGATTTTGCGAATCCGGTTTCCTCTGTGCGACGTGCTGCCCTGATGAAGTACGTTCCGCCAATGGCCGAGTTTCGTCAAGGACAGTGCGACCTTGAAGTGGTCATTGTTTCCAATCTGAAGCCGAAGTCGCAGCGCGACTGGCTCGCAACTTAGACGTCAGCAAGACCCCGGAACAGGAGTTCCTGAGCAATTGGCATCTTGGCGATGACTGGCGTGAACAATTCAGCATAAGAATTGAAGCCTATATGGCCACGATCTGCAAGCCGTTTGCGGACTCAGCACGGGTTCAATGACTATGTGCGACTGGCGGAATCGCGTCGACGTGAATTTCGACGCCGTCCGCTGGCAGAATTCGACTTAACACTACCCGTGACAAACATTCCCCTCGATGCCCCGGAACTGCAGATGTTGGCAGACGGAACCGTCCGCCCTAAACTGAATGAAGGAGAAACCTGATGCCACTTCCCGCCTTTGATGCCCCTGGTTTTCTGGATGACCTGAACGACGATCAGAAGAAGGCCTGGAGCGAATGGATTTCCGGACAGATAGATGCCGCGATCGACGGCGATCCAGTAGGACTCGAATTTGACGCCCCGCGTGCTCAGTTCTTCAATCCGACCAAAGTCGACCTGGCGGCGGACGTCGCAACGCTGGATATCGAATGGACCGCGTTTCCTCGAAATGTTCAATCTCATCCGCCAGCAATCTGCAACGCTGGCGAAGAGCTGAGAGCAGCCGATCTGCAGGACGAATACCGCGTGAATGGAGCCGTTGATCGTGATGCCAATACCGACAAGATCACACGAGTGACATTCACGTGTGAAGGACCTGAGTACTGGGAGTTCTTTGCCGCAGGCAGCCCTGACGTTGCTCGCCTGTATAAGAAATACGAATGATGCAGTGAAAATGGAAGATTTGCTCAATGCCGACGGCAGCTACAACGCCTGCAACCGCTGGAATGACTCCACAACCAATGGCGTGATGCATCTGATCCGTGTCAATAATTCACTTGCGGCTGAGATCGAGTTGGCTATGGTTCCAGTGTTGTGCGAAAGGTGAACGGTCAGTTCCTGACGGTGAGCGTGAACTGATCCGTTGTGGGCCGCTATGGCGGTGAAGAACGACACAGCGATCCGAGAATCGGATCCGAAGTCAACAGCCTGACTCGACAGAAAGCAGATGTCATTTTGCCAATCCCGTCGGACTGTGGGCTTTTTCAAAACTGATTCCGGACGGTTGGGAAGTGCCCGTGGTGAGGATCCACTGAAGTTCTGGACCTACGTTCGTGGAACTGCGACTCATCCTGTGCGAGCCGTGTTTGAAGTGCCACCAGATCGAGATTTCGTTGTCGGTGACATCAAGATTGACGGCCGCAACATCCAGTTCGGTGCTCAGATTGCAGACAAGATCAAGATGAAGCTGACAGAGTAGCTCACAAATTCGGACAAAGCACCGTGGAGCCTATGACTGGCTGCCGACGTCGTCGAACGTCCGGACTTGAATCCGCCAACGAATCGCTTGTGTCTGGTGCGGTTACTGGTCGGACAAAGGTGAGTGTGCTGAACAGGCAAGCGGCAAGATCATCAGGCCGTCGTTAGAAGTGAATCTTTGCTGAAAATGTAGAATCGTGGACAACCCCGTTTTCTGCGTCCGCTAAACATCGTAAGGTTCAAGAGATTCAAATGGCGAAGTTCAAAGTTTATTGTCGGAGCCCGATCGCTTATGGAGAGTGATTCATGAAACATCTTTGGTTTTCCGGAGCCTCCAGTAGGAACCCGAACCAGATGGACGCGAACGACTCGCACTGACGTAATAGGCGAAACAGTCGATCACAAATTGGAGGCCGAATTTAGATGGGCAGCCCCAGTATGAAGTATCGCGAGGAACTTGTCATTAAACTCGTGGCGTTCTTCTCGCCCATACGCTTGGCCAATGAGTAGAGGCGATTTCAAAACCCCTTCAAGCATAACATCATGCAGGCGAGATGAAAGAAGCCTTCGAAGAGATGAGCGTGTCGTTCGTGTCGGACAAGGAGCCGTCTTTGGTATTGAATCCAGCTGATTGTTCGTTCGATCTTCCAGCGATGGAGATATCGACGAAGCGATCGGCCGTCCTGACGTGGTGGCTTCTTTCGGCTCTTTGCGATGCGGAGGATCTGTTCGATACCGCGCCATGATAGCGAATCTCGTATCCAGTCTGCATCAGCGGCCTTGTCATAGATCAGTCGTTTCGGACGTCTTTTTGTTACACGAATATCAGACAAGGGTTTCGATGGTGTGCACCTCGGCAACCTGAGCCGAAGTCGTCAAAGCAGAGATGGGTATCCCATGAGCTTCGGTCAGCAGCAGAGTTTTGTGCCTTTTGCCTTTTTTGGTCTTACCCACCTCAAGGCCCCTTTTTTGCAGGCGAAAAGGTGCCATCCCCCATCGCCTGCGACCAGTCAAGCAGCTTTCGCCGATCCATGATTCGAATCAATTTCTCCCAGGTTCCTTGAGCAGCAACCCAGCTTCTGGTCCACGCCTTGCGTCGTCGCCAGCAGGTCGCAGGAGATGGATATCTTCGGTAAATCTTGCCAACGAGCTCCGTTCTTGAGCATCCAAAGAATGCCTTCGAGACAAGCTCGAGCATCAACTCGCGGACGGCTCCTTCCGGCGAAGGATCGGGGTCTTCAAACAAATCCTTGATGATTCTCCACCGGGTGTCGGAAACAAATGGCTTTGGAGCCGTCCTGGATCCTGTGGTGTTCGGTCGACGTCGTTTCGGCCATGAAGACAGTTCGATTAACATGAGAGCTACTCCTTTCGCTCTCACACAAATGCAAACCTCCTGCCATTGAAATATCTACAATCAGGTTTTGAAACAGCCTCTAGCCATATGTCATGGGTTCAAAGCTCGAACCGCAGATACTCGATCAGTCTTGTGCACACAGATTGTCCGCCTAGTTTCAGACAGACTATCGTGACTTGACTACGCTAGTTATCAGATATACTAAACGGGAAACCGTATTTCACGTTGCATTTTAGAATGGCAAGAGATCAGGGAGTATTACATTATGTTTAATTTTGCGGCATTAACCGATTCATGATTTGCTACTTGAAGACATGCCCGAAGATGTTGTGGCGTCGATGGAGCGTCGCGATGCCTGGATTTCATCACTTCCGCCGAACGTCCCTGGGGATGAATTTGTTGTTCCCGACCTTCAGAGATGGCCGCCCGGGAGCATCATTAGAGTTGGCTTGGGAGGCAGCGACGAGCTTCAGCGGGAAGTGGCCGAAGTCGCAGAAAGCCTGAACGGCCTATGCAATATTACCTTGACTTTGGGAGGGATAACTCAACTGGGAGGTTTCGAGGCTGGTCCGAGACGGATAAGGATTACCAAGCGGACATTCGCGTCAGTTTTGACAAGAAGGGTTATTGGTCACTGGTCGGAACTGACAGCGTGAACGCGAGCATAGGAATGGCCGCAACAAGGATTCTGGTGGGCGGCCCTTTCAAAGGTCGCTCAATCTTGGAGGATTCCCCCATTCACCGACCGATCGGTTGGAAAGGGACCGTGCGGCACGAGTTTCTACATGCCTTGGGGTTCAAGCACGAGCACCAGAACCCGCATGGACCATGTAAGTACGAATTTCGCTGGGACGACGAGCCCGGGTATGTGGCCACAAAGGATCATCAAGATCGGTTCGTCAAAGACAGCACTGGTCGACTACCGTGGGATTTACATACTTGGCAGGTTTTTCCAAATTACTGGTCGAAGTCCAAGGTTGATCATAATCTACGGACTTTGCATGAAGCGGATGCAACATTTGGAACATTCGATCAGAAGTCAATCATGCTCTACAGGTTCGATGACCTGTTCTATAAATCGAATCCCAGCAAGTGTGCTCCACGAGATGGAATCGAGCTCGGATGGCGACAAGCTGGGGCGGCGAATTGTATCCGTTTGCGGGCGATTCTATGGCGGAAGTCGTGGCTCGGCAGCAATCCCTGCTGTCGAAAGCAGCTCCTGCCGAGCCGGAGCTTCCAGGAGTGGAGTTTTCAATTGGCACACCGAGCTTTTTGCCGCTGCGGCGATAAAGATCTTGCACCGACGCTGATGCAATTGATAGCGATTAAGTAGGGGCATATATGGGACCAAACAGAACGCAAATCAGCACGTCTCCGCCAGATCCTGATGCGGGGGGCATCCTCGAAGGCTATTCAGGATTCTTGGGGAAACGCCAGCGAAAAGGCGTTTAACAAATCGATCGATTTCCCAGAAGACGCGCTTTGGATTCGCCCCTTGGACATCAGGAGCAAAGGAATAGTTGACGCGATCGCCCCCAAAACGGTGACGCTCGGCGGGGACTCGCAGAATATCTTAATCAGTACCGATTTTTGGTCCGACGCCTCCTTGGACGACCACGATGGGTCTGAATCCGCTGATGCACACGACAAAACTGAAGCAGATAAGCTAGAGGCGATCCTCTTCAGGACCCATCGACCAGCGATAAAGGTGATACGCGATTCCTTCGCTCCATTCCCCCATCCGCCATGGTCCGAAACTCTTGAGCAAGCGCGGCCAATTCTGGCGAAAGTGATTCCGGCAATAGGTCGCGTCGAGATCGTGAAGGAGTTCAGTCGCAGCATCTGCGCGACCGGTGTGCTAGTTGCACCCGACCTGTTCCTCACTTCACAGGATGGGCTATCCTCGGCAGTTCAGGGCTCTGGACTAAATGCTTCGTTCTTGCCTGACGCACGGGTCGAGGTCGATTTTTCCGGAGAGGTCAGTCCATCCACCAGGACAAAACGCCAAGTAATGTCAATTGTCATGCTTCATCCAGCTTGGAACGTGGCTGTGCTTCGATTGGCCGGACCACTTCCAGAACCCGCACAGTTGGCAGGTTGCGAGCCCGACTTGATTGCCGACACGGTGATCGCGAATATTTGTTTCCCAATCTTCGATTCAGGCAGCGAAGCGAAACTGCAGCGGCAGATTTTTGGAGATATTTCTGGTGTAAAGCAGATCCTGCCTGGTTATCTACGAAATTATGAAGCCCAGAGTTGGAAGGAACGTTGGCTAAGCTATCTCACCGATGATGCTACAACGATTGGTCAAAAGACTGGTTCCCCAAATATCGACCTAAAGACTGGAAGAGTGCTGGGGCTTAATTCTTCCAGCGATTATCTGGTGGCCAACTACTCCATTCCCGCCTGGGAGTTGGCAAAGGATCCTCATTTCCGCAATATCGGAATTCTGTTTGATGCCGAGCCTCAATCCGCTCCGCCCGCATGGCTGGATGCTTGGGAAGAGGCAGTAGCTCCTGCGAAACCATTGGACACACAGTCTCAATCTTTCCAAATGAGCGGCGGCTTCAGAGTCGCCGGTAGTGCGAATGTCGCCCTCTCTTCGGGGCGACCGTCAGCTCTGACGAATCTCGCGAGGTGGCTGGAGGAAGTTTTCCCAAAGGTTTCCGATTTTCGAAGACTGCTGTCGGACACTGCATACACTGCTGCGGATCGTGCCGTCCGATTTGAGAAAGGTGAGCTCTATTTTCAAGAATTCCTTGCTGCGATGGATCGGCGGGGCCAGATCGAAAGCGAATTCTTTGCACTCCTCTCTGCCAGTAAGGATCTACTTCCCGACGCTCGTCGTGAATTGCAGAAGATTGCCGAGTCGTTCGGAATCGTGACCGATTCATTAACATCGGTTCGTGGGGAACAACTTCTCTCATGGCAAAGTCTCCAAGCCCTGGAGAAACTGACTGAATGCACGTTTGATTTGGAATCTCTCTCGTACGGGACGCAGCATCGCGATTTGCTGATTCCTCAGGATGGCGACAATGCCTATCGAATCGTTGAGAGATTGTCGTCAAACCCTGATCCAGCGGCTCCTGAAGCCTTGAGATGGTATCTTGAACGGCTTCTCGATGTTGGCCTGCCAGGTACTTGGCGGGAGGCGGTCAAGGACGCGATCCGTGAGGTTCGCGGCTTGATCGAGCCGCCTTCGGAACTGAACGACGATGAACGCGTTCCCTTTTTGATAGCACAAGAATCGACTCCGATCGACGTTTTGCGACGATACATTGCCGCAGCTGCATCAGTCGTGCGAATTTCGCTAATCATGGCTGACGGCTCCCCTCAATTCGTTGCTACGGGGTGGCTGTTGTCTCCGGGATTGGTTGTCTTTCCTGCCCATTGCGTCCTTCTCAATCCTCAAGAAGGTTTTAGGCGTCGACATAACAAAGAAATCAATGAATTGAAGGATCAATTGCATGTTGAGTTTGACTCGGGTGATGTGGGAATAGGACACGTAGAGCTGCACAGCGATCGGCTCGACCTGGCGCTGCTTCGGTTAGATTTTTCGCCGAGTGTACAGCCGCTTCAGGTTTCACCTAGCGTTGAGATTGCAGAGCACGAGGCGATTGTCTTGATTCATTACCTGCAGGGCGGTTCTACGCAGTTTTCGGAAGGATTCTTTCTTTCACAAGACGGCCAGGATTCGATATACGTGGCTCCTACCGGCCCCGGAAGCGCCGGAGCCCCAGTGCTGAACCGCCAAGGACAAGTCGTAGCAACCCACCGGGCTTGGCGAGGTTGGCGGACTGACCTCGCCGGAAACCGGTCGCGTTCGAAGCTTGGTACGGCCGCAGATTCCATGCTGGAATGGATTTCGAGATTGCGTCCCGATTTGTGGAACGAGGTACAGTCAGCACAAAGATCATTGAAGAGGGTTGTTGATCAATCGCTCACTGAAATGTTGCGGCAGCGGCAACAGCAACTTGGGGCGGGAGCGCGAGTTTCGTTTTACTTCTCGGTTTATGGACAGCCCAAGTTGGACAACGTTCCGGACCTCATCATTGGCTCAAACAAAGGCCATGTGATCACTGGAACTGGTACACAACAAACGGTCGATGCGTTGGCGGCAATGCCGGAGGTCCTCAGTATCTCGCCAAGCACCAGCACAGGCGGCCAAGAGTGTCACATGTCGGTGGTGAGGACCGGTGCGACGGCGGTGCGGAATAGTACGGGCGAGTCAGGGGCCAATGCAATTATTGGCGTCATAGACACAGGAATTGACGTTCTGCACCGGACATTTCTCGACGCAAATGGAAAAACCCGAATTCTGGCGTTCTGGGATCAGCTTTATCGTAGATCCGATGGTGACACGGGCGTCAAAACAATTTCCACCCATGGTTCGAACCTGCCCAAAAATGCCATGTAACTGTCGAGCGCTCTATGCTGAGCAGGATATTCAGAGAATGGTTGACCAGCAGCAAGCTGTTGATGAACTGCCCGATAGTGCATTGATGCAGCACGGAACGACGGTATCCAGCATCGCCGCAGGAAGAGCCTCCGGAATGACCCCGGACGGTTTCTCTGGAGGAGTCGCACCTGAAGCTAAGCTGATTGTCGTTCGTTACGACACTGACGGAGCGTCAATTGGTTATTCGAGCGGCCATATGGACGGGTTAAATTTCATTGACGCAATCGCGCATGAAAAGCAACTGCCAGTAGTGGTGAATATTAGTAATGGAATGAATCCTGGAGCCGCACGACGGGACGACAGACCTTGAAGAACGGTGCAACGTATTTTGTAATCTCATGCCCGGCAGAGTCATCGTAAAGTCGGCAGGAAATGAACAGGAATGAAACGGCACGCGGAGTTGACTCCGCCATTAAATCTGAAGAGCACAATCCGTTGGCACTCTTCGACAATTTCTGGAAAGGAGGTGGGATTCGATCGCATCGAAATCTGGTTCCCCGACGGAACGAGTATCGATTCAATGTTCAGCCTCCTTCGTATGCATCTCCAGACATTATAAAGAATAAGGGATTCAGAGAAAGACTTGAGAATGGAAACCTCCTCGTCGCGCAGTATTTTGAAAGTTACGGTCGTAGCATGGCGGGCCACGTGTCGCTCGAAATTCACGCTGGAGAAAAGCGGGACGTTGAAAGCGGGATCTGGAAATTGACCATTACATGCCTGAAATATGAGTCTGACTCCAAGATGCACTTATGGATTGAAATCAGCTATCGAAGAAATGCGTACTTTCCGGATGGCTATTCGTCGAATTACACACTGACGATCCCAGGTACTGCCGAACACGTCATCTGTGTTGGGGCACTGGACACGGCTTCGGTTCCATCTGTGAAGCCATAGAAGAACAGTATATTGGCGGTTCGTCTATCGGCCCCGCTTGCGTTTGGAGAAATAGCTCTAGTTCGATTGAAAAGCCGGATCTCATTGCTCCCGGAGCTCCAATTCGAGGTGCCAAAGTCGGCACCGGCACACTTCGCGACTCAGAATTCGAGGCCAAGCGAGGAACCAGCGTTTCGGCTCCTCACGTTACAGGAGCCGTAGCTTTGCTGTCGCGGCAGCAGTCGATTGATCCTCAACATCAGTTTACGGCCCAACAAGTTCTGGCAAAATTAGTCGATAACACACAGAACGTCCGCGGTCCTTGGAATCCACATTCAGGCTACGGTGAATTGGATATCACGCGATTGTTCAATTCAGCATTCGGGGACAGTGCTACAACACCCACATAATGTTGTGGCATTGTCACACTGATTAGACGAATTGTTCTTCAAACCGCAAGGAGGAGTGTACGGAAGACCGGACGAAGCGTCTGTGCTCTGTGATAGCATGTCCCGGTTGCCCATCCGCTGGTTCGCCGGAACTCGGTTTTTGACGGCATGAAGTAAAATCAAATAGAGGCTGACAGCATCCCGTCTCCTGAAATTGGTAAGGGCGTGTATCTGATTAATTGAGATAAGCTTACTGTGATAAAACCAGAGCAGTCCACGGCCCGATCCGAATGCTCCCATTGCAAGCCATACCATCGAAGGCTCCCGACGTCGCATCGGTATCGAACGCGGGCCAGTTGCTGAAGTCGGGGCTGTAGCCGTTCCAGTTGCTGTTGAAGCGGACTTGCCAGCGACCGGCTCGAGGGAACCCGATCTGGTAGTTGTCGTAGGCTCGGTTGCCAAAGTTGAGGACCACGACAACGTCGTCCCCGGGACCGCCGTTCTGCCAGCGGTGAAAGGCGATGACTTTGTCCTGATGGTTGACGTGAAACACATTGACGTGCTGGCCTTGCAGGCCTCGTGTGTTGTTGAACCAGTTGCGTCGGAGACGAATCAGGTCTCGATAAAGAAGGTAGATGCCTCGGAACTGATCGTACTTGTTCCAGTCGATCCGGTTCTTGTCGCCAAACGGGGTCCACTCCAGAATCTCCTGGCCTTGGAACAGCATCGGGATTCCGGGCGTGGTCATAAGCAATGCGGCCCCGAGAGTGGATCGCTTCTTTGCGTACCAGCTATCGGCATGGCCCGGATGAATTGCCTCGGTTAGGCGTCGGCCACCATTCGAGGTGGCAACTTCATCGTGTGATTCGGTGTAGATGATTCGGTGCAAAGAGTCACCGTCGAATCTTCGTTCAATGGCCTCTTTAATTAGATTCATGTCACGATCTTCGTCGCGAGGTGCCACCAGAACATCGCGGACTCGATGATGAAACAGATCGTCCCACTGACTGCCGAAGCCCGCACCTCCCTGGCTTGTTGAACGAGTGATCGCAGGGTTCTGACGCATGTCTTCTGCGATTGTGATCTTCCACGGCTGTCGATAACGAATTTCGTCATTAACCCATCGAAGCAGATTCCAGCCCCAGCCGTCCAGATTGTTGGGATTGTCGAAGGCGTCGTGGTCATTGCCGTAGACGTTGCGAATGAAACAGGTCATGTCGAATCGCAGCCCGTCGATGCGGTATTCCTCCAGCCACATCAGTGCATTGTCGCGAATCAGTGATCGCACTTCCGGGCGACCGAAGTCCGCTCGGTTCTTGGTGCCCCATGGTGTCGTTGCACGCCAGTCGTTGTAAAAGTAGATACCGCCCATGTCTTCGCCGTTCCATTTCTGGAACCAGCCATCGAACTGCCAGATATCCAGATCGTTCGGCCCGAAATGGTTGTAGACGACATCCAGAATCACCGCGATCCCATTTTCATGAGCTGCGTCCACCAATCGCTTGAAGGCTTCAGGACCGCCGTACGAATCTTCAATGGAAAACAGATGCGATGGGTTGTAGCCCCAGGAATCGTCGCCTGGAAACTCATTCGACGGCATCAGTTCAATCGCATTGATGCCAAGTTCTCGCAGGTACCACATATCGCGAGCGATCGCGTCAAACATTTCACGTTTCAGAACGGGATCATCCGGAAACGTGGCGGCATGCATCTCGTAGATGACGAGTTCGTTCCATGGCGGCATGCCGAAGGCGATCCGCCAGTTGAATGCACTGTTGACGATCACGCCGTCGCCAACGGAATTCGTCACATCCTTCGCTCGGGATCGATTTTCCATCAAGGACGAACTTGTACCGTTGCCCCGGATTTGCCCCTGCGACGTCGACAGACCAATACCCATTTCCTTCCGACGTAAGCGGCGTTATCTGGCCATCCCAGCCATTGAAATCACCAGAGACAGTCACACGGTCGCAAACGGAGCCCAGACTCGGAATGCCACACCGCCGCCAAAGGGAATCGCTCCCATTCCGGATTGAACTGAGGGGCCTGGCATCTGGACTCCAAAAGTGAAGGGCTATTGATAAATCGCCTATGCAACAGGTACATGACAATCGAGGCTGGCTCAGAACCTGCAGTGCACGAAGAGGAGCACGCGTACCCGCAGTGCGGCAACGGACTCAATGTATCCACTCAAACATCAACAGAGGGATATCTTCGTCCGTTGGATTCAGCAATCCATGGAGTTGGCCTGGGTTTCAACAATGCAAAATGGCCAGGCCTGAGAGTTCAACTCAAACGGTTTCGCCGACGAGTCGGCATATCGCACCAATCGCCGGCGAGATCATGAAGACTTCATTCTGCAATACCATGAAGATCTCCTGATTGTCACGATGCCGATGGATGCCAATTCCGCCGTTCGGTATCAACGATGCAACCATTAGTCCACCGCTAAAGATGGCTCGCGGCGACCACCGTGTCCTTTGCTTCCAAAGACGTCAAACTCATGGTTTCGGGATTGCGGCCCAGTTTGTTGTTACTGTTCTGGAAGCTGAAATAGTTGACAGCAGATTTCGGTACTCAAGTTTTCCGGATGCTGCCGTGCGGATTGTAACTCGTCCCGACCTTCAAAGCATCTCAGCCTCGCACCAGCATCGAAAACTCATAGACATAGTTCTGACTGCTCCGTGAATCCCAGTGTTGAAGCGTATGGTCCGCCCAGGCGAGTTCAATTCTTAAGGTATTCGTGGGATGCATCGTGTGATTGGGCGACACCTGGGGGATGGGCTGATCGGAAACAGCCTCACGGCGGAAGGCATCAACAGCCCCCTGCACAATATCACTACGAATCTGTAACTCCCCGCGATCCAACGCCGTTTGGCCATTTGTGTCGAGCTTTGATCTCAAGTCGCTGCCGGGATATGGCCAGAACTCAACTTCATAGCGATCACTTGCTTCATTGTACGGTACGAGGACAGGCTGGGTTGCCTGGATACTGCCCACTTTCAGGTACAAGAGAATCGACTCGGCCAGCGACTGTCCGGAGGCTTTCGAGAGTTTGCTGTCGGGGCCACCGCGGTAAGAGATTCGCAGAAAGGGACCTGTCCAATCATCAACAGTGACCCAGCCACGAGTAATGATGATGTCGCCCAGAACGAACGAGCGGATGTTCTGCTTCTGGAAGTCCACAAAATCCTGATTCTGCGGATCAAGTACCGTTTCGTTCGGCGGCGTGGGGCCGTACAAATCCAGGGACTCAAACGGAAACAGCACTTCCAGCCGATCATGCGGATAATGCTCCCGCTCTGCAGCCAACTGCAGAGACTCGAACACTTTGATGAGCTGATGTAGCGGGTTGTTGTCGTTATAGTCGGGAGCCTGGCCCGGATTCTGCGGAGTGACGGTGTCCTGAACGCTGAGTTTCATGATGGGTCTCGCTGGGTCAGACGCTGTGATAAAGGAACGCCACAAACTTCAACGGAACTGAGCCGGTATTTCGGATGCCGTGAACGCCGCCGCTCTTGGTGAAGATCACATTGCCAGGCTTTACAGGCAGTGCGACGCATTCCTTTTCGAACAACCCATACACGGGACGCATGACCTTTGGGAATCCATCTGTCGCAGGATCATCACCGGCCGCCATATAGGCTTCTCCCTCACCCGAGACAATGTAATAGAGTTCCTCGGAGCCAATGTGCTGATGAGTTCCCTCGACAGTTCCCACAGGGATTGTGACTTCGTGAAAGAAAACGACGGAGCCACCGAACTCACGCTGCAGTAGCCATCGCATTTCGATGACATTCGCACTTGAAAACTCTGCCGCAGAAACACTGCCGCTCCAGTTGATCGTTTCATTCTCCGGCTTCGGCTTGAACTCCGGGTTGCCGGGATTCTCGTCCATCATCGCGTTTCGATAACGGACTGGGGCAACCTGTTTTGAATCGAGATACCAACCCTTCTGAAACGAGACTCGGTAGTTTCCAACGGAATCGTGTTTGCAGCATTGTTGCCTGGAATTGGAGAATTTGGTGCCTGAAAAGACCGTTCAAAGTTATTGTCCCAGTTGGGTTTCTCTATCGGCTGCCCATAGGGAAGATTCGTGTCATTTTCCCGGTAGGCTAGTTCAACGGCAGACAGTTCGGCGATGTTCTCGATGAGCGGCGAGAAGATTCTCGCACAGTAATCGAAGATGTTGGGCCCATTTGTGCCAACACCTGAAAATCATGCCTGATCTCTCTGGCGGGTGGTTCGAGCGTGTTCCAAATCTCGACTTGATAAGCATTGATCCATGGGCAAAAGTGGAGCTTGACTGGACGATCCTCGCTGTGAATTTTCAATTGTGGTTGTCCGGTCTCATCCAGCACTGCGTTCCCGCTGGCGTCACGGACGACCACCTTCCCCTGCAGCTTCACCAGAACGTAGTTTCTTCGCGAAGGAATCGGCCGCTTTCACGTGCCAACTCCACCAGGCGGCTCGCTCGATACTCAATGCGGACGACGTTCGCCAGTTTCTGCCCGTCTAAGAACACCTGAGCTTTCAGAACACTGGTGTCGAGCACACTTCTGGCGTCGGAAACAGCATAACGATAGCGATGATTTGCCCTGGTTGCGTTCAGGTATTGAGCATGAAAAATCCTGTCCGGAAAGAAGACGACCTTGAAGACCTGATTTTCCGGGGACGAATAGATTTCTTCAAATGTCAGCCGTGGTGCGGAAGCAACAGCAGAAGCAGCCTCGGCAAGCTCCAGTGTTGTCGACGACTCATTGAACTGCTGCGGGCCTCTGCCAGCCATTCTCTGGTCGGGTTGATGAAAACGCTGCCGAAACGAGTCTTCAGCCGAAGGCGGCCGTTGATCAAACATACGTCGCGAAGATAGGTCTGACATTTACAGCCTCGCTTTCAAGAGTTCGGCGATGCGAAAGGAATTCGCCTGAATCGTCAATGTGGGATTCGCGCCTCCGGATGTCGGCATGAACGAACCATCGGCGACATAAAGGTTATCAAACTGCCAGTGTCGACAGTCCTGATCCAATACGGAGTCGCTCGCATCGATTCCAAATCGAAGGCCGCCCAGAATATGATTTGCGATGCGGGCTCGAGCATCGTCTCCCACGTGACCAAACCCGGTCACCTTGACGTTGCCAGCCGCGAGGACGTCCCGACAGTTTTCGGCCATCTTTCGCATCAGGTAGAGGTCATGGGAATGCCAGCCCTTGATGATATAGGCGACTGGCCGATTCCATTTGTCTGTCACAGACGAATGCAACTCGATTCGGTTCGATTTCATCGGCACTTGATTGGCCATGAAGCTGACAGAAAGACCTCGCTGAAAGTTCTCATTCAGCCACTTCAGAAAACCTTCACATGTGATGTCTCGCTGTTCGATAAATGTTTTCCAGATCGTATCAAGGTCCTGACTGCCATGAGTCCGCCCCAGAGAAATTGGCAGAGCCTGATCTGATGTGTTGTTATAGACGGCTCCTCCAGCCCAAAGACCGTTCGCCTCCAGGAATTCTTTTGTGGAGCAGAAGTCCGTTGCGTAGTCGCTGTCGAGTGAAATTGATTTGTCATGCGGTACATCCACGTCTCCCTCGGCCCCACCAAAGCAATGGGTCAGGAAATACTTGCCGACCAGGCTATCAGCGGTCGACTTTCCGGAATGGAGACGACTTGCAAACCCAGGATCAATCTGACCTGATAGAAGCAGCAACCGGACCGACTCGATTGCGGAACACGCAACAACAACGATCTTTCCTGTGACTGTCCTCGGATGTCCTGATGGATCCAGAAAATGAACTTTTTCGACTCTTCCATTCTGCTGACCGAGGTGCGTCACGACACAGTTCGGCCACAGATGCAGAAACGGAGACGCTTGCGTGTCTCGCATGACTGGACGCAGGAGAGCCACATATGTGTTGGACTTCAGACCAAGCGGATCTCCGTACCGATTGACGTACCCTGTCTTTGCGGCTTCCGGATCGAATCTTCCTTCTGAATCTCTTGGTACCTCCCGTCCGCTGGGATCATGGTTTTCAGTAATCACCGCGAGCGGCGTTCGATAAGGACGCATGCTATTTGCGACCATTCCGCGTCGAGCATACTCACTAATCGGGTTGGGAGATAACGGAGCCTGATAAGTGGAATCATCGCTGAACGCCTTCGCCTGACCCTGTTGTTCCCCGTTGATCCCGATCAGTCTTTCAGCCTTGCAGTAATAAGGCTCCAGATCTGAATAGGAAATTGGCCAGTCCCGAGCTTCTCGCTCGATGTCGCCGTTCGGATCGTCTGTCAGTGTTCGACCTGCGTTGAGGCTGGCGAGTCGCATATCGAGTTCAGTAAACCGGAGCGAGACGCCTCCATACAATTGAGTACCACCGCCGACCGCTTGTACCGTGTACCCCTCAATCGTGGCCTTATCGACTGGCCCTTGCGGCGAAGTTCTCTCATTAAACATGAGGTTCATCATTGAGATCCGGCTCGATGTGGCTGCAGAACATCGCCTGCCCCCGATTTGCCACGTCTTGAGTCAGCCGCTTTTCCGGCCCTGTCGCAAATAGCTCGTCTCGTTTAAAGTCGGAAGGCATCCCCGCAGGATCATCCTGCGGCCGAAAGAACGGTCCTTTCTCGGGGGCAAAACGTGCTTACCCGCCCGTGCCAGCTCACAGGCGATCGGTGCCCCGCCAGCACCACTCCCGATCACGACAACATCGAATTCCGTTCGCATCGTATGCCCTTCTTCAACCACGGTAGGTCAGGCTCGAACCCAATGGAGCTTCCCGCTACGCTCCCAAGCGAATGGGAAATGACTCTGCAGATAGGCCCAGCCAGCGGCCGAAACATTGCCTCCATACTTGGGATGCCCGAAGGCTCCGGTAAATGCGTGACGCCGTACAAGATCCAGAAAATACTGAGGACTGCCATAATCCGACGTATCCCAACCGTTGACGCTTCCCGCTGCCATCTCTTTATAGATCTGCTCGAACAGATCAGCAGAAGCTCTTCCCGGATCGTGAGCTGGATCACGCTGACGCAAAATCTGTCAAGCTGCTTCAGGCACTTGCGGTAATCAATGAAATGGTGCGACTCTTCTCTGGCGAGGATTTTGTCGATGTAGTTCGCAGCGCTACGGAATCATCAAGGCGAAAAGCACTCCGGATGACGCCCTGCTTCGAGGAGCCGCATCGAGACCATCGTAGTACCACGACAAAAAGCGTTGTCCTGGCGTCCGAAAAGGCAGGATGTGATCGCAGAGCCGTTCAAGAATTGTCAACTCATGCCTTTGGAGCACAACCGGCTGTGAACATTCCCACGTAAAGAATCTGGACCAAATCACTCCATTGTCGAGCATTTGACGTTGAGGATTGATTGGATCCAGAATGAGTTGGCCATCGACATTGAATCTGTAGAAATAGATACCGCGTTTTAGGAACACGGACTGTCTTGGCAAAGTAATCCGTTGCTTCACCAAGAAACTCGACCCTGCGCAAAGCGAGCGGTTGATAAAGAAACCCAAAGGTGCCTACCACAGACACGGCCTCTGTTGGAACTGATGCGGCATGGAAGATGAAAGTTACATCGTTATCATCGTTGCCAGGCTGCGCACCGTCTTGAGCGCAGGTGTCGATCACCGGAAATCGCCATGCTTCACGAAATCTTGCACGGTCATCATCAGCGGAATAGTGTCCGAAGCCAAAATCATGCCGTCGATCTTTGTTAGATCGCGCAAGAAACGGCGTACAATGATTCAGGACATAGGTGTCGTCGCGCACGAACTTTGCTCCTTTGGTTGTTCGGGGAAGACCATTGCGATAAGGAGCAGTTTGCAACACCGCCTAAGGTGCCACAAGTGAACAAACCCAGTATCGCTATAATTATTAACCTGATTCGATTTCGCGGCACTGTGCGGATGTTGAGTGGCATGCCGTTATATTCTCGGTCATAAGTCGAATTGATCTCGCACAGTGATGCACAGCGATACAGTTAAACTCGCCGACTCCAGAACAAAGAATCATTCCACCGACTCTCAGCACGGTAGTAATCATCGCGTTCCTTGAGGAAATTGCTCCACTGCATATGACAAGCGGATTGATGATCCGCTTGATGAAGGATCGCCTGTACAGCGTTGAAGGCGGATTCAAATGCTTTTAGAGAACCGAGTCCGGATAATGGATCGAAAGTGATGGCGGCGTCTCCGACTGCGAGCCAGTTCTTTCCTGCGCAGAGTTCGAATCGGCCGGAGTGCGCTGCAATCCAGCGTGGTGCGGTTGTGAAATTGTAGCCGTGCTTCTGAAGTAGAGCGCTGATGATTGGGCATTCTTCCAACTTCTTCGACAGCCAGGCACTATTGATGTTTTCTGGTGCTGCCAGGTCACTGTCGGTCTGGAATGCGATTATTCTTTTGCCGGAGGGCGTTAATGCTGTGTAGCACCAGCCGTCTGGGTGAGATACGACCCACGTTCGAGCATCGCGGTCGGTCGTTTGAGTTGTTTGAGCGATGGCAAAGATCGAAATCAATTGGTCGAGTTGCTGATACTGGCCACGCTCACTGCGCAGAAGTTGACCGCCGCGGTTTGTGGTTGCATCGATCAGCCAGTCCATAGAGATTGTCTGAGTGGATGTCCGGATGAGCCAGCCGCCTTGTGTGGGTGAAACATCCTTGACGTTTTCATTTAAGCAGATCCGGCAACCGGCGTCGTTACCGTATAGCGATGTTGGCAGCATGTTTTCGAACACGGCCCGATCGAGCTGCCAGGCGTTACCATTAAGCAGGATGAAGTCTTTTCCAAAGGCGTGGAGTGCCCCCAAACAGAGACAACTCCGACATGGCAAATGACCACCAGCCAGGAAGCGTTCCCAAAGACCCAGTCGCTGCAGATGAACTCGGGATTCGGAGGCAGCGTTTCTCCATCTTTCCAGCCGGCAACTTGCTGTCGTTCCAGCAGGACCACATCACAGCCGGACTGAGCTAACTTCGAGAGTACAGTCGCCGCACCGGCCGGTCCGCCCCCAACAACCACAATTGATGAGGCTTGAGTCATTCCGGTGGAAGCCCAAAACGCCCGGGCTGCCGCAGCTTACGACCGACCAACTTCGATTGCCGATCATCGGCTCCGACAGTTTCGGTGATGCCTGTGATCACCGCTGGTTCTGGAAGCGCAGGTTTCGATTCCACCCAAATGCGGCCGGGGATGCCTGGCAAATCATCGGCCCCGGTTGCTCCTCAACAATACCCAGTTTATGAAACTCCGCTTCTCCTGACGATGTCGTCGTCACCGGAAAACCCTCGCAGCCAATTCATGCGACGACTGAACGCTGCACGCGCTCGGCGACAGTTCTAGAGGAGTCCATCAGAATCTTGTAATCGACGGCTCGCAGCACATCGGTGCCAGTATTCGAGCCATTGCAAAGTCGGGAGACTTGCTCCGGTTCTAAAGAAAGGGTATCCGGACAAGCAGCTCGCTGTATCCGTTTGCCATGGAATCGCCATCCATCTGGTCAGGTCGCCGGCAACGGAACTGTTCAGCGGACCGGCTGCTGACACCCTCCGCGACAGCGGGTGTCAACACGGATCCGAAGTCTGGTTCCGGTAATCCCGCAGCCCGACGTTTGATTCGAAACGCATTGCTGTAGAGATGTTGAATCCGCACGGGCCATGTCAGTTCACAGCCAGGGTGGAACGCGTCCGCCAGGTAGTATGCCAACGACGCTTCGTCGAGCAACCGTGGATGATCAGCACTTCAGCATCCGCCAGAGACGCCGGTGCTGTTAAATATGGATCGCTGATGAAATCTCCATCTGCCCACCGCTTCAGCCATTAAGCTGTAAGTCCGACAGCGAGGCCAATCCTCGCGAAACGGTGACACTGGAGTCCGGTGTAGTAGTCGTCGAAGGTCAAGTGCGTCACCGTAGAACATTGGCCACAGGTCTTTGCCCAGCTGTGAAGCACCGGGATCGCGAAAGTGATGGTAAATATTCTGCCGATAGGCTGCATTTCCCGAGCTACCATCGGCCAGCTTCGCAGTATGTCCTGAAAATTGAATGAAGCTCCCGCTCCAAACAAAGCAGCAAAGCCTCGATTCACCCATTGCAGTCCCGTGAGTCGTTCGAAGATCGGGCGAATATGACTTCTGAAAGAAACCTGTGCCGGAGTCGGCAGAAAGCCCCAATGCACCATCCGATCATAAAGAAGATCGTACAGAGTACGTGCTGTCAGCAGAGACGGTGCATAGTTTGGCGGAGCGACAACAACCCAGGCTCCCTCAACGGGAATCTCAACTCCGTTAATGACAACCCTGGTATCAACGGGACCGTCAGACGTATCATCACACCAATCGTCGTTGTTGGCGAATGTGACCGGATCTGTGCCAGTTCTGGACTGTGCCAGTCCATGTCCTCCCAATACCAACAAGCGACCTGTCGCATCTGTTCGAAGTTCTCCCAGTGGAACGTCCAGATGAAAGAACTTCCTGCCGGTAAATTGAAACGCCGAACCATGCTGGTCTTGGCCTTGAATGGTTCTCGGTCTGGATCAATCACCAGTTTTGATCGATCGCTGCCAACGATGGCTTTATTCCTGCGAGCTGAAGCTGGAATTCCAGGGGCAGAGGCTTCCGGAATATCCAGTGCCAACTGAACCTGTACCACGCCGCTTTCCCGCATCGCCAGCCATGACAAACTTCATTCATTCAATATCAATAGCCAGCATCGTTAGTTTTGCTTTCAGGTCAAACCATTGGCGCGAGCTAAAACCATAGATACGAATGCGCGGCTCGCCGTTTGATGGCTCCATGCTGGCCCTGTAGTCTCCAGACGGAAGAGCGGGTTCTGTCGGCACTTCAGGACCAATAAAGTAGCCATCGAATTTCGGCTGTTAAGCCACGACACGCCAATCGCAGGTGAATCGCGTTTGGCGAACAACAGTCAACGTGTCAGTTGCCATCAATACCCCGAGCTGATTTTCGATTTCAAAAACATGATAGAAAAGCAACACAGTAGTAAATCGGCCAAACGACTCTCATGCCGTGATGCGCGACGGCCTTAGATTACAACGCAATTCTACTGTGTCGTGGCTGTACATTCATTTCTTCTGTCAGCCGATACGGAACGGCTCCAGAATAGATTCTGCAAACTTAGCCGCACCCTCCAGCGTGTCGATCGATCCGATGGAGCCGCCATTGTAAACGATGGCATTCCATTGATTTGGGTCGCCAGATATCGCCCAGGAACCCGTCATCGTTCAGGTCGGCACTGACTGGGCTGCTGTCGATGCTGCATTGGTCCCATTCCACCCATCTGGGCCTTCCAACAACTTCACGGTTAAATGCAATGATTGTGCGGTAATCTGTCACGACGCTCCCTGCACCCAGACCGTTTGGTTCAGACAGAAAGTTTTCCCGAAGCGTCGGCAATGATAATCGCCGATAAACTGGCTGCGCGATTCGACCTGATCCCCTGAGTCTGGAAAGAATAATTCATGACGCTGATGCGGATTGGGTTTGAAGTTCACGTGATCGCTGCCTCCATGGGTCAATCCAAGCGTGTGGCCCAGTTCATGTATGAACGTGCCAACCTTTTCATCGTCCGTTCCGCCCGTTCCGCCGCCCCATTGCCCAAGGGTCACAATAAAATCGGAGAGTGAGGAATTCCCATGGCGACACCGCTCGACGAACCTGCGTTGTAGCCATCGGCCCAAATCATGTAGTGAAACACCGGGGCTCTCTTTGATCGAAATGAGTCGCCTCTTTGTGTAAAGCATGAATCGGTCCGATAGGGGTCGATCGTTGTCGAGCGGTACTTCATTACCATACGCTCCAGATGGATGTTGATGCCATGACTTCCGTCGGGATTCCTACAGGTGCAACTTCAAAACTTCCCTGAATTCGATCAAGCACCGCGTCGCTGGGAGCCAGACCGCGCGTGGCCGAAGCACGTTTCATGAAGTCCATTTCCCCTGATAAAGATGTCCTTACGAAGCGGTGAAGCTCCCATGGCAATCAGGTCAATGCCGTTGACACCATGGACTTCCCAACCGTCCAGAGCATCGCCATCTGTATCGGGGTTGTTTTTCGCCGTGCCCAGAATGACTTCCTCGGCATCGGTGAGTCCGTCGGCGTCGGCGTCAGACGCTCCTGCAGCTTCGGTTGTATCCGTCGATCGAGTCGATTTCCAGCTCGCGTTTCTGGAACCTCCGGCAGTTGCCGGCCGGTTTTTGGCAAGGCACTTTCTACACCACCAAGCGCCGGCATTTTCCAATTCGCTGACTCGCCGTTCCAGTTCTTCGACTCTGTCTACGAGAGAAGCGTCCTGAGCGACTCCGGAAGAGAAGCAAACATCAGTGTGACGAATGAGGCAATCGAGAATGCATTGACGTTGAGACACCGCTGAAATACACGAGACCCGGGCATTTATTATTCTCCTGAAGAAAGAAGCTGAACTTTGCTGTACGATTCAGAACCACTGCTATGAAAAGATTCCCGATTGACTCAGCCGAGTCATCAATTCCGTCTGCAATCCTCCGTCCGGAAGATTACCAACGTGCGTTCGTATTTCAAGTCCCGGTTCCGCATCGTCCGGCGTGAAGCCACGACGATAAAGCGGCCTCGAAAACGCCGTCGTTGAGCAAACCGGATCAGAATCGCTCGTGACATTCCGAGCCAGAAAGATTGTGGTATTGAAGTTGTCGATGAAAGCCGAAGCATACGAATCGATAAATGCCGCCCAGAAGAACCACATGCTTTGCCCGTTCATGTTGTGCGTGGCATCGGCGTCGCAGCGGATCATTGGGGAGCGAGTCATTGCCAAAGCGTTCAAAACCATCCAGCAGCGTACAGCGGAACGGGTTTTCCATAGTGGGACGTCACCGTATCACGCCGTTGCGCCCGTGACGTTGAACAGCGGAGATGGTGCCGGCTGCTGAACTGCGGTCACGTCTGGTTTCAAGCGTCGGATCTTTCGCGAACTCAACAGCACGGGAACGCCAAAGAATGCCGGATGTCGTCCGTCGTTTGAGCTGCTGGCTGAATATCGCCTGAAGCCGTCGAAATCACGAAAGTACATGTTGTGCAGGGTGGGATCAGCCAAAGGACCTCCTCCGTCTCCATCAATCCACTGATCCTCGACAACAGCAACTTCCGGACATCCAGCCGAGATCCAGCCCCGGATCTCCTGAATAAGTGAGGTTGCAACCTCTGGGAAAATTGAATGGCATTCGTGGCCAAATCGACCCGTGGCCTTGGAATCAGGTCCTTTCCAAATGGAGGATGATTCCCCATAGCTCTTGACCAGATTCGATTCGTCAGGTCGAACGTTCCGTCCGGGCGTTTCTCAACAGTTTTGCCAGGCGACACCCGCCACAAACTGTCGGGCAGAGTTCGCCAAAACGGGCCGTGCCCCCCGAAAAGGGTGCCGGTCTGGCTGCGCCGCCGTCCAGAATTTGCTGGATTCGAACATAGTTCGTCATCGCGGACTTTCGAAGTAAGTTGTTGGGTGAAGTGCTTGAATGATGCTTTCGCTGAAAGCAATTTACAGCGAGCCTTGCTCCGGCATCCCTGGCCAATATTCTCACAGCAGTGCATTCAATCGGTCGGCAATTTCTTTTCGACGACCTCCGTGGCTGTTCGGCCATCCTGGACGAGGATTCCCGTCGAGCCGTATTCGCAGGAGCTCGCAGGAGTTCAATGATTTGGCGAGTTGCTTCAATTGCGTCAAGATGCAACCACCAGTCGCGATCTCGATCAGGCCACACCATTGAAGTCGCAGTTCCGTGCGAGCACCGTTTATGTCCTGCGTGATTTCATCCAGATCCAGTGAAATCAGCATCGCAGACAATTCGGGGTGACGAACCTTGCCCCATGCCATTTCTTCAAACACCCAACCCAGTAACAGAACTCGGTCTGCATTGGCCGGCAATGCAATGCATGGCTCAACGCTGACAAGAGAATTCCATAGCGTCGAATAGAGCGGCCCAGTGGCGGGTGCCGGGATGTGTGGACCAAAGCTGCATTCGCAGGAATGACGTGTTCGGGTCGGTGGGGACCGGAAACGTTGGATTGTTCTCAGAATTCTCTGGGGGAAATCTTTGTAAAAATTCAGAAATCTCATGAAATGAGAGTTCTGTAACTCCTCCGTTGATCCTTCTCCTGCCGGGCAACGCATCAGACCGCCGCGAGGGCTGAAGCCTGATCGACAACGACGATTGTCTTGATTCCCAGGTGACCGTCGTCGGGTCCTCACTTGTAAACCCCGCCAGTCAGTCTCGCCGGACTGAAAAGTTGATTCCGCGAAAATCCTCGACGCAGTACGACCGCGTCGCGAACCGTATCGTACAACAGGCCGACCTGATTACTCCGTCACCACCGTTGTCCAGCGTTGTCAGCTGAAGAATCTGTTCCTTTTCGCTCAACGGAAGAATGTTCAGGAACACTTCAGGCGGCATTTCTGCCAACACATATTTTGCAAGAGACATTTTTGTCAGACGCCTGCCGGTACGGAAACGGATACAACTTGCTCCGGAAGATCTTCTCGCTCGAAGTTGAAAGACGCACCAATCGCAACAGAAGAATGTTCTGCACCGTCAGTAGGTGCCCCATTTCTTCCTTTGCAATTGTTGTGATGACTCGTTGCCACCTATCACGATGCTGTTGCGGATCGGCTGGAAGCACGTTGCTCGGACGAATCGAATAGGCGGCATAGAGATATTGTACGAGCAGCGAATGCTCGACTTCTGCTCCCGTATGAAGAAGGAAAATTGCCCAGCTCCGCCAAGTGAAGTCATCTGGTTTTGGTAATCACCGTAACCGAATTGGCTTCGGTCAATTCAATGGAGACGCCTTCCAGCGAAAGATCCGTGTTGAAGCGCGGAACCCTGTGAACTTTATTGAGCGGAAGCCTTTGATCCAGGGACATTCGAAACCTGCGAGAGTTGATGACTGCTGGAAAGAAACTGACTCGAGGCGGCGGACCTGATGCCTGTTCCTCGAGTCGCCGATTGACGTGCACTATGGGTTGGCTCGATCGCCAACTGACCAAAGCGGAAGCTTCCGGCGCTGTTTTTCCATTGAAGAACGCATCACCGGGATCGAGAGTTCCCCGAGTCACAGGCAGGAACGGCTCCTGTGGCCATGTTGATCTTCGATGGCAGGTAAGGCAATTGGATGACATCCCAAGATCAAATCGTGCCTCGAGCCATGGATTCATACACGCATTGGGGCTTCCATCGAATTCACGAGGAGTGTCTGCGTCAAACGAGACATCCATCAAATAGTTTTGCCAGATGACCTGTCACAACGTTAGGACGATTTTCAGCGTACGGTCCTCGGCGTTTAGCGGTCGCAAAGCATCAAAAAGTACACCACACCCAATCATCAGTTTTGGTTGTCACATGCATACAAACCAGCACCGCGTAGTCGTTTAGGGCGGCTGCACCTCCGGTCGACGCGACAAGCTCCGGCGTATCCAGCTTGATATGATAGAAGCTGTTCAGTGGGACAACGTGCTTGCCCGCTGTTTCTCCGGGGAATGTGTTGGTGCGAGAGGGATCAATCAGGATCTTTCGCTTCCATGTACTCGGTGGATTGCCATCTTCGTCAGGTCGCGTGGGCTCAAAGTCCCATATTGGTTGTTCCGTCAGGCCGGTTTGTCGGACAACCTGCCACACGAGTTTCAGTGAAACACCGTGACGAGTGAATTCAGGAATCTTCCGATCAGCGACAGGCGTATTCGTTGGAAAACCACTGTTGATCTTATCCAGAGTTGCCTGTTTGTGGAGATTGTTGACCATCCATCGAGTCCTTGCTGAACAGCACAAACGACAAGACAGACTGTCCGACGGCTTCTTGTTGATCGTGCCCCCTCAACTGCCTTGGTGTTTCGAAGCGTCGTTTATGCGCAGGAGCCCCGGCTGCTTCGTTGAGATCATCCGGGCGGAAGACGAAATCCGCAGGAAACCACGTTTCAAACCGGCCCGCCGCTGGCTGCATCCTGATTAATTCCAGCCCAGACGAACCACGCGTGTCGCCGCATCTCCGCGACGTTTTGTGTCCTGCGGAATCTTTCCAATGTCGCATTGTCGGCCGGGAAATCGGAATCCAGGGAATCGGAGTGGGCGGATCGGACTGGGAGAATGCTGGCCCTGATGCCACTAACAAGGCAGATAAATAGTTTTGTTAGAGTTAAATAAAATTATTCAACATTTCCGGGTTCCCTTCCAATAGCGTGTGTGAAATAAATAGGGGACTGATTGCTACGGGTTTCCTGCGATCACAGGCGGCTCTGCATTTCCGGGAGAACCTCGGCGGTGTGGTGGCGTTGCTGCCGCCTGTAACAAGGAATCTGCATTGAGACACCCGTAGCCAGTTCCGCGATCCCAAACAGACCAGGCCTCTGAGTTGCCTTGATCGCGGCCACGATCTGGTCTGGCATTGGGAACATTCTCAGCGACGGATTCTTTTGGCAAGCTGAAAGGACCAGAGCTGAGGCGCCTGTGACATGTGGGGCGCGGCCATGCTGGTTCCGCTGTCTGTACGAAGATCGTGATTTGAGCTGGGCTTGCTGCCAGAATCCCGATGCCAGGAGCACAGACTTCCGGCTTTCAGGCCGTGCATCTCGTGTCGTGCCATAAGCAGAGAATCCACTGACCTGAAGTGGCATTGCAGAACCAATCGCACCGACCGAAATGACGCTGAATGCCGTACCGGGTACACTAAAGTCCGATCTTCGCCAGATATGCGTGATGCATCGCGGCAGCAATGAATCTGCTCGGTCAATCCGCATCGATCTCAGCACGAGTCACGAGGAATCGCGGAGGTGATTTCAATCATCCAGCGCCCCGTGAGTGAGCACCTTTAGGCCCCGGCTTCGATTGCCAAAGCAGTTCCGTTGCTGATTTCTGACCTCAACCGACTACGCCGCCGTTGTCTTTGCAGAAGCGTTCGTAATGCAACAAATATATGTTGCCATTGGCAAACGAGCCTGATTCATCCAAGTTTGACCAATTCACGCGATTACTTTTTTCGCCCCCCGGACTGATCAGGCGAAACGACAATTCATTCAGCGAATCAAACCGACAATTCCATGACGGTCGGAGAGACGCTGCCGACCCGGGAAGTTAGGGGCTGGCGATTCCCAACTGAGTGTATCCAGCGAATTGCTGTTCCAGCGTCACAAACGCATGCCCTGCGTTTGCACGATCATTGCCGCCGATTTGACAACGACGCGACCTGGGCTTTGCGACCGTTCAGGCAAAAGTCGTCAAACATCGCTTCTACGAGAGACGATCCATCATGAGCGCCTGAATTCATTCCCTGACCGAGGTTGACGCGCAGCACGTATGCGCACGACCAACGGAAGCCCCAATTGCACTGCCGTCTCTTCGATGTACTCCAATGCGGCGTTGTGGTTCAGTGAGTATCCAAGACTGTCGGGGGAACCTCTCAAACTGACTTCCGCCGGTGATCACGACAACGATACGAGCTGGTGCGACACCGCCGGGAAATCCTGACTGCGGCAAAGGCAGCGGTGTTCCGGCAGCGATGCTCGCCACATGAGTCCCGTGACCATTGACGGGGCGTTTAAGATTCTTGCCGACTGCACCTACCTGAATGAAGCCGTTGATGTCGGCGGCGGTGTGCAAAGTGCCTCCAAGATTCTGGAGGTTGACGGGAGCAGGGCCGGTTGAATCTCGCTGATCCCAACCGCGATCAAACGAGTTGCTCCAAATGAAACTCGATTTCCAGCCGCATCACCATCTGGCCCACGAAACGCTAAAAGTGCAGAACATCAATGTCTGCATCGATAATTCCAATGAGGCAACTGTCGCCCTGTTCGCCACCCGCAGACCAGTTCCGGGATCAATCGCACGGACGAATGGCATGGAAATGGACGCAGTCGTTGTAACTGTTTTTAGAACTCAGCCCACGAAACGACTCGCTCGTCATGATTGAGGTTGCTCGATCGTGGCACGGGTTGCTTTTGCTGCGACAACTCTGCCAATCTGAGAAACGATCTTGAGCCCTTCGACGTCTGTCAGGCGAACCCCCGATTTCTCGCAGTCCGATCAGAATCGGATGAGGGGGTCGATTGAGACACTTTCCAGACTCTCGCTGGCTGGATCAAACCGGCAACTGCCCTGGACGTTTTCAGTACCTGTTGTAACGCGAGATCAGACTTCTGCACTTCCGGAGCTTTACTCTTGCCTGAGGTGCTGCTGCAGAAGCGAGCCCCGGGTTTTGCACGATGAGCCAGGCAATGTGTGTAGCCGCCAGGCAGATCCGCGACATCCAGCAAGTCATTACTTACAGTTTTCTTAGTTGTTGATTCATCCAGCGAACTTTGGCTGGATTCCAAACTGTAGTCGAATGAACTCTCGTGCTTTGGGAATTGTTCCTGGCACGACATCGGCAGTTCGCTGATCACCAAATTCAGATCATCAGCGGAAAACCCTGACAATGAAGACTCCAGTGATCGTCGAGTAATGTCGAGACCACCCGGAGAACTTGCAAATCCCAGACAGATGATGTGCTTGACGCTCTCCAGTGTTGCGGGATCGCCATGAAATCCACCATGCTGTGTGGCTCCACATTTTCGACCGGCACCGTCATCAGCGAATGACCATACCTGTCGGTCTGACGCATGCTGCAAGTAGCCTCGGACTTTTCGCAATGCCGGAAAGGCATCACCGGGATATCGGTTCCTGTCGTAGTACCGTTCCATTCCAACCAAAGGCAAATCGACCGCTGTCTCAAGGAGACCGGAAACGAAATACAGGAGCGAACGAGGGTAGACAGAACTCAAAGCGCCAGAAACCGGACGCAACAATGCATCTTTGGCTTCGAGCGAGTCCGACATTCCAAAAACTCGAATGTTACGGATGCGATTCGTGTCGATTGCTCTGGAAAACAGCTCGCAATCGACAGCAGGGGCCAGCAACACGACGTCGAACTGAAAGTCCACCGGAAGAACCGACTGAGCGGCCAGCAGGAAGTTCGACACAAAGATCGCTCCAGCGCTGTGTCCAATCAGTGTGACACGCGGCAGAGAAGTTCCATTTGAGGTCAGGTTTTTTAGTTGGTCAAGAAACGCTGAACCTCCGTGTTGATTGACATCACCTCCAAATGCATCCGATGTATCCTTCTTCATCTGCTTCCAGAAGAACGTCGACCCGACCGTATCGACATACAGTTCTCGCAGAAGTTCTTCAACAATCGTCGTGTACCAGCCATGATCGCGTTGAGACACAAGTCGCGTAATGACTCGACGCCCAACGCGAGCCGCCACGACAGCGGTGCGCGCCAACCACGTTATGGTCAACGATTCCTCGGGGGAACTCACCGCTGTGCGTGAATCAAAGAGTTCGGCTCTAATTGCTGCTGATGGAAGAATCCCCTCGTTCCCGGAAATCTGATTCAGGGATTCTGACATCAGGCCGCGGTTGGTCCCCGCAACCCTTGCGTTCAGATCGTCGAACGCTTTCTGTAAAACTGCATCACCCGAAAACTCACGTTCCAACTCCTTTTCAGAAATCAGAGCGGAATTCAGTCCCGGCGAGCGGTAGTAATTCATCAAGCTGAGCAGTGCTTTCGAATGATGGAGTCCTCAAACCAGCAATATGCTCGGCAACGAGGTCCAGCGTCCCATTCGTTGATTCCTGGGAACTCGATGCGTTACCTGAAATACCCAACTTCGGCAGGATGTATTGGGATAGCCGCAACAGTAACTGCTTAAAGAACGGCTCCTGCAGAGATGTCCTTTAGGTTGTTGCGCATCGTCTCCCAAAGCCCGGACTCCCACACGAAGAAGAATGGGAATGCCCCAGCCGACTGGTACTCGGGAAAAGTCGCTCGGCGTTTTCGATTGCTGACGAATGTGAAACCAGACCTCCGTGAAAATGCACAGCCCATCCCTGACGAGGAGGTGCAGAAGCGAATTCAGTGAAAGCTGCCCGCAGATCTATGGCGGCAGTCCCTGCAAATTTCCCATTCTGCAAATGTATATAGTTTGATTTTGGGAATCCCATAAATGACCCGTGTCTTTCCACCTAAAGATGTCGCTGAGTCATAGACACTCGGCCGCCAGCAGTCAGTTAACGATACTCGATGCGTTACGAATGGCACCAATTGCCACACCATAGTTGGCACCACTGAAAGTGCTGCAGCCACCATTCGTATGAACACCTGCCAGCTCGCCGACTGGCGACAGAATCGGAGCGCCGGACGAACCACCTTCCGTATCCAACGTGTTGTATTCGATTTTGCCGCCGACATTTCGCAGCATCGGACCAGCGTCAACACGTTTCGGACGCCCGGACGGATGTTGAATCATGCACAGAACAGATCCCGCAAGTGTAAGATCCGCCGCGGCAACCGGTAACACGCCATAGATTTCCCCTGGTAGTTTTCCGGCCGCGTTTTTTCCAACTCTGGCAATCGCGAAATCGAGACCTCCAACACGATGTTCGAGCAATGCGACGACTGGAAACGGATCGCCCGGCCGGACTTGACCAGAGGCACCATCGACCTGGTAAACGAAGTTGATCTGCATCAAAGTCGCGATCTCGTCCGGGGCGATGGTCACTCCATTCCGAATTGGACGAACCCAGCCTCCACCGTTGGCGTCGAAGCAATGCCCGGCTGTAATGTATAAGTCATTCGCGATCAGTCCTCCTGTCCCCCATCGCACACCTGCAACATCACCCGGAGAATTGTTCGGGCCGCTGAATCGCTGCGCCAAATCATCCAGCCATTGCAGTTGCCCCACTGGACGTTCATGGGTATCCACAAATTGTCGAGTGACGCCGCGAGTTCCGTCATATTTTTCTACATCCTGAGTATCGTCAGTTGGACCGCAAATACTCTCGATCGCAAATCGCTCGATCTCTGCATCAAGCATCTCTTGTTCAAATGCCATCACGTCGCGCCGCTTTAACAAGTCGGCCATTTTTTCACTCTGATCGGCAACACCTTCTGATGTCGACACGAATGCCGCTTCGATTCTTCTCGGACGAGGAAGGGCAACTGGCTTTGGCTTCATCATAGATCTTTCTGGATTGCAGGTTCCGCATCTTTTGACTGCGAACAGGAACGAGGTTTAGCATTGGGGTCTGACAAATATTGGTCCAACTTCCTTCCGTGATGTTTGTTTCATGGCATGAATTTTCTGTTCATTTCTTTGAGCATGTTCCATTTTCCGGGGCAACATGCAATACTCCAAGTATCCCCTGTTCAGGGGGTGCGTGTTCGTCGTACCAAGGCTGCAATCGATGATGCCTTTATTTGTCGTGATTCGTCACCAAACAAGATTCGATCGAATCCACAAAGTTCATGATCCTGAAACGCTCATCGGCAGGGAGGCTACGAGTGGAATACACTTGGTGATCCAGTCATATCGAGAAAGACAAGCGCTTTTATCCGAACGAGACTGCGATTCGTGATCTTGGCAGTCGGAATGGACCCGAATCAATGGAATTCCCGTCTCGGACGAGGTGACAATTGCTGACGGCAGTAGAGTTGAGATTGTCCGTACTGTTGCAGGTCTGTTTCAACTTTGAGAATGCGATTCGCACATCGGAGGATGGCGACGACTCGACTCAGTCAGGAAAAAGCTTGTCTGTGAAAATGCTCGAGGCGGCGGGAAATGCAACGCCATCCCTTACTGGCCAAAGCTCGTGTCGGGTGTACGACTTGCTGATCACTGGCCCATCGAGAAAGAGATTGCCAGACGGCTGGGGATCTCATCTCATACAGTGCACGACCACGTCAAGGTAATCTATCGAGCGTTATCTGTTTCAACGCGAGGAGAGTTGTTGGCAAGAGCCATCACGCAACACGGCTGACAAAAGACCGTTGATGAGAGTATCCGGGGGCACGATTCGATCGCTGTTCCTGAAATCCACATTATTGACTTGTTGAAATTTTTACTGAATGCCGCTCTCATCATTTGAGATCCAGGGCAGCCTACAAACGTCGCGACGCCCGGATTCTGAACCGGACTATGGACCGCTCCATGACCTTATTCGACGGAAACGACGGATTCATACGTTTGTTGAAACAGCGTCTGGTCAACAATCAATACGTCCTCTGGATGGGCTGTGTCTCGGTCATGCCAGTTCTTCAGCAGATAGTCGCCGGGCTTGCCGGACAGAGTGCCCCATGACGTCTTGACTGAAAACGGATGATGAATCTGCATGGCCATGGCTCCTTCAGCGTCAGGGTTGGGTTGATACTTTCGCCATCCGTCAGCATCCACTTCGTCCACGGCTTGATAGCGGCGAGTCAGATCCTTCTCCGTCTGAGGCCAGATATCTCCCTCTTCGCCTCGGCAAAGATAGTGCCCAGCTTCAACCTGTTCTTCGCCTTCGAGAGTCTTCACAGTCTGAGCTTGACTCCAGCAGCTTCGTCCAGATCGGTCGAGTCTTCTTGGCATGAATCCACTTTCCAACGGCGTTGGCCTCATCGACGATAGCCGTGTTGAGCGAATCGATCATTACCGCCTCGGATTCTGTTAACTTGGCAGGTGTTTCCTGACTGGATTCGGCGTTTGGCCTTGTATCACAGGCAGTACACATCATGGCGCAAGCCGTTGCAATGAATGCCGCAACAAATCTCTTAAGACGGATGCCCTTGCGAAAGAATGTGATATGAATACTATCATGCGATGTGCCGTTCAACGTCTTCAATTAAATGCCTTCTTCTTTCTGAAACTCTATTCACGTAGTGGTTTTGAAGAACGCCACAAGCAAAATTATTCGGCGTCACCGCCGAACAACTTCATCGTCATTTTTCGGTATTGCATGGCAGCGGGATAGGTAACCTCTTGGTTTGTTGTGGTAATCTCGATCGAAAACGATTCGTCCGGACAGATTGCTGCCATGTTCACCCCGGTAGTATGAGCAACTCGCCCGGTCGCGAGGTCGCGCACCAACTGCGATTGTTCGTTGCGATGTGCAAAAGCAGGACTCAATCGCTTGTTCCCGCGAGAGTTTACTAGATCAAAGATCCGTTGATTCAGTCGTGTAGGTGCTCGCTCTTGAAAACCAGCTGGGCGAATCAGCAGCACCAGAATGTCCGTGCAGTTACGATCAAATGCCTGATTAGTGGAAATGGCAACACCGTTCCACTGTCAATGCATGAGTAGACGTCGATATTGACCGTTCGATTGTAAAAAACAGGGATTGCCATCGCCCCCCGCATCACCTAGAGCAGCGGCGTCTTCGCGGTACGTGTGTCAGCCAGAAAGACTTCGCCTGTTTGCCTATTGCAAACAGAGAAAAGTAAATGAGTTCGTGAATTTGTAAGTAACTCAGAGTTAATCGGCTTATCATTGGCTGCGATTTGATCAACAATATAGTCCACATTCAACACTTTCCAGAATCGCGCCGGGTTGATAAACGACCATGTTGGGCAGTTCTCAAAGTAAACCGACATCCCAAGCAACGATGTTTTGGTGATGAAATAGCAGGCACTCATTACTGAAGCCGATGTTACATAGACTTCGTCGAAGCTGGGAAACTTTGCGGCTGATGTTGCATCGTTACTTGATTGGGAAAGCGTGCCGATAGCAGCCATCTATCAGTGTCGGAAGAAGCCGGAGGGAGAGCCCGAAAGCCGCCATTGGTCGCCACGGAAATGCGATTCAGCGATGAGCCGCGTTACGGCCTGAAGTTGCCGGAGGTTCGAAAAACACCGGTGCAAATCTTGGGCGTGCTTGGAGCATTCTCCTGTGCTGTTAGTGTCGTCCTGTCATTCATCCCCCAAAGCTCGGCGGAGTCCTTCGTCTGGTACGCCTCAAAAATGCTGCTCGGGGTCGCGGGGTTCATGTTCCTTGGGCTCTTGGTCTATCGTTCGACTCGGGCGATGTGAGATTTCTGGGACGAGAAAGCCTCCAGATTTATGCCCCGTAAGAAATGCATCATAGAATTACGCAGGGAAATCAATTGATGTCCTTAGTGGGGATCGACAAGCTTCTGCGGGGTTAATCACAACGAAATCGACTACCAACTTCTACCACTCATCGCTCCCGATACCGCGGAAATCGGGAAAATGCGATATTCTACGTCGGTTCGCGTCGGCGGCCATTGCCGCTTTTTCTTAAATCAAGCTGCGACAATACTTTCCGTCGTTTACATTGATCACGCATTTTGCCTGCCTTCGCGGTAGGTCAGTGGTTCGAATCCACTCGGGCGCAGTATTTACCGGGTTTCCTTGACATCTTTCGGCTCAGTGAGCTTGAAGCCTCAGGGGCGATACGGCTTTCCGCCCTCTGGATTCCCTCGCTTGCGGAAATAACGAACCTCTTCTTGGCAACGATAGAGCACTCACGCCCATAACGCTCGCTCATGCCAGAAGCCACAGGGAATCGTGTTTGTCGATCATTACCGCAAAGAACTGGACTGCAGCACCTCTTTCGCTTCTCGATCCGGCGTCTATTTGCAGAACCGCGCGGCCTGCTCCTGGGCTTCGGCGTGTTGGCCGTTCTTCCACAGGGCCAGCATCAAGCTTGTTCTGAATTGCGAATTTGCGGGCTCGATCCGGACCGCTCTCAGAAAAGCATTGACTGCCCCTCGGTATCCTCTTTTGCCTGCAACGCAATCGCCAGATTGAACCACGCCTGGCCGGAGTTCTGATCCAGCTCAATCGCCTTGCGGAAACACTTTTCTGATGAGTCTGGCCTGGCCGGCCTGCCCACAAAGCTCCGCCGAGCCGAAGCCAGGCCTTCACATCATTGGGATCAAAACCGACTGCCGACTGAAAGCGAGGAATCGCCAGATCGAACGTCCCCGGTCATGCCGTACAACTCCCAGATTGTAATGAGCCAACGCATGCACTGCGGATCGATCGCGAGAGCCAACTGGTATTGCTCAATGGCGCCTCCAGCGACGTTTTACGTCATTTTGTACGGCCGTTCCAAATTGAGCCGCTGTTTTGTTCCGTGACTTCAATGACCCGCGCAAAAGTCGCCGACTGTTTTCCCAGTAGCCGATTTGCCAGCAGCTGATGGTGAACCCAGCCTGCGCAATGAGCATCCTCCCAGTGCTGGAGCATACTTCTTAAGTCGTCCGCGCCACGGAAACGACACAAACATGAAGCCGAGCCCAATCATCGGAACGTACGCGTAACGATCTGCCAGCTGCTGACGACCGACCTGCACTAATCCAATCATGGGGACCAGAGTTCCCAGAAACCAGCACCAACCAATAATGAGCCCCGGGTGTTTCTTTCGATGCCATAGTGCCCACGCAGTAAGCACGAGCAGAGCAACCAAAGAAACCGCCGCCGGAATCATCAGAACCTGCTGAGGATCTGATGCCGCCCACGCGGGATGTGGATAGAACACCGCGAGATCCATCGGCCAGAAGTTCCTCCGAACGTACAGAGCATAGGCGATGCATGAGTTCTCCAGACGCAGATTCCATGGCAGCGAGGCCAGGTCCGAGACGACAGAAATTTTGGCCTGACACAAATAGGACAGCCAGCTCGCTCCGGCCGACAAAAACAACCATGACAACTTTTCGACAATCAATCGCGAAAGACTTTGCGAAGGACAGACATTCGCGGCACCGTCAGCGAGTTCCAGCTTCGGTACTGCTTGCTTGCTCCATCGCCGCAATGGCCAAAAATCCAGCAACATCAACACACACGGGAGCGTCACCGCGAGCGGCTTCGACATTAGAGCCAGGCAAAGCCACAACGTGACCCAACTGTATTGTTTTATGCTGACCTGCCGCGTATAGCGTTCATACGAGATCAGAGTGGCCATCCAGAAGACACCACACAGAACATTGCGTCGCTCTGAAACCCAAACGACCGATTCCAGATTCAACGGATGAATGGCAAACATGCCGGCGATAAACGCAGCCGCCAATGGGCTTCGGAAAAGTTGACTCATCGCTTTAAACAGCAACAAAACGCCGATCCAATGGAGCAACACGTTGGTTGCGTGATGGCCTGCCGGATCAGCTCCGTAAAGTTGCCAGTCGAGTTGATGAGAAATCCATGCCAGTGGGTGCCACTGACTCGGCCCGTGAATTTCAAACGCCCATAGAAATCCTTTCAGAGATAGTCCGCTCTGAACATCCGGATTCTCGTAGACATGCGCATCATCGTCGAAATTGATGAACTCATAGCTCAGAGTTCTTCCGTAAAGACTCAGTGTCAGCACCGTCAGAAATATCGGCCAGAGTATCTGTGGTGAAGCGAGCTTGCGAGTTATCTCTGCGAGCGACTGTTCAAGGGAATTTGAGGGCGGTGATGTGGCATTTTGCGACCCGGACATCAATCACCTCGACGGAAGTTTTGAATTGAGGTGTTCGATGATCGTCTTTGCGGCAAGCTCCACACCTTTGTCTGACCAATGTCCGTCAAGATTAAGGTACGTTCCGGGGACGTCCTCAAAGGCTGAGTGAAGGTCCAGCACGTCCAGCCCCTGTTCGCGTACTGACCTGGTAAATCGCTCTGATGCATCTCGACAGGGTTTCGTCAGATTTCGCATATCGGCCAGAGGTGCCCACTGATCCCGCATGCGACTATCCACCTGGAAGGCTTCAGGGATGACGACAAAGGTCAGCTGAATGCTTCTCTGATCGCAGACATACTTCATCTGCCGAGCCCAGTAGAGCGCACTGGTCTCCGGGTTTTTGTTCCATTGCCCATCTCCAACGGAAGCCGCCCATAGCCCCGCGGTCAGGTAATACGATCGGAATTTGCCGGCATCCGGCTGTTTCAGCATGGCCAGGAAATCGCTGCTTTCGGGCGACGTCAGTCGAGATTTCAACCGTTCATACTCTTCTGATGGCAAACGATTGGAATGAAGGAGCCCGTGCCGAATGGCATCGTCTGGGGCTTCGCGAAGACTGTTGAACATCGCTGTTTCCTGAGCAGCCAGATCGCCAGCAGCAAACCATGCCTGCAAAACGGGGCGATTGCTGTTTGTCAGCACATGATTGATCGACCGTAACCCCAACGCGGTGGCCCAGGAAGGTCGGGGAGCGACGGCAAACATGCCAGCTCCTCGGGGCAATGTCCTCGGTTCATCAACGAAATCATTACCACTGAACAACCAAACAACACAGTGCCGACAATTCAGAGGTACAGCGATGGATCTGAGGCGGTAATAGTATTCATCGGGCTGAGTTGAAGAGACGCCGAGATTGACGATCTCGACGTCATCACGACTCAACAATTGTTCGGTAAGGTACGAAACAGGCCGAGCAGATTCTTCCAGAAATGAATCGCCGATAAACGCAACACGAAAAACCGAGTTGGCAGGCTGCAACGAACGTTCACGGTCTCGCTGCCCCCACGAATTGATTCCAACATCCGAACTCTGAAGACTGGCCGCCCACGCCTTACGTCCGACTTCCGGGGCAACACCATGCAGGGCCTGAGCAGGCCAGGCAGGCGTTGAACTCCGAAGGGTGGCTTCGGTAATGGCAAGACTCATTGGCAGCCAGACCATAAACAACACGTTTCCGAAAACGAACCTTCGGGCATCCCGTCGAAAATTGTAGACTCCGATCCCAGTGGAGACGATGCCGGGGACCAGAAGCCGAATAAGGATGTCGCCCCAGGAAGGGCGATCATCAACGCCCGGCCCCGCAACGTCATCCAATCGTGCGAAGAGCTGCCCGCCACCAAACAGCAATAATATCGTCAGCGATACAAAGTAGGCAGGGGCCAGTAGTCGTCTCATTTTTTTCGCCCCAAGCAGACATCACTCACGCGGTACAACAGGCTGGCCGCGACCACCACTGCAAATGGAAGATCTTTCCCAAGCATAGCCAACGATTGAAGCCTGCACAAATTGAACCGAGAAGAGCTCACTGCACGGGTGCAGTCACGGATTTCAGTAGGTCCTGCCTTGCCGAGTAGGACTTCGCGGCGGGGCGCGACCTGCGTGCAACGGGATTGATCATGCCAGTTACGATCCTGAACCAGTTGCACTCATGGTTCGCCTTGTGGTGGAAGTCCTTTCGGGCAGATAAGGACCGGCTTTGACAAACTCCGTGACTACATCGTGCCACACACGGTTGTCTGCTCCCGTGCGTAAAGACTTGATGGAGGTTGCTGAATTCGATGCAGTTTGTGATGAGTTTTTGAGCCGCACATGCCCTGAATTGTTGCATGAGGCTTCAAGGCGTCAGTCTCTGCCGCAGACGCGGCACTGCGTAGGGGAACGCATTGAAGGGCAATTCCGTTTGCCTGCGGTGTGGGCCACAACTTGTGGTCGCGATCGATCCCGAAGAGCAGAGTGCTCGCGATTCATCTGCCGATGCTGAGTGATCTCTGAGGATGAAGCGAAAGCCGCCAAAAGAGACTTTTGAAAGGAAAAAAAACTACCCAGCGAAATCGCACTGGATTCTTTATGAACAGATCGTGAGTGCACGTTTTCCGTCCCAGGTTCATGACCAGGTCTGACTAGTCACAACTCCGTTGGGGACCGTTAAAGCCCGGGCGATCTTTCAGGGCGAGTGGGCGAAAGATACACATCCGGCATGCACTTTGCAGTACCTTTGCGAAATGAGATTCGCTTGGTTCCTCGGCTTGCTTGGGGCATCAAGTTGCGTGATGGCAAATTCCGAGTCGACATCTTTCTGGCAGTGAGGTGAATCGCTTGCAACAGTGAGGTGCTCCCCTCGTGGTGGGTGTCGATTTCCCCGATGCAAGTCAAAAAAAGAGAAATCGTTTTTTGGGAAAAAGTTCTCGCTTTTGAACAGCGCCGTTATTGACGGATACAGATGTTCCCTGCAGAATTGAATTTGCCTGTCTGATCAACGTTTGAGTGCTCACAGAGACGCGTTGCTGAAAGAGGGTTGTGACGATTTGCTGCAGTTGATGGATTCGACTTCCGGGATTTTTGGTTTTTTTGTGTCTTGGTTTTAATAATTCTTGGAGAAGGCTATGCAGAAACGGCGCGGATTTACGTTGATTGAACTCCTGGTGGTGATTGCGATCATCGCCATCTTGATCGCACTGCTGTTGCCAGCAGTGCAGCAGGCACGCGAAGCGGCCAGACGAACACAGTGCAAGAACAATATGAAGCAACTTGGACTTGCTTTGCACAACTATCACGACACGTTCAACGTGTTTCCTCCCGGAGCAATGAATCCGGGGATTCAAACGACAGCGGCCCTGCCGTACACCAGCGACTGCGTAAATCAGTGCCGCAATACTCCCTGGAGTTTGTATGTGCTGCCTTACATCGAGCAAACTGCGATCTACTCTCAGCTGAATTTCTCATTGCCGATGTCTTCCGCGCAGCGGAGCGGTACAGGGCCGGCAACCACAGTTGTGGCGACGAACGCTGCCGTATGGGCTAACACAGATCTCGCCGCCTTCAAGTGCCCCTCAGATGTGATTTACATCGACCCGGCCACGCAGGGAGGGCAGGCCCATTATGCAATTACAAATGGTCGCCGATCCAGCTACTGGTTTCCTGACCTCACCTACATGGAGAATGTTGCAGTCGGCTGGAGAGCGGACGGCCGAGCTGGACGTCCAATCATGGGGATCAATGGTGCTGCACGGATTGCTGACATTACCGATGGAACCAGCAACACAATGGCTCTGTGCGAGACTCCATTCAAGAAGAACTATCAGTTCTACGGTCCATACTGGAATGCGTGGAACTACACCTCAGGTATTCGGTTCGACGGATACCCGATCAACAGCAAGCAGGGCTGTGGTGGCGGTACAAGTGGATGTCCGCATGCTTGGGGGAGCGGCAGCAAGCATGTAGGCGGCATGCAGATGACGATGGCTGATGGCTCTGTAAAATTCCTTTCCGAAAATGTTGATTACACACTGGTTCAGAATCTTGTGGGTATTGCTGAAGGAAAGGTGCTGGGAGAATTCTGATCATCTTCGCGTGATTTTTGCGCCTGACTGAGAAGGGTTCTCCGTTGGAGTACCCTTCTCTCATTATGAATGTTTGCTTGAAAAACCTCTGTTCTGGTAGTCACTCAATTCTCTGGAGAAGAATCCGAATATGTCCCGTTTGAACTTTGTGCGATTATCGCTGCTTGTTATCTCTTCCGGGCTGGTTTCAGGTTGTTCAGAAACTATTGTTGAGCCTGACTTGGGAATCGTAAAGGGGACTGTCACGGTAGACGGACAACCGGGGGCCGATTTGATGGTTCAGTTTGAGCCCAAGCCGTCCGGAAGCGGTAAGGCTACGGAAGTAGGAGCGGTCTCGATTGGCACAACAGACCCGGGCGGAAACTATGAGTTGATGTACAAGAGCGAGAAAGGCGCCGTGGTCGGGTCACACGTCGTTCGAATTACCAGCGCAGCGGGTGGTGGTCCCGCGGGTGGTGAAACCGGTGCGGTCGCCATCAACATTCCGCCAATGTACAACACTGAAAGTTCTATTGTGAAGGATGTCGCCAAGGGGGAGAACAAGATCGACATCGAAATAAAAACCAAGTAAGCTCAATGATCAGTTTATTTGTCGCAGGTGGTGGCGCCTGCGACAAATTGCGGCCACACAAAAGGGGCTCTTTGGGTTGGCTAATGGCCGGTCTTGTTTCTGTATTCCATGAGCGGCGACAATCGGGGCTCCAAAGCTTGAGATTCAGCTGACAAACCATATTGCTTAAGCAGCCTAATTAGGTGCTGGAGAAACCTTGGTCGGTCGGCGCCAAGTTCCACTGCTCGTCGAGCGGCCATTAATGCAGAATCCTGATCCCCGACCTGCCCATAGCATTCGCTGAGCATAAACCAAACGTCTGCCGTCGGTCGTAGCTGGTTTGTGCGAATCAGCCACGGCAGAGCTTTCTCGATCTGCCCTTCCGAAAAGTATGTTGTTCCGAGCGTGAAGGCGATCGTTGCCTCCGCTTCCGGGCTCAACGTTTTCGCCTCTCCCGCTAACTCCCCATAACGCAACGTTTCGACGCGATTCCGGTCCCAGTACAGTCGCGACAATGCTGCCTGAACTTCCGGGTCTGCTGGATAGAGCCGGTCGGTCGTCGCCAGAATTGTTTGTGCGCGGGCTCGGTTTTCGGATGCAAACTGTGATTGCCCGGGAGCATCTGAAAATTGCAGATAAGCAAGCCCCAGATTTCGCTTCTGAACTGACTTTGGCAGTAGAGTCACTTCGTCGAGAGGTACAAGCTCGCCCGGCCCATCAGTTTTTTGCCCCTCTAGTGATTTATCGTGAACTCCGATGCGATGATGTGTGAAAGCAAAATGAGGAATCTCAGTATTTGTTGAGGGCATATGACAAGTCACACAATTGTCAGCCAAGCCGTTTGCCAATCGTCGCTCCTGCGGCTCTGTGCATGAGTCCTCGACATGGCAGTTCAGACACGTCGATCTGTACAGGCTCGCCGCTTCCGCGGCGGTTGGCTTTGAATGAGGATTGTGGCATGTGGTGCAGGTCAGCGTTTCACTGTCCTGATAGCACTTGCTCAATCGCATCTGCTCCGTATGCCCGACCACATTCATCTCCGTCGACGGAGTTTTGTGACCATAGTATGTGACGAAGTCTGTCAGCCACTGCCCCGGACGGAAATCCTGCAAACGCCGTCCTGGATTCTCAATGGTCGCGGCACTGTGCAAATGGCATTGAGCACAAATGTCTTCGCAAAGGCGGCGTTCGAGATGAGCGGGATTAACGATCGTATAGTCAATCTCCTGTTTCTTCTCGTCTCCGGATTCTGGCTGTGGCTGCTCTGACCGCTTGGACATCCGCACCAGCGAACCCGGACCGTGGCAACGTTCGCAGTCGATGACAAGCGCGTGAAAGTTGACTCGCTGCGGACTATTGTCGACGGCTTCAATTCGCCCTGCATGACAAGCCACACATTTGGCTTCGACGGGACGCTGGAATCCGGAATTGAAGTTCTCATTACCCGGAGTGAAAGAGCCCATCCTGGTCGAGCAGTGTACCAGGTGGCCGGCAATTCGTATAGAAAATTGTCGATCTCCACGAGATAGCTGCGAGAGAATCGCCCGGAGCCAATGGTATATCGAATCGGGAATTCGGCGAGCAACGGTTGCCGACATCCCCGTGTTCGATACTCTGATGGATCATTTTTCCGTCACGATGGGCGATTCGATAGGTCTTCTTCGACTTTGGATCCGCTGAACTCCCCTTCCGGTGGCTCTGACTGCGAGATCAACCTCCATCAAAGCTTTACTGTCTGAGCCGTCTGCATGAACGACGCATGTTCATCCTCGTGGCATGATTTGCACGTGGTGGCCCCAACGTACGTGACGCCGATCTCGGTGTTTGTGAATAGTGACGTCCTGATTGGCGGCATCGACGCCTCTGCTGCGTCGCGTGCCCGCATAGCTCGAATTGCAGATATACCCACCGCGATCATTGGAAGATAATCCCGATGGTGACCAAAAATTTCCACTTGCCGGGGTGGATGCGAGGATTCCAAGCTGTATCTCCTGCGACAATTCGTGGCCGTGAATGTTGATCAGCATCATTTATGCGGACGGATAAACTATGCGGATGGATAAACGTCTCAGTTTAACCAACAACAAGGTTTGCGCGACCATCGAATTGGTGAGGAATCATGCTTTGGGATTAAGTCAATTCTGGCGAACCTCGTTCCGTTTCGGATTCATCTATTTCACTCAAGTTGATACCGCTGTCACAGAATGATGTACGGGGACCGAGATTGATCTTTGTATCTGAAGTGGATTGCTCTTATTCTTTTGCAGAGCAAACATGTCACGCAACAGAGAGTCCTATGACACAGCCCAATAGTTCACATTCAGAACCTGCTGAGTCTGCATCGAGCAACGAATCGAAGTTCTCGCAGGAAGCACGAACGACCGTCCATCCGCCACTCTGGAAAGAATTCCTGCAATACGTTCGCGAAACCAGCAAATGGTGGCTTCTGCCGATTCTGGTTTGCTGCCTTGTGCTTTCTCTGATCGCATGGGCGGCAGGCACGTCGGCCGCTCCGTTCATCTACACCTTGTTTTGATCCCTGCCGACGCAAACGCCGAACGATAGCGGCTCATCATGTGAAGAATCCCGGGCCTTACGCAGCTGCACTCTACGGGAGTCTTCGAATCGACAATGGTGGTGTCTGTTGTAACTGCTGACACTCTTTCGTTAACTCACGAGTGATATGAAGAATGCTCAGGAGATCGGAGTCAGTCATTACGGCGGACCGGAGTCGATCGGCCTGTGCGGTGACGTTCGTCGCTCCAAGTCTGTTGGCTGCAGAACGAAGATGATCGGTGATCGTGGCGATACGTTCGAAGTTCTGTGTTTCCAGTGACGCGGTAATTTCGGCCAGATCTTCAGTGATGGTTCTGGACTCAGCAGACATCGTGGTCGGTGTGTCTGAGGCTGATGTTTCACGAAGAATTCTCAGGAAGTGTTCGACACATTCCGCGTCAAACTGGCTTCCCGCACATCGCCTGAGCTCGGCGGCAGCGGATTCGAACGTGCGTCCCGGACGCCATGGGCGACTTGTGGTCATGGAGTCCCACGCATCGGCGATGGCAAGAATCCTGGCTTCCACGGGAATTGCATTACCGGCCGGCAACGCTGCGTTGCGAGAACACCCGTTGAACCAGGCTCGATAGTTCTGAATAATCTCCGCCAGCTGCTGCGAGGCGAAGGCTTTACGAACGATCTCGACTCCCATTTGCTCATGCTGATCCATCAACTGCCATTCATCCGCATTGAGCTCACCAGACTTCCGGAGGATCGCATCCGGCACTCCGACCTTGCCGATATCGTGCAACAATGCTGCAACTTCAAGACGGTAACATTCGGCCTTTGAAAGCAGTTTTTCCCCAACCTTGACGCACAGATCTGCAACGCGATGACTATGCTCTGCAGTCGCTGCATCGCGAAATGACAACGCGGACAATAATGCTGAAACTGCTTCGAACGGAATGACATCCGTCTGTTCCGAATTCTTGTCCGGTTGAGATGAAAACGTCTTACGACGATCTGACCGGGCTCGTTCAGTGATCTCTGTTGGCATCCGGTCATAGCTGACGACCTGATTTCGCCCGTTGCGTTTCGCCGCGTACAGACTGGCATCGGCCTGATCGAGCATCAATTGGGGAGCAGGCGCATTTTGCGAAGTACATGACACTCCAAAACTGGCCGTGATCGACAACTTCTCAAACTCCATCCGTTCGACCGCAATACGCAGCTGCTCTGCACGACGAGCTGCCTCGGTCATGTCAGCCCCCGGCAGCAACACGCAGAATTCTTCGCCACCGTATCGACAGGCCGCTTCCACGTCATTGACTGACGTGGAGAGCATTTGCCCCATGGCACGCAGAACTTCGTCGCCAGTACTGTGGCCGTGATTGTCGTTGATTTGCTTAAAATGATCGATATCAACCAGGATACAGGCTAACGGACGCTGATGCTTCTCGGAGAGTTTCCATTGAGCTTCGAATCTCATAAAGAACGCACGTCGATTCAGACATCCGGTTAATGGGTCTGTGGTCGCGAGTCGTTCCAGTTGTCGATTCTGCTGCTGAATCTCGTCGCGCGATTCTCGCAGCTGTTCCAGCATGCCCACGAGCTCTGCTTTGTTGCGCTCCAGTTCCGTAACGTCTTCAAAACTGACCATGGCACCGCGCGTCGTTCCGTGTTCATCCAGAATTGGCACTGCGCTGACGGAGAACGTGCGGTCGGCTGTTTCAGCGCAGCGCATCAGAACGCCCGTGACAGTTTCCCCCTGCCGGAGGGCTCGATCCCAGGGAACGATTGTTCCGGCCTTCAATGTCCAGGAAATGATGTTGATTGTTTGACCAATCAGAGCCTGTCCCGTTCGGCCGATTGCGGTTGTAAACGCCGAGTTCGTCAGCACGATTCGCTGTTGTTCATCAAGAATCAGCAGGCCTTCCGCCAGAGCGTCGAGGGCCTCGTGAACTCGACGAGGAACTGCCTGAGTCGGGTTCAGCTGTTTCAGCACTTTGCGGAGAAACTGATGAAACAGCAACGTGCAGACAATACCAACGAAAACGATGGCTTGAGTCTTCCGGCTGGGACCGTAACCGGCAAACCACGGGCGATTGATCGGAACGAAACGAGCTTCAATGGTTCCCCAAAGCTGCGGACCGGTATACAGCGGGAACTGAATCTGAGTATCCAGATTGTCGTCCGGAGCTCCTTCCGCCCATTGGCCCGCGTGTTCTCCGGCTTCGACGAGATACTTGCCATCCGGCTGACGAATCGCGACCGACTGCAGATCGGGATTGCGAGTGATTAAATCAGCGAGAACCTGCCCTGTTGTGTTGGCGTCGACTTTGCCGGATGTCGCGGAAAAATGGACGGCGATGCTTTCCGTAAGCCTCATCCGCGCCATCAAAGTCTCGCTGCGATGATCCGGAATAACTCCGATCACCATCGCCGTGAACAATGTGGACACTGTCAGCGAAGCGAGGCCGATGGCGATCTGAGTTGTCGAAGTTTTGAGAGTCATCGTGGCCCGATCAAAGTTCCGCTCCCGCGCGCAGCGAAAGCGCGGGTGTTGTATGGATCGTACGGCCATGTCAGACAAAGCAGTGAAAGACCAGATCCCGTACGGGATAGGCCCGTGGGGCGGATGATCATGCGGATTCTGGCGAAAGGGGCGCGTTGGCTTTCGAGTCCTCGCAAGTTTTCGCAGTCGGAAGATCCGGCAGATTCTTCCACACTGGGTTCTAAAGAAGCTCTGAGATCGGCTTGCCGCCTCCAACAATACTCACCGGTCGTCCGCTCGCGTCTTCGTAATGAGTTTCCAGAGGGATGCCCATTGTGTGATAGATTGTTGCCAGGAGATCCAGTGGCGAGACGGAGCGTTCCTGAACCGTGCCACCCCATTTCTCACTGGCTCCAACAACCTGCCCTCCGCGAAGACCACCGCCAGCCAGTAAAACGCTGAAGCAGTCAGCCCAGTGATCTCGACCTGCGTGTCCGTTCATGCGAGGAGTCCGTCCGAATTCGCCGACACAATAAATGATCACATCATCCAGCATCCCTCGAGCTGTCAGATCATAGACAAGAGCCGCGATCGCCTTGTCGAGCGGCGGCAAATGCTCCTCAAGTCCCTTCGCGATATCGTTGTGATGATCCCAGTTCCCTGTGTTGATGTTCACACAGCGAGCTCCGGCTTCGACCAGTCGCCGAGCCAGCAAAGCACCTTGACCGTAGCGATGGCGACCATATTTGTCGCGCAGAGCGGAGTCTTCCGCACTGAGATCAAAGGCCGCTCGGACTTCATCCCCGACGACCATTTCCAGGGCCTGACTCTTGAATGTGTCCAACCCTTCCATCACACCGCTGTCGTCGATATCGCGTCGGAGTGTGTCGAACGTTTTCAACAATGACCGGCGTGAATCCAGAGTCTGCGACGTCAGTCCGGCAGGCATCGAAAGGTTCGGCAACCTGAAGTCGGCGGCATTCGGGTCTGCTCCGACTTCAAACGGATTGAAGGCCTTCCCAAGGTAGACTGCGCCCTGATATCCGAACGCTTCGGACTTCGGAATTGTCACATAGCCGGGAATCGGCGGCTTGCGAGATCCCAGCGTACGCGAAATCACAGAACCAAACGAAGGCTTCTGAGCGGCATTGCGGGCCAGAGTTGGTCCAAAGTATCCGGTCTGCATCCAATGTGAGGAAGGCGCGTGAATGCCGTTTTCGTGATGCACCGAGCGGATGATCGAGAGTCGATCCATCACCCCGGCCTGATACGGGATTTTTTCGCTGAATTGAATGCCCGGCACGCGGGTTCTGATGGCCTGATACATCTTGCGCGATATTCCAGCGGCAGCTCAGGCTTGATGTCCCATGTGTCCTGCTGACTGATTCCACCGTCCGTCCAGAACACAATCAATGACTTGCGGCTGCCGGATCCTGTCGACTCAACCGCCCACGGCTGAAACGCAGAAGGTCGGCCAGCCCCAGCCCCAGAACCGGCGCTTTCACGATCTGCAGCAAACTGCGTCGAGTCATCCCGGAACAGTTCTGGAACATCTGGCTTCCTGTGTTCAGCATGGAGTTCTCCGAAGTAAACGAGGTCTGGTGACTAAGCATCAAACGACAGAGAGGCCGAGTTAGGCTGTCGTTTAACCCGTGGCCGACAGGCCAGGCTTTCGCTGCTCCTGGCCTGTCGGCCACGGGTTAAACAAGATCCACACATTTTATGCGAAAAGACCTCATTTGAGAGCGACACGACACTAATGGTTAAACAAAAACTCGTTCGTCGCCAACAAAAGGACCATAACAGCGACCGATACGCTTCTTCACGGATCCGACTGGCCAGACAAAATACTCCGACGCAGCCTTCAGTTCTTCGGGCGAGGATTCCGCGCAAGACTCGCACAAAGATCTCCTCGGCAATTGCATCGTCCAGCAAGTTACGCTCGGCCAACTTGTGAGCATACCCGGTTGCATCTGTCAGCTTGCGTTGAATCTCAGCCGAATTCACAAGTTCCAAAGCCTGCGTCAAAGCAGGTGCATCAACACGTTCATTCGCAGGCCGACATACGAGCCGGGCGACCAAAACACGTCCAGAAAATGAGCCGCCACGTTCTCATCAGGCAGCTCAATGGCTCAGTTCCTGCGGAAGGCATGCCGGAAAAGCTGTTGGCACTTCGAGCACCTGATAGCGTGCCATCCAGAATCACTTCGGCCGGTAATCGACGAGCATAGAAACGAGCAAACGTCCTGAGTGTCGCCCGCGTTGCCAGGCTCCGGCGCGCAGAGTTCAGTCGATACGCGTAACTGTTCACGTGATGGTTCGAATAAAGGTGTTCACGTCATAGCCGCTCGCAACAAAATCGTCGGCTAGAGCATCCAGCAACTCCGGGTTGCTCCCGGTGGATTCATGCTGCAGGCGTCGTCGATCGGATGCACAATGCCTCGCCCCAGAAAATGAGCCCACACTTCTGATTCTGTTAATGCGAGGAAACTGAAGAAGGGATTCTCTGGCTGCGTCATCCAGCGAGCCAGGCTTTCACGAGGATCATCCTGCAGGCCGATGGCGAACGGTGCTCCACCCAGAGGCTGCGGCTTCAACACTTCGCCAGTGCGTGGATGAGTCACTTCTCCGACTTCTTTGAGATAAATGATCTCGTCCGTTGGCACTTCTGCGTCGGCAAATCCGCCCTTGCGGCCCACTCGGGAAAACACTGCGGCCAAACCGTAGTAATCCGACTGACTCCAGCGCTCCGTCGGATGATGATGACACTGAGCACACTGAACTCGGACACCGAGAAATGCCTGAGCGACCGATTCGACATACTCCGGTGACTTGCGGACTGTACGATACCAAATTGCTGGCGGGTTCAGGTTTTGACTGCCGGTCGCCGTAATGATCTCCGACACGAATTGATCGTAGGGCTTATTGGATTCCAGCGAGTCGTTGATCCACGAAGCAAACAACGTCGTTCCCGCGCGCTGCTTGCTGGTGGCGTAACCGGCACCCCGATTCTGCAGAATATCGGCCCACTTGATCGCAAAGTAGCTGGCATACTCCGGACGATTCAGCAGCCGATCAATAAGTCGCTGACGCTTGTCGGGGCTGGTGTCGTTCAGATACGCAGAGACCTCGTCGTGAGTGGGCAGCGTTCCGCAAATATCAAGCGACGCGCGGCGGAGGAATGTGGAATCATCAGTCGGCGCTGAAGGAATGACGCCAAGTTTTCGCCACTGAGCAAACAGGTGACGATCAATCGCCGAGGCAGTGCTGGTGCGGTTCGAATTGGCGGCTTCGTCAATCTGCAGTCGTGATTCCAGCAAGTGCAATTGTGTCTCAACCGCCGTCTGTTGTTGCGGATCACTGACAAAAGGCACAGCCGCGTGGAAGGTGGCAATCTGTTCGCCGAAACGAGCCATGACGGAGAACAGACCGTGCTTAGACGTCGTCTGAATTGTGCCATCGTCTGAGACTGTCGCAATGCCGGGCTCGTTCGACTGATAAACAGCCTGTCGCGTCACATCGCGAGTTCGACCATCCGAAAATGTTGCAGTCACGTGCAACTGCTGACGAGAATCGACGCCAAGAACGGCGTCTTGTGGCGTAATCTTAATGTGCAGCAAATGCGGATCGCTGGCTTGCGGCCGCGTTGTTCCCTGGCTGATCCACTGCCGCAGAATACGATAGTCTTCGCTGTCCACAGCGAGTCGTTTACCGCCACCATGGGGACCGTCAGTGCCTTTCGTCAGCAGCAAGCTATGCTCCGGTGCGGCCAGAGACAGACGTCGACCTCGAGATTCCTTGACAATGGCTTCGTAGTCAAAATCCGGCTCAAACCCGAACAGCGACAGGCGAAATCCGTTTTGTCCGGTGGCTTTCCCATGACAACCACCGCCGTTGCACCCCAGCTTGGTGAGAATTGGAACTACATCAGTTCCAAAATAGACCGTTCGATCCCGGGGCTCCGTGGTGATTGTTTCGGCCGCAGCAACAGAATTCGTTGACCATGCAACACAGAGCAATACAACCAACGCAGTAAACGTATTTCGGCATCGAATGAAGATCGTCATGATTCGCGTGGCCCTGGTCATTCCACGATCTCCAATGAGAGAAATTGGCTGCCGTAATACATTGGCTCATCCTCGACCACACCCACGGTGAAGAGTCGCAGAAACCGCTGTGGCCCCAATGGAGCATCCTGATTCACAGCAATCTGCAATGATCCGGTTTCGGTTTGCCCCGTAAACGTTTCACCACGCCCCAGCAGACCGGGAACATCAGTCACAACGCCGGGGGCAGCAATCTCCGTATGCATCTTGCCGATAAAGCCATTGCGACGCCGCGACGAATAAGCTATCTGAATCGTGTCGCCTCGACGAGCTTTCGTTACAGCGAACGGATCGACATCGACTTCGAAGGCCGCCGGCTGGACGTCAATGACAACAGGCGAACTATACGCCACCACGCCTTCCGTCTTTCCGTCCGCCGTCACAACTGTGGTCTCTGCGCGGATGGCGAATGAGTAATGGCCGGGCTGCAAAGTACGCGGCAGTTCGAAAGAGACATAGCCCTTCTTCTGTCCTGCCGGAATGGTTGCTGTTTGATTCTTGATCTGATCCGGCAGACCGTCGCCCATGAGCTTGACGTTGGCCAGATGTGCTGAGTCGTGTCGTTCAATCTCCACCGCGACATCCACCGCGCTGCCCTGAAAATGTTTGGCGGTGAGAGTTCCGTACAACTGATGCTCAAGATTTTCGTGAGCGTCTGCGGTGACTCTGATGGGGGCAATTCCAGCGATCGCGAAAGGAAGCTCGGAAACCAATCGGCCCCATCCGTTCGGAGTTCCCGCACGAACGATCGTGCCGAACTGAACATCAGCAGCGCAATGTACCCCCTTCATCGCCAGTGGCTTCGAGATGCAGTCGGCTGAGCAGCTTGTCACCCAGCCTGATCGGCCGAGATCACCATCGTGGCATGATTGACCCCGGGGCCGAACCAAATATCCGGGCACTCGATACCACCCGGGAGACTCTTCGCAGTCACTCGAATCGTCCCGTCGTATCCTCGCTCGCGGACAGCGAGCAGCTTCAGGAGCTGTCGGCCGCCTTGAGGAATATTCATAGCCTTAACGCCGTCAATCGAAGGAATCGCCACGACCTGAAAATCAGCCTCCTCACGGCGTACGCTGAACTGGTAGATTCGACGCAGGTCACTCGACACACCGCGATTCAAATTTCGAAGCACAAAAAAATAGCGACCGTTTCGCGGGCAAACCCAACGACCAGCGGGATCCAGATGACTCGTATTGAACTCGCCGCCCGGATTCTTCGGCTCATCATTGAACTGCACCAATAGATGCTCCTCTGAATCGTAAACACTGATCTGCAGATCTACCGGAGACGAGATGCGTTGGCCAAAGGCTGCCAGATGTAACACTTCGCCTCTCTGAACATCCATCGCGAACCAGTCCTGCTCGCTGGCGTCAGTGAGCTCTCCGCTGACTTCGCTGGGCACTTGAATCGGCTGAGCGAAGTCCGGCGAATGATTGTTGCTCAGATCCAAACTCACCGGCAGATCCGTTAGTCCGATCATTACAGGAGCATTGCCGCCTTCAAGATGAAATGCGAATGCGTTTCGTGTTGTGACAGCCTGCGATGGCAGCAGTGGAACGGGAATCTGTTTCGACGGCTGAGCCAGCGTTGCCGGAATCTCGATCTCAAGCTGCTCCAAACCGCCGCCACTGTGGTGGGCGTTTCGTAATGATTCATTCGCCGCGTCCTGTCCGGACTGTTGATCAGTCACGCCCGAAATCTCACCGGACTTTAACGAAGTCGGAAGGCCGGCTCCGGAAAGGTTCCAGCCAAACAACGTCACACGAGCCGCCTGGCCCTGTTGAATTACCGCTGGTCTGGCAAAGACAACTCGCGGTTGAGTATCAAACTCCAGACGATAGTAAAACTCAGCCCCCCCGGACGAAATCAGATCCTGGACACGAACGAAATACTTTCCATCGGATGGTGCAACGAAATCAATCAGTGGATCAACTCCGAAGTAGCCTCGATTCACTGCGACGCGTCGACCTGACACATCGAAAACTTCCAGCACCGCGCGGAGTCGCGAATCAATCCGCTCTGCCGAACATTCGATAATGATCCTTTGGCCTCTTGTGGCTTGAAATTGATAGCAATCCACATCGCCCGATTTGTCGAGTTGCCCGTTGATGACGCGATTCACAATCACCGACATGGCGGCGGAATCAACATCGTTGGGTTCAACTTCCATGAGCTCCGGATGGCCGCCCACCAGAAATGTACGCGGATTACTCACGCCATCGGCCCCGACCGCCCAGATGTCGTAGGTGCCTGATGGAGTCGCGTCAGGAAGAGTCAGTCGAAATCGATTTGGCGAGAGCAACTCTGACTCGAAGCCTGGAATATTACTTTGCAGTTTGGCAGCAGAGTCCACCTGGGTCCCGGTAATGCTGACCTCGAATGTCGTCCCACTTTGTCCGCCACTGGGGAATACCGTATTCACGGTCGGCGTTGTTTGGCCAACTCCGAAAGGAGCCATCAGCGATACAACCAGTACTTGCAGAATGAGCCTTCCACTGCTGCGGACAAAGTCCTTCAACAGCGTTTCCATCGACATCGCATTGCGGTCGTCTGGTCTCATGGCAAAAAATTTTATCTGGCGGGCTGGAGTTCGACGCCGCAGGCGGCTGACGTCGATGGCGGGACATAACTTGCAGATCGAAGGCCGGTAATTACAGGGCAATCCTGAGCAGGTTGCAAGAGAGCTCTGCATAAGCGACACGGCAAAAAGGACAATTGGCGAGGTCTTCTTCCCAGCCAGCGATAAGTTCAACTGGGGCGGGTGTGGTCGCGATTGATTGTCAAAGTAGGTCCTTTCTGCCGGACTCTTCTTTACCCACATTTTTTGTCGAGGCATAAAGCCATTGCGGTGGTGACCTTGAATGATCTACCGCGAGGAATCCTGCGATTCAACCCGGTACGGGTTCTACAACAAAGCCTGGGGTCGCCGCGTTGCGGCGCACCCCAGGTATGAAAATGGAGATCTCACCGAACCCCAAACGGGGTTCCACAACGTGCGATGCTCGCATGAGAAACTCGCACTTTTGTGATGTGAAACCCCGTTGGGGTTGAGCTCCCTCTAGTTCTCGAACCAGTGGCCCGCCGGCGGGAAACCGATACTGGGCCGATGCTCGCGGTCCTCTTCCCGTTCTGCTCGCCCCCAGGGACCGCATCAACGATGGAGAACGCTCGGCGTTTGAATTTTTTCCCGAAAAAATGGGGGTAAAGATGAGCCTGCCGAGGAGGACTTCGTGGCTGGCCGCGACCTTTGTGCAACGGGATTGATCAAGCCAGTTGCGATCCTAAGCCAGCTGCACACATGGTTCGACTTGCGGCGAAAGTCCTTTCCGGCAGAAAGGACCTACATTGACAATCAACGGCGTCAGCATCAGAAACGAACTCCATCAGTCCGCGATTTCCTGCTTGCGATGTCCTTGCGGGATGGGCTGGGCAAGTTCCGAATCGTGGCGGCGCGAGTTGCAATTGATGAATTGCAAGGCTGTGGTTAGGTCGCCGTGATATGACCGCTAACACCAGTCGCCAATCCTCACGATGATGTCAAAGCATTTCAGCAACGGCCGAGATGTTTCAACAAAAAAAGGCTCGTGGAATCCCACGAGCCTCTTCAATTATTGATATTCGCAGCAAGATCAGTTGGCGTCTGGCAATGCAAACGGATCTTTCGCAACTGGCTTCACGATCGCCCCGGAGCGGATCAGGCTCACTGGAACGCGGCGGCGAACAACCGCACCGTTTTCCAGAACCTGGATCTTCTTCAGGTTTTTACGATAGACGCGTTTCGTGATTCCCGTGGTTTTTCGACCGTTACCGCCCAGGTACTTTGCTTTGCCGCGCTCAACCTTCTGGTTTCCACGACCGGGCTTCAGGTCTCCGTACAGCTCCAGCACCGCAGCGCGTTTGATTCTCTTGTTTTTCTTCAGCGTACTCATGGCAATAAGGCGTTTCTTTAGAAATTACGAAAACGACGGATCCCTCACCGTCACGATTCCCCGGCACCGGCATGTTCAACCACGCAAGTTATCAGCGAAACGAGCAGGATAATCGGTTCGCGGCCCGTCTTCAATTCAGTTTTCCCGATCCGGGGCCGCTTCCGGAAGAGAATAACGAAAAAAGGGCGAGATTCCGAGCAGGAACCTCGCCCTGTGAGTTCAACCGGCAGGCCGAAACAGCTTAGTTTGCTGCTGCGTCGCTGGTGCCTGGCAGTTCGCCTTCCTTAATCAGGTCACCGAAGGTCTTGCCTTCAGTAGCGCTCTTTTCGCCTTCGGCTTTGGTCAGAGCTTCCTTGATCTTGGCTTCGTCAGTTTCGTTCTTCTTTTCCAGCTTGCCACCAACAGCGGCACCGTAGTTGTTACGGACCTTCTTGTCGGTCTTTGGGTGGCATACAGCGCAAGTCAGCTTGCCGTCTGTACCCTTCTTCTTCGCAAGGTCAGGGTAGGTTGTGTTCATGACGTTGGCATACTTTGGGCGAGCCAAAGCTTCTGAGCCTGTCATAACGAACATTGCGACGGCTACAGCGCCGGCAACCACGATTCGCACAGAATTCTTCACAGTCAGCATTAAAACCTCCGGAAATCCCTGAAATTCTTACGTCTGCCACCACGGAGCAAAAACATTCTTCGAGACTTGATCGATAAAATCAAGCCCCACAAAACAATTATGGCCCCTTCCAAGCTCGTCTTTGTAGAAAGAGTCCTGGCTGTCTGTCAATCGACCGAAAGGTCGCGTTTGCCCGTAATTTCGTTCGTCCGGAATCGTACTTCTCCCAGCTTGACAGTCGGGAACCTTCCGCGCAGTCGGCAAATCGTGCCGAAACCCATGAGGGGCTGGGGTGTGCCGGGAACGAAGAGGGTTTGCGAAGTCCGCGTTTGGTGACATCTACTATGAGGGAAAGTCGGAGAAACATGACGCCGTCAATTCGGCCTCTGGGTGATTCAGCCGCAATCGTGAAATGGACAGGGGCGGACGACGGGGAAATCGACCGGGCTGTCAGACAAGCGATCGCCGCACTGAGCCATACTCCCGCGCGGGAAAGCGGGGACCGATTTGAATCCGTTGTACCGGCGTTCGACTCGATCACGGTCCATTATTCCCCGAGTCGACTTGCGTTCCGGGAGGTGGCTGGCATCATCGAGCAGGCCATGCAGTATGCGGAAAGCAAACCGCCGGTCGCTTCGAACCGAATTGAGATTCCGGTCTGTTTTGACCTGACTTTGGCTCCTGATCTTGTGGAACTCGCTACGACCCACGGCTTGCTCCCCGAAGACGTCATCCAGCGTTTTTGCAGCGTGGAGTATTCGGTTCGCATGATAGGATTCTCTCCCGGCTTCCCGTACCTTTCCGGACTTCCTCAGGAACTTGCCACGCCACGGCGTACTTCGCCCCGATTAAAGGTGCCGCCGGGATCTGTGGCGATTGGCGGTCGTCAGGCGGGCATCTATTCTCAGGAAACTCCCGGAGGATGGAACATCATCGGGCGAACTCCGCGTCGATTGTTCCGAGCAGAGCTTTCGCAACCCTGTCTGTTGACGGCTGGTGATCAAGTTCAGTTCCTTCCGATTCGCGCTGACGAGTTTCACAATTGGCGGGATGAACAATGAGTCTCATCCGAGTCATTCGTGCGGGTCTGACGACGACGATTCAGGATCTCGGGCGGCCGGGGTTTCGACAATTCGGAGTTCCGTCCGGAGGCGCCATGGATCGTTTCTCTCATGAGCTTGCGAATCGGCTGGTTGGTAACACACCTTCTGCTGCAACTCTCGAAATGATGTTGTCCGGCGATGAGCTGGAGTTCACAGGTCGGACACGGATTGCGATCACCGGCGGCAACTTTTCGCCTGTCACGACAACCCTGGCGCAACGGGAGCCAATCGCGATTCCTCAGAATACTCCTGTGACGGTACCAGCGAAAACTCGAATTCGTTTCCAGACGGCCCAGCTGGGATGTCGGTGCTATCTCGCAGTGGCCGGTGGTTTTGATGTGCCGGAAGTCATGGGGAGTCGAGCGACTCTGATGCGTGCTCAGCTTGGCGGTCTACAGGGGAGAGCATTGAAAAATGGGGATGAGTTGCCGCTGGGGCACTCGACGAACTCCGCCGAAGTCATGGGTGACGCAAGCGAGACCACGGTGATCTCATTTCCGTCATGGTTCGTACGCCCGATGGATTTGCCTTCGAGCGATTCCGTAACCGTCAGGGTGGTTCGAGGTGAGCATTTCGCCATGTTGACGGCTGAAAGCCAGCTCAGATTCTGGAGCGAGAACTTTCAACTCACACCTCAATCTGATCGTATGGGCTATCGGCTGTCTGCGACGCCGCTGGTTCTGGAAGACACAAGCGACATGATGTCGGAGGGAACGGCGGTGGGGACCATTCAGTTGCCGCCCGATGGTCGCCCGATCCTGTTGATGGCCGATAGTGCTCCAACAGGAGGATATCGACGTATTGCTCATGTGATTAGTGCTGATCTTCCGTTAGCGGCACAAACGCGACCCGGGCAATCGCTGCGATTTGTCGAAACGGCAATCGAGGAGGCTCGGGCGCTGTTTCAGAAGAGACGAGCCGATCTGGATCGTGCTATCACGATGATGCGAATGATGCCAGTTGCGAAGCCGCCTGAACAATCGCATTCTGAAAGCGGGAGCCGCTCATGATCATCCCGGCTCGAATCGATCTGAACTGCGACCTCGGTGAACTTGAAGGCGACGACGGTCTTGATCTGGACCTCGCCATTCTGCCCTGGATTCACTCCGCGAACGTGGCCTGCGGTGCTCATGCTGGCAGCCCGGAACGAATGCAGTTGCTGGCTTCTGCCTGTAAAGCCACGGGCGCAGCCTTTGGTGCGCATCCTGGATACCCGGATCGCGAGAACTTCGGCCGGCGTATGATCTCGATGACAAAGACGCAGATCCGGGAGATGCTGACGGAGCAACTGCATTTGTCGCTTTGCGTGGCGAACTCTGCTGGTATTCCTCTGGCCCATGTGAAGCCTCATGGAGCCCTATATAATCTGGCGGCTGTTGACATTGAGGTGGCCATGGCCATCGCTGAAACCGTTCAATCACTAGCGCCGCAAGCGTTGCTGTTCGGGTTGTCCGGAAGCTGCCTCATCGAAGCCGGGCACAGACTGAATCTGAAAACGCGGAGTGAGGTGTTTGCCGACCGGAACTATCAGTCGGATGGAACCCTCGTGCCTCGCGAACATTTCGACGCGGTTCTGCATGATGCCGATATGGTGATTCAACGAGCCGTGTCGATGATTCGTCGTCAGGAAGTGACAAGCCTCGAGGGAACTCCAATTGCACTCAAGGCCGAAACAATT